>NZ_JALCZP010000001.1:0-818356 GCF_023555435.1 Polaribacter sp. Z014
TGTTACTAACCTTTAAAAAAGAAAAGATGAGAACAATAATGAAAACAATTTTAGTAGTAACATTAATGTTTGGAACATTAATTAGTTACGCAAACAACGACACAAAATCTACTAACGAAGTAGCTGTAAAAAGAGTTAAAGTTGAATACAAAGCTGTAAAAAAAGGCCATGCTTTAACTATTAAAAATGAATATGGATTAACAATATATAAACAAGTCATTCAAAGTTCTGGAACCTATTCTAAAACATTCGATTTAACAAATTTAGAAGATGGAATTTACACCACAGAACTAGACAAAGACTTTGAAATTATTGTTAAGAAAATTGAGGTAAAAGAGGGCTTTGTTACCTTTTTAAAAGAAGAAAACAAAACAATTTTTAAACCAGTAATTAGAACGGAAGGAGATCTGGTATTAATTTCTAAAATTGCTTTTAACAAAGAACCATTAAAAGTAACTTTATATTATGACAACCATGTTATTCTTTCTGAAAAAGTTGAAGGTAATAAACTTATAAACAGAGTATATAAGTTATCTGACACTAAAAAAGGTGCATATAAAGTTGTAATTTTTACTGATAACAGGTCTTACGTAAAAAACTTTAGAATATAAAATGATCATAAATTTCTTCATCAAACTACTGCCATACTTTGATGTTTAAAGCGAGTCTAATTTAGACTCGCTTTTTTATTTATAACCAATTTAAAAATTTGGCTTTCTCTTATCCAAAAAAGCTGAAGTACCCTCAACAAAATCATCAGTACCAAAACATTCTCCAAACTCATCTATTTCTACATCAAAACCATTTATTCCATCCTCAAAACCAGCATTAATTGCTCTAATTGCTGCAGAAATTGCCACAGAAGAATTTCTTGTAATTTTACTTGCAATTTTTTCTGCTAACGGTATTAATTCTTCTTGTGCAGTAACATGATTTACCAACCCACATCTATATGCATCTTCAGCAGAAATCATACCAGCAGTCATAATCATTTCCATTGCTTTACCCTTACCAACTAATTGAGGCAAACGTTGCGTACCACCATAACCAGGTATCACACCTAAAGAAACTTCTGGAAGCCCCATTTTTGCATTCTCTGATGCTATTCTAAAATGACAAGACATTGCCAACTCTAAACCTCCTCCTAATGCAAAACCATTAATAGCTGCAATTACCGGAGTAGATAAGTTATCTACATAATCAAATAAAGTATGATGCCCTAGTTTAGATAATCTAGCTCCTTCATCTACAGAAAAATCTGCAAATTCAGAAATATCCGCACCTGCAACAAAGGCTTTTTCTCCACTACCCGTTAAAATAATTGCTCTTATATTTTCGTCATCTTCTAAATCTTCAAAAGCTTCATTTAATTCAACAATTGTAGCTTTATTTAGAGCATTTAATTTTTTTGGTCTGTTGATAGTTATTTGAGCTAAACTATCTTTTTTCTCAACTAAAATATTTTCAAATTTCATTACTTATAAATTTAGTTACCTATCTATTCATTTCTAGGTGATGATTAACATTAACTTTTTGGTAAGACTACAGTAAAAACAGTTCCTAATCCTTCTTTAGATGTAAAAGAGATAGATCCATCATAAGCCTCTATAATATTCCTTATCATACCTAAACCTAATCCCATTCCGCTTGATTTGGTTGTAAATTTAGGCTCAAAAATTAAATCTTTTAAATCGTCAGATATTCCTTTTCCATTATCTGAAACTGTAATTATTATATTTAAATTTTCCGAGAAAATTTTGACTTCAATTAAAGGATTTTCTTCCTTATCTACAGCCTGAATAGCATTTTTAACTAAATTAGTTACCACTCTTATCAATTGAGTTTTATCTAAATTAGCATATAACTCTTCTTCTTGTGGATAATATTTTATATAGCGCTCTGTAAAAATATCTAGCGCAAACTTTACAACACTAATTAATTCTATTTGTTCTTTCTTTTGAGTTGGCATTTTTGCAAAATCAGAAAAAGCGGAAGCTATAGAACTCATTACATCTATTTGCTGTATTAAGGTTTGGGAAAATTCTTTTAACTTCTCTTTTGCCTTTTCATCTAAAGGATCAAATCTTCGCTCAAAACTCTGAACCGTTAAGCGCATTGGGGTAAGCGGATTCTTTATTTCATGAGCTACTTGTTTTGCCATTTCTCTCCAAGCTTGTTCTCGCTCACTTTTTGCTAATTTAGCAGCACTTTCTCCTAATTCATCAATCATGTGATTGTATGCCTCTACCAAAATTTCTATTTCCGAACTCGCCTTGTCTAGAATAATTTTTTCATTCCGTTTATTTAAACGGGTTTGCTGCATTTTTTCTGAAATGGTTTTTATAGACCTTGTAATATAACTTGATAAAAAATAAGCTATTGCAATAGCTATCAAGAACATAAGTATATAAACCACCCCTAATCTCAACATAAATTCTCTTAATTCGTGTTCTATCTCTGAGTTATCTTGTGTAAACTGGAGTTCTAATATTCCTATTCTTTTAAATTTTGGATCATGAATAAAAGAAAATGACGATTGAAAACCGGTCCCATCTTCTTCACTCGTTTTTAATATTTTATGATTAGAATTATTTGCCAATTCCTTTAAAACATTCACCGGAATAGGATTTGAATCCACTTTTTCAAAGGCACTTGCAGTGGATGATTTTAATAAATTACCTTGTAAATCGTAAAAAGAAATATTCAATTTGTTTATAGACGAAATTTCAAAAATACGCTCCTGAAATATTTTAGATAAATTTTCTGTATTTACAGGATAGGTTGTTTTATTTTTAAGTTCTAATTCAATCGTTTCTTTTGTGGTTGCTTCCTTACGTTCAAAACGTTGAATATTATAGTCTTTTGTCTGTTCATCATATTGATAAATAGTGACTACCAAAATTAATACGGATGCCAACAACACCAATAAAATCATTGATAAAAAAATACGTATTCTTAAAGATATCTTTTTTAAAATTGCCAAATCTAGTCTATTTTTATTCTCTTGGTTTTCATTGTTAACAAATCATCATAATCCCCATCTTCATCCCAATCATACTTACTTTTCCCTATAAAACCTTCATTCGTTTTTGTTATATGATAACTCACTTTCATATCTCTACCTCCATAAGTAAAAGCTACTTTTAAAGAATCTCCTATAACATCCCACTTTCCATCAGCTCTAGAAACTTGCACTCCTTTTTTATTTTTAAACCAAGCCGAAAAAGTACCATCTTTATTATATTTAGATTGGGCTACTAATTCCGGATTATCATCAAATTTATCTTCATAAACCTGCAAAGAGTCTGTTTTATTAACAGTATACATTTCTATTTTTAAATAGGTAGTTTCCCAACTATCTACCATAAAATCTTTCGTAGAAAGTTCAGGCTCACAACTCATAAAAAGAATTCCAAAAAGAGTGCAGAAAAATAAAGTTTTTGTTTTCATTTTTAATTCAAAATTAAGGTTCTGTAAACTAAAAAATTTAAAGAATCTAATTTACAACTAATTTAGCTCTTTTTTAGCTTCCTTAAACTCTTCTGGAGTATTTATGTTTCTGATAAAATCATCATCAATTTCTAAAATTTCAACATCCGAATTAATTAGCACTTTTCTAGGACAAGAATAACCTTGTGCTAAATATTGTAATAAAACAGAATACGCTTTTGGCTCATAAATTGTAATTAAAGGCTCTGGAAAATCTTTATCCTTCCCCTTAATTGCTGTCGCAACTTTACTGGGGTCTCTATGTTTTAGAAGCAATTGAATAAGCGTTGCATTTATAAAAGGAACATCGGTTGCCAATACAAACCAGGCTGTATTTGGATCTTTTTGAAAAGCAGAACAAATTCCGCCAAACGGACCTAAATTTATAAACTTATCAGAGATTTCACCTTCTTTTTCGGTATCACCTCGAGACTCGTTTAAAGGTTTAACGGAATAAAACGTTTCTAAATTGTTACTTTCTAACAATTCTTTTACTATTTCTTTCTGAGGCTTTCCAAAATAGTCCAATTTAGATTTATCTTGCCCCATTCGTGTACTTTTACCACCAACGAGAACCAATCCTTTAACGGGCGCAATTTTTTCCTGAATTAGGTTCTTAATATGATTTGAGATTGCATCAACTTCATCAATAGTGTAACACGTAATATTTTTTATCTGGGGATATTTGTCCTCTAAAAAATCAAAATATTTAGATTCCGAATTTAGTTTTATTACAAACTGAATACGATCTAATTGTTCTAATCTTTTTAATACAGAAGCTTCTTTAGCTTCGTCTAAAACTAGGATTTGCTTTGCTCCTTGATAATGATTTCCGTTGATAAAAACATAATCGAATGGTGCAAAATCTAAACGTTGCTGAAACTTATTTATATTTCCAGAAGTGGTTATTTGTAAATTTCCTTCGTGATGAAAAACATATTCAGACAACTTATTTTTTGCAACATCTTTTGCGTGAGAAGCATCAAAATAGGCTAAATTATAATCAGATAAATTTTGAGAAACCTTATGAACTAAATCAGAAATATTACCGCAATTTGTACCCAAAATTGCAATTTCATTGGGCGCAAAATTATCATTATCTCTTCTTTCTAAATTGGTATGTTTGCTATGTTTTTTCATTTTATTCTTTTATTGTTTCTAAAACAATTGTCATTTAGAAACGAGCTTTTTTTTAAGCGATTGAGAAATCTCATCATTTAGAACTCCAAAATTTGGTAATCTTATGCGGTCTCCCCTTAAGAAGAAACAACAAAACTGTGCCGAATTAGTTAACCGTTACAATATATACTTTAAAAATTAGATTCCTCAATCGACTAAAAAGTCTCATTTCGGAATTACAAGTTCACTTTTATATCAAAAATAACATAAGAGTGTTTCGTCCCTTCGGGAAGATTAAGAAGCGCTTTTAATATCAGACTTACCACCTGTTTTTTCTAATAACTTTACTTCTTTAATTACCATTTTCTGACTAATACTTTTACACATATCATAAATAGTTAAACACGTAATATTTGCACCTGTTAAAGCCTCCATTTCTACACCCGTTTTACCTGTAATTGTAACTTCACAAAGAACTTCAACTCTTTCTGAATCTATAATATTGATATCAATATCTACCCCATTAATCAATAGCGGATGGCACATTGGTATTAATTCTGATGTTTTTTTTACACCTTGAATTCCGGCAATAATTGCCGTTTGAAAAACAGGTCCTTTTTTAGTAAATAACTCATCATTTGTAAAATGAGCAATAACTTCTTTTCCTAAAAACATCGTTGCTTTTGCAATTGCCGTTCTTTTGGTAATTTTCTTATCAGAAACATTTACCATTTTAGGATTTCCTTTTTTGTTTATGTGGGTAAAATCACTCATTATTTATCTATATGTTCTCGATACAATTCCGATGAAAAATCGGAATTGTATCGAGAAGCTTTTTATTATTTAAATTTCTTCTTTGCTAAATTAGGAAGTTTTTCATACTCATCATTAATTAATGCCTCCTTTTTAGCCTTAGACCATTTTTTTATTTGCTTTTCGGTGTCAATTGCAAATCCAGCAACTGTAAATTCGCAACAAAAGACTAATTCTAAAGGTTGTCTTTTGTATGTGTAACTTTCTATATGCTTTCCTTGTTGATGTTCAAAAAAACGTTTCTCTAGATTTGAAGTAAAACCTATATAATAGGTGTTATCCGAGCATTTCAAAATATAAACATAATAGATTTTCATGGTTTTAGATTAAAATGTTCTCGATACAATTCCGATAAAAAATTGAAATCACTCGAACTGACAGTATTTCAATTACAAACAGATAAACACAATGTCACTTCGAGTGAAATTCTTTTTTCAAGAATTTTGTATCGAGAAGTTTTGTTAATTATTTATAATCTCCACCTTCTAAAAAGGTTCTCGATTCAAATTTTTCGTACCTCAAAATCCCCTCGAACCGACAGTGTATAAAAAGCTATAATTACCTATACTTTAAAACCGGAAAAACTTCCCCTTTTTTAAACTCTATTTTATCATTTGGTAATTGAATAAAAGCATCTGTTTTTACCAAACTTGCTAAGTCTCCAGAACCATTTCCATTAATTGGAGTGGCAATTAAATGCCCAAACTTCGAACTTAATTTTACTTGTAAAAAGTACGTTAAATTAGGTTTAAAAGAAACATCAGCATTTAATATTGCTGTTTCAGCTTCCATCTTTATTCCTATAGATTTATAATACCAAGGATAAAAATACGCCAAACAATTTACAAAAGTAGAAATTGGATTCCCAGGAAACCCGAAGACATTACAGCTATCCGTTTTACCATAAAAGAAAGGTTTTCCTGGTCTTTGAGCAACTTTATGAAACAGTTTTTCTACGCCTAATTCATCAAAAACTTCAGGTAAAAAATCATATTTCCCTTTACTGACGGCTCCACTAAAAAGCAATACATCATATTCTTGTAAGTAACTTTCTATTTTCGACTTTAAAATAGGTTTATCATCTGCAATATGAGCTGTTTCTGAAGGAATATTCAATCTTTCTAACAAAGACACTAATGTAAACACGTTGCTTCTTCTAATTTGATGTTCGAGCGGAATCTCATCAACACCAACCAATTCATCACCTGTAGAAACAATCATTACTTTGGGTTGTTTTGCAACTTTTACTGTCGATTTACCAACCGTTGCTAATACACCAATTTCTGCAGCAGAAATTATTGTATTTTTTGTAATCAACACATCTCCAACTTTTCCATCTTTTCCTTTCGGATGAACATTTTGGGCATCATTAATTGTATCAATATTTATAGTTGCAATTCCGTCTTCTATCGTTACATCTTCATATCTAATAACCGTATTTGCTTTATTTGGCAAAACGGCACCAGTCATTACCTCAATACAGTTTTCAGAATTTTGAAGTGCTATTTGTATGCTTCCTGCAGCCTGAATCCCTTCTATTTTAAAATCTCGTTGTCCGTTTTTAAATTGTAAAAAATCAATTGCAATTCCATCCATAGAAACTCTATTAAATGGTGGAAAATCTCTGTCTGCAACAATAGTTTCTTTTAAAATTCTACCTACAGATTTTATAAACGGAATTTCTTCAAAATCAAAATTTTGTATTGAATTTAAAACGGTTTGTAAAGCTTCTTTTACTGAAATCATTATTTTAAATCTGTATTTTTCTTATGCTTAATCGTGTAATTGTTAAACCTAGTTTACACAATTAAACACTTACACGATTACACTTTTGCTATCCTCCAATGGTACTCATACTTTCTGAAGCACCACCATCCTTTCTATTCGCTTCTGCTATAAAACCATTTTCAGGCTTCTGTTTTACCAAACCTAAAAACAGTTCTTTTAAATCGTCATTAGAAGCTCCTTTCCTTATAAAATCTCTTAAATTAAAAACGCCATCATCAAACAAACAATTTTTAAATGTTCCTGTTGATGTTATTCTTATTCTATTACAATCATTACAAATAGTTCTGGTAAATGCAGGAATAATCCCAAAAGTTCCTAAGTGGTTGTCTACTTTATAATTTCTAGAAGTTGATGATTTTTCTGATTGGATTTCCTTTACATCAAACTCCGTTTTTACTTCATTTAAAATCTTATTGAAAGTCCAATTTTCTTTCATATCGCGTTGTCCTTTTCCATTAAAAGGCATTTCTTCAATAAAACGAACCGCAACATTTTTGTCTTTTGTCAATCTTACAAAATCTACAATTTCATCCGTATTAAAACCAGATTGCACTACTACATTCAGTTTTAAATTCAAACTACTTTTTTCAAGTAACTCAAAGGTTTTATAAACCTCTGGATATACATCTCTTCTTGTAATTTTTGCAAACTTTTCTCTATCTAAACTATCAATACTTAAATTGATGTTCTTTACTTTTTTTAGCTTTTCAATTTTATCAATATGATGAGAAATTAATGCTCCATTTGTAGTAATATTAATTGCTTCTAACAAATCGTTATAAGACAACATTTCTAAAAAACCAACAAAATCTTTACGAACAAAAGGTTCTCCACCAGTTAAACGGACTTTATTAACACCCAATTCTGTTAACACCCTAATTAAGCGATACATTTCTTTAAAAGTAAGTAGTTCTTGCCTAGGAACAATGTCTATTCCATGAGCGGGCATACAATATTGGCAACGCAAATTACAACGATCAGTTACTGCCAATCTTACGTATTCCATTTGACGTCCAAAATTGTCTACGAGTTTGCTCATTTAATTAGGTAATTTTTTACTTAAAATTCCGTAGATAAATGTTCCTAAAAGTGCACCAACTAATAAAATAATTGCCGGTAATAATTTAAACCCAAGAATTACAAAAATTGGTGCTGCACAAGCCCCAGAAATTCCCCAACCTAAACCAAAAAATGTTCCTCCTAAAAGAGTACTTATAACCCCCTTTTTCTTTTTCTCTGGAACAATTTTATTACCATCAATATCTTTTATAACTCCTTTTTTAAACAATTGCATAAATATTGCAGAGATAACAACTGCACCCCCAATAATTCCATACATATGAAAAGATTGAAACTTAAACATTTCGTAAAAACGATACCAAGAAATGGCCTGTGATTTACTAAGAACAATAGCAAAAAAGATTCCTAATACTAAAAATTTAATATTTTTCATACCTAAAATAAAATTGGAATTATAACCCAAGTAGCAATAATACCACCAATAAAAAAGCCTATTACAGCCAATAAAGACGGTAATTGCAAACTACTTAAACCTGTAATTGCATGTCCAGAAGTACAACCACCAGCATAACGTGTTCCAAAACCTACTAGAATTCCTGAAACTAGTAAAATTAAAAAACCTTTAATGGATAAAAAGGATTCGGCTCCAAAAATTTCATCTGGAAAATATTGATTTCCAATATTGGCAAACCCTAAATCTGTTAATTCTTTAACCGTTTGCGGGTTCAAATCTATATCTTGATTGGGAATTAAATACTTTGCAGAAATAAAACCTCCAATAATTAACCCAACTACAAACATCAATGCAAAATCTCTATCTTTCCAATCTTTCTTAAAATAATCGGAAAACTTATCGGCACCTGCCAAAGTACAAAGCGTTTCAAAATTTTTTGAAGCGCCAAAGTTTTTACCAAAATAAAAATATAATAATAGCGAAATAGCTATAAGTGGGCCTCCCACATACCAAGCCCAAGGTTGTAATATAAAATTCATTTTAAATTTTATCTTTTAAATAATTCATAATTAATTTTGTAGCTCCAAGATGATCTTGAATATATCTTTTATTAATGACTCCTGTTAATTTCCTAAAGTTTTCATCATTTTTTAAACTGATAAAATTTGATGTAAATTCTTCTTGATTTTTGATTGAAATACAACCTCCAATTTTCACTAAATCTACAGCTTCTTTAAATTTGTCGAACTTATCACCAATAATAACAGGAATTCCGAAAGTTGCAGGTTCTAAAATATTATGTAAACCTGTTTTTAAACCTCCACCAACATACGCCAAATCTGCCGCAGCATAAATTTTGGTTAAAATACCAATCGTATCAATAATAAAAACCTGGTATTCAGCTAGGTTTTTATCCGCTTTTGCGGAAAATAAAACAGTTTTTTTGTTTATCGATTTCTGTAATTCTAAAATTGCATCATTCTTAATATTATGAGGCGCAATAATAAATTTTTCATCTTCAGATGCTTTATTATTAATGTAATTTACCAATAACGTTTCATCTTCTTGCCAAGTACTTCCTGCTACAACTGTATATTTATTGTTTTTAAATTGATTGATAAAATCTAACGAATTATCTTGTTCTAGTATTTTAGAAACTCGATCAAAACGAGTATCTCCTGCAATGGTAACGTTCTTAAAATTAATTGAATTCAATAATTTTTTAGAATTTTCATCTTGCACAAAAAAGTAATGAAAGGCCTGTAATGAATCTCTCATAAAACCGCCATAACTTTTAAAGAAAAGTTGCTTCTCTCTTAAAATACCAGAAACTAAAATAGTAGGAATTTCTTTTGATTTTAATTCACCTAAAAGATTTGGCCAAAATTCATATTTAATAAAAACTGCTAGCTTTGGGTTTACAATTTCTACAAATTTTCTTGCATTCGATTTAGAATCTAAAGGCAAATAACAAATAACATCTGCTAAATTATAGTCTTTTCTAATTTCATACCCAGAAGGGGAAAAAAAAGTGACTAAAATTTTATAAGTTGGGTACTCTTTTTTAATTTCTTCGATAATTGGTCTTGCCTGCTCAAACTCCCCTAAAGAAGCAGCATGAAACCAAATTGTATTTTCGTTTTTTAAGGAAGCTATTTTAGAAAACGTTTCTTTTCTTCCATCAATAAAAAGTTTTATTTTTTTATTAAAAAGAGCTACAATTGGTAAAAGAAAAATTGCTTTAAAAACAACAAGATCATATAAAAATTTCATAAATGTAAAAATACAAAACGGATTTTTCCTAAAACAAAAAAACGCCCAAACATTTACATGTTTGAGCGTTTTTAAATTTTAAAAGCTAAATTTCTTAAGCTTCAAATGGAGTAATAGATACATATGATCTATTATCTTTTTTCTTACGGAATTCTACAACACCGTCAACCTTTGCATGTAAAGTATGATCTTTACCCATGTAAACGTTTTCTCCTGGATTGTGAGTTGTTCCTCTTTGACGAACAATAATGTTACCTGCAATTGCAGCTTGTCCTCCAAATATTTTTACTCCTAGTCGTTTCGATTCTGATTCTCTACCATTCTTCGAACTACCTACACCTTTTTTATGTGCCATCTTATTGAGTTTTTATAGGTTAAAGTTAAATTTTTAGGAATTATTTTTCAATACCTCCGTCTAATCTATCTTGTAATTCTTTTAATTCATCCCACTTACCTTCTGCAGCTAAACCAGCTTGTTTAGGCCAAGTAGTTGTTACTAAATGAGATAATCTAGAACTTGCTTCAGTTAAGATTTCACTCAATTTTGCTGGATCTGCTTTTGCTACTTTTGCAAAAGTATCTAAACCTGCATTTACTAAAGCTTCTGCAGCTTTAGGTCCTGCACCTTCAATTTTCTTTAAGTCGTCTGCTTTAGCAGATTTCTTTGGAGCAGCTTTTGCTTTTGGAGCAGCTTCTTTTTTAGGAGCAGCTTTTTTAGAACCAGAAGCAGCAATAGATTCAATAAGAATCTCGCTTAAAAATTGTCTGTGTCCGTTTTTCTTAATGTAACCTTTTCTTCTTTTCTTCTTGAAAACGATTACTTTATCACCTTTTAAGTGACTTAAAATTTGAGCTGTTACTGAAGCTCCTTCTATAGCTGGGGCGCCAATAGTTACATTACCTTTTTCATCAAGTAAAAGTACATTATCAAAAGTAACTTTTGATCCTACTTCTCCTTGTAAACGGTGAACGTAAACTTTTTGGTCTTTTGCAACTTTAAACTGCTGCCCTGCCATCTCTACGATTGCGTACATACTATTTGTTTTGCGTTTATTACTAATTATTTTTGCAGTTTCCTAATGAAAATGCGGGTGCAAATATACATCTTTTTTAGAACTAACCAATATAGTTTTTATAAATAATTCTATCAAAATCAAGAGAATACCTTTTCTTTATAAAAAACTACTTTGTCTTATTTACAAAGTATACACCTAAAAGTATAATTACACCTCCAATAAGCTGAATGAAACTTAACTTTTCACCATCTAACATTCCCCATAAAATAGCTACAATAGGAATTAAATAAGTTACTGATGATGAAAAAACTGGAGAAGAAATATGAACTAACTTATTATAAATTGTTTTTGCAATAGCCGTACCAACAACAGATAAAATAGCTAAATAACCCAATGAATGCATGAGAACCTCATTATCTGTATCAAACGTATTAAAAAAATCTGTAAAACTTAAAACAAAGGTTGCAGGAATAATCAATAATAAAAAATTACCGGTTGTTATTGCCAATGCATCCAAGTCATACAAATACTTTTTTACCATATTGGCATTAAAAGCATACCCAACAGAAGCAATTATAATTAAGAAAGCATACCAATAATTTTGATTTGGGTTTACATCTGCTCCTTCTAATATTAAAATTAGAGTACCTATTAAACCAATCAAAATTCCATACAACTGAGCTTTTCTAAAAGCAAAACCAAAAACAATTGCTCCAAAAATTAAAGTATTAAAAGGTGTAAAAGAATTTAGAATAGACACAATAGCACTATCTATACTGGTAATTGCAAAAGCAAATAGAAAACCGGGTATAAATGTACCTACAACTGCTGTGTATGTAATATATTTCCAATGTCTTTTCTTTATTTTTTTTATGGATGGAAAAGCGAAAGAAAGTAAAAAGATAGCCGTAAAAATCATTCTTAACGCTCCTAATTGAATAGGAGTTACCCCTAAAAGAGCTTTCTTCATTAAGATAAATGAACTACCCCAAACTATTGATAAAATAATAAGGTAAAACCATTTTTGTTGCTGATTATTCATTGACTAAAAAAGTATTATGTAAAAATCCGACAAAAGTTTAAATTTCAGTACTTTTATTGATAAATTTGCATAATAATTTTACAATTTAACCTTATGCAATTCGTTAAGGGGTTATTCAAATTATTTTTTAACTCAAATATTTATATTCTAAATCTATTTTTATGAAAATTAAAAAAATATTATTTTCTTTTCTACTTGCTTGTTTCGTTTTAATTGGCTGTAAAAGTGAAGCAAAAAAAGAAGTACTTCCTGTTAACAAACAAAGTGTTTCTTTAGCAATTTCTGGAATGACCTGCGAAATTGGTTGTGCAAAAACTATTCAATCTAAATTATCTAAAAAAGAAGGTGTTATAGATGCTAAAGTAATTTTTACAGATAGTATTGCCAATATTCAGTTTGATGCAAACACCACTTCTAAAGAAGATTTAGCTTCTTTTGTTAGCGGAATTGCTGGTGGAGAACTTTACAAAGCTTCTATCTCATCAAAAGAATAACTTTTTTAAAAAGTTAACAACAAAATCATATATCAAAAAAAAAGCTGAATCTCAATTGAGATTCAGCTTTTTTTTATGCCTTAACTTTAATTACATTTTCTGTAACCAAGTTTTTACAGCTACTTCTGCTTTTATAATTTCTTTTAAATCTGCAATAGCAACTCTTTTCTGCTCCATCGTATCTCTATGTCTAATAGTAACACATTTATCGTTTAAAGTATCATGATCTACGGTAATACAAAATGGTGTTCCTGCAGCATCCTGACGTCTGTAACGTTTACCAACAGCATCTTTTTCATCGTAAAAAACGTTGAAATCCCATTTTAATTCATCCATAATTTCACGCGCTACTTCTGGCAAACCATCCTTTTTAACTAAAGGAAAAATAGCTGCTTTAAACGGTGCTAAAACCGATGGTAATTTTAAAACCGTTCTTGTAGTTCCGTTTTCTAGCTCTTCTTCTACTAGAGAGTGAGAAAAAACAGCTAAGAACATTCTATCTAAACCAATAGATGTTTCCACCACATAAGGTGTGTAACTTTTATTTTCTTCATGATCGAAATACTGTAATTTCTTACCAGAAAATTTTTCATGTGCTTTTAAATCGAAATCTGTACGAGAATGAATTCCTTCTAATTCTTTAAATCCGAAAGGAAAGTTAAATTCAATATCTGCAGCAGCATCTGCGTAATGTGCTAATTTATCATGATCATGAAAACGGTAGTTCTCTGCGCCCATCCCTAAAGATAAATGCCATTTTAAACGCGTTTCTTTCCATTGATCATACCATTCTTTTTGAGTTCCTGGTTTTACAAAAAATTGCATTTCCATTTGTTCAAACTCACGCATTCTAAAAATAAACTGTCTTGCAACAATCTCATTTCTAAACGCTTTACCAGTTTGCGCAATACCAAAAGGAATTTTCATTCTTCCTGTTTTTTGCACGTTTAAGAAATTTACAAAAATTCCTTGTGCCGTTTCCGGACGTAAATATAAATCCATTGCAGTTTCTGCAGAAGCACCTAATTTAGTACCAAACATTAAATTAAACTGTTTAACATCTGTCCAATTTCTAGAACCTGTTAAAGGATCTGCAATTTCTAATTCTTCAATTAACAACTTTACATCGGCTAAATCTTCTTTTTCTAAAGAAGCACCCATTCTTGCTAAAATGGTATTTATTTTTTCTTGATACCCAACTACTCTTCCGTTGGTAGCCAAAAATTCTTCTTTATTAAAAGCATCACCAAAACGTTTTGCCGCTTTAGCAACTTCTTTATTTATTTTTCCTTCAATTTTAGCGCAATATTCTTCAATTAAAACATCGGCTCTATAACGTTTTTTAGAATCTTTGTTATCAATTAATGGATCATTAAAAGCGTCTACATGCCCAGAAGCTTTCCAAGTTGTAGGATGCATTAAAATAGAAGCATCTATACCCACAATGTTTTCGTGCATTTGCACCATTGCTTTCCACCAATAATCTCTAATATTTTTCTTTAGCTCAACTCCGTTTTGAGCATAGTCGTAAACCGCACTTAAACCGTCATAAATTTCAGAAGACTGAAATACATAACCATATTCTTTAGCGTGCGATAATACTTTTTTAAATTGATCTTCTTGTTTTGCCATGCAGCAAAAATAAATTATTTATATGAATTTTTTATATATTAAAAATTACTTTTGTTAAAACTTTTATAACATGTTAAAAAGCCTTTTTACGGTTGTTTTCTCCTTCCTATTTATCTCTTTAAATTTTGCTCAGATTAAAAAAACACCAACACCTAAATGGGTTGACATGCAAAAATATGCAAGCGAGCCAAATATTAATTTTGATGAAGTAACACAAGGAACTTTAATACTCTTATACGATCAACAAACACAAGTAGATAGCGAAGAGAATTATTTTAAAGTTGTTACAAAAATTACGGAAAATGTAGGTATACAAGAAGCATCGAGTATTAATATTTCTTTTGACCCAAGTTATCAAAACCTTAGTTTTCATGAAATTGATATTATCAGAAACGGCCAAACTATCAGTAAACTCAACAGTTCAGAGTTTCAAACTATAAGACAAGAGTTAGATGCAGAAAATTATATATATGACGGTAGTTTGTCTGCAGTAACCCATATAAGTGATGTAAGAGTTGGAGATATTATAGCTTATAGTTTTACACGAAAGGGCTACAACCCTATTCATAAAAATTATTTTGCAGAATATTATAATTTAGATAACTCCCATCCGATAGGTAAAATAAACATCAAAATTAACTCTAAAAACAAACTTGAAGTAAAGTCATTTAAAAACCAATTAAAATTTAAAGAAACTTTTAATAATAACAAATACACGTATTCTTTATTAGAAGAAAACATAAGCGCTACACATTTTGAAGACAACACACCTTCGTGGTTTCTAGACGCTAACTTTATAGAAATAGGTAATTACAAATCTTGGGAGAATTTAATTGATTGGGGTGTTCAGCTTTTTAAAGTTAAAGACAACCTATCTACTAGTCTATTAAAAAAAATTAAGGAAATTGATAAAGAAAACAATACTAAAGGTCAAAAAATAGAAGCCGCCTTAAGATTTGTACAAGATGAAGTAAGATATTTAGGGTTAGAAAACGGAATTAGCGCCTACAAACCTTCGTCTCCAAACAAAGTTTATGACCAAAGATTTGGTGACTGTAAAGACAAAAGTCTATTATTAGTAACTATACTTAACCAAATGAACATTGAAGCATATCCTGTTTTAGTGAGCACTTACTTAAAGAAAACAGTTACCAATTTATTGCCAAATCCAGCTCATTTTAATCATTGTGTAGTAAAAGTTATTGATGACAATAAAGGTGAGCATTGGTACGACCCTACAATTACAAACCAAGGTGGTACTTTTAACAAAGTTGTTTTTCCTGATTATAGATTTGGATTAGTTCTTAAAAAAGGAAATAATGACTTCGAAGAAATTTTTCCGTTTGCAGAAAACACCATCGACATTACAGATAATTATGTTTTAGAGGAAGTTGGCAAAGGTGCAATCTTAAAAATAACTAGTATTTATAGTGAAGCAGAAGCCGATAATATTCGTTTTTATTTTAAAAACAATAGTATTATCAATATCCAAAAAGAGTTTGAAAAATTTTACTCAGACTATCATGCTAATATAAAAAGTTTAGGCAAACCAGAATATACAGACAATCTTAAAACAAACACATTTACAATAAATGAAACTTATAAGATTGATAGTATTTGGCAACCATCATACATGGAAAACCAGATTGCTATAGATTTTACACCTTACACAATAACAAATGTACTTTCAATGCCTTCTAAAATTGAAAGAGAAACACCTTTCGAACTTAGTTATCCCATTACAAGAAGCCACACCATTAATGTAGAGTTACCAGAAGAATGGAATGTTGATGAAGATAACTTCAACTTGAGTTCTCCAAATATTTTTTACGATTTTGATGTATTATATAATAAATCTAAAAACATATTAACTTTAAAACATTTACTTAAAATACAAAAGGACTTTGTAAGTATAGCCGAATTCCCTGCATTTTATAATGACTTAAAAAAACTAGAAAGTGAGTTAAACTACAACATTTCCTATAATACAGGAGGCAGTTCTACCTCAACTAGTTCGTCTTTAAAATATGTAGGTATTTTTATGTTTGTTTGTTTTCTAGCATTTTTTACTTGGTTAGCTTTTAAACTTTACCAATACGATGTAACACCAAAAATGGAATCTCATTATCAAGAAAATAAACCTATTGGTGGTTGGCTAATTTTAATTGGTATTGGACTTTTTATCTCTCCAATAAGAGTTTTTATAGATTTATTGAATACAGAGATCTATTTAAATGGAGATTGGTTGGTGTATTTTGGAAGCGAAGACTTTAGTTTTTCTATAGGACTATTATTGATTTTAGAAACATTGTTTAACGCAGCAGTTTTAGTCTTTTTACCACTAATTATTGTTTTATTCATAAAAAAGAGAAGTAGTTTCCCTAAAACATATGCAATCTTTTTAATCGTTTATTTTATATTTATAGTATCGGATTCTTTTATAGCAACAGCTTTAACAGATGTAAATAGTTTAACAAGTTTAGAGGAAAAGCAATTGATAAAAAGCTTTATTTCTACAGGAATTATTGTTCCTTATTTATTACTATCAGAAAGAGTTAAAGAAACTTTTTTAAAAATTTATCAATAAAAATTTAACCTACTTTTTTACAATGATAAACAAAGGCTGGAGGAAAATTTAAGGGCTCAAAACCTAAAGATATAGATTGATTAAACACACTTTTAAGTTTTTTGAAATATGTTAAACTATACTGAAACTGAATAAATGTTCCATTATCTTCTAGAACATCAAAAGATTTCTCTAAAATTTCATTTGTAACTTCTTCTGGAATGATGGTTAACGGCAAGCTAGAAATAATATGACAGGTTTTATCAAAGTTTAATTTTTTTAACTCTTCTCCAATTTTTTCTGCAGAAGACTTCACCACAACAAGCTGTTTATTTTTTATGTCTGATAGTTGATCGTAAAAATTATCATTGATCTCAAAACAAATTAAAGTAGCATTTTTAGGTAATTTTTCTAAGATCAATTTAGTTATTACTCCATCTCCTGGTCCAAATTCTACTAAAACCTCCACTTTAGAAAAATCTATTTTTTTTAGCATTCTTTCTGCTAAAAACCGAGAACTAGGCGTAACGGTTCCTAATGTTTTTAGATTTTTAATTGACTCTTTCAAAAAATTTAACCTGCTAATCAAATCTCGTTCTTAAATTATATTATTATCTTTCTAAAAAAAGACTTTGTAAAAATGCGAATTTTAAAAGACTTATTCAATCTTTTTTATCCTAAATTATGTGCTAATTGCGACGACCAACTAACACAGAACGAAAATGTAATCTGTACATTCTGTAGGCACGACTTGCCTTTAACCAATTTTATAAACTACACAGAAAACAAAATATCTAAAACTTTCTATGGACGAGTTGCCATAGAAAAAGCATATTCTTTATTGTTTTATAGAAAAGAAGGCATCACAAAAAAGTTAATACACGAATTAAAATACAAAGGAAATGAAGAAATAGGCATCTTTTTTGGTAATTGGTTAGGAGAAATTTTAAAAGAAAATAATGAATTTTCAGACATCAATATTATTATTCCAGTTCCGTTGCATCCTAAAAAACGTAGGCAAAGAGGGTATAATCAGGTTTCGAAATTTGGAAACATGTTAAGCAATCACTTAGAAAAACCGTTTGAAGAAACAGTTTTATTGAGAACATCTACATCAAAAACCCAAACTTTTAAAGCTCGTTTTGAGCGTTTTAATAATAACGATACAAAATTTCAGTTATCTAACTTAACTGCCTTAAAAAACAAACACATTTTATTAATTGATGATGTAATTACAACGGGTGCAACCTTAGAAGCTTGTGCAAAAGAGTTGCAAAAAACCGAAGGTGTAAAAATCAGTATTTTAACAATGGCATATACCGAATAAAATTTATGCTTTTTAAGTCAAAAATATATTGTTAATTTGTATCAAATTTACTTTTTGTGAAACCCATTTTTAGATTTATTTTTTTTAGCATTTCAATTGTAATTTTAACCAACTGCGCAAGAACAGGAAACCCAGAAGGTGGGCCTAAAGATGAGGATGCACCTTTGTTTGTAACCTCTAAACCGGCTTATGAAACTATTAATTTTGACGCAAAAGAAATAGAGTTAAATTTTAATGAGTATATAAAATTAAAGGATTTAAACAAACAGCTTATTGTTTCTCCTCCTTTAAAAACACCTTTATTGGTAACCCCACAAAGTACCGCAAGCAAATTTTTAAACATACAAATTCTTGATACTTTAATTAAAAACACCACCTATATTATAAACTTTGGTAATGCTATTGAAGATAATAATGAAGGAAATAAATTAGAAAGTTTTAAATATGTTTTTTCTACAGGGAAATATATCGATTCACTGTCTACTTCTGGTAAAATTAAAGATGCATATTCAGATGAAAGTCAGAAAAATATTAATGTGCTGTTATATAAAATAGATAGTTCTTTTACAGATTCTATCGTTTTTAAAAACAAACCAAATTATGTAACAAACAGTTTAGATACCTCACTATATAATCTTACTAATTTAAAAGAAGGTAAGTATCTAATGATTGCCCTAAAAGAAACTACCAACGATTACCTTTTTAATCCAAAGGAAGATAAAATAGGTTTTTTTACAGACACCATAACTTTACCTAGAGATAGTATTATTAAAAAACCAATTGTATTATTTAAAGAAACGCAACCTTATCAATTTAAACGTGGTAAAGAAATTACGAGAGGTAAAATTGAATTTGGCTATGAGGGCGAAATAAAAGATCTAAAAGTTAAAATTATTTCTGATACTCCTGATGACTTTAAGAGTGTTTCTAAATTTGAAATAGACAAAGACACCCTAAACTATTGGTACAAACCTTTTGAAGCAGATTCTTTAAACTTTATAGTTACCAACGACAATTTTATAGATACCGTTACCGTAAAACTTCGTAAGAAAAAGATTGACTCCTTAATTCTAAGCGCTTCTACTGAAGGGACGCTTCATCTTAGAGATACTTTTTTTATGAAAGGAAATAACCCGCTTGTGAAAATTGATACGAGTAAAATTACCCTTGTAGATAAAGACACGTTAACGATTCCTTTTGTTAGTTTTATTTCTGATAAAGAAAATAAAATAGCTTTGGTTTTTAATAAAAAACCACAACAAAAATATGCCTTAAAAATGATGCCGGAAGCTATTTCCGACATATTTGAACAAAAAAATGATACCTTAAATTATAAATTTACAACAAAAGAAATTGAAGATTACGGAAGAATAACAATGGATATTGTAAATGAAACTTCTAATCATTTAATTATTGAACTTTTAGAAGGAAAAGACAAAGACAAGCTTATAGAAACAAAGTTTATTTCTGGTTCCGGGCAAATACAATACAATCTTTTAGAACCTAAAAAGTACTATATAAGAGCTATTGTTGATGAAAACAAAAATAATAAATGGGATACTGGTAACTACTTACTAAAACAACAACCAGAAAAAATTATCTATTATTCTGAAGAATTAGAAGTAAGAGCAAATTATTATTTAGATGGAAATGTGTTTACTGTTAAAATCCCAGAATAAGTTTAAAAACTTGTCATGCTGAGGCACAAGACAAAAAAAATTCTCAAGCATTAATGATGACGTACAGCTTTATCATTTCGACCCCAAGGGAGAAATCACATAATATTGCTCAATTTTGCGTTCTCTTCTTTATGAGACTTCTCCCAAAAGGTCGAAGTGACAGGTATGTGGAGTTTTTTTTATAATTTGAAAAAATGTAATAATTAACTGATATATAGCTTATTACTGAAATCGTCAAACGTAACTTGTTTCAGTATCTAAAATAACTAAAATTTAAAAACCATAAGAATCTAAAATAAATTCAGATTGACAAAAAAAAGAGCCAATTGGCTCTTTTTTTTTATACTTTTAATGCTTGTTCTAAGTCTGCAAGTATATCTTCTATATCTTCAATACCAACACTTAAACGAATTAAGGAATTTGTAATACCCATTCGTTCTTTTTCTGGTACAGGAATAGAACCATGAGACATACTTATTGGATGATTAGATAAACTTTCTACGCCGCCTAAAGATTCTGCTAACGTAAATATTTTAGTGTTTTTTAAAAATGCATATGCAGCTTCTTGAGATTCCTCTTTTAGTCTAAAAGAAACCATTCCTCCAAAGTCTTTCATTTGACTTTTTGCCAATTTATGATTTGGATGCTTTTCTAAACCAGGATAATAAACTTGACTAACTTTTGGATGCTTTTCTAAAAATTGAGCTACTACAATTCCGTTTTCACAATGTCGTTGCATTCTTATATGTAACGTTTTTATGCCTCTTAATGCTAAAAAAGAGTCCATTGGTCCAGAAATTGCTCCTGCGGCGTATTGAATAAAATGAATGTCTTCTGCTAGCTTTTTATCCTTTACAATTAAGGCTCCCATAATTAAATCGCTATGACCACCTAAATATTTTGTTGCAGAATGCATTACAATATCGGTTCCCAAATCTAAAGGTTGCTGTAAATAAGGCGTAGCAAATGTATTATCTACTCCTATTAAAATAGCAGCATCAATATCTTTTACGGCTGATGAAATTGCTTTTATATCGGCAATTTTCATTAACGGATTTGTTGGTGTTTCTATCCAAACTAACTTTGTATTTTCTGTAATGGCATTTGTAATGTTTTTAACATCGTCCATGTTTACAAAAGAAAACTCTAATCCGTATTTTTGAAACAACTTGGTAAACATTCTATAACTACCTCCATATAAATCATCTCCGGCTATAATTTCATCACCTGGGTTTAATAAACGTAAAACAGCATCTATTGCTGCCAAACCAGATGCAAATGCAAATGCATGTGTTCCATTTTCTAAAGATGCTAAACTGTTTTCTAAGGCTGCCCTTGTTGGGTTTCCTCCTCTAGAATATTCAAATCCTTTGTGTTCTGTAGGACTTGTTTTAGCAAAAGTAGATGTTAAAAAAACTGGTGGCATTACTGCTCCGGTAGTTTCTTCTGGTTTTTGACCTCCGTGAATTGTTTTGGTATTGAATTTCATCGTTAAAAATGTGTTGATGATTTTATTATTGCTATAAGTTGGCAAACTAGTTTAGCCCAGATTGAACGGTCTGTTTGAGCTCTTTTTTGAGATGCTGTTTTTTAGCATCTCAAAAAAAGCGAGTAGTGAAAGCTGGAAACAGCTTCTAATAAACCTATAAAAATTTCTTGATAGATCTTATAATTCCATAGTGAATTCCTTCGTGAAAATTGTTGAAAGAAATGGCTGCTTCTATAGAATTAAGCACAAAACCGGTACTGGTTGGATATTCTGCAAAATTTTCAAAAATACCTGCTTCGTAATCTTCTTGCAAAGTGTCTGGTAAACCTAAAAGCAACTCTTTAACTTCTTCAAACTCCTCTTCTGTAAAAGTTTTTGTTGGTACTGTTCCTTTTTTAAAATCTTCGATTAACTCATCTGGACACAAACAGTTTAACCCTGCTAATTTGTAGTTTAAAAGCTGTTGTGTAACCACTAAATGCGCAACATTCCAAGCAATATTATTTTTAAAACCTGCAGGAATTGTATGGATTTGCTCTAAAGTTAAGCCCTCTAATTCTTTTAAAACTAGTGTGCGAGATGTTCTTAAAAGATCGAATTGTATGTTCATTTTTTTGTGTAATTTTGATGATGTAAATATAATCTATAAAAATGAAGAAAGTCTATTTTTTACAAACTTGTGATACTTGCCGAAGAATTTTAAAAGAGGTAAATACCGATGGTTTTGAACGACAAGAAATTAAAACAAACAATATAACTGCAGCTCAATTAGAAGAAATGTATGCACTTTCTGGTAGTTACGAAGCACTTTTTAATAAGCGTGCAAAGTTGTATAAATCTATGGACTTGAAAAACCAAACTTTGTCTGAGGCGGATTATAGACAGTTTCTTTTGGATGAATACACATTTTTAAAACGTCCGGTTTTTATAGTTGATGAAGAAATTTTTATTGGAAATAGTAAGAAAGTAATTGAAGCTTTAAAAGAGAAGATTGGTTAAACCTTCTCTTTTTATATTTTTGTGAAAATATCGAAATTATTTAAAGTTTCTAGGAATATCTTTACTACCATGTAAAACTCTAACAATCCTTATATGGTTATTTAATAGCCTGTAAAAAATAATGTGTTGTTGCTCTGTAATTGAGAACAAATCTTGTTTTATTTCATTTCTTTGACGCCCAATTTCTGGGTGAATTACTAAATTATTAAAAACAGCTTCTAAATCTGTTAGATAACTTACAGCTTGGTTAAAACCATATTCTTTTTCTGTATAATCAAATATTTTTTCTATGTCAAAATCTGCTTCTTGGGATAAGTTGTAGTGAAGTAATTTCATTAGACCAATACCGCTTTATCTTTTTTTCTTAAAGTTAATTATATCTGAAACAGACCTTTTACTTGGTTCCCCAGACCAACCTTTTTCTATTTCATTTCTTAAATCTTTAATAACTTTATCTCTATAAATACTATGTAATCTCAAAGCATCTCTAATAACCTCGCTGTTATTTTGATATTCGCCAGTCTCCACTTGTTCCGAAATATATTCTTCTTGCTTTTTTGTAAAACTAATATTCATTTGATATAAAAATAAAAATGTCCATATTTAGTAAATATAGACATTTTTTAATCAATTTAAAAATTTTAATTTGAAGAATACTTTACATCCGAAGAAGAAATCATAGCTGCTAGTTCATCGTGTGTAATTTTAGTTTTTACCCCAAAAAGCACCATTTTATCTGAATCACTGTTTGCTCTAATAATTATTTCTCTAATATATTTCCCTTCTTCTATAAAAAACAATTCGGCTTTACTTCCGTTTTCTTTTACTCTTGCCAATGTTTTTAGGTTGTTTTTTCTGCTGAATTTTCTAAAGTCTTTTGAAAGATTGCTATCTTCATTATTGAAAATCATTAATTTAAAATCGCTCGATTTTCTAATAATATTCATTAAATCATCATCGTCTTCATTATCTAAAAATGAACCCGCCAAAGAAGCTGATAAATTGATAGAAAAAGTAGATTTCTCTTTATTTACGCTATAGAAATTTTCGAATGCTGCATCTTGTGCAGAAATAGAAGTTATAAAAAATGCGAATAAAATGGTTGCTAAATGTTTCATGTTAGTGGGTTTTAAATTGAAGACGACTACGAACTACATATGTTACAATACACGTTTTATTTTAAGAAATTATATCACCTAAAACCTAACATTAATTTTGTAATTTTGCATTCTAAAATTTAAAGTATATGTTTTCTAAAAAAGCCAACGAGATTTTTGATAATTGTATAAAAACTTATAAAAAAAACACAGAAGTAGAGCAAGTTTGCATAAATCCTTTTGATAAAAAAAGTGATTTAATCGATTTTCTTTTGTTTGAAAAATGTTGGGTAGATGCTACACAATGGGCTTATGAAGATATTATTAGAGACCCAAATATAAATGCAGAAGATGCACTTGTTTTAAAAAGAAAAATTGATGCTTCTAACCAAGTTAGAACTGATAATGTTGAATTTATTGATAGTTATTTTTTAGATAAATATAAAGACATCAACGTTTCTAAAGACGCAAAAATAAATTCTGAAAGTCCGGCTTGGGCAATTGATAGATTGTCAATTTTAGCTTTAAAAATTTATCACATGCATTTAGAAACAGTTAGAGAAGACGCTTCTGAAGCACACAAAGCTAGTTGCTCTAAAAAATTAGCTATTCTTTTAGAACAACGTACAGATTTATCTACTGCTATTGATGATTTACTAGAAGATATTGAAAACGGTAAAAAATATATGAAAGTGTACAAACAAATGAAAATGTATAATGACGCTGAATTAAACCCTGTTTTAAGAGCCTCTAAATAACACCACTCTTGTCTAATTCTAAAAATAATATTTTAATAATACGTCTTTCAGCAATGGGAGACGTAGCTATTTTAGTACCTGTTTTAAATGCTTTATTTAAACAAAATAAAGAGGTTAACGTTACTATTTTAACTCAGAAATTTTTTACTCCTATATTTAAAGACTTTAAAAACGTTACTGTTTATCCGGTTGATAAAAAAGGAAAGCACAAAGGTTTTTTAGGATTATTTAGACTATACAAAGAATTAAAACCTTTTAATTTTACTGCAATTGCAGATATACATAATGTTTTAAGAAGTAATGTTTTAAAACTGTTGTTCTTCAATAAAAAATGTATTCAGATTCATAAAGGAAGAAAAGAGAAAAAAGAGTTAATTTCTAAAGAAAACTTTAAGCAATTAAAAACCTCTAGTGAACGTTATGCAGATGTTTTTAGAAAATTAGGTTTTACTATTGATTTATCAAATCCTGTTTTTCCAGAAAAAAAACCAATCCCTAATATTTTTAAAAACGTTATTAATAGCGAGCGTAAAACAATAGGAATTGCCCCTTTTGCTGCTCATAAAAGCAAAATGTATTCTTTAGAAAAGATGAAAATTGTTGTAGCACAACTTTCTAAAAATTATACCCTATTATTATTTGGTGGTAAAAGTGATGTTGCACAATTAGAAACGCTTAAAACAAACCAAAATATTTATTTAGCCGCAGGAAAACTAAGTTTTACAGAAGAATTAGATACCATTTCTAACCTAGACTGTATGTTGTCTATGGATTCTGGAAACGCTCATTTAGCAGCAATGTATGGCGTAAAAGTAATTACTATTTGGGGAGTTACGCATCCGTTTGCTGGGTTTGCACCTTTTAATCAACCAAAAGAAAATGCTTTATTAGCTGACACTAAAGAATATCCTTTAGTGCCAACTTCTATTTATGGTAATAAGTACCCGCAAGAATATATTAATTGTGCAGACAGTATTACTACCGAGCAAATAATCAATAAAGTAAACAGTATTCTTTAAGCAAATTTACGCTCTACAATTTCTATAAAACGAGCTTCTAATTCTTCTTGTTTAGACCAATCGTAATCTGGTTTTACCATCTTATTAAGAAACTTTTTAGCTTCTTTTTCTGTTCCGTAGGTATTTAATTGAGAAACTACTCTGTTAAAATCTTCTTGACTGCCTTCAAACAAATTCTTAACAAACGCAATTCTATCATTTAAACCAATCTGAATGTTTGTATTTAACCTATCGTTTAAAGATTTTGGTGCAGTAACAGGAATATCAAATAAAGTAGCCATTTCATCCACAGAAATAGTGTCTTCTAACTCTTCTTCTAAAGACAATACTTTATTTTCTGTTACTTTAACCTCTTCCTTTATTTCTACAGATTTAGGTTCCGCAAACATAATTTCTTCTAACTCCGCAAAAGGTTGTTCTATAATTTCTTCTACTACAACGGCTACTTTCTCCTCTTCTTTCTTTACCTCTACTGCTTCCTCCAATACAACTTCTTCAATTTCATAAAGTTCTACTATTTCTTCTTCAATAGAGTCATTAACTGATTCAAATTCTTCAATCTCCTCATCATCAACAGAAGCAATCTCTTCCTCTTCTTCGATTTCGTAAAGCTCTACGATTTCTTCCTCAACAGACGCAACTTCGCTAACCTCTTTAATATCAACAGAAACAACTTTTTGTTCTTCTTTTAACTCTAATCCTTTTTCTACCTTAATAATTAATTCTTCTTTTGTTTCTTCTAAACCTGGAGTTGTATTTACATATTCTTCTACAAAAGCCAATAATGATAATTTTTCATAAATTTCTTTCGATTTTTCTTTTAAAGCAAACACATCTTCTTTATTTTTTAATTGTAAAATACTGTGTGCTAAACTGATTAAATCAGCTTCTAATTTTTTGTGCATAAGTTGTTTCTTGAAGTTATTTTTTACTCGTAAATATTCCTAAATTTGTTGAAATTCAAAGTAACATCAAATTTAACATTCTAATGCCTAAAATTACAAAATGTTTCTCGAAAATACAGTAAATCATTCAGAACAATTTGGTTGGATTGAAGTAGTTTGCGGCTCTATGTTTTCTGGTAAAACAGAAGAATTAATTAGAAGATTAAAACGTGCTCAATTTGCAAAACAACGTGTAGAGATCTTTAAACCTGCGGTTGATACTCGTTACGATGAAGAAGAAGTGGTTTCTCATAACGATAATAGAATTCGCTCTACACCTGTGCCTATTGCATCTAACATTCGCCTATTAGCTACTGATGTTGATGTTGTTGGTATTGATGAAGCTCAGTTTTTTGACGATGAAATTGTTGCCGTTTGTAACGATCTAGCAAACCGAGGTGTTCGGGTAATTGTTGCCGGTTTAGATATGGATTTTAAAGGAAATCCTTTTGGGCCAATGCCTGCTTTAATGGCAACTGCAGAATACGTTACAAAAGTACATGCCGTTTGCACACACACCGGAAACTTGGCGCATTACAGTTTTAGAAAAGCGAAAAATGATGATTTGGTAATGTTAGGGGAAACTCAAGAATATGAGCCTTTAAGTAGAGCTGCATATTACAAAGCAATACAAAAACAAAGAATCTTAACCCAAAAAGATTCTGATTCAACTTCAGAATAAATGAATAACCATGTTACAGTTTTAGAAATTGATGGTGATGCATTGTTGCATAACCTAAATTATTTTAAAGGAAAATTACAACCAGAAACAAAAGTTTTGGCAGTTGTTAAAGCTTTTGGTTATGGTAGTGATGCCGTACAAATTGCTAAATTTTTAGAAGACAAGGTAGATTATTTTGCTGTAGCATATGCTATAGAAGGGATAGCTTTACGAGAAGCTGGTGTAGAAGCACCCATTTTAGTGCTTCATCCTCATATTCAAAACATTGCCTCTGTTGTAGAATATAGGCTGGAACCTTGTTTGTATAATTTTAGAATTTTTAACGCCTTTTTGCAACTGGCAGATGAAATTCCGTTAATGAATTACCCTGTACATCTAAAATTTAATACAGGCCTAAATAGATTAGGGTTTTGGCATACCGATATTCCTAATATAATAGCTAGTTTAAAAGAAACAACCCACGTAAAAGTAGCTTCTTTGCTTTCTCATTTAGCAGCAAGTGAAGATTTAGAAGAACAAGATTTTACGATCAATCAAATAAATAACTTCGCTTATATTGCTCAGCAATTCTACAAACATTTAGGTTATGAACCTATGCTACACATTTTAAATACTTCCGGAGTAATAAACTATCCAAAAGCACAATTTAATATGGTTAGAATTGGTATAGGATTATACGGTTTTGGTAATGAAGAAAAAGAAACAGCTCAACTTAAAAATACACATAATTTAAAATCTATTATTTCTCAAATTCATATTATAGAACCCGGAGAAACAGTGGGTTACAATAGAGCATATACAGCTACTAAAAAAAGTAAAACCGCAACAATACCCATTGGTCATGCAGATGGTTTATCTAGAAGATTAGGTAATAAGAAAGGATATGTACTTATTAATAATCAAAAAGCATATATAATTGGTAATGTTTGTATGGATATGATTATGGTAGATATTACAAAAATTGATTGTAGAGAAGGTGATGAAGTAATTATCTTTAATAATCAAGCTATGATACAGCATATTGCTGATGTTTCTGAGACCATTCCGTACGAAACATTAACAGCAATCTCTCAACGTGTTAATAAAGTGTTAAAGTGATAGTTATTTTTATTACTTTTGCAATCTAATATTTAATTAAAATTAAAATAAGATGTTAAAAGAATTTAAAAAGTTTATTACCGGTGGTAATGTAATTGAATTTGCAGTAGCAGTAATTATGGCAGGTGCAATTGGCCTAGTTGTAAAAGGATTTGTGAGTAATATTGTGATGCCAGTTGTAGGTTTATTTACAGGAGGTGTTAGTTTTGCTGATCAAAAATATGTTTTAACTGAAGCTGTATTAGATGCAGCAGGAAAAGTTACTAGTCCAGAAAATGCAATTACTTATGGTGCTTGGATTGATTCTATTATCAATTTAATTATTGTTGGTTTTGTAATGTTTATGATGATTAGACAATACAACAAAATGAAGAAAAAAGAAGAAGTTGTTCCAGAAGCTCCAAAAGGACCAAGTCAAGAAGATTTATTAGGAGAAATTAGAGATTTATTAGCTAAAAAATAAATTTTTACTTTTCTTTATAAAACAAAAACCCAAGCAGTAGCTTGGGTTTTTTTATGCTTAAATAAATATTTTTTTGTTAAGATTCTATAGAATTTTCTTTTAAATTTTCAATAAAACCTTCTACAGAGACTCCATTTTCTACAGTAAAATCACCAATTTTAGTTCTTCTTAATGCTGATAAATGTGCACCTGAGTTTAAAGCTAACCCAAAGTCGTATGCTAAAGAACGAATATATGTTCCTTTACTACAAACCACTCTAAATTCTACTTCAGGTAAATTTATTTTTGTGATTTCAAATTCTGTAATACTTACAGTTCTAGACAGAATTTCTGTAGTTTCACCTTTTCTTGCTAACTCGTACAAGCGTTTACCATCTTTTTTTATTGCAGAGAAAATAGGTGGTTTTTGTTGAATATCACCAAAAAATTGTTTGGTAGTTTCACGTAATAATTCTTCTGTAATATGTTCTGTAGGATATGTTTTATCAACCTCTGTTTCTAAATCATAACTAGGTGTAGTTGCCCCAATTGTAAATGTACCTGTATATTCTTTTTCTTGCCCTTGATAGACATGTATTTCTTTAGTTTGCTTACCGGTACAAATAATTAACAAACCAGTAGCAAGAGGGTCTAAAGTACCCGCATGACCAACTTTAATCTTTTTAATATTAAAACGTTGTCTTATTTCCCAACGAAGTTTATTTACTACTTGAAATGAAGTCCAGTTTAAAGGTTTATCTATTAATAAAACTTGACCGTTTTTATAGTCTTCTTCTGTCATCAACAAAAATTATATAGTTAATCTATAAATGAAAAAGTGAATAATTAACAGAGAAATCCCTAATACTATTCTATAGTACCCAAATATTTTAAACCCTTTTTTACTTAAATAATCTATAAAAGATTTAATAGCAATTAACGCTACTACAAAAGCAATAACATTACCAATAATTAAATAATTAACTTGGTCTGTAGACAACTCAAAACCTGCTTTATAATATTTATACATTTTATAGGCAGTAGCTCCTAACATTGTTGGTACTGCTAAAAAAAACGAAAATTCTGCAGCAGCTTTTCTATTGATTTTTTGCGTCATACCACCCACAATACTTGCACCACTTCTAGAAGTTCCAGGAATCATTGCTAAACATTGAAAGAAACCAATTTTTAAAGCAGTCATGTAGCTTATCTCTGTATGTGCTGTTGGGTTTTCTGCATCGTAGACTTCATTAGATTTAAACCAATCATCTACTTTTAATAGAATAAAACCACCTATTATTAATGAAACTGCCACGGTTACAGGGCTTTCAAGTAAACTATCAATAACGTCATTTAATAATAAACCTAAAACTACGGCAGGAATAAATGCTACTAATAATTTAAAGTAAAAATCGATACTCTGAAAGAATCTTTTCCAGTATAAAACAACTACAGATAAAATGGCTCCTAATTGAATTACAATTGTAAAAAGTTTGGTAAAATCGTCTGTAGCAATTTTCATAAAAGACGATGCAATAATCATGTGTCCAGTAGATGACACAGGTAAATATTCTGTTATTCCTTCAATAACAGCTAAAATGATTGTTTCTATTAAATTCATTTTTATTTTTTGGGATTTGCTAAAATAGCATAAATTTCAATTCCTAAACCTATAATTACTAATGTTGGCGCTAAACGAATACGTTGCCAATTGTAGATTTCTTCATTAAAAACTTCAGGATTATCACTTCCTCCTCCTGCCATAAATATAAAACCTAAAGCAATAACGATAATACCAACAATCATGATTGTATAGTTCTTTTTACCAAATAGAAAAGTTGGTTGTTCTGTGTTTTCGTTTTTCATTGTATTAATAATAAAGTTCGTCTGTTTGTAAGTTTAAAAAACGTTGTGTTGCAAAAAAAGTGCTAATCCAAGTAATTAAAAAGGCCGAAATTAAAACGCCTCCAACTAAATAACCTAGGGTAACATAATCTTTAATTAAGTGTAAACTAGGTGCCATTTGATCTACATAATAAATAACAATACCTAAACCTACAAGCGCAACAAGGGCTCCTAAAATACCCAATTTAATACTTTGCAAAATAAAAGGTTTTCTAATAAAACCTTTGGTGGCTCCAACCATTTGCATCGTTTTAATATTAAATCGTTTAGAATATATAGATAATCTAATAGAACTATTAATTAAAATCATAGCTATTAAACCAAAGAAACCACAGATAACTAATAGCCAAAAGCTAATTCGTTTAATGTTTTTAGTTAATAAATTAATTAAAGATTTATCATAAGAAACATCGGATACATAGGCATTTTTAAGGAAACGTTGTTCTAACTCTTGCATTTTTTCTGGAGTTACAAAATCTGCTTTTAAATAAATATCTATTCCATTTTTTAAAGGATTCTCTCCTAAGAACTTCAGAAAATCTTCACCAATTTCTTTACTATAAGTTTTGGCTGCTTTTTCTTTACTTGTATAAATAATAGTTCTAGTAAACGGCTCTTTCAGTAAAGATTCTTTAAAATTATTCCTATTTTTAGTAGAAACATTGTCTTTTAAGAACAACGTTATTGCAACTTTTTCTTTTACTTTATTAGCAACAAAGGTAGATTTTAACAAAACCAACCCCAAAATACCGACCATAAAAAGCACTAAAGCTATACTTACTACTACTGAAAAGTAAGAAGATAGCAGTCGTCGTTTTTGATAAGAATCAAAGCTAGATGACATATTTTAAAATGGTTTTAAGAGTTGGCAAGATAATAATTAGAATGCAGTTTCCGTAACTGTTAGCAGTATTTTAACTAATCTATTTCTTGACATAATTCTATAAGGACTCCATTCGTAGATTTTGGGTGTAAAAAAGCGACTAATTTATTATCAGCTCCCTTTTTTGGATCTTTATTTAAAATGATAAACCCCTCTTTTTCAAGCCTTTTTATCTCTGCTTTTATATCTAAAACAGCTAAGGCAATATGATGAATACCTTCTCCTTTTTTTTCTATAAATTTGGCAATAGGACTTTCTGGGTTTGTGGCTTCTAATAATTCTATTTTATTTGGACCGGAATTAAAAAAGGATGTTTTTACACCTTCGGAAACTACTTCTTCTGTTTTATAATGCGGCTTGCCAAAAAGTGAAGCAAACAAATCATTTGACTTTTCTAAATCTTTTACGGCAATGCCAATGTGTTCTATTTTTTTCATTTTGTAAAAATAAAGAAAACGCTTCATCCTAAATTGAAACGTTTTTATTGTAAACAGATAATTCTTTTTTTATGGTTTTATAATTAAATTATTTTAAGCCACATTTAGCTTATCTACCTTTAGATAAACATCTGTCATGTTTAAACTATTAGCATTAAAAATTTCTGCACTTAATGCTATTGTTTCGTTTTCTCTTAACAATAAAGTAAGTGTTTTATGAGATGATTTTACAGTTTGAATATTGGCAGATTCTTTAGTTATTTTTGCTTTATCCGCATAAATTCTATTGTTTATTACCAATCCTAATTCTGTTTTAGAGTTTCTATAAAAAGTACTTATTGAATTCTGATGAAAACCCCAAGAAACTTTATAGACTCCATAAACAGGGATTGTTAGTTTTTTATTGTTCCAATAAGATTGAATATTATTATTGCCATTATTTTGAAATCTAACAACTCCATTTACAGAAAGTTCGCTCAATTCTGCATTTAAAGTAAAACTACATTTACTTATAGCTGATTTTTCTAATCCTTCATTATTCATAGCCTTTTTTTTTACAAAAATATACATTTAAACAAATTACTTAAAGAGGAAAAATACCCGATTAACAAAAAATACTTCCTTTTTAACAACTTATTACTTGTTATGGTTTAGCATTAATAACAATATTATCTAACTCATAAGTTCCATCAAAATTCACATTCCCATTACCTATATATTTAAAAGCGATAAAAGCAGTTCCTGAATAATTTGACAATTCGATATAAGTAGAATGAATCCAACTCTTATAATTCTCTCCATTAGAAACTATTTTTGCGGGTAAAATACTCCAATTTGCAGCATTGATATTATTTTCATTTCCATCAAAATTGGTAGAAATTAAAGCTTGTAATTCGCTACCATTTCCAAAACTATTAGAAGTTTCAAAAGACAAAAATTCTTGTGATGTTATATCTAAGTCAATCCCCGAGGTAATTAACCAAGTAACCGTACTTTCATCTCCAGAACTACTAGACCCCATTCTTGCCGCTTTACTTTGCGAATAAGTATCCGTATAAGATCTCCATGACTTCGTCCCTACTTCTCTATAGTTTATCCAATTAAAAACATCAATATCTCCAGATTCATTATCAAAATTTTCTGATAATAAAATTGTCGAATATTCTTCCGCAGGTAACGGTGTGCACCTTTCATCAATCATAGTAACATCATTGGTATCATTTAAAACCAGTACAATTAAATCACCTCCATAATCTTTAGAAACAATGGCTTTTATTGTACCTGCATTTTCTGGTAAAGTTTCGTTTGAAAAACGAGAAAACGAACTCGTTTCTACTAATAATTCATCATACCCCAACCCTAAACAAGTTTGAATTTTACGTTGCGTATCAAAATCTTCTATGGGATCTACATAGGATTTACCAGCTAGTTTAGCATCGAAAAACACGTTTTCTAAAGCTACAAAGGTTCCTATATCTGTTTCGTTTATACCTGCAAAATCAATTACTTTTGGCACAATTTCTTCTGTAGTTTCTGTTCTATAAATATGATTCGGAATTTGATTTGTAGTTACGTTTTCAATCTCTGTAAGATCTGTCGCACTTATTTTTCCGCCAATGGTAATATTTCCATCTCCAGAATTGGTTTCACCAACATATAAACCTTTTAAACGAATATAAATTTCTCTACCAATATTAAATTTATTGTAACTATTACTTAAATTTAAAGCAACTTTTATGCCTGCTGTTGGGTTTTCTGATTCGTCTTGCATATAAAACTCCTTATAGAAATTCCCATTTTTATCCGAAGAAATAACATATCCTTTTACCACAATATCAGAGACAATTTCTAATGGATCATCTCCAATTATATAGAGCTCTTTAAGCTGTTTTATCGTTTTTAATTGAAGAGCGCCAGAAGAAATACTGTCTATAATTTTATTAACAGCTTCATTTTCTTCATTTCCTAAACTTTCTGGTACTGTAAAATCTGCATCGTCTACACAAGTTACAAAAGAGATACTTGCTATAAGCGCCAAAACTATTGTGATTATTCTATTCTTTTTCATCTTTCTTTTTTTTCTTTTTCTTAAAACGACACACTTACATTCATAAAATAAGTTGCGCCTCTACCATACCAATATTTATTGCCAAAAACAGGTTTATCTAAAGATTTATCTTCTAATAATTGTCTGTAATTGGCATTTCTTCCTTGTTCAAATCCGCCAGATTTATAGATTTTATTTAATAAATTATTTACCGTTGCAAAAACACTGATGTAATACTTTTTAATGATAAAAGATTTTCCGCCAATTAAGTTTACAACCGAATAATTAGCGAATTTCTCTTGCTCTAAAAGTCCTTTTGAAATCTCATTATCATATTCTAAAAAGGGCAAACCATCATCATCTGTGTAAAAATTTTGAGACCTATTTAAAGGAGAAACATCAATAAATGTATTACTGAAAAAATTTAGTGTAGCTCCAATTAACCAATAATCCGGATCTCTATATTCGAAACCCAAGGAATATGCCTTTTGTGGTCCTGCAGCTAATTTGTAATTTTTGAGATTTGTTTTCCCAAAATCTTTAAATCCATTTACAAAACCAGCAACCAAAGATTCCGTATCTGCTTCTGTGGTTAAATATAAATTCGGGTTATTATCATACGTAAACTGACCAATAGCAGCGGCTCCTTTTAAATTTATGGTTGATGTAACTTGGGCTTCTAACCCCAATTCTAAGCCCAAATGCTTTTTGTTAATTCCATGTAGTATTTCTTGCACAAATGCCGTATTATCTCCACCAACACCATCAGCAAAATAAAAAGAAATCTCCGTTGCATCTTTTACAGATGTGTAATATGCGGTTACTTTAGAGGTAATAATTGGGCTTCTAAAAACATAACTAATATCTGTAGACAGTATTTTTTCGCTTTGTAAATCTAAAACAACATTGTTATTTTCTCTTGAGTTAGAAAAGGTGTTTCTAATTGTTGGTGCAGCCGATATATATGCAACATTTAGATCTACCAAATGCCTTCCTGTAAACTTATAAGTCACACCCGTTTTAAAACCATAGTTCATAAATTTCTGTGCTTCTGATTTTCCTAAAGAACTTTCAGAAAAACTTCCATTTTTATATAAACCTTCTCGCTGATGTGTTGTATTAGAAACATTTAAAGCAGCATAAAAATCTGTTTTGTTATACCTAAATTGAGCTTGAGTAAAAGCTGCTATTATAGTAGAATTTAGATTGAAATTATATTTAAACTCATCTCCTTCTTTCACTATTCTATTCGGGTTTAAGAGATCGTTTTGTTTCTCTTCTTCATTTGCCCCAAAAGGATCAATATCTAAATAACCTTCTCCTCCTAACAAATCAATAACAGATGCAAAATTATGAGAACGCAATTGTTTATATTCTATTTTTCCGTTGATAGAAATATTTTCATTTATCTCAGTATTTAAGATGCTATTTATGGTTAATTGTTTGTCATCATTTCTATCTTCATACAAAACATAGGCATTTTCTAAACCTGAATTTTTATTGGTATTATTGGCATCAAAAATCCGATTCCAATTTATTTGTCCGTCGTTTTTAAAATTATTTCCTGCATCATAAGCACCTTCAAAATCATCATATCTTAAAAAATAACTCGGTAAATTTTGATAATAAGCGGCACTCGGATTCGACCCTCCATTATAATCTATTCTACTATTACCAATTTTCCCAAATTGATAGGCAATACTTGTGTTTATAGCGGTCTTTTTAGAAAGATTCCAATAATGATTCAACATTAAAATGGGCTCACTAACTTCTTTAATTCTAGAATTTTTCTTTTTGCCATTTAAAAAACCCCAATAATCATTGTACTTTATTCCTTTTAAATCGAATACTTCTTGTGTGTTAGGTGATGATTTACCTCTTCTATTTGGTGTATAAATTCCTGTAAAATTAATGCTACTTTTATCGCTTAACTTTTTTTCTATGGAGGTAAAAAAGGAATATGCATTGTAAGAAGTTGCGTCATTAAAACCTTCATTACCTATTCTTCTACTTCCAGAAAAAGTAAATGCCCAGTTATTTTTTAACATTCCGCTAGAATAAGTAGCCATCATTCTATGTTGATAACTTCTGTTGGAAGAAGAATAAGCTATCTTTATTCCTGGTCTTTGTTCGGATGCTCTCGTATTCATATTTGTAGAACCCAAAAGACCTCCAAAAGTAACGTCTGAAGGTGTTAAACCATTTCTAAATTCCTGATTTCTTAACACATCATTTAATCCTCCCCAATTTCCCCACTGTGCTCTACCGTCATAGACCTTATTCATTTCTATGCCGTTAATTAACACTTTTCCGTTACCCGAATCCAATCCTTTTATCTTAAAAAAAGACGAACTAAATTCATAAGCGGCAGTTCTAAGAAAAATATCCTTTGATGATTGTAGTAGTCCAGAAATATTATCTGCAGAACTAGCGTCATCATTTAACTCATCATCCGTAAGTGTAATTAAGCTTAAATCTTGATTTTCTATAACTTCTTTAAATAAAAAGATACTGCCTAAATTTAAAGTTTTACCGGAGGTTTCAATTGGAATATTTTGGGTTTCGTATCCAACCAATTTTAATTCTAAAATGACTTTTCCATTTTGGAAATTCCTGATTATAAAATTACCATTTAAGTCTGTAAATTGATTTTTAGACGTGTTTTTAATTTTAACTAAAACATCTTTAATCGGTTTTTTAGAATCGTTATCTAAAACGATTCCCTTCACTATACTCTGCCCATTAACCACCGAAAACGAGGCCAATAGCAAGCAAGTTGCCATAACAATTTTTTTCATAATTAGTAAATTGTACTTTAAATTTCCTTTTTCTTTGCTCTTAAAGTTAGTCAAAAAAAATTAAATCATTGAATTTCAAGCTATCTTAACACATAAAATTGCTTTAGTTTCTTACTTTTGTAGAACAATAAAAACACTAAAATGAATAAGAAATTATTTTTTATTTTTATTTTTTCGCTAACAATTACAGCATGTAATTCTCAAAAAAATGGAAAAAAATATAACATTAGAACCATTGCTTTTTACAACTTAGAAAACTTGTTTGATACAATTAACGATGTAAATAAGAATGATGAAGCGAGCCCAATGATGGAATTAAAAACGAATAGATCTAAGGTTTATTGGGATAAAATTGAAAAACTAAGTAGTACAATTGCTCAAATAGGAGCGGATAAAACGAAGACAAGTCCTGCTATTATTGGTGTTTCTGAAGTTGAAAACCTAAGTGTTTTAGAAGATTTAATACATTCTAAACATTTGGTTAAAAATGATTATGGCATTATACATTATGATTCTCCGGACAAAAGAGGGATAGACGTTGCGTTATTGTATCAGAAAAAATATTTTAATCCCATTCATCATGAAGCATTTAATCCAAAAATATTTAAAGATAACTATCCTGTTTACACTAGAGATCAATTATTAGTTTCTGGTTATTTAGATGATGAATTAATACACGTTATTGTAAACCATTGGCCCTCTAGAAGGGGTGGTGAAGCTGCGAGCAGGCCTAATAGAGAAAAAGCAGCCTACCAGAACACTAAAATAATAGAGCAGGTTAGAAAGCAAGACGCCAAGGCTAAAATATTAATTATGGGAGATTTTAATGATGACCCTAATAATTCTAGTTTTAAAAATGTTTTAAAAACTAAGAGTAGAAAAAAAGATGTACACGAAGGAGATTTATACAATCCTTATGAAGATATGTTTCGAAGAGGATTTAATACGTTAAAATACAGAGATAAAATAAATTTATTTGATATGATTTTCTTTACCTCTCCTCTTTTAGACAAGGGAGAAAAAGATTTTTCTACGTATAAAATGTACAAAGCAATGATTTTTAACAAGCGCTTTTTAACTACTAAAAAAGGGAAATATAAAGGATATCCTTTTAGAAGTTTTTCTAACGGTGGTTACACGGGTGGTTATTCTGACCATTATCCTGTTTATCTGTATTTGATTAGAGAAGCTAAATAGTATTCAGAATTACATTGTTATTCTTAGCATTCAGTTTGTTATTTCGACTATGCTCAATATAAACTTAGCAGAAATCTCATGAAGTTACTCAGTTTTGTGTTAGCTTCTTTATGGGATTTCTCCTAACTTTGAAATGACACGGTTGTGTTTTTTTTTGCGCTCTGTTTGTCTTTTCGAACTTTTGAGAGAAATCTCATAAAGTTTGGGTGGTGGTGTGGTATCACTGTTATGGGATTTCTCAATACTTTCGAAATGACAAGTTGGGTGGTTAATTTTAAAGACCTCAAAGGTTTTAAAAACCTTTGAGGTGTCTATGTTACTCTAAAATAACTTCCTTTTCTAGTTCTCTATACGCGTTAAGGATAGAGCCTTTCGACTACGCTCAAGACAGGCTCAATGTTTGAGCTCTTTTTTATTCTTTTTCTGAATAAAAAAAGCGAGTGCGAAAGCCTGACCCTTGTGGTAACGCCCAAAAGAATTAAGAAAACTTTATAAAACACAAAACCCCGAAACATAGACGTTTCGGGGTTTTTTGATAAAAAATTATTGCCTTTAAATTATTAATTTATCTCTATATAGATTTAAATTTATAGTTTAAGTATGTGTAAGCGTCACGAGGTATAATTGTAATCCACTTTTTGTGTTTTAAATACCATTTAAAACGTATAGAATTCACGCCTTTTGTTAGATAAGCTGCAATAAAAGGGTGTACATTTAATTGTACTTTTCCTTCTTTAGAGTTTGACATAAATTTCTCTAAATCTGCTTCTATTTTGTCTAACAAAACAATAGGTGCTTCTACTTCTCCATTTTTATTTGGGTTGGCTTCGGTAGTTTTTATACTTAACTCTGGTCTTACCCTTTGTCTTGTAATTTGTACCAATCCAAATTTACTTGGAGGTAATATTTTGTGCTTTGTTCTATCTAAAGCCATTTGATCTTTCAAGTGCTGAAACAGTTTATTTCTGTTTTCTGCTTTGTGCATATCTATAAAATCTACAACTATAATTCCTCCCATATCACGTAATTGTAATTGGCGAGCTATTTCTGTAGCTGAAATTAGATTTACTTCTAATGCAGTATCTTCTTGAGAACCAGCTTTATTAGAACGGTTTCCGCTATTAACATCAATAACGTGTAATGCTTCTGTGTGCTCTATCACTAAATAGGCACCTTTACTCATAGAAACTGTTTTTCCAAAAGATGTTTTTATTTGTCTTTCTATTCCGTATTTTTCAAAAATAGGAGTATCAGATTTGTGTAATTTTACAATTTTTTCCTTTTCAGGATATATTTCTTGTAAATACTCTTTTATTTCTTCTTTCAAAGTTTCATCATTTGTTACAATACTAGTAAAGGAATCATTCATTACATCTCTTAAAATAGAAGATGCTCTGTTTAACTCGCTTAAAATCTTTGTTGGTGTGTTTGTATTTGGTATACTTTTACACATTCTTACCCAACGTTCTAATGAGTTTTGCAAATCTTTATCTAGTTCTGCTACTTTTTTGCCTTCGGCAACAGTTCTTAAAATAACACCAAACCCTTTTGGCTTAATGCTTTTTGCTAATCTTTTTAAACGTTCTTTTTCTTTTGGGTCTGCTATTTTTTGAGAAACAGAAACTCGGTTAGAAAAAGGAACTAAAACCAAAAATCTACCTGCTATAGACAACTCTGAACTTAATCTTGGGCCTTTTGTAGAAATTGGTTCTTTTACTATTTGTACTAATAGGTTTTGCCCTGTTTTTAGTACTTGGTTAATACTACCGTCTTTGTTAATGTCTTCTTCCTTTTGGAAGTTCTTTAAAGTGAATTCTTTATACTTACCTGTGCTTACTTTCTTAATGAACGAATTTAATGAGTTTACTTGCGCACCTAAATCATGATAATGTAAAAACCCATCTTTTGGGTATCCTACATTTACAAAGGCTGCATTTAAACCAGTTAAAACTTTTCCTATTTTGGCTAAAAAAATATCGCCAACCGAGAATTTGTTATCACTAGTTTCATTATTTAATTCAATAAGTTTTCCATCTCTTAATAAGGCAAAATCAATATCAGATGAATTTGAACGAATTATTAATTCTGTTTTCATGCTGAAATGGTTTTAACTCCACACATAATTGTGCAGATGGGATTAATATTGTCAGGTATTTTGTAATACCGTGTGAGATTGTTTAATCTCTTATGTCAATGAACTTTTTGTTTTTTCGCTATACAATAAACGAAAAAGTAAGCGGATGCTTACTTTTTCTTGTGTCTATTTGCTCTAGCTCTTTTCTTTCTTTTGTGTGTAGAGATCTTTGCTCTCTTTCTTTTTTTACCGCTTGGCATAATTTCGATTTGTTTTTAAATCCGTTAAGATTTAGATTAATATTGTGTGTTTTTACTTAACTACTACTTTACTTTTTACTCCTTCTGTAAAAGTTTTTGCCGGTTTAAAGGCTGGAATATTGTGCGCTGGAATCTTAATTGTAGTATTCTTAGAAATATTTCTACCAGTTTTTTCTGCTCTTGTTTTGATAATAAAACTACCAAAACCTCTCAAATAAACGTTATCACCATTTTCTAATGCATCTTTCACTTCAGTCATGAATGCCTCTACAGTTGCTAATACATCTGTCTTTTCGATTCCTGATTTATCTGATATTTTCGATACGATATCTGCTTTCGTCATGTCTCTATTTTTACTATATTTTTATTAATTTACTTTCAAAAATGCGGATGCAAATATATGATAATTAATCAATTCCAAGTAATTAAAAGTAAAAAAAACAAAAGTATTAAGCGAAAAAAAATCTAAGATTAAAATCTTAGATTTTTTCACTTATAATTTATGTATTATTTAGATTATAATTTAATTACAAACCAAGCATTTGCATCAACAGTACTAGTTAATTTAACTTCGGTTGGATTTGTTGGTGTATTTGGCTCTGCTATATATGGCGCATTATTAAGAATATAAATAAGCAATGGGTTAAGGTGTCTATAATAAGACCAATTTAAACCTTCACCCACAGGAGATATAGCTAACTGATCTGATTCACCCATAATAGGAGAAAAAGCTAAATTATATTCTGCAGTCCATATCTGTGTAGGTGGTGCTAATGAATAAAATCCGATACCGCTACCGCTACTAATAGTTCCAATTGAAATAGATCTTTGCAAAGTTTCTCCAAGTGCAATGTTAGCATTATATACTTCTACATATTTATTAAAAAAGCCTACAGAAATAGCAGAAAAATCAGTTGTATCAATACTCCAATCTTGATTTACATTAAAAGGAGCTACAATTAAATCAATAACAATGGTTCCATCAAGAGATATTAATTGGTTTAGAGTTTTATCTAAAGTAAATCCCTTTACCTCATTACCATCAAAAGTAATAGGTTCATACAATTTAATACCAGTAGTAGTAAAAATATATGCCATATTAATATCTTCCTCTCCTTCTATTGAAAAAGCAATATGACGGTTCGCTAAATTTACAGAGTAATCCTCTCCATTAACAGCAATACCAGAAGCAAGTGAAATAGTGTATTCAACATCATTTACTTTTGTTAAATACTCTTCTGGAGATTCTGTAAGTCTTAACATTCTCATTGTATTTCCAGATTTTATTCCCCTAAGAGTAATTTCATCATTTTCGTTTGATTGAAAAGCAAATTCATAATCTCCTTGTTTCGCTTGATATAAAGAACCACTAGGGTTTGCAAACTCATGCATATATTCATTATATGTATTAAAAGTTAAAACAGCACCACCATAAGCAATTATATCATACGTAGAGGATTTTGATTCTGTGATATCATCTGCTCCTTCATAAAAAACAGTTGACACTTCATTCTCTTCAAATTTAACAACATAATTAAACCCCCCAAATTGCTGGTTAGATTCTGGATAATATTCTAACACCCAACCATTCTCTGATGAGTTTAGTAAGGTTGAATATTGATCAATTGATGCATCTATTCTTTCAGAGGGAGATGTATCAAATACTCTTGTTTCATTATCTTCACATGAAGTAATTAGAATGCTAATGAAGATAAGTAGAAAAGACTTTATTATATATTTTTTCATATTAAATTAATTTATGTTATCTAAATCTAAGTTATTTAAGTTTTGCTGTCTTACTAGAATATTATCTCGTAAATCATCCATATCAATATTCCAACTTTCTTTTAGATAATTTTTTACAATTGTCAATTTTTGTGTAATTATTGGACCACCTTCATCGCCTGCAGCTGTAATGATATCTGACCATTCTGTAGATGATTTAGTTAAGTAATGCGCTATCAATTCTACAAAATCATCATTTGGTTGATTACTAGCATAATCACTAATATACCCTGCCTCTAAAGATTCTCCTGCATCCCAAATTGTATTCCATTCATCTTGAACATAAGTAGTACCTGTAATTTTTTCAAAATCTCTTGTATATGGTTTATTTTGATGTAAAATATGCCCAAACTCATGATAGACAGTTCTAAAATAACGATCATTTAAACGCTCTATATCTGTTACATCTATGTTATTTATATCATATAAAACAACTTTTAAACCACCTTCTGCAGTACCCAAAAGTACTGTACCATTGTTATTATATGCTCCAGACCCCACCAAAACAAACATTTTAGGTGTTGTTTTTTTAATAAACTCTAACGAACCTACTTCTTTAAAAGGTTCAAAAAAGTAGTAATTTATTAAATTGGCCATCTTTATAGATTTCTCATAATCTGATGGCACTACATAGTAATTTAAATCCGATTCAATATCTGGTAATTTATATAGCAATTCTACATTATACTGAGATACAAACTCTTTTCTTAAAAAAACATCAAATTGGTTTTCAATACCATTCTCTACTTTAATTACACTTTTATCTGGCGACGGCAAATCTGTTTCTTCACAACTAGTAAAAATAGCCGTAGAACACATTGCTGCTATGAATATATATATTATTTTTCTCATAATTCTTTTAATTAGTTTATCTAGGGTTTGGTGTTAATCCTGCAGAAATAACATCTTTAGGTAATTGAATAGCTTTACGAGCATCATCTGCTTTTAATACATCTACTACACTAATGTTTCCAACCAAATCACTTTTATAACGAGGTACAGTAATTCCATATCTTTTAATATCAAACCATCTTAACCCTTCATGAATAGTTAAAATTCTTCTACACTGAAGTGTGTAATGAATCATATTTTCTTGTGTACCTGCTTCTATAGTAAATTTAGGCGCTAAGGTTTTCTTTTGATTCGGAACATCCTCTGACGAGTATGCTAAGCCATCATAAAAAGTATTTACATCTGCCACTGTAGTTTCGCTATTTCTGAAAAAATTCCTTGTCCATGTATTTAAATCATTTATAGCATCTCCATATTGTTTTAACATTACATTTGCCTCTGCTCTTACCAATAAAGTTTCATCTGTTGTAAACGGTACATATACCGTTCTTCTAAAACCAATTTTAGCTACTGCATCGGTATACTCAAATAAATAAGGCATTTTAAAGTATACTACTTTATCAAAATTACTTGCTGAATAATTTGATGGACGGTAGTTATAATTAGCAGAACTTACATTACCAAAAGGCAAAGGAGCATACATGGTTTCTGTATCTGCAATATTACGCGTATGATTAAAACGTGTAACTACCCTGTATGGCCCAAATATTAAACCAGCATTAGAGGCAGACGTTACATTTAAAAGACTACTATTATCATTTATGTAAGCATTTGTTAATGGATCTTGATCTCTATTTACTAACCCCTGAGCAGCCCAATCTCTTAAGACGCTTAATGGGTTTTGTGTTAACACCACAGAAGCATAGGTTCTTGCCTTTTCCCAATTTTGATAATATAAATTAAACCTTGCTGCAAAAGCATAAGCTGCTTTAGATGTAAAATGGTATTTAGGAACATCGTAAATATCATCTCTAATTAATGGCAATGCTTCTTCTATATCTTTATTAATTTTCTCGTAAACATCTTTTACTGTTCCTCTTTCGTACTGAGGGTTTAAGCTTATTTCAGGAGCTTCTAAATAAGGAATTCCTAAATCAGAATCACTAGTTTGCTCATTATAATGCTTACTAAAAACATTAACTAAAATAAAATGTGCATACGCTCTCGTTATTAAAGCTTCTCCTCTTTCTGCAGAAAAATCTACGTCACCAACAGAATTAATTCCTTCTAAGGCTTGATTAGCTGCAGCAATTGCGCCATAACAACCTTCCCAAACTGAATCTGGTCCGTCATTATCTGTTTCTGTAACATCTTCCCAATAAACCATTTGTTTATGCACTCTTTCCCAATCTGGGTTTGTATCCCCTAAATCTTGAAAGTTATCTGAAGACATTTCTGCTACTACATCTTCTCCTGTTGATGGATATGCAGAAACTAACAGTTTTCTAATTTTATTCTGATTATCTACTTCTGTTCTATTATCAGGTAATTCATCTAAAAAATCGTTACAAGAAACAGCAAACAGAGATAAAAAGAAGATTGTAAATAATATTTTTTTATTGTTTTTCATTTTATATATTTTTTATATTACAGACCTAATCTTAATGTAAATGTTATTTGTTTAGCTAAAGGACTTGCAACACCTCCAGAGTTAAAAAACTCAGGATCTTGCCCATTTAGTTTATCATCCGAATACAATAAAAATAAATTTGTTGCCTGCAATTTAAGAGACAAACTATTTACATTTAAGCTCTCTACAACATCTTTAGGAAAATTATATGCTAAAGAAACTTGTTTTAAACGTATAAAGTCTCCTTTTGCAATACGTGCATCAGAATAATTATATGCATTATACGCTGTAGCTAAAACAGTGTTACCATAATTATACTCTTGTCTTTGCGTTGCAATTACAGGTACATTTGTTGTGTTTTCATCTCCTGGCACAACCCATCTATCTTGATATTCTTTTGGTAAAGACGCAAGATCTGAATATTCTGAACTAAAAACAGGATTTAACCTTACAACGTTTCCAAAAGAAAACGTAGTAAATACATTTAAACTTAAGTTTTTATATTTAAAAATATTTCCAAAACTACCTACATCTGTTGGGTCTGCAGAACCAGAGTATTTTAAGAAATCTAATTTATCTCTTTCTTGAAAATAGATATCTCCTACAGTAACATTACCATCTTGGTCTTTAAAAGTAGGCAACCCTTCTGCATTTAAACCTTCGAATGGTATTGAAAATATAGATCTAACTGGGTAACCTTCTCTTGCAAAACCATTACCTGTAACTAAATCGATAACTCTTTGTCTTGTTTCTAATTCTGTTACCTTGTTTGTTATTTTTGAATAAATAAAACTTGTTTGCCAGCTAAAATCGTCATTTTTAAATGGTACCGCTGAAATAGATAGTTCTAGCCCATCTGAAGTCATAGAAGCTACATTTCCATACTTTGTTAACTCACCACCAATACCTTGGGTATTTACTCTACCAATCAAATCAAAGTTATCTCTCTTATACCAATCTACAGCTACACTTAAACGATCACCTTTTAAAAATGATGCTTCAGCTCCAATATTAATTTCATGTTTCTTTTCATAAGTTAATTCTCCGTTAGCCAAAGAACTGATATACAAAGAACTTTCTTTTGAACCAGCAGAAGGTCTCCAAGGATTTTCACTCTTAATTTCTGCTATAGAATTTGTAACGTAATATGGTCCGCTATCTGCTGTTAAACTATAAGAAGCTTTTAAAGTGAAACTATTTATAATTGGTCGTAAATTTTCAAAAAACTCTTCTTCATGAGCATTCCAAGCACCAGAAACATTCCAAGTAGGCAACCATCTAGCACTAGTAGATTTTCCTAATTTATTAGAACCTTCATAACGTAATGTCCCTAAAATAGTATAACGTCTTTTCCAAGAATATAACGCATTACCATAAAAAGCTAAATTTCTTTTTCTTGTATTTTCCATTCCATAATACAAATTGTTTTCTTCAATACCTTGTTTAAACAGATTGTAATCATAAAAAGGAATCTCTCCTAAAGAGTATTGTAATCCCCAACCTGTAAAATTTGTATTTTTTCTATCAACAGCATTTAATTCGGCACCCCCATAAAAGTTAACAGTATGGTCTTCGTTAAATATATTTTTATAAGAATACATTGCTCTAAAATCATACCCAAATAAATCGTAATCTGTACGTCTATATATACCTCCTTCTGATAAAACACTAACAGGTACAGCAAATTCATCATCCGGATTTGAGTATAAGAAAGGATTACTATCTCTTACAACTTCATTACCCATTGCTCTATAAGCATTTGCTTGGTTAGAGAATTCTGTAGTATTATGCTCTATAGAAGTATTTTGAGATTTTACAGCACCTAAAACAGAAATTTCCATTTGTGGATTAATTTTATAGTTTAACTGCCCTTGAAATCTTAAATCGGTATTATTAATATCAATATAATTTTCTTCTAACTCTTTTACGATATTAAAATCTGCATAATTTCTTGTGTAAAATTTATCTGGATCTAAAGCTCTAGAAGAGTTTAAAGCAAAAGAATATGGATTAATATCAAAATCTCTTTTAACCTCACCCGTTACCACATCTGTGTCTTGAGACAAAGTTCCTGGAGCTCTTTGTTTTCTAAAAGAAGCATTACTGATAGCTGTTAAAGTTAACTTATCTGTTATTTTAAATATCGATTTAAAATTAGCTGTATAACGATTTACGCTACTAGATTTAGTCCAACCCGGATCTACCAAAGCACTTACAGAACCATAATAATTTGCTCTATCCGTACCAGAAGACATACTAATAGAATGACTTTGCATTGCATTAATATTAAACAACTCTTTAAACCAATTGGTATTTCTAAGTTCTGCTTTTTTAAGAAAAGCAGCTCTTCCTTCAGGAGTATTTTCTACAAGCGGAGCTCCACTTGAGTTATACTCATTGTACCCTTTATACATTTCTCCATAAACCCCACTTTCTGATGCATTTCCAATATCTGAATAATTTAACCAACCTGCAGAACGCATTTCTTCGTACACAGACATTTGGTCTTGAGAATTCATAATGTTAAAATTATTATAAGAAGGTCTCATTCTAAAGGTAGTTTCATTTGTATAATTAAAAGAACTTACACCTGCTTTACCTTTTTTAGTTGTAATAACAATTACACCAGCCATTGCTCTTGCTCCATAAATAGAAGTTGCAGAACCATCTTTTAAAACTTCAAAACTCTGAATATCATCAGGGTTTAAACCCGAGATAGCAGAACTTATTAAAGTAGTCGCATCTCCAGAAGAAAGATCATCTGAAGTTAATTCTATTACATCTTCCATAATTACCCCATCTACAACCCATAATGGTTTTGAACTACCATAAATTGAAGTTGCACCACGTATTCTAATTTTTGGTGCCGCACCAAAAGTACCCGAAACATTTTGCACAGTAACTCCTGCCGCTCTTCCTTCTAAGGCTCTACCAATTTCTGGCACACCATCTAACTTCACTTCAGAAGCTTTTATAGATGTAGCAGAACCAGTAAATAAACGTTTGTCTGTTGTAGTAATACCAGTAATTACAACCTCATCTAAACTTTGTGAATCCTCTTCAAGTACTGCATTAACAATACTTCCACTCCCAACTTTTATTTCTAAAGTCTTCATTCCCAAATACCTAAACACCAATACATCGCCAGTTTTCGCAAAGATCGAATATTTACCATCAAAATCAGATTCCGTTCCTTTATTGGTGCTTTTCAAAATCACCGATACCCCTGGCAGAACACCTGTTTTATCTGAAACAGTTCCAGAGATTTTTTTATCTTGCGCAAAAGTAACTTGCACTACAAACGCCAAAAATAGCGTTAAAATAAAGTTTGTTTTTAATTTCATTTATATCTTGTTTGAATTAATTTCCGTAAACATCATAATTTACTGACAATAAAACAAGACAAATGTTAATTTTAACAAAATAATTAGTGATAATTACCAAAAATTGCCAAATTAACTAAAATACCACATGTGTTTTAAGATAAAACCATATTTTAACATAAAATTTAATAAAAATTGAAATTTCATAAAACACTAATATACTGGTACTTACAAAATAACAGAGATTTACCCTGGCGAAAAACCAAAAATCCATATTTTATTTGGCTGTCAGAAATCATGTTACAACAAACAAGAGTTGCCCAAGGTTTGTCTTATTATTTAAAATTTACCACAGATTTTCCAACTGTTTTTAACCTCGCTAAAGCGGATGAAAGTACCGTTTTAAAAATGTGGCAAGGGTTAGGATATTATTCCAGAGCCAGAAACCTTCACTTTTCTGCAAAACTAATTGCAAACGAACTTAATGGCGAATTCCCTACTACCTATAAAGAGATTATAAAACTAAAAGGAATTGGAGATTATACCGCCTCTGCAATTGCCTCTATTTGCTTTAACGAGCCAACCGCAGTTGTAGATGGTAACGTTTACAGAGTGCTTTCTCGTTATTATGGTATAAACACACCTATTAACTCATCCGCAGGAATTAAAGAGTTTAAAACATTAGCGCAATCATTAATTGACAAAACGCAACCCGGAACTTATAACCAAGCTATTATGGATTTTGGCGCACTGCACTGTAAACCTCAAAATCCGTTATGCGAAACCTGTCCTTTTGCAGATAGCTGCGTGGCAGTAGAAAAAAAGTTAACCAAAGAATTACCCGTAAAAGAGAAGAAAATAAAAGTTAGAAAACGTTATTTTAATTTTCTTGTGATAAAAACCAATGATGATAAAACTATTTTATCCGAAAGAAAAGGAAAAGGGATTTGGCAAGGTTTGTATCAGTTTCCATTAATAGAAAGTGATACAATTATTAATAAAGATCAATTAATTGCATCCAAAGAATTTATCAATCTATTCCCTTTAGAAACCACCATATCACTTTTTAATCCAAAAGAGATTGTACATAAATTATCTCATCAACATTTATATACCCAATTTTGGATTGTAGAAACTGCAAATTCTACCGAAACAACTATAAAATGGAGTGAAATTGAAAAATATCCTGTTCCTATTTTGATTGCAAATTTTTTAGAAACTTTTCGAGCTAAAAAGTAATTGATATTTTTAGTACTTTTGAGGTATTATTATTGAGCATAATATATTTACCTCCTCGAACAATACTGAAATCAAAAATATAATTTGACTGAAAGTAAGAACGTAGTTTTTCGGGAGTTTAAAACCAATAGATCTAGACTACGCAAGATCTAACAACAAAAAAGGGATGGCTGCAGGAACTATAAATAAAGTAATTTTAATTGGTAATTTAGGTGATGACGTTAAAATGCATTATTTTGATGATCAAAACTGTATTGGTAGATTTCCAATAGCAACTAGTGAAAGTTATACAAACAAACAAAACGGAGAAAAAGTTACCTCTACCGATTGGCACAACCTTGTGGTAAGAAATGGATTGGCAAAAGTGTGTGAAAAATACTTATCTAAAGGAGATAAAGTATATGTTGAGGGTAAATTAAGAAACCGACAATGGGAACAAGATGGTGTTAAACGTTATGCTACAGAAATTCATGTAAATGAAATGACCATGTTGTCTACCAAAAAGAATGCAGATAATGTAGCACCAATTACACCACAACAAGACCCAAAACCTGTTGCTCCTGCTCCAAAAGCTGCTGCCCCAGAAGAAGACGATGATTTACCATTTTAATTAATCTAACCTATAACAATTGGACCCAGATCCCGAATTTTTATTTTTTGCTTCAATAGATCTTGTAACTACCTTAAATGCAGTTTTTCTAATTGTTTTACTAGTAAGTTCCGCATTAGTTTCTGGAGCAGAAGTTGCCTTTTTCTCTCTTTCTCAGACAGATTTAAATGAACTTTCTAACCACGGAAAAGAACAAAACATAGTTGTATCTTTATTAGAAAGACCCAGAAAATTATTAGCTACAATATTAATAACCAACAATTTTATAAACATTTTAATTGTTTTATTATTTGCATCCTTGGCAGATACAATGTTTGGCAATTTTAACTATCAACTAAATCTTTATTTCTTTACAGTTCCTATTCGTTTTTTATTAGAAATTGTTTTAGTAACCTTCTTAATCCTTTTATTTGGTGAAGTATTACCAAAGGTTTACGCTTCTAGAAATGCGCTTCGTTTTTCTAAAACAATGTCTAAATTTATACATGCAATAAATATTTTGCTAACACCTTTTAGTTTGCCCTTAATAACCCTTACAAAATGGATTGAGAACAAACTGGGTAGTAAAAATTCTAATTTTTCTGTAGAAAGGTTATCACAAGCATTAGAATTAACTTCTGAAGGCGCTACCACAAAAGATGAACAAAAAATACTAGAAGGCATTGTTACTTTTGGAAACACAGAAACGGTACAAATTATGGTACCTCGTATAGATATATTTGCACTTTCTGACGACGAATCTTACGAAGATGTTTTAAACAAAATTCTAAAAAACGGCTATTCTAGAAACCCTGTTTATAAAGACAACATAGACAATATAGTTGGGGTTTTGTATGCCAAAGATTTACTTGCTCATTTAAATAAAAAAACCTTTAAATGGCAAGAATTAGTAAGAGAACCTTTTTTTGTGCCAGAAAATAAAAAGTTAGATGATTTATTAGCCGACTTTAGAGAGAAAAAAAATCACTTAGCCATCGTTGTTGATGAATATGGAGGAACAAGCGGATTAGTTACCTTAGAAGATGTAATAGAAGAAATTGTTGGCGATATAAATGATGAGTTTGATGATGAAGATTTATCGTACTCTAAAATTGATGAAAACAATTATATTTTTGAAGGAAAAACTTCTATTAAAGATTTTTGTAGGGTTTTAGATGATGAAGATGAAGAAATATTTGAAGAAGAAAAAGGCGAGAGCGAAACCTTAGCTGGTTTTATTTTAGAAATTTCTGGTAAGTTCCCTAAAAAAGGGGAGAAAATAAATTTCAAGAATTACACGTTTACAATACAAGCGTTAGATAAAAAACGCATTAAACAAGTTAAAGCTACTAGAAATGCGTAACATTTTACCCTTACTATTTACAATACTTTTTCTTTCATGTAAAGATGATATTTTACCAAAACCAAAAGGATACTTAAGTTTAACGTATCCTACAAAATCTTACAAAAAATTAGATTTAGAAAGACCTTACTCTTTTGATGTTTTAGAAAACACCCAAGTTATTAATGAAGCAAATAATTGGTTAACTATTAAATACCCAAATTTAAAAGCTTCTATTGATATTACTTACAGACCGGTAGAAAATAACATTAAAGAACTGTTAACGGAGGCAGAAAAACTAGTTTTTAAACACACTATAAAAGCAGATCAAATTATTCCAAAAGATTTTATAAACCCAAAAAAAAGAGTTTTTGGAAGTATTTATGACATTACTGGAAATGCCGCCTCTCAAATTCAATTTCATTTAACAGATAGTACCAAAAACTTTATAAAAGGTTCTTTGTATTTTTACGCAAAACCAAACTACGATTCTATTTTACCTGCTGTAAGTTATATTAAAGAAGATATTTTACGCTTAATAGAAACTTTAGAATGGAAACAATAACTTAAATACCACTCACCACTTTCTTACCCCACCCCCAAAAATAAAAATGGAAAACTCACACGGCAAAAATTTATCATTTTTACTTTTAGGAACTCTTTTTGTAAGCACTTCTGGTGTATTAGGAAAATATATTGCTTTACCAGCAGAAGCTATCATTTTCTGCAGAGCTATTTTAGCAACTATTTTTATTTTTATCTTTTGTAAAATTAAAAAGATAGATTTAAAAATAAAATCGAGAGCAGATTTTATTTCTTTTATCATTAGTGGTTTTTTTATGACAGCCCATTGGGTTACTTATTTTATCGCCCTAAAACTCTCTAACGTAGCTCTAGGAATGCTCTCTATTTATACTTTCCCTGTAATTACAGCTTTCTTAGAACCTTTTTTCTCTAAACAAAAATTAAATCCTGTGCATGTATTTTTAGCCGTTATCGTTTTAATTGGCGTGTACATTCTAGTACCTGATTTTTCTTTAGAAAATGATCATTTAAAAGGAATTTTATTCGGAATTTTTTCTGCGTTCTGTTATGCACTTAGAAACCTTACCATAAAAAAACACGTAAAAGAGTATGATGGCAGTATGTTAATGCTACATCAAATGGTTGTAGTTGCAGTACTTTTAATTCCTACTTTATTTTTTAGTGATTTTACAAACCTACAAAGTCAAATTCCGCTTTTAATACTAGTAGCCTTACTAACCACTTCTATTGGACATACAATGATGGTACACTCTCTAAAACATTTCTCTGTTGCTACCGCTAGTATTATTAGTAGTGTTCAACCAATTTTTGGAATTATAATTGCCTATCTTTTTGTAAACGAGATACCTAGTTTTAATACTTTTATTGGTGGTGGTTTAATTTTATCTACAGTTATAATTGAAAGTATTAGAAGTAAAAAGTAAAATTACTTAACTAGCTATTACTACCCAACTAATTTAGTTTTCTTATTGTAGGCATCTCCTAAAATACATCATTAACTGTTTTTTTTAGAAGATAACCCTCCTAAAAAACGACAAACTCACAACTCTTATTTTACACAATCATTAATAAAATAGACTTATTTTTAATAATTCCACATCTTAATACTAAAAAAGAACCCTATTTCTCTTAGAATCATCCTGAAAAATAATTTGTAAAATTTATTAAGTTTATTTAGACCAATTATAAATAGTTCTTATATTTGCCGAAAAATAAAAACAAATGCCTTCTTTTTTTAAAACTTTTATACTACTATTTATATCATACACTACTTTTGGTCAAGAAGGAGATTTTTACGGAAAAGTAAAATTTAATAATAATGAAATTGCAGTTGATGCTTACATTGTAATAAGTGGTCAAGATTTTTTTAAGGAAACAACTTCAGACATAAATGGTGATTTTTATTTAAGAAAAGTTCCTTTTGGCGATTATACAATTCACTTTACCTCTTTAAATTCAAAAATTAAAAAAATTAATATTACTCTAAACTCCCCACAAAAAGAAGTAAATGTAGTACTCGATTATACAGCAAACCAATTAGACGAAGTTCTTATTGTATCTAAAACAAGAAAAAAGAAGATTGAAGAAAAGGGTTTTGCCGTAAATGTAATTGAAACCAAAAAAGTAGCCGTACAATCTATTCAAGTTAATGAACTTTTAGACCAATCTGCAGGTGTAAGAGTTAGACAATCTGGTGGTTTAGGTTCTCATACTCATTACAATTTAAACGGAATGACAGGTAATTCTGTTAAAATATTTATTGACGGTGTTCCTATCAGAAATTTTGGCCCTTCGTTTTCTTTAAACAGCATTCCTCCATCATTAATAAAGCGTATTGAAGTTTACAAAGGAGTAGTTCCTCCTCATTTGTCAGATGATGCAATGGGAGGCGCCATAAACATTGTATTAAATGGAGTTACAAAAAATGAATTGCGAGCTTCCGTTTCTGCGGGTTCGTTTGGCACCTATCGCTCAGACGTAATTGGTGGTTACAGAAATAATAAAAACGGATTTACGGCAAGAGGTTCTGCCTTTGTTAATTATGCAGATAACGATTATAAGGTTTGGGGAGACCAAGTAAGGGTAACCCCAGTTTATAAAGGTCCTAGTGTTTTAATAAAAGCAAAACGTTTTCATGACAGATACAGGTCGCAAGGCGGAAAAGCAGAAATTGGGTATACCAACGTAGATTGGGCAGACAAATTTTTATTTGGCGCTTTACTGTCTAACATGGATAAGCAAATACAAACAGGTGCTACTATGGAAATTGTTTACGGTAACAGATTTACAGAACAGCACACTAATATGTATAGTTTAGAATATGCTAAGAAAGATGTTTTTAAAAATTTAGACATTAGTGCTTTTGCTTCTTTATCTACTCTTAACAGAAAAGTAATTGACACAATTGCTACACAATTTAATTGGTTAGGCACACCAATTGTTAATGATAAAAACCAAATTACAGAATGGACAGAAGGTGCAGAAGCTAGTAAACCTACGTTACAAAAAGACATTGACCAAACCTTTAACTCGCGAGTTAATTTAGCTTACAAAATTAAAGAAAACAATACATTGCAATTAAACAATTTACTAAATACATTTAATAGAGATTCTAACGACCCAATACTTCCGGCTGCAGAAAGTGCATTAAAAGAAGAACGGAAATATACCAAAAACATTACAGCTCTTTCTTTTGAAAATTTATCTTTTGAAAAAAAATTACGTACAACTGCTTTTGCAAAGTCGTATTTTATGGATAGAACTTCTAAAATACGCACCCGAACTTCAAACACATCAGGCGCAACCATAGAAATTGAAGAAAACAATATAAAATCTAACAATTTTGGGTATGGAGGAGCAATTTCTTATACAATTTCTCCTAAACTGACAGTATTTGGTTCTGCAGAAAAAGCCATTCGTTTACCAAATGAAGATGAAGTTTTTGGTAATGCTGCTGCAGGAGAATATGCCGCATTAAACCTAAAGCCAGAGCACAGTAATAATTACAACTTAGGAGTTTCCGTTACCAATATTACTTATAAAAAACATACCGTTGGTGTAACCTCTAACCTGTTTATACGTGATACCAAAGATTTAATTATGAAATTTCCCGTAGGAAACGATGAAGAGTTTTTTGAAAGTACCAACATCGGAAAAGTACAAACAAGAGGTTTCGATTTTGAGTTAAACTACAATTACAATAAAGCTTTATTCTTTAATGGTAATACCTCTTTTTTTAATGCTAGAGAATACACAACTACTTTTAATACAGATGGAAAAGCTATTTTAGAATCTTATGACAGACTTAAAAACACACCTTATTTTACTATGAATTATAATGTGAGGTTTATTAAAAAAGACCTCATACAAAAAGGATCTAACTTCTCTTTAATTACCAACTTTTTGTATGTGCACGATTTTCTACGCCACGGAACTAAACTTGGTGGCGCAAACAAAACAACCATACCAACTCAAAAATCTTTAAATGCTGGTTTTGCATACACTTTTCCTAAAAACAAAGTAACACTAAGTTTTGATGTTAAAAATATATTTGATAATCAACTCTTTGATAATTACGCTTTACAAAAACCTGGAAGAGGGTTTTATACAAAACTTACATTTTCAATTTTATAACCACAACTATTAAAAACAAGTATTATGAATTTCAATTTTAAATCTTTATTAAAACTAGCCTGTTTATCGGCTTTAACAGCATCAACTTTTTCTTGTACGAGTAATGATGATGAAGGCTCCTTAACTCCAGATCCATCAACAGAACGCACCTATCATTTAGTATTAGGTTCTAGCTCTACAGGCAACTCTGCAACATATGCACAAGGAGCAACTGTTACAGAACTTAACAACCCTAACAAAACATTTACATTTAGTGGCTTTGGATACGAAATACCTTCTACACGTACTGCAAGAGTATACGCTTCTAATGATGGAAATGTTTTATACAATTTAAATTATGGTGGTGGTACCGTTACAAAGTATGATTATTTAAGTGGTCAAAACTATAATTTAACTGCAACAACGCAAGTTGAAGCTGTTATGGGAACTGCATATCCTCGTTGGACTAAAATTGATGAAAATTACGCCATGTTACAAAACGTAAGTACAGAAAACATTTATGAAGACCCAAATGATGAAACTTCTACATACTTAAAAACGGAAGCAACCATTACTTTAGCGCGTGTAGACTTAAAAACAATGTCTATTTTAGAAGACAATTCTTTTAAATTTCCGATAAGTGAAACAGAAGCTGCAGCCGGTATTTATGTTTCTAGAATTGATGCACCCGTTGTAACAAATGGAAAACTATACTATGGGGTTGCTAAAAGTTTTTACGATGCAACAACAGGAGAAAAAGGTACAATGGTTTATGAGAATATAGAGACTTTAGTGGTAGATTACCCAACTTTAGATAATGAAACAACAATTACTTCTACTTTAGCACAAGGTTCTACAAACGGATATAGAACTCCTGTTGCACATAAGGATGAAAATGGAGACACTTATCAATTGGTTACAAATGGTGATGTTTCTATGATGAAAATTACAAATGGCACTTATGATACTTCTTATGGTAAATTTGACATTAAATCTCTTTTAGGACATGGTGCAGAAGCCAATACAGGTTGGTTTTATGTTGGTAACGGAATTGGATATGTTCCTGTATTAAATACTGATAAAGGTGATAATGCAAGTTCTAATTGGGATGTTGTTCGTGTAGATATCTATAACAAAACCGCAATTACCATGAATATTCCTTTAGATTTATGGTTGCGCCAATACCAATGGGCAAGTGTAATTGATGGTAAATTATACATGGCTTTAACTTCTTTAGGTGGTGAAGGAAATGTATATATTTTTAATCCTGAAGACGCTACGGCAAATGGTTTTACAAAAGGAGCTACGTTAAAAACAGGTACTACAGACGCATCTTATATTGGTCTTTTTTAACTAAATTTCTTTTTAAATATTAGATAAAAAGCAAAAGGACGTAAATTAATTTTTCCGTCCTTTTTTTCAGTTAAAAACCTTTCTTATATTGATGTTTGAAATTCTTTAAGTAAAAAAGTATACAAACAAGTCTAGCCCAGATTGAAGTGGCATCCTTTTTTTGTTTTTTCAAAAAAAGATATAACGGAAAGCTGGAAATAGCTTCTAAAACAATTCTTTATTACTAATGTCTAAATAATTACGTTTCACAAAAGAAAGAATGGCTTCTAAGATTTCTCCCATATTAGTACAGTCTTTAAACTTTACATCTCCCACATATTTCATTAATTGCTTCTTTAATAACGCTACATTTTCTGGATAAGAAATGGTATCGTTTTTCATACATCTTATTAAAAATTCTGTTCTTCTTGGCGCTGTAATCATACGTTTTGCCATAAAGGAGCGTTCTTCTATTTTATATTGTTCTATAGAACTATTTTGTAACTTTTTACTTACCATTTCTACCATTTTAAAGTTTTCCTTCATAAATTGTAGGTTGTAAACTTTTAAATTCCCTTCAAAAGATTGTTGATCGAAATCGATGGCCCTAATCTTATAAATGATGCTAAAAAAATCGTGTGTTGGCGTAACCACATAATTGTAAGAACGCATGTCTCCTAGCAAACGTACCAAGCAACGTTCTTTAAACTTTACAAATTCTTTGGCGATTTGAGATTTTTCTGACTCTGTACATTTTGGTAGGAAGTTTTTGATAAAATCATCTCCCGGAATTCCTACAATATGCTCTTCTATTAATGTGTCTTTATACACCAGAAAATTGATATTATGTGGAGATAATATGTGTTCTAATTCTAAACCATACACACGAGAAGCATCTGCTTTTTTTACATAGAAATAGGTAAAATTATCATTTAAAATATTTCTTACTTTAATTCTAAAGGGTTTAGAATTCCCAAACGTACAGAAATCTATAGCATCTACATTTAAAAAAGGTAGTGTCGCATCACTTCCATCAGAAAGCAACATCATGTATATTTTCTTTAAACTATTGTCTATTTCTACTCGATCCCATTCAGAATAATAAGTACGTATCCAAAGTGTGTCTTCATCATTTTTATCATACACAGTTACCGAGCCTTGAAAACGCAATAAATCATCATAAAAAATTGGAATTTTTACATTCCTTTTATATTTTTTTAAATAATCACTCAACATCTCATTAACAGGAAATGTTGGTTTTTTTTTAGACATTAATTTTCTTTCTGGCTTCATAGTTTCAAAAATAGGCAATATTAAGCAAGTTCAAACATCTTTCCGGGTAAAGGTTTTGTAACTCCTTTTAATTCTAATTGCAATAAAATGGATGATAATTGATAAATAGGAATATTACATTCTAAAGAAATAACATCTAATAATTGTTGCCCTTTATCGTGTAATAAATCATGAATTTTTTGCTCGTTTTCATTGAGTTCTACAAACAATTGTTTCTGAATTGTTTTCGATTTTTCTTGAACATCCCAATTTAACATTTTTACAATATCTGTTGCTGAGGTTAGCAAATGAGCTCTATTATTTTTAATTAAATTATTACAACCTTTACTGTAAATATCGGTAGTTCTACCCGGTACCGAAAATACATCTTTATTATAAGAATTTGCAATATCTGCCGTTACTAATGAACCTCCTTTTGATGCAGATTCTACAATAATGGTTGCTTTAGAAATACCTGCAACAATTCTATTTCGTTTTAAAAAATTTTCTCTCAACGGTGCTTCTTCACTCCAAAATTCAGTTAAAAACCCTCCATTTTCATTTACTTGATTGATATATTTTTTGTGAACCTTCGGATAAATTTGCTCAAAACCATGTGCCAAAACAGCAATAGTCTGTAAATTATTTTCTATTGCCGCTTTATGCGCACAAATATCTACTCCGTATGCAAAACCACTTACAATAATAGGATTATGAACCGCTAGTTCCTTAATTAATTGATTACAAAAATCTCTACCATAAGAACTTATGTTTCTAGTACCTACAATAGAAATAATTCTTTGATTAGAAAAATCTAAATTTCCATCTTTAAACAATAATATGGGGCTATCCATACAATGTTGTAGGTTTTTAGGATAATCATCATCTAAAAAATAAGTGTAAGAGATATTATTATCTTGAATATATTTTAACTCTTGCTGCGCTAATTCTATGTTTTTTGCATCAAACAAATGTTTTAAAACATGACCACCTATTCCGTTAATTTTTGAGAGTATTGCTGACTTTTCTTTAAACACCTGCTCTACATCACCCACGTTTACAATGAGCTTTTTGGCCAAAATATCGCCAATAGCTTTGCATTTTTGTAATCTTAAGACTGCTAATAATTTTTCTTCTTTCAATATGGTAACAATTTGAATACCAATATATAAAATATTTGTTGATAAAATTGTTAAGAAATTGTTTTACAAAACACCATAATTTCTATATTTGTTGCAATGAATTTAGCGACTTACATAAACGATTTACTTTACAGATACGATTGCGTAATTGTACCAGATTTTGGAGGATTTGTAACCAATAGAATTGGTGCAAAAGCCAATAATTTTACACATACTTTTACTCCACCTACTAAACAGGTTACGTTTAATAGTTTGTTAAAACATAACGATGGTTTATTAGCTAATTATATTGCTTCTGCCGAAAACATTTCTTTTGAAAAAGCATCTACTGCTATTTCATTGTCTGTAATTAAATGGCAAAATGAACTACAATCTAGCACGGTACAAATTGATAATTTGGGTGTGTTATCTTTAAATGAAGAAAAACAAATTATTTTTGAACCTAACATGGCCGTTAACTATTTAACAGCGTCTTTTGGTTTAGACACCGTAACATCTTCTGCTATTTCTAGATATAAAGAACAAGTAAAACCTTTAATTCCTGTTTCTATAAAAGAAGATAAAAAAGGAATTCCTGCATTTATAAAATACGCTGCAACTGCCGCAATTTTATTAACATTAGGCTTTGCGGGTTATAGTGGTTATGAAAATAATCAACAAAAAGTAAACTTAGCAAATCAAGAAAAAGCAATTCAGAAAAAAATACAGTCTGCAACTTTTGTTATTTCTAATCCTTTACCAACTATTAACTTAAACGTTGTTAAAGAAATAGCAAAACCATACCACATTATTGCCGGTGCTTTTCAATTTGCAGAAAATGCACAAAAAAAAGTTGATGAATTAAAAGCAAAAGGATATAATGCTAAAATAATTGGCGTTAACAAATGGGGACTTACTCAGGTTACTTTTAACAGTTATTCTGACCGTAATGAAGCTACAAACAACCTTTATAAGATTCAAAAAACAACTTCTAAAGATGCTTGGTTACTGATTGAAAAATTAGATTAATTCCAATTTTCTTTAACAATTTTAAAACTCTTTTTTAAATAAGCGATTGCTATCTTTGCAAAAAATATTTTTTGATGGAAGCAAAAACGCCAAAAGAATCTTTAACAATACTTACTGATTTAGTATTACCCGGTGAAACTAATTATTTAGACAACCTTTTTGGTGGAGAATTATTAGCAAGAATGGATAGAGCCTGCAGTATTGCTGCAAAAAGACACTCTAGAAGAATTGTTGTTACTGCATCTGTAAATCATGTTGCCTTTAACAAAGCAATCCCTGTAGGGAGTGTGGTAACTATAGAAGCTAAAGTTTCTAGAGCCTTTAACACCTCTATGGAAATTTATGTAGATGTTTGGATAGAAGACAGGCAATCTAGATCTAGAACTAAAGTAAACGAAGGTATTTATACTTTTGTAGCGGTAGATGATACCGGAAAACCAGTTGTTATTCCTCAAGTTAGACCAGAAACAGATTTAGAAGAAACACGTTATGAAGGTGCTTTAAGACGTAAAGAATTAAGTTTAGTTTTAGCCGGAAAACTAAAACCAGGAGATGCCACTGCTTTAAAAGCATTATTTAATTAAATAATAGAATAATGGAGTTGTACAAATATAAAATCATTTACTCAATTGCAATTTTTATAACTGCCGTTTTAACACGTTTATTAATTACCAATTCTTTAAAGAAAATTCAAACAAAATTCGGATTTCAAAAAGCTAGAATTATAGTAACTAATAAAATTGTTTCTGTACTTATTTATATTACTATAATTGTTGTTATCTCTTTTATTTGGGGTGTTGATGAAAAACAACTACTCGTTTACGTTTCTTCTTTTTTAACTATTTTAGGTATTGCTTTTTTTGCACAATGGTCTATACTTTCTAACATTACAGCAGGCTTAATTTTATTTATAAACTATCCTGTAAAAATTGGTGATACCATAACAATTTTAGAAAAAGACAATAATATTACGGGTGAAATTAGAGATATTGGCGCATTTTTTATCACTTTAAGAACACCTGAAAAAGAATTAATTACACTACCGAACGCTATTATTCTTCAAAAAAATATTAAATATTCTCCACAACCAGACAATTAAATTACCTTCTTAAAATCCAAGAAGAAGGGTTTAAACGTGTTGTATTTTTAAATAACACAAAGATTAATTTTGTTTTTTTAGAAACTTTATCCGTAAAAATTTGACCAATTTTTTGACCTGTTACAACAGTATCGCCTTTCTTAACATACGTTTTTTCTAAATTATTGTATGATGAAATATAATTACCATGCTGAATTAAAACGTTTTTTCTACCATCTGCACTTACCAAAACATTTAACACGCTTCCGTTAAAAATAGCTTGCGCATCTTGCCCTTGCTTAGTAACAATATGCAAACCGGTGCCGTTTACAGTAATCCCTGGAAATGATGGATGAGGCTGTTTACCAAATTTTCTAACCACAATACCTTCGCTTACAGGCCAAGGTAATTTCCCTTTATTTAGCTCGAATTTTGTAGCCAAAGCCTTCGCTTCCGGACTTAAAATAAACTCATTCTTTTTAACAGACTTTGGTTTCGTTGGCGCGTTCTTTAATTTTTCTCTTGCTATTCTGTTGGCGCGTTCAATTTCTTCTCGAATTTTCCTATCTATCTGGGCAGTAACTTTTTTCTCTGCTTTTACCTTACTTTGAAGCTCTCTTTTATAACTACTTTCTTTTTTCTTGATGGTAGCTAATAATTTTTCCTGATGTTTTTTATCAACTTCAATTTCCTTTTTTTGATCCTTTTCAGACACTATTAATTTGTCTTTTAAGGCTTTTTGAACTAATAAAGAATCATTTACAGCTTGTACTTCATTTGAGTGATGCACAATCTCTTCTCCTTGTTTTTTTCTAAAATCAGTATACTGTTTCATATACTCTAACCTTTTATAGGCTTGATGAAAATTCTGTGAAGAAAGTAAAAACATCATTCTACTTTGTTGAGATTTACTTTTGTATGATTTAAAAATCATATCTGCATAATCTTCTTTTAAATCTGCTAACTTCTTTTTTAATTCCTTTAACTCTGCTTCATTAACACGAATCTCTTTTGATAAAATTCTTGCTTCTGAATTAATAGTAGCAATTAATTTAGCTCTAATACTTATTTTTCTATTTAAATCGTTTAAGTCGTCTAGCGCATTATTTACTTTTTTCTTTTCTTTAAAAAGCAACGAATTTACCTGCTTAATTTCATAATTAAGTTTTTTACGCTGCTCCTCTAGTTGTTTTCTTGTTTGCCCAAAAACAGAAAAAACACTTAAAAATAAAATAAAAACGGATATGTAAAATTTTCTACTTTTCACTATAATTTAATTTGCTTATACCCTTTAGGAATTGAAAAAGAAGCATCTATATCTTTATTAAACTCAACAGATTTTACAATAAAATCGATGTCTGTAAATTTACCTGGTTGTTTCGCTTTTATATTAATTTCTGATGGAAAAACAGTATCATCAACCACTTTATAAGATGGGTAAAAAATATCTAAACGTTGCTTTTTTACTGAATTTACAATAGATTGCTTGTCTAATTTAAAGTGCGAAGGGTTTACAGAAAAGAAAATATCGAATAAACTTGCTTGTATTTCTGGCGATAAAACATATGAATTACCCTCTATAATAACATTTTGTTTTTGCTCTTTTACATTAGTTAAAGACTGCCCCAATAATAAATTTTGAAGCTGATTAAAATTAATATCTGTCCCCAATAACTTTTTTAACATTGTAAAATCTCCTTCAAAATAATTTTTAGCATAAGGAGAATAATAACTTACGGTTGTTGGTGTTATTTTAGCTTTAAAGACCGTAATAAATTTAGTCCCTTTTAACCAAATTACCTCATCTTTTATCATTTTTAAACTAACCGAAATACTTTGTTTTAATTTTCCATTATTAAAATTGGCTTTCAACTTTGCGTCTACTGTTTTTTTATCAAAATTAGATGCAATATGTTTTCTAGCAACTTTTTTTGCAGACATTTCTACAGCAACACTATTTGCATCTATTAAATTCTTTTTTGTTTTACAAGATGTAAAGACAATTGTAAAGACCACAAAATATTTTAAAAACCTCATTCTTACTCTTTTATTTTTTTTGATTTCTCAAGAAACTTTTTTTCCTCTATAAAATTACCTAAACCTTTGTAAGAAGCTGCCATTTCTTTGTAAAAATCTGCTTCCATCGCATCCTCTATTACAAAATCGATACCATTCTGTAAACTCAATAACGCATCTTTATACTTTTTCTGATAATTTAATGTCTTTCCTTTTATTAAATACACAAAAGGTTGCGCAGGAAAAAGTGCTATTCCTTCCTCTACATACTTTAAAACTATTTCAGGCTTATGCTTATCTTTAGATGCTAATAATAGTTGCTTTAAAACGGTATAGGATTTATTCGCTTTAAATTGATCTTCTAATGAGCCAGAGGCAACATCAGTTGTTTTTTCTTCAACTATCGGATTATTTTTTCTTTTTTCTAGACTACTTTTTAATTTTTGAAAAGATGAAGAAAGTCCATTGATCTGCTGCATTCTATTCATTAAAGTAATCGCTTTCTCTTCTTCTTTATTGTTTAAATATAGCTTTACCAACAATTCTTGTCCATTTAAATCAATCTCAACAACTTTTTGTTGAATAGCTATAGCTTCAGAAAAGTTTTTATCTTTTATATGAATCTTAACCAAATGTTTTAGCATCCAAATATTATTTGGTTCACTTTTAAGAGCCCTTTCTACATATTCTTTTGCTAATAAAGTTTTATTAAGTAATAAATAATTTTTAGAAAACTCAAAGTAAACAGCTACATTATCACTAATAATTTGGTTACTGCTTTCTAAATTCTCAATCGCTTTTTGATAATTACCTATTGATTTTTCTGACAAAGCTTTAAAAAAAAATTGCTGAAAATCTAACTCTTTTTCTTCAGTTAAATCCTTAGCAATTGGTATACTATCTTGTGAAAAAGAAAAAAAAGAGAAAAGAAAAAAGAGCATAGAAAAGAGCGCATTCTTACTACTACAAACTCTCTTTATTCTATGCTCTTTATTCTCTATTCTAATCTTCATTTATATTAATTCTGTATAATCACCAATACTTACAGAAGTATATTTACCATTATATTTTGCATGGTTACCAATCATAGCGTTGTCTAATTCTGCATTAGAAATTGCCACATTAGATTGAATCAATGAGTTTACAATAGTAGAATTTTCTACAATACTATTGGCTCCAATAGAAACATAAGGACCAATTTTAGTATTTTTAAGTACTACGTTTTCTCCAATAAAACAAGGTTGTATAATTTCTGAATTTTCTAAAACAACATCTTTAGCAACTAAATTATTACCTGCAGCATGCTCAAAACCTAAAACTTGTTTGTTTGTATCTACGGTTGGATCTTTTTTACCACAATCCATCCAAGCATCTACCGTTCCAGGAATAAATTTTGCGCCTTGTTGTTTTAGAGATTCTAAAACGTTTGTTAATTGATATTCATTATTTTCTTTTAAATCGTTATCAATTAAATATTGAATTTCTTCTAATAATTTATCGCCACTTTTAAAATAATAAATTCCAATAATTGCTAAATCAGAAACAAAATCTTTTGGCTTTTCTATAAAATCAGTAATAATACCATCTTGTAATTTTACAACACCAAAAGCACTTGGGTTTGCTACTTTACTTACCCAAATTGCACCATCTGCATTTACATCTAACGTAAAATCTGCCTTAAACAAAGTATCTGCATACGCAACTACACAAGGCCCACTTAAAGATTCTTTGGCACAATAAATTGCATGCGCAGTACCTAAAGCTTCTTCTTGTACATAAACAGACCCTTTAGCACCTAACTCTGCAGCAATTTCTAACAATTGTGCTTCTGTATCTGTAGGAAACCCTTTGGCTGTAGTACCTATAACAAATGCAATTTCATCAATTTTTTCATCAATAACAGAAGCAATATCTTCTACTAAACGTTGTACAATTGGTTTTCCTGCAATTACTGTTAAAGGTTTTGGAACTGTTAATGTATGTGGTCTTAAACGAGACCCAATTCCGGCCATTGGTACTATAATTTTCATGTTTTAATTTTATTGATAATATGACTGCAATATAACACTAATTAAGAGACCCTAAAAATTAGATTTTCATGAAACACTACTATTTTAAGTCATTAAAAGCTACTTTAATTCACTTCAAAATACAACCTATTTTACACAAAAACAGCCAAGAAATGTTTCTAATAAATTAAATGACCCCAAAAATTCAAGTTAACGCTTGGGTTTTTTGTTTCTTTGCAAAAATAAAATTATTTCTGTGAATTATTTATCAGTTGAAAATATCTCTAAATCTTATGGAGAACGTATCTTGTTTGAAGACATCTCTTTTGGAATTAGTAAAGATCAAAAAGTTGCTTTCGTAGCTAAAAATGGAAGTGGAAAAACCTCTATCTTAAATATTATTGCGGGTTTAGACGTTCCAGACTCCGGACAAGTTGTTAGTAGAAAAGGAATTTCTATTGCTTACTTGGCTCAAAAGGATAACTTAAATGCTGAGTTAACCATAGAAGAAACCATATTTGCAACGGATAATAAAATTCTTTCTATTGTTAATCAATACGAAAAAGCTTTATTAAACCTAGATGATACAGATGCCTACCAAGCTGCTTTTGAGCAAATGGAGCACTACAACGCTTGGGATTTTGAAACACAATACAGACAAATTTTATCTAAATTAAAATTAGACGATTTAACTTTAAAAGTAGGTGCGCTTTCTGGAGGACAAAGAAAACGTTTGTCTTTAGCCATTGTTTTAATTAATAAACCCGATTTATTAATTTTAGATGAACCAACAAATCATTTAGACCTAGAAATGATTGAATGGCTAGAAGCTTTCTTTGCCAAAGAAAAAATTACCTTATTTATGGTTACCCACGACCGTTATTTCTTAGAACGTGTGTGTAACGAAATTTTAGAATTAGATGAAGGTAAAATATATAAATACAAAGGGAATTACTCTTATTATTTACAAAATAAAGAAGAACGTTTAGCTTTAGAAGCCACCAATTTAGGAAAAGCCAAAAGTCTATTTAAAAAAGAATTAGAATGGATGCGAAAGCAACCAAAGGCTAGAACTACAAAGTCTAAATCTAGAACAGATGATTTTTATCAAATTAAAGAAAAAGCACATCAGCGTAGACAAGATCATCAAGTTCAATTAGAAATAAACATGGAGCGTTTAGGAAGTAAAATTCTTGAACTTCATAAAGTCTCTAAATCTTTTGGAGATAAGAAAATTTTAGATGGGTTCGATTATGTTTTTAAACGTGGAGAACGTGTTGGTATTATTGGTAAAAACGGAACAGGAAAATCATCTTTTCTAAATATCATTACAGAAACTGCACCTGTAGATTCTGGTAAAGTCATTTTGGGTGAAACCGTAAAATACGGTTATTATACCCAAGCAGGAATCAACATAAAAGAGGGGCAAAAAGTAATTGATGTTGTTAAAGAATTTGGAGAATTTATACCTTTAACAAAAGGAAGAAAAATTTCTGCTTCACAATTATTAGAACGCTTTTTGTTTGATAAAAAGAAACAATATGATTTTGTAGAAAAACTATCTGGAGGTGAGCAAAAACGTTTGTATTTATGTGCTGTTTTAATTCAGAATCCGAATTTCTTAATTTTAGATGAGCCAACAAATGATTTAGATGTTGTAACCTTAAATGTGTTAGAAAACTTCTTATTAGATTACCCAGGAAACCTTTTAGTAGTTTCTCATGACAGGTATTTTATGGATAAAATTGTAGACGCACTATTTGTTTTTAGAGGTGAAGGAATTGTAGAAAATTTCCCAGGAAATTACTCAGATTTTAGAGCCTATGATGATGGCTCTGCATTAACAGAAATTGTACCCAAACTAATAGAAAAAAAGGTAGAAAAAAAAGCAACTAAAAACACTTTAAGTTTTAATGAAAAAAGAGAATTTGGTGCTTTAGAAGGGGATATTGAAAGACTTCAAAGAAGAAAAGAAACCATTGAAAAGCAATTTTTAAATGTAGAAATTGCTCCTGATGATATTGCCAAAAAATCTGAAGAGCTACAAGAAACTATCACTAATTTAGAGCAAAAAGAAGAACGTTGGTTAGAGCTTTCTATGAAATTAGAAGACTAAAAATTATTACACAGAGATTCACTGATAAACTGTGTAGAGACCTTGCAGAATGAAATAAATTTTATTCACCTGCAAGGTCTTTTTTTTTGACCTTGTAGCTGTTATAGTAAATAGCTTAAATACCTACAAGATTTTTGAAACCTTGCAGAAATTTTTTTTTATTTTCTTTCCGTGTCGCTTAGTTTCTCAATGAATCTCCTTGCAACAACTAAACACTTACAATATCTTTATCTGTTAATAATTTTTGGTTGTTAAAACGCAATAAAATTTGAGCCACTGCAATCGTATCTTTTTCGCAATACGTTACAATTCTTTGTATGTTTTTTTCTTTATAATACACATCAGCAACCTCACTCCCATCAATATCATCTTTAGGAGATGGAATTCCTAAAATAGACGTTAATAATTTTAGAGAGGTATAATGTTTATAATCTCCAAACTTCCACAATTCTAAAGTATCTATATGCGGAACTTCCCACGGTTTCTTGCCAAATAAATTTAATTTATTAGGTAAATCTATTTGATGTACAATCATTCTTCTGGCAATAAACGGAAAATCGAATTCCTTACCATTATGCGCACATAAAACGTTGCTTTTCTTCGTAAAATGCTTGTTCAATAAAACCTTAAAATCAATTAAAAGTTGATGCTCATCATCACCATAAAAAGAAGTTAAACGCAATTGTTTTATATTTTCTACATCTACAAAATACCCCACAGAAATACAGATTATTTTCCCAAACTCTGCCCAAATTCCGGCACGTTCATAAAATTCTGCTGCCGTAGTATCTTCTTTACGTTGATACAGTGTTTTCTTTGCGTAAAGCTCTTGTGTTTCTTTAGACAGCTGTTCCCAATTTTCGTATTCAGGAACCGTTTCAATATCCAAAAACAGGACATCATTTAGTTTTAAAGGTAAATTCATAGCAATATATTTTCTTTTTCACCTAGAAAGATACTAAAAATAAAAAAGCCTCGAATTAATTTCGAGGCTTTATAAATAAAAATGAGTTTAGAAATTATCTAATCACTAATTTTTTTGTTGATGTTTTAGCTCCTTCTGTAACTTTTAAAATATAAACACCAGAATTAATTCCGGATACATCTAAATTTTTCTTTAAACCAGAAAAAGAAGTAAAAAACACTTTTTTACCAATAACACTAAAAACAGCTACTTGTTTAGTATCTGAACTGCTACTAGAAACTGTAAACTTTTTATCTGTAATTGGGTTTGGGTATGTTGTAAAACCTTCTATAGCATTGTTTTTTACTGATGCTGTAGCGTTTTTTACAAATGATAAATCATCCCAATAAGTTACAGAGTTTTTATAAGATCTCACTTCGTAATAAAAACCATCTACACCTGCAGGAGCTGTAACTGTAACTTCATGTCTAGACCAAACACCACCATTATTGTCTAAATAACCATTTTCAGGACCTCTTAATACATCTGTTGAAGCATTGTTACTAGTCCCTGTATGATAAACAGTCGTAGAACCATTTTTCCAAGTACACCAAATTCTAGCATCCTCATCATCACCGGCAGTAACTTTATACCAAAAACTAACAGTATAGCTTTCACCAGGAACAATTCCTGTAATTGTTTGACCTAAATCTTTCGTTTTGCTTTGCACATCTCTTTTAGCTGAAAAAGAACCAGAATGAGCATCTGTAGATTTTGATAAAACCTCTGCTTTTGTCCAACTTGTTGGAGATGTATCATCATCCCAATTTTCTAAACCTCCGTTTAAAAGCATTTCTTGTCCAAAAGAAACTCCTGTTAAGCAAAGTGTCATTAATAAAGTAAAAATGTAATTTTTTTTCATATGATATTTTTTTTAAGTTATATACGTAAAAATATAAATAATTAAATTAATCACACCTCATAACAAATTAATTTAGAGTTAACATAACAAATAAGTCAAAATATTGAATTTTAAACAACTAGATTCACATACATTAGATTAACGTTAACAGAATCCTTCTACATTAAATGATTGTTAAGGAATCGTTATAGTCAAATAATTATTACTATTTTTGAACTTACATAGTTTTTAAATCCATTTATGAATAAAAGTGATATTAAAATTTTATTGGTTGATGATGAGCCAGATATTATAGAAATTGTAGGTTATAATTTAAAAAACGAAGGCTATCAAATATTTACAGCAACCAATGGTCTTGAGGCTGTAAAATCTGCTAAAAAAAATATTCCACATCTAATTTTATTAGATATTATGATGCCAGAAATGGATGGAATAGAAGCTTGTGAAAAAATTAGAAAAGTAAAAACATTAGAAAATGTTATTATTTCCTTCTTAACAGCAAGAGGCGAAGACTACTCTCAAGTAGCTGGTTTTGAGGCTGGTGCAGATGACTATATTACAAAACCTATTAAACCTAAAGTTTTAATAAGCAAAGTAAAATCTCTTTTACGTAGATTAAAAACAGAAAAAGATAGCGAAGAAACCTTTAAAATAGGTGACATTGTTATAGATAGAGATGAATATGTAGTTTACAAGGCAGGAAAAAGAATATCTCTACCAAGAAAAGAGTTTGAATTATTTTCTTTATTAACTTCTAAACCAGGTAAAGTTTTTAAAAGAGAAGTTATTTTAGATACTGTTTGGGGAAATGAAGTTGTTGTTGGTGGTAGAACTATTGATGTACACATTAGAAAACTGCGTGAAAAAATTGGTGACGATCACTTTAAAACCGTAAAAGGTGTTGGTTATAAATTTGTTTTAGAAGGCGCAGAGCATTAAAATTGCCTTAATGAAATTTAAAAAAACATATTCTTATGCACTTTGGTCTGCAGTTTATTTAACGCTATTAACTGTTACAATTGCAGCCGTATCTTATTATTTTTTCACAAATCATTTAGGTATTAGCGCTATACTTTTATCTATTGTAGTACTTTTTGTAATTTCATTTTTTATTATTCAATATAGAACAGAACACTTTATTTATAGACGTCTTAAAAAAATATATGAAGACGTTTCTATTTTAGATGTAAACGATTTACGTAGAGACTCTGTAACTACAGATATTGAAAAACTTTCTAAAAGAATGCAACGATTTGTAGAAGGTAAAAGATTAGAAATAAAAAGCTTAACAGAAAGAGATTCTTTTAGACGCGATTTTTTAGGAAATGTTGCGCACGAACTTAAAACGCCTTTATTTACTGTACAAGGCTATATTTTAACCCTAATTGAAGGTGCTGCTAACGATAAAGAAATTAGAACAAAATACCTAGAAAGAGCTAATAAAGGCGTAGAAAGGCTGGTTGCTGTTATTAAAGATTTAGATATGATTGCCAAATTAGAAAACGATGGTATGAAACTAAATAAAGACGTCTTTAATATTTTAGAACTTGTACAAAATGTTTTTGACATGTTTGAAATGAAAGCTAAAAAGAGAAATATTACATTAAAGTTTGATAGAATTTATGAGTTTCCACTTTTTGTTAAGGCTGATATAGAAAAAATTGAACAAGTTTTAATAAACCTAGTCGTTAACTCTATTAAATACGGGAAACCCAATGGCACAACTATAATTACCGTAGAAAGCTATAATGAAAATAAGTTTATTGTTAAAACGATAGATAATGGAGAAGGCATTAAGCCACAACACCTTTCTAGACTTTTTGAACGTTTTTACAGAGTAGACCAAAGTAGATCTAGAGAACAAGGTGGTTCTGGCTTAGGTTTATCTATTGTTAAACACATTATAGAAGCTCATAACGAAACCATTTTATTAAAAAGTACTTATGGAGAAGGATCAGAGTTTTCTTTTACGCTCGAAAAGCCTAAATAAACCTGCATCTAATATTGTTTCAGTCGTTTTTAAACCTTTATAAATTTCCGTTTTAGAAATATCTTCTTTTACAAAATCTTTCATTTCAGAAAATGGAGCATACTTTTTTTGTTCTAAAAATGACGCCAAATATTCTTGCTCTTGCTGATGTTCTGTAGGAATAAAAAACACTTTTTTACCTAAAACCGCCAAATCCATAATAGAGGAATAACCAGATCTACAAATAACAATTTTACTAGAATTGATTAACTTTTGCAGATCGTTTGAAAGCAAATAATTGTAAAAAGTATTATTTTCTGAAATCCAACTTTTTTGAGTTGCTACTACTTTCCCTAAAACAAAAACTATACTTCTAGAATCGTTTTTAAAAGCTGATATCAATTTATTTTCTAAAAAGCTCCTGTTGGGCTCTAATCCAGATAAAATGACTAAAACATCTATATTTTGAGTTAATTCTTCTTTTTTAAACCTACTTAAGACTCCAATAAACTTTATATTCAGATTTTTTTTGGTTGATGATAGTTTCCCTGAAAACTCAGAATCCTTATTATCTGGAACCCAACATTCATCAAATTTTTTAATTATTTTTTGATGAAAATAGGATGTTATAAAAGTAGTACTGCCAGATAAAACATTTACTTGATGTGTAATATAAACAGAAGGAACTAACGAGCTTCTTACTCCGAATCTATTATCTGAAATAAGACCAGCAACGTCTTTATTTTTAAGTATAAAATCATTGATAATTTTACGCTCTTCTCTAACTGCTTTTAAAACTTTAGGTATTTGCAAAAGTAATCCCAACTTTAAATTTCTATGGTAAGAAATATTATAAGCTGGGATTACTAAATATTCTAAGTTCGGAAACTCTTTTTTTAAGAAGGTTAAAGCATTTCCGTCTGATGCGATAATAGGAATATAATTATTTTCTAATAATGCATTTACAATAGGCACACAACGTGTTGCATGGCCTAAACCCCAATTTAAAGGTGCAATTATTATTTTCTTTTGGATCGCTTTCATTTTTTAATAATCACTAAAAAACTCGAATAAAACAGTTGCTTTTAAACAAGTGCGTTAAGGATTGAAACGGCATCCTTTTTTTCTTTTTCTGAAAAAAAGATATAATCTTTCGACTCCGCTCAAGATAAATTCCAAGCCTGTTAAAACCTGCCTGCGGCAGGCACCCAAATAAAAACAGATCTACGTTAAATCGAAACCAATGTCTTTTCTATAATTCATTTTATCGAAATGAATCTTATCTATACTTTTATAACTCTTTTCTAAAGCCTCTTCAATGGTGTCGCCAAAAGAGGTTACCGCGATAACTCTACCTCCGCTTGTAACAACTTTGCCGTCTTTAATGGTAGTTCCGGCATGAAAAACGAAAGAATCTTCTACGGTATCGAAACCTGTAATTTCCTTATTTTTCTCGTATGCTTCTGGATATCCGCCTGAAACCAACATTACCGTAGTTGCCGTTTTATCAGTTACAGAAAACGATTTTTCATGTAAATTCTGATTTGCTACTCCTTCAAATAATTCAAATAAATCTGAGTTTATTCTTGGCAACACAACTTCCGTTTCCGGATCTCCCATTCTTACGTTGTACTCAACAACAGAAGGGTTTCCGTTATCGTTCATTAAACCAATAAAGATAAAACCTCTGTAATCTATTCCGTCTTTTTGTAAACCTGCAATAGTTGGTTTTACAACCAATTCTTCTACTTTATCTAAAAATGCTTTATCTGCAAATGGTACAGGAGAAATTGCGCCCATTCCGCCAGTATTTAAACCTGCGTCACCTTCGCCAATTCTCTTATAATCTTTTGCTGATGGTAAAATTTTATAACTTTTTCCGTCTGTTAAAACAAAGACAGATAATTCTATTCCTTTTAAAAATTCTTCGATAACAACGGTTGTAGATGCTGCTCCGAATTTTTTATTAGAAACCATTTCTTCTAATTCGGTTTTTGCTTCTTCTAAAGAGTTTAAAATTAACACTCCTTTTCCTGCTGCTAAACCGTCTGCTTTTAATACAAAAGGTGGTGCTAAGGTTTCTAGAAAATCAAAACCTTCTTGTAAATTATCTTTCGTAAAAGATTGATATCTTGCTGTTGGAACTCCATGTTTTTGCATGAATTGTTTAGAGAAATCTTTAGACCCCTCTAACAATGCTCCGTCTTTTTTAGGTCCAATTACTGGAATATTTTTCAACGCTTCGTCTGCCAAAAAGAAATCGTGAACTCCAGCTACCAAAGGTACTTCTGGACCAACAACCACCATTTTAATGTTGTTTTCTAAAGTTACTTTTTTAACCGCTTCAAAATCTGTAGCATCAATATTAATATTGGTGGCTATTTTATCTGTTCCTGCATTTCCTGGAGCTACAAAAAGTTGATTAATTTTTTTACTTTCTAATAATTTAATTGCAAAAGCGTGTTCTCTACCTCCAGAACCTAAAATAAGTACATTCATTGTTTGTTGTGTTGTTGTTACCGCAAATATATTTTAAATTCTTTGGATTCTCGCTTTCGATAGAAAGACATTTTGTAGAAACCTTAATTTTTAAGGAGCTCCTTTTTTAAAATCATATTCCCCATTTAAAAAAATATTTAATAGCTGAAGCTGAATGATGTAAAAAAAGTTTCATATTCTTTGATGATCCTTTTTTTAACACATGTATGATTTCTTCATTAGGGTAGTAAATTTTTCTTTTACCTATTAGATCTATCTTTTTACAGATATCAACATCTTCCATATACAAGAAATACCGTTCATCAAAACCTTCTATTTCGATGAAATCTGCTGTTTTATATAAGTGAAAACAACCAGTTACCCACTCAACAAAAAAGGGATTATCTAAACCTTTATCATTATATTGACCTTTAAATTTATTAGATTTTAAAAGTGGTTGTAAGAAAGAAAATCTTCTCACTAAAAGTTCTAATACTAAAGGAAATCTTCTGCAAGAGTATTGATGATCTCCATTAGGAAATAAAACCTTTGGAGCAATCATAGCGGTATCTTCATTTCTCTGCAATTCTGAAATTAAATTAAGTATTACTATAGATTTAAAACTAACATCTGGATTTAAAACCAAGTGAAAATTAGATTTTTCTTTTATTTTTGATATAATTACATTGTGCCCTGCTCCGAAGCCAATATTCTTACCTACAGCTATATATTCTATTTCTTTTTGTTTAAAAATATCTTGAAATAATTTTTCTTTAGTATTATCTATTAAATAAAGTTTTTTCTTTAACGGTATACTTAAAAAACAATTTATTGTATTTGTAAGTTCCTCTAAATTCTCATTGTAAAGAACAATAGATACAGTAATGTCTAACTTTTCTTTCATTTATTAATATGCGTTTTCTTCTCCGTTAAAAACGTTTAAAATAGTTTTAATAATAATCTTAATATCTAAAAAAAACGACCAGTTTTCTATGTAAAATATATCTAAACGAACTCTATTTTTAATATCAGATGCTTTTCTAATTTCTCCTCTATACCCGCTAACTTGCGCTAACCCCGTAATTCCTGGTTTTACTATATGTCTTTTAAGATAATCATCCACATCCTTTTGATACTCCAAAGACAAAATTTCTAAATGTGGTCTTGGTCCAACAACACTCATATCTCCCATGAAAACATTAAAAAACTGAGGTAATTCATCCATACTCGTTCTCCTTAAAAAGGCACCCATTTTTGTAACTCTAGTATCATTTTTTGTAGCATGAACTTTATCTGCGAACTTATTTATTTTCATGGATCTAAACTTATAACACATAAATTCTTTACCATTAATACCTTCTCTTTTTTGTTTAAAAATTAAAGGCCCTTTAGACTCTAGCTTTACTAAAAGCCAAAGAATTGGCATTAACCAAGATAATACAAACAAAAAAACAAAAAAAGAAAATAAAATATCAAATACTCTTTTTGTGTAAAAATTTTCAGCAAACTCAAAAGGTAGTTTATTTACATTTAAAACCATTAAAGTATCATCATAATACTCTACACTTTGATTTTTACTATATAATTCGCTAGCATTAGGAATTAATTTTAATTCAATATTTTTATCAATTGCAAACTTATTTATTTTTTTAATTTCTTCTTGTGACAAGATTGTTAAAGAACAATAAATTTGATCTACCATATTCTGATTCACATATTCAAAAACACTTTCTATACTACCTAAATACTCTTTATTCTTATAAACTTTTTTAGAAAAAAACCCCAGATATTTATAACCTAAATTAGATTTACTTTTAAAAAGTTTAATAATATTTTTAGAGGAATCATCAATACCAATAACAATCGTTGTTCTAAGGTTGTTACCTAAATATCGATATCTTTTTAAAAGAAAATACCAAATAAATTTTAAAAGAGAAATAATTAAAATAATAGAAACCAAAATTAAAAATTGATTATTGATAACATCACCCTCTCTAAAAACCCCAAAATAAGCAAAGTAACCTAGAATAAATAACGTAAATTGTTTTCCTAAAAGCGTAAAAATTCTTAATACCTTAGTAAATCTATAAACTTTATAAAAGCCTAAGACACGAGAAATAAGTAACCAATAGATAGAAATATAAGATAAGAATGAGAAATTTAAATACTCTTTATCATACACAAAATAAACAATAGTATTAATAATTATTAAGTCTACTAATGCTTTAAGTGGTCGTATTAAATAGGAAAAGCGTTTTTTCATCTAATCTAATTCTAAGGTTTCAATTACTTTTTTATGAAATTTATTTTTAAAATTATCTATTGAAAAACCTAACGAATGTTCTCTTATCGATTTGCAATTAAACTTAATACTTTCAAATTTATTAATTGCATCGGTTAACGATGCTACAGTTTGTTCTTTAAAAAATATTCCCGTTTTATTTTCTACAACTGTGTCTAAAGCACCTCCAGAGCCATAAGCAATTACTGGTGTACCACAAACTTGTGGTTCTATAAGTGCAATTCCAAAATCTTCTTTACCACAAAAAACAAAAGCTTTTGCTTTTTTTAATAATTGCTTAGATTCTTCTGGGAATAAATATCCTTTAAACTCAATATTTTTATTTGCTCTTTCTTTAAATTCCTTCATTAAAGAACCATCTCCAATAATAACTAATTTTTTGCCATTCTTATTAAATGTATCTATTAACAAGTCATATCTTTTATAAGGTTCTAACCTACCTACAGATACATAAAAATCTTCTTTTTCTTCACAATACTCAAAGTCATCTACATTTACTGGTGGGTTAATGGTATGTACTTTTCTCTTATATTTATCTATTGCCCAATTAGAAACAAAATCAGAAACAGATATTATTACTGTAGGTTTTTTAGACATTCTTATATCAAACCTTCTCATTGAAGGTATAATAAAAGAACCTATTTTTTTTATCCCTTTAAAATACAATTCTTTTTCTTCCCAAACATATTTTAAGTTTCTTGCCACTAAATAAGAAATATGTCTACTACTTTTTTTATAACTTATTCCTTTTACAACAGAATGTGTAACACTTATAATAAGTGCATTTTCTTCTTTAACTTTTAATTGTTTTAAGAAAAAAGGGAAAAGAGGTAATGCTGCTCTAAACTTACTTCCAAATATTTTTAAAAAAGTTGTTTCTATAGGAATCTCAGTATTACCAAATATTTTTTTTAAATTTTCTTTTGGCATTATATTGATTAAAACATAAACTTTATCAAAATTGTATTTTTGATGTAAATATTTTACAACCTGTTCTGATCCGGCATAGTCATCTAGCCAATCCATCACTAATATTTTCTTTTCTATTTTCATTTTTTTTCTTTCGTAATTTTATGAAATAAAGGTATAAAAACACCAAATAAATATACACCTAATTGCCTATGAAATAAATTTTCTACCATTAAAAAAAGTACAAAGGAACAAATAACAAATATCGAATTAAAACTGTCCTTAAATGTATACAAAGAAAAAAATAAAATTGATAACATTAATGTTAAACCAACAATACCTCCTTCTAAAAAAATATCAAAAAATTGATTATGAGTATTAAACTTTGTTTCTACATAATAATCTTTTTTTGAAACATTTTCTATAGTAGTATTATAACAATTATTTAATTCTTCTTGAATAAATTTACGATTACTGTATCCGAAATAAATATTAAACTCTGGATGAATTATTTGATTAAAAAAACAGTCCCAAATAACAAATCTTGGCTCTTGATTTTCTATTACTTTAAGAGTATTCGCGTAAGAGCTTTTTATATGTAATCTATCTTTTAAATTTTTATTCATAGTTAAAAAAACTGCAACTACAACTAAAATAGCAACTCCCCCCAGAACTGAATTCCTTTTTGAAAGTTTAAAATAGTTTATTGCTTTTGCTACTAAATATATAATTAATAAAAACAATGCCAATCTAGCAACTATTACATACAGAAAAACAGCTATTAAAAAAGCGAATAAGATATAAACTTTTTTTTCGTTTTTTAACTTCAACCTAGGCAACAATACGCTTGTTAAAATGATTGCCATTAAACACATAAAACCAAAATATGGTCTATGAATTAAAATTAACTCTTGTACTTCTGATGTATTACCAAATGGAAGTGTTTTAAATATAAAGTAAAAATTTACAATTTTATAAACTGAAACTGAAACCGCTAAAAAAACACCTAGTATATATCCTTTTATAATAAGATTTATATCTTTTATATTAAAAATTAAAAAACTTAAACCTAAAACAACTAATAGATGTTTGTATAAAAAAAAGTTATCAACAAATGAATTAAAAACAACTGCTTTAATAAAAAGATAAGATATATAAATTAAAACAAGTTTGATGTACTTATTAAAAACAACAACTTTGTCTTTTTTAATTAAAAAAACCAACAGAAGCAAACCTAATAATATGTTAGGTATTGCAGCAGATATTGGTAAAGAAAACAATAATGCCGAAAAAATTATATCAAATAAATAATCTATTTTTTTTACTATCAATTTTTAATAAGACTTTTTAATTTAATTAAAAGGGATAAAGGTAAAATGTAAAGCAAACAACTCCGTAACAAACCATATATAGGATAAAAACCAAAATAAAAGTTTTTTAGTATTAAAACAACTCTATTTTTTGCTTGTATTTTTCTTAGGAGCGTAGAAATTCCTTTTGGATTTAACTCGCATTTTACTAAAACCTTATTAATATTAGCAACCTTAAAGTTATTCGTAACACTAAAAAAGAAAGCATAATCTTCTGCAGCTTTATACTCTATTGGATACAGGCCAATTATTTCTAAAATATTATTTTTAAACATAATAGTTGGATGAATATGCATGGCATTAATAAACATCTTTTTTCTTATTAGCTTATCTTTTTCTGGAACTTTTAGGGTATAAACCAAATCACCATTTAAATTTACAAAATCTACATTACTACCAACCAATGCAACTTCATTATTAAGTTCTAAGAATTTTTCTTGTATTTTAAATCGATCCTTTACACAAATATCACCGCAATCTAACCTTGCTGTAAGTTTATATTTTTTACTTAAAATAAACTCTAACCCCTGGTTTAAGGCTATTTCAATTCCTTTATTTTCTTTAAGGTACTTAAAAGAAACAACACCTTTTCCTAAATAAGATGATGTAACTTTACTTTCATCAAATTTAATAGTACTTCCATCATCAACAACAATAATATCTAAAAACTCATCTATTCCTATTGATTTTAAAGACTTATAAAGTCCATTAGGGTTATTATAGTGAGGGATTAATAGTATAACCTTATTCATTTTCTATTTTTTTTTGTTGAATTTGTACAATCAATAAAGCTAAACAAATCCAAAAACCATATACTCTAAAGCTATCAAACTGTAACCAATTAATTGAAAAGCCAATAAAAGAAACTAATAATACAATTGGTACTATTTTTTCAATATCATTTCGGTTTCTAATTAGTTTTTTACATTGATAAAATATTAAAAAAAGAAACAAAACAAAAATTAAAAAACCAATTAATCCTGTTTCTGCAAGTAATCTAGTAAACATATTATATCCTGGAGGAAAAGATCTATCTTTATTATTTAGGTAATACTCTTTAAACTCATAGTTTTTAAATGTAACCCATTTAGGGTACTTATCTTTTGCATGATAAGCCTGCTGCCCAAAACCAACACCAATTATGGGGTTTTCTGCAAAAACCAACAAAGATGTATATTGAATGCCAAATCTAGATCTATTAGAAACACTCTTTGTTAGGTTTTTCTTAAAATTAAGTGTGCTTAATTTAGTTTCAACTGCTTCTACGACTTTCTTTCCATTAAAAATAAAGAGTAAAAGAATTAATGTACTAAACAAAAGTAAAAATCTTTGTATTACTTTTTGGAATTTTTTATTTACGGAAAAGGTTATCCAAATAAACACTAAAAACTGAAATAAAACCACAATTAGCGCCGTTCTAGATCCTGAAAAAAAAGTTAACAAAAAAACGACTAAAGTTGGTATGTATTTTTTTAGCCCTTTTGATGTTAAAATATAGCTAAACATCCATCCTCCTACTGTAATTAAGTAAATTGCTAAGAAAGGAGGTTCATAAGAAACAGAAGAAATTCTTTTAGAATCAAAATCTAAACTTGTTTCTGTAAACGGAAAATAATCAAATAGAAAAAAAACATTCTTTAAAAAGGATAAGTTAAAAACTAAAATTAGAATTTCTAAAAAAGAATAGGATGAAATAAAAATAAACGAGTACAAAAACACTTTTCTTAACCGAAGAAATATTATCTTAATTTTATAGCTACTAAAAACGTTGTATGCAGTAATAAATAAAGTTAGGGCTATTAATAGCGATAGTAGTTGCCTAAAAAAACGATTAAAACCAGATGTTTGCTTTAAATAATTTTGATAAACAGAAATTGAATTTAAAAATGTGGTAAGAACTAACCAAGTAATTATGAGGAGTAAAAATTGAAAGAAGAGATTCTTTTGTGGTACTTTAATTTTCTTCTTTAAAACAGCATCTAAAACAAATGAAAAAAATGAAAAAAGAAAAAAAACAATTGCCCCATCTTTTCTATATTCTCCTAAAAAAGGAATACCAACATAAGAATTAAATGGAATAAAAAAAATTCCAAGAAAAAAGAGAAATGTATATGTCTGTTTTAAATTAATTCTCATTCTTATTATTTCTTAATAAAATATATGAAAGAAAAGCAGCACCAAAATTTATAATTAATTGAGATAGCAAAGTAGAAAACGCAGCTATCATCATTCCATATTTTTCTATAAAAAAGTAATTAATTATTATATTAAATAAAATAGCTAAAACACCTAAAGTAAATAAATATTTATATTTTCTATAAGCTATTAAAAATGAAAAAGGAAGCGTTATATAAGTTATAAATGAACCAAACATTAAAATATTAGTGTTCCAAAAAGAACTTTTATATTCAAGGTAAATATAATTTGTTATAATCCAATTAAATAAAAAAGTTCCTAAAAAGATAACGACAGAAAATAGAATTACTTTCTTAAAATTTTTAGATATAAAAGTTAAGTAATTATTTTCTTTAGCAATTTCTATTTGCTTAATATTTAAAACTGTAAAAATTGGCACAACCAACATTAAAGAAATATTATAAATTTTAAGAGAAAAAGAATAAATACCTAAGTCTTCTTCTGTTAAATAAGCATCTACAAAATACGAGTCTATAAATGATATAAATGGAACTAATGCTGTATAAAAAATTAAAAATTTTGATTGAATTGTTTGATTCTTTAACCTTGTAAAATTAATATTAAATTCTATCTCTTCTTTTTTCAGAAAAACAATAGCTATAGAAATCATCGCTAAAAAAGTAACCAAGTAATTAAATTCTAATAACTCTATATAATTATTAGAATCTAAAATATAGAAGAAAATAATTGTTGTAAAAAAGATACCTAATTGCCTAATAATATCAACAATACCATAACTATAATACCTTTCTTTAACATTTAAATATGATTTTAAAGAGGTTCCTACTAAAAAAGTAGCTGTGAATAACATATAGGTTATTAAATTTAAATCTTTATTTAAATAAGAAATAATAAAATAAAAAGCAGGTGATAATATTATTGATAAAATAAGAATTCCAAAATTAAATTTTTTGTAATTAAATGTTTTATAATCTACTAAGTAAGAAGACAAAAAGGGATCTACAATAACAGCTATTAAATTTAATAATAAAAGCGAATAACTATAATTTCCAAAATCTTCTACTGATAAAAAAAACAATACTATAGCTATATTAACAAGTCCCAAAGACTTGACCACTATATGTGAAGATAATATTTTGAAAATATTTTTAAACATTTTTCTTAAGAATTCGTCTATAAAACTGTCCTAGTTTAATGGATATTTTTTTTGCAGGGCTAATCCAAGACATATTAAAGTGATGAATTCCAAAAGTATTTTTACTGATTACAATTTTACCATTTGTAAAGCTTTTGGGACAGAAAAAATCACTTGGATAAATTCTTAAATTATCAAGAATTAATTGTTGTTTGTTGTTTTTTAGAAGTCCTTTTTTATTTAAAATACTTGATATTATTTCTACATTCGTAGTTGTATTTAATCCGTCTTTTAAAATAAACGATTTATTATCATAATAACTTAATAACTCTTTTATTAAATCGTTATTTTTCACACTACCTATTATACTGCTTTGCACAGAAACATCATCCTCAAACCCAGTAAAACTTTTATTAATCAAGAAGTCATCAATATTTTTTAGTAGCTCCATATCAGAATCAAGGTAAACTCCTCCATAATTATAAAGCGCCCAAAGTCTTATATAATCCGAAACAAAAGCCCACTTTTTCTTTTGATAAGCTTCTTTTACAAATAAAGGTGCTTTATTAAAATCAAAGTTATCCTCATTCCATTCGATAAATTCATAATTCCCACAATATTTTTTCCAAGATCTCTCACATTGTTTTACCAATTTAGGTTTTTCTTTACCACCAACCCAAATTGAATGTATAATTTTAGGAATCATAGACTTTAGTTTTAGAAATTATTTATAGTTAGCTTTTTATATTACAACTATAAATCTTTCTATTTTGTTGTTTTCATAAACTCGTTAAACGTTTTTAACCTAGTATCCTTTTCCGATAATGTAATTTTATCCGCAGGTATTTTCCAATCAATATTTAAATCTTTATCATTAAACAAAACACCATCTTCTGCTTCTTGCTCATAATAATTATCACATTTATAAGAAACAATAGTGTCATCTTCTAAAACAGAAAAACCATGTAAGAAACCTCTTGGCACAAATAATTGCTTGTTATTCTCTGCAGATAATTCTACAGAATATACTTGTCCAAAAGTTTCAGAATCTTTTCTTGCATCAACTGCAACGTCTAAAATTTTACCTTTTACAACTCTAACTAATTTTGCTTGTGCAAACTCGCCTCTTTGTAAATGCAAACCTCTTACAACGCCATATTGAGAAGTAGATTGATTTCCTAGAACAAAATCTCCATCAAAACCTGTTTTTTCTTGAAACTCTTTTTTATTATATTCTAATAAAAAACACCCTCTATTATCTTTAAAAAAAAGCGGTTCTATTACAAAGCAATCTTTTAATCCTGTCTCTTTAACTATCATTTTATTTCTAATAAGTTTTTTCCATAACCACTTTTTAATAATGGTTTTGCTAATTCATACATTTCTTGTTTAGTAATAAAACCTGCTCTAAAAGCAGCTTCTTCTAAAGAACCTATTTTTAAACCTTGTCGCTCTTCTATTACTTGCACAAATTGAGATGCTTGCATTAAGGAATTAAAAGTACCTGTATCTAACCAAGCAGTACCTCTATCTAAAACGGTTACTTTTAACTTTCCTTTTTCTAAATACGCTTTATTAATATCTGTTATCTCCAATTCACCTCTTTTACTTGGCTTCATATTTTTTGCAATTTCTATAACAGAGTTGTCATAAAAATAAATTCCTGGAACCGCAAAATTAGATTTTGGGTTTTCTGGTTTCTCTTCAATAGAAATAACATTAAAGTCATCATCAAATTCTACAACACCGTAGCGTTCTGGGTCATTTACATGATATGCATATACAATTCCTCCGTCTGGGGTTATATTTTCTTTTAATAACCTAGGTAATCCAGAACCATAAAAAATATTATCACCTAATATTAGAGCTACATTATCTTTTCCAATAAATTCTTCACCAATAATAAATGCTTCTGCCAATCCATTTGGTTTTTCTTGTACAGCATATTTAAAATCACATCCATATTTTTTTCCATCACCCAATAATCTTTTAAATAATGGTAAATCTTGAGGCGTAGAAATTATTAATATTTCACTAATCCCAGAAAGGATCAAAATAGAAATAGGATAATAAATCATCGGTTTATCATATACTGGCATTAACTGCTTACTAATTGCTATTGTAAGAGGATGCAGCCTTGTCCCAGACCCTCCAGCTAGTATAATTCCTTTCATATTTAATTATATTTTTCTAAATACCATTGAATGGTTTTTTTAATTCCTGTTTCAAAATTTTCTTGGGCATTCCACCCTAAATTATTTTCTATTTTAGAAGCATCAATTGCATATCTAAAATCGTGGCCAGGTCTATCTTTTACAAAGCTAATTTGTTCTTTATATGATTTTTCTTTAGGTAACTCTTTATCTAAAATTTCACAAATAATATTTGCGATATACAGATTATCTCGTTCATTTTTACCTCCAATATTGTAGGTCTCTCCTGTTATTCCTTTCTTATAAACTAGCTCGATACCTTTACAGTGATCTAAAACATACAACCAATCTCTAATATTTTTTCCATCTCCATAAATGGGGATATTTTCTCCAGAAATTGCTTTTCTAATTATTGTGGGTATTAACTTTTCGTCATGTTGTTTTGGTCCGTAGTTATTAGAACAATTTGTGGTAATAACATTCATTCGATAGGTATGAAAATAACTTCTTACCATAAAATCTGATGATGCTTTTGAAGCACTATAAGGGCTATTTGGCGCATATGAAGTCTCTTCTGTAAACAAACCTATTTCTCCTAAAGTTCCGTACACCTCATCTGTAGAAATATGATGAAATCTACAATCTTGATAACCTTCTTTATATACGTTTGGAGATTCCATCCAGTAATTTCTAGCAATATCTAATAAATTAAAAGTTCCAAAAACATTTGTTCTTACAAAAGCATCAGGATTTTTAATGGAATTATCTACATGAGATTCTGCTGCAAAATGAATTACTCCAGAAAAATTATATTTATTAAATAATTCTTCTACTAAATTCCGATCACAAATATCTCCTTTAATAAAAGTATATCTAGAGTTATCTTTAATCTCACTTAGATTAGAAACATTACCGGCATAGGTTAATACATCTAAATTTACAACTTGTAAATCTTTATTATTTTTTAAAAAATAAGGAATAAAATTTGCACCTATAAACCCTGCTCCTCCTGTAATAAGAATTGTTTGCATTTATCTATTTTTTATAATTCCCTAAATACTTGTTAAGCTTTAATAAAACTAATAATACAATCATAAAAACGGCTCCTAAGACACCTAATAAAAAAGCATAATTTTTGGTTACTCCTTTAATTTTAGTTCCTATTGGTTGAAAATTAGAAATAACGTTAATGACCTCGTATTGTGTAGCCTTTTGTGATGCAATATTTTTTAAATCATTATTAATCTGTCTATTCTTATCAAACAGCTCTAACTCTTTTGTAGTTCTTTTTTCTCCACCTAAATCTATATTGGTACCTGTAGTTTGCTTCTTTGCTTCTACTACCATCACCTGCATATAAACCTTTCTTAAAGAATCTATTTGCGTTAAGTTTTGTCGATATAAAGAGTCTGTTCTATTTAAGTTTCTATTCGTTAATTCTTTTAATCGATTAAAGTATTTATTCTTTACTACCGAAGAAATTATTACTTCATCTAATTTATCAAAAACATCATTCTTTTTTGCTGTAACTGTTACTTTATGAAACCTATAATCATAATCAGTAAATGATTCCTTAAACTCAAGAAAAGTATAGCTCTTTACAGTTGTAGTATCTACAGATAACACAAAACTATTGTAAGAATTAATAATATCATTCTCTGTTACAATAGGTGAAATCTCAAATTTATTAAGACTAGCAGCATACCCTTTATCTAACTTAAACGTTTTTTCTAATGCTAACGTATCTCTTTGCTTAACAAGATTATTGTAGTAATTTATATTATCATATAACTGTCTCGTACTTTTAAAATTTGGTTCTAATAATAGTTCAGACTCAAATGTATCTGTTTTTTTTACTTCTAAAAATACACCTACAATTAAACCGACAATAGCGGCAATTCCAATTTTTATTATATTTTCTTTTAAGAAAATTAAAATTGATATGATAAGATGAAAAATTCCTTTAAAAATACTTCCTATAAAATTAAAAAGTTTAGAAAATCCTTTACCTATAATTACAAATAAGGATCCTAAATCTACCTCTTCCTCATTATTATTTTGACTTGTTGACATTTTTTTTATTTGGTTATAAAATTTAAACTTTAGCTATTAAAAAATTTGTTCTAATATTTTTTTAGTAATAGCATATGTTGGTGTAACTCCTGTCATCCCTAAACCACCAGAGGCTAATGTAGCACCTGTTTCTAAAGGGTTGTCTGATGCGTAATACGCATATCTTACTTTTACATTTTTAGAAATATTCCCTCTAATTTTAGAAGCAGATTGTATTGCTTTTTGGTAATGTGCGCCTTCCATTTCTAACCCAATAACATTCCAAGTAGAATCATGAAAAAACTGTAACAAGTCTTTGTTTTGTAATGACGTTCCTAATACAGAAATCATAGAACCATCAAAAACCTCTACGCCAAAACCTTCTAAATCTTCTTTAGATAACTCATTTTTAAACGGATAATTGTCTGCAGTACCTTCAAAAATATGTGCACTAGGAATCATAATATCTCCTTTACCGCCTTCTAAAATACCTGCTTTACCCATTATAGAAACAGATTTCACATCTAAATGGTTTTTCTTCTTAGTATTTTTATAAGGCTTTAAAAGCTCATCCATTGTTTCATAAGCTTGCTCACCAAAAGCATAATCCATTACAATTATAACAGGCTTTTTATTTACAGAATTTACTTTATCGAATGGAGAATTTTCAAAATTAATTTTCTCGGTATCTATTACCTGAACATTTATATTTGTTCCCGAAGTGTCTTTAATATAAATTAAACCATTTTCTGAAGCGTATTCCTTCACCTTTTTTTGTAAAGGTTTACTATCAGAATTACTTAATAACTGATACAACCCAAACCCTTCATATTCTTCGGCTTCATTAGGTAATGCTCCTTTGGCATAAATAGAATTTAACACACTGTGCATGTTTGCACTAATAATATGTATAGGTCTTCTTAGTAGTCCATTATCTTTTAGTACTTTCTTAATGTTATCTGCCCAAATATCTCCATAAATATGATGCCCAATTTCTTCGATTAAAACAGAACTAAAAGTAACTTTTCTCTTTTTATTATCTAAAACCTCGTTAATGGCTAATTTACCTAACCAATAAATTAAATGAAAAAATCGATCTTTTTTTTCTGATGTTTCAAATGCTTTATGAATATCTATTACTTCCTCAAAAGTTCTTCCTAAAATATTACTTAAATGAGCAGTAGCAACCTCTCTTTCTTGATCTGTAATTGTCTTATTGTAAATAACAATATCTTCTAAATATTTCCATTCTCTAATAAAATCTGCACCTTCGTTTATGGTTACTCTTTTTTGAATTTTATGAGATTCAATAAATAAAAAAGTTAAATGCGTAAGAATATCATAGATTTCAGAACGACCACGCGTAATCTCTATGTTCATTTGGTCTTTGTCTATTCGGTAACAATTTCTTCTTCTTTTTGGAGGAATTATTGTTTCAAAATGAGAACCACTATAGCCTTCATCTGCAGTTAAATTTATAAACTGGCATTCTTCAATTCCTTTCGGAAGCCTTTCTATTACGTAAATTAACCCGTTTAACTCAATTCTTTCTTCTGCAATTGAACCATAAATTTCTGGTCTTAACGAAAGTAAAGACTTACGTAAAGTTTCTCCTGAAATTCCCATTGGTTTATAAAAGCCTCTGCTAAACAAATGACGCATAGAAATGTATAATTTTTCTATTGCATTTGTAGATTCCTGTGCTCTAGTCCTGTCTGTTTTATTTAATTTTGTCATTTTAATTTTTAGTCTTCAAATATAAAATTATTTAGCGGATAAAATTTGCTTATATTTATTTTGATCTTTCAGCAATTTAACTGCCTCTTCTACAACCAAATCTTTCGTTAAATTATGTGTATAAACCCCTTCTTGATAATAGTATTTATTTAATATTTCTTCTGTTAGGGTTTTCTTTAAAATATCTTTGTTTTTTGTTATTTCATTAATCTTATCCTCAAATAATTTTTCTTGAATTTGTTCATATTCTTTATAAATATTTTTTAATAAGGATGCCTTATAAGCTTCTTTAAACAAAGCTTCTTGTTTGGTAACAAATGTGGTGTCTAACTTTAGATAATTGGTGAATTCTACAAAATCTGCATCTTTAAAGTCAAAATCAGTATCTTTTTCTATGGTTGGATGTAGATAATAATAATTTACAGAAAAATTAAAAACCGCTTTAGAATTCAATAACTTCTCTGTCGCTTCCGTTTTTTTTGATGTTTTAATGACTACATCTGGTAAAACACCGCCGCCATCATATACTTTTCTTCCGTTAGCCGTTTTAAATTCATGAACTCCTGTATCAGAAAATTTAGGAACTTTTCCATTTTTATCTCTGTTCGTATAATCTAATTCTTGAATACATCTACCACTTGGGGTATAATATTTAGAAATAGTTAATTTTAACTGCGTACCATAAGTCAATTTTCTATAACGCTGCACCAATCCTTTTCCAAAAGAACGTTTTCCCATAATTACAGCTCTATCATAATCTTGCAAAGACCCACTTACAATTTCTGAAGCAGAAGCAGAACGGCCATTTACTAAAACAACTATGGGGATTTCTAAATCTAAAGGTTCATTGGTGCTTTTGTAAGTATTACTCCATTTTTTAATTTTTGCTTTTGTAGTAACAAGTGTTTTTCCCTTTGGCAAGAAAAAGTTACAAATGTTTAAAGACTCTAATAAAGAACCTCCCGGATTTCCTCTTAAATCGAAAACAAGCTTTTTCATTCCTGCTTTCTTTAACTTTCTAAAAGCTTTTTTTACTTCGGATGAAGCTTTTTCATTAAATCGTGTTAATACAATATATCCAGTTTCTTCATCTATCATTTCAGAAAAAGGCACCGGATTTACAACCACCTTATCTCTCATTATTTCTTTCTGAATGTTTTTTCCTTGTCTTTCTATCTCTACAGAAAAGGTACTGTTAGGTGTTCCTTTTATCAACATAGAAAGTTGCTCTCTTTCCATATTTTTCACAGATTGCCCATCAACAGAAACAATAACATCTCCAGATTTTAAACCTGCTTTATCTGCAGCATCTCCTTTAAAAATTTCTTTAATCTGAATTCCTTGTTTTAAATAATAGATAGAAACTCCAATACCTCCATATTCGCCTTCTCTTAGAATCCTGGCATCTTCTACATCTTGCTCATTATAGAAGTTTGTATAAGGATCTAAATCTTTAAGCGTATTTTTAATTGCTTTTTCTGTTAATTCTGCAGGATTAATTTCATCTACATAATACATATTTAACTCCTTAAATAAAGTATTGTAAATTTCAATTTGCTTTGCAACCTCAAAAAATTTCGATTTAAAAGCAAAGGATAAAAAGATTGTTCCTACTAGAAGAACAATAATTGTATTTTTCGAAAACTTAAATCTCATCATTTTTCTTAGTATTTATTTCGCTAACAAACCGAGTTAGTAATTTTTCCATTTTTAAGTACATCTCTTCATACGTACATTTTTCTTTCCCAATATACGAAATCATAAAAACATAAGGTTGCTCTATATTATTGTAGACAATTTCTTTTTGCAAACGATAAGATTCTCGCATTAACCGCTTAATTCTATTTCTATCTACAGCCAATTTAAAATTACGTTTTGGAACAGAAACTCCAACCTGAGCAGGGAATTTTGAGGTATGTTCTGTTTGTAAAAAAATCATTCTAAGAGGAAACGCCTTCACAGAATTCCTCTCCAAATAAAGTTTTTCTATGAGCTTTTTACTCTTTAAACGCTCTTCTTTTCCTAAAGTATGCTTCATGCATACAAACTTAATAGAAAAGAACTAATTTTCCATCCTTTACCTTCCTGAACTTTACACTTCTTTAATTTATTATAAAATTTACAATCCTTATTTTTGGATTAAATTTACATATTCTTTAATAAATGAACATGTAAATTTAGAATTATCTAATTTTAAAAGAAACTCAACATGAAACAAGACCTTTTTCAAGCCCCAGATTATTATAATCTAGATGATTTATTAACAGAAGAACACAAATTAATACGAAATACAGCTAGAGAATGGGTAAAACGAGCTGTTTCTCCTATTATTGAAGAATATGCTCAAAAGGCAGAGTTTCCTACTCAAATCATAAATGGTTTGGCAGAAATTGGTGCTTTTGGCCCTTATATTCCTTCAGCATATGGTGGCGCAGGCTTAGATCAAATTTCTTACGGATTAATAATGCAAGAAATAGAACGAGGCGATTCTGGAATTCGTTCTACCGCTTCTGTACAATCTTCATTAGTAATGTATCCTATTTTTAAATATGGAAATGAAGTACAACGTAAAAAGTATTTACCAAAATTAGCTTCTGGCGAATGGATGGGATGTTTTGGCTTAACAGAACCAAATCATGGTTCTAACCCTAGCGGGATGGAAACGAAGTTTAAAGATATGGGAGATCATTATCTTTTAAACGGTGCAAAAATGTGGATTTCTAATGCGCCTTTTGCTCAAATTGCTGTGGTTTGGGCAAAAAATGAAGAAGGTAGAATTCATGGACTAATTGTAGAACGCGGAATGGAAGGTTTTACAACGCCTACTACACATAATAAATGGTCTTTGCGTGCTTCTGCAACCGGAGAACTTATTTTTGACAATGTAAAAGTGCCAAAAGAAAACTTATTGCCTAATAAATCTGGATTAGGAGCTCCGTTAGGTTGTTTAGATTCTGCAAGATTCGGAATTGCATGGGGCGTAATTGGTGCAGCTATGGATTGTTATGATACTGCTTTGCGTTATTGTAAAGAAAGAGAACAGTTTGGCAAACCGATTGGCCAGTTTCAATTACAACAGAAAAAATTAGCAGAAATGATTACAGAAATCACCAAAGCGCAATTATTGGTTTGGAGACTTGGAACTTTAAGAAATGAAGGAAAAGCAACTTCTGCTCAAATTTCTATGGCAAAACGTAATAATGTAAATATGGCAATTACCATTGCAAGAGAAGCAAGACAAATGTTAGGCGGAATGGGTATTACTGGAGAGTACTCTATTATGCGCCACATGATGAATTTAGAAAGCGTAATTACCTATGAAGGAACGCATGATATTCATTTATTAATTACAGGTTTAGATGTAACTGGTTTAAGTGCATTTAAATAATTTTTCTTACATTTGGTTAAACGTTTAAACAATGTTGAAATTATCACAAAAACAACTAAACCGATCTATTTTCAACAAACTATAAATACACAGTATTTCAACAACTTAGCTTTAAGAATTATACATTATTTTTATCGTTGAATAAAATTACAATCATGCAAGAAACGAGAAACGACATTATTCAGTTTATCAACCTACAATTAGCTTCTTTAGGGCAGCCTACTTTTAAAGACAAACCAGAAAATTCTACTCAATTTTTAGATCCAAAATTTGAAGAATTAACGGGTAGTCTTATTACAAGTATTCAGCAGAGATCAAGATTATTATCTAACCATCTTTCTCCTATAGATACAAGAATACAAGAATTTATTAATGATTATTTAAAAGAGGTATCTATTAATAAATCTCTTGTAATACCAAACAACACTCTTGTTTTATCTAAAAAAGGTCAAGCAAGAGAGATTAGTTTGCCGCCAGATGGAGATACTTTTAAAAGCGATTTAGTTACCACAAATAGAGTAAAACAAGGTATTTTAAACAATCCTTTAAACGATAAAAGAACCACAAAAGGTACTTTTCATATTGTGGAAGGTAGTTTACCTGTACCATTAGATAAAAAAGAGGTGCCAAAAGAAACTTTTGCTCATTTATTACATTCTGCTTTTAATCCTTCGGATGATTTAAAAACACTTCCGTTTACTTCTAGTCAAGAAAACCAAGCAAAGGTAATGGTATCATCACTTTTAAGACCTGTGGTTTGTCCGGAGGTAAAAGGAGTCATTTCAGAAAAATCGTTAGAAGTTCACTTTTTTGTTCCAGGAAACTTGGTCAGTAATTTAGATTTTGTTGAATCTATTTTCGGTAATGCAGGAGATCATAATTTAGCACAAAATGATGCTGCCTTAGATACAGAGCATTGGACTGGGCATACAGGTTGTATTGTTTTAGCGCCTCAGTTAAAAGAATTAAAAAAGAAAGATGTGGGTTTACCTCATTTTGATGATGCTACAGAACGTCAAAGAAAAGACGAAATGTGTTGGAAAGATGAAAACGAACTTTATAATGAAGGTGGTGCTTTTAAAATTACGTGTAGAGATGATAGAGGTGTTGTTATTACGTTAATTGCAGACAATTACTACGGATACTCTAAAAAAGAAATTAAAACGCAAATTAGCTACTCTGCCAACTTATTTGGTTTAGTAGAAGAAGAACATGCTGGTGGTGCCATTGCATTTGCTAGAAGAGTGATGGGAGATACCGTAGATGGTAAAGTGCAATCTGAGTACTATAACTTTAAACATACTTTTGAGGGTGTAAAACAACTTTTAGGAGATAGTATAGAAGTAAAACCAGAAAATTATGCGGTAGATAAAAAATACCCAAATATTGTTTACATTCCAGAATTTTCATACATAAACACCAACACCAACAGTATTACTTGGATGCATAATAGTAAAGAGCAAAAATTAACATTGTCTCCTTACAAAACTTATGTACATCCTACTGGAAGTAAATTAAAATTAGAAAAACATAAATCAATAGATTTATGGAGAATTATAGAAACCTTTGCAGAAGGTGTTTTTTGCCATAAACCTTGTACTGTTTCTGGTGGTGGTAAATCTGAGATTTCTAAACCAATGCAAAATGCAATTACGTATAGTACTTTTAATATTCATAATATAGAAGAAGACTTTAAAAAAGCAGACGAAATTATAGAATACGTTTATTCTAATCGATGGAAAGTAAAAGATCCTAACAGACCTGTATCTAGATCTTTTTTAAGTGAAAAAAGAACGTTAAGTTCTGCCGTTAAATTATTAATTCCGTCGAAGCATAATTCTGATGAGTTTAATCAATTTTTAGAAGAAATTCCTGTTCACATTCGTTCTTTGGTCCTTTTTGTAAAAAGGTTGTTTAGACAAGCACACGGAAATTTCAACTGGAAAGATTGTATGTCTGTAGAAATTATCAACGGAAAAAAAGGAACAAGCCTTTTATACAACAACACACCCGTTGTAGGTAGTTATGTTCGTATCGGTTTTAACCAGCAAGGAAACTGGATGTTAAACAAACTGCGTTCAGATTTTTCTCCTTCAGAAAAAGTACAAACAGAAGATGATATTACAGCTTCTATTACCATACCAAGAAATCAATTAAAAAACTTAAATCCAGAATTTACAAATAAGAGTTTAAAATTATTAACTAATTGTGAAGCGCATCTTTTTCAAAGACCAGATGAAGCCGTAGTAAGAGGTTACGATAAAGCTGCCGAATTAGATTTAGTAACAAACGGACGTTTTTTAACCAACTACGAATTACTAAAAAAAGAAGATGCAATTGCTTTATATGAAGACACCATCAACTTTGATAAATACACACAACCTGTTAAAGACTTTGTTGAGAGTATTGTAAAAAGTGATAAAAAAGAAGCGTTTTTTGCGCTACCTTCTCATACTAGAATTGTAAACGGAGAACCAACAAAAAACCCTCGTTATCTAGAGCCTTGTAAAAATGTTGTAGAAACAGAAGAAACTTATTTAGCAGATATTGGTGTTCGTTTGGTAAGAAAAATTAACTTAAACGAACCTGTATATCATGTGGTAAATGCGGTTTTACCAGGTAGAAGAAATAACCCTGTGGATAAAGCTGCAGGAATAAGACCTTTAGCAGTTTACAACCCAATTCACTATCAAGAAGCACCAGAATTATTTATGGACTTTATCTGTAGTTTAACAGGTAAATCTCCATCTACAACCGGTGCTGGTACGGAAGGAGCTTTAACAAAAGCACCTTTTAACATGTTAACGCCAACAACAGACTTAAACAATGCATTGTTATCTCATATTTTAACCGAATCTAACGGTTTTAGTACCGCTGCAGGTTATGTAGGTGCAGAAAATAAAATAGACCACGATGTAAGTTTATTAATTCCTGAAATATGGGCAAGATTAGAACCAAAAGATAGAGATCCTAAAGAGTTAATTAAAAATGGTTCTTTAGAAAAAATTAATGATTTTGAATACGAAGGAGAAACTATTTTAGCAAGTAGATTAGGGTATAGAATTACAAAAAATTTCTCTTATACATGTATGCATCGAATTTTTGATGAGCCTACAGCTGTTTTTAGCGAAAGAATGTTAAAACCAGAAATGCAAGGTTTAGAAGATTATGTAGACGGAATTAAAAATATTGTAGAAGCACAACAAAAAGTAGCTTTAAACTATTTTGAAGATGGTAGTATCGCTGCTGCAATTCCGCCTTTAAAAGTACTTTTACACATTATGGCATATGGTAATTATGAAGGAAAACACATTAGTGACCCAGAATTACGCGAACTGTTTGAAAGAGATTATGTGATTAATAGCGATTGGTATAAAGAAAGATTGCAATTAAAACAACAAAAGGATATCGCTTTCTATGCGAATCAGATTAAATATTCTGAAGATTTTATAGCAAATCCTTATAATAATTCTATTACTTCTGAAATGGATATCAATACTCGTTTAGAAAACTTAAAATTACAATATGAGTATGTAAATTCTACGGAATACCTAGAAAGTTTAATGGGTACAATAGGTACAGATCCTTTATACAGAAAGGGATAATAAATAATTTACGCTAAGAAGCTTTTAGCAAAACATTAGGGCATCGCTTACAGTTGATGCCCTTTTTTTTATACTTATTGCAACAGCTACTCTTTGGTTTTATGCAATTTGAAGAACAAACACTATCACATACAGATGTATTTAATAGAGAAACTACAGGCTTACTTTCAGTATAAAAAACGATCATAATAAATAATTATGTCGCAAATATAGTGTTTATTTAGAATAAATTAAAATAACCGTAATTTATAAACGTTCATAAATTATATTTCGAAAATAAGAAAAGGTTACATGAACCTTACAACCTATTTTCATTAAAACTCATTAATGGAATGTTTCCTAAGGTTTCCATTTTCTTCACTAAATCTACATGAAAAAGCATATTTATTATTCCTTTTGAATTTCTTTCTAACATCGTAACCATATCTGCATTTTTGTCTTCTAAATAGGTTTTTAAAGACTCAAAAATATTTTCTCCATAAATTATTTCAATATCAATATTATTATATTTTACTTTTTCATTCAACAAATTCATAAACCAATCCCTCTTTTTTATTTCGGCACCATCTTTTAGTGCAGAAATATGAACGATTTGTATCTTAGCATTAAGAGGTTTAGCCATACTGACTAAATTGTCAATTGCACAGACATCTTCTTCTTCAAAATCTGAAGCATACACAATTGTATCCATTCTATATAGGTTTGCATTCTTTGGCACAATTAAAACAGGGCAAAGTGCTTTTGATATAAGTTCTTTTGCTTTATTTTCTATAAGTAATTCTTTCAGCCCCATTTCACTTTTTGTCCCACTTATTATTAAATCTGCTTGTAAGCTATTGGCTTTTTTTAGAATTCCGTTTATCACAGAATCATCGGCAATTGCCTCAAAACTTACGTCCAATTTTTCTATATCTCCCCCATAATGTACCTTACAAAAATCTGTTAGTATCTTGTTATGTTTTTCTTTGGTCTTGCCCCCAAAACTATCTGACACAAATTCATACACATAAATCACAAACAAACTTGCCTGTAATTTTTCACTTAAACTAAAAGCATATTTTAATGCTGGTATTGAATTTTCTGAATAATCTGTAGTGTATACTATTTTTTTCATTTTGTGAAATTTAACCCCCAAATTTAAATATCATAAATAAATTCTAAAATGACACAGATCAATTTATTCAAAAAAACAACGTACTAGTTTTCCTAAAATTTTGTTAAAACACCTGAATTTCTAATTTTCAAATTAAACCTTTACTTATAAAAATAGTTACATATATTCAACCAACCCACAATAATGAAGAAAATTACATTCCTTACCTTCTTACTTTTAAGCTGCATTACCTATTCTCAATCAAAAAAATTCGAAATTACCGGAACAATTAAATCTTTAGAAGATAATGAATTGTTAGAATCTGCAACGGTACATACAGAAAGATTAAAAGACAGCAGCATCATTGCCTATACAATTACCAACTCTAAAGGTTATTTTAATATTGGTGGAAAAACTGCAGATGCTAAAGTAAAACTAGTCGTTTCTTATATTGGTTACAAACCTTATACAAAAATAATAAGTGTAAAAGACCAAAATATTGGTACCTTAATTTTAGAACCAGCTAATGTATTAGATGCAGTTGTAATTAGATCTAGTGCACCCATCACCATTAAAAAAGATACCGTAGAATTTAATGTAAAGTCTTTTAAAACCAAGAAGGATGCTAATGTAGAAGATTTATTAAAAAAATTACCTGGTGTAGAAGTAGATGATGAAGGAAAAATAACCGTAAACGGAAAAGAAGTTAATAAAATACTCGTAAACGGAAAACCTTTCTTTGGAAATGATCCTACTATTACTACGAGAAATTTAACGAAAGATATTATCGAGAAAATACAAATTTCTGATACAAAAACAAATGCTCAGGCTTTTTCTGGTGAAGATTCTGATGGTGAAAATAAAACCATTAACTTAACTATTAAAAAAGAAAATAATAAAGGCTATTTTGGTAAAACTGCCGCTGGTATTGGTACAGACAAAAAGTATGAGTATGCAGGTATGGCCACTCGTTTTAAACAAAGTGAAAGAATTGGTCTTTTAGCAGGTGGTAACAATGTAAATTCTCCTGGTTTTAGTTTTGGAAACCAACGTTTACAGTTTGGTGGTAATAACAGAAGTTTTGGTGGTGGACAAGGTATTGTTACTTCTAATAATTATGGTCTAAACTACATCAATGCTTTTGGGAAAATGTTTGAACTTTCTACAGATTATTTTTATAAAAACAGTGAATCCGATAATAAAACAACCCAAAACCGTGAAACATTTTTAGCTGATGGAACTAGCTTTACCACAAATTCTAACAACACTTCTTTTAATGAAAGTGATAGTCATGATGCAAGCGTAGATTTTGAAATTGAAATTGATAGTACTTTTAGAATTGATATTGAATCTGATTTTAATGCAGATATAAATAAGAACACTTACACCAGTGCTTCTGAAAGTTTTAATAATAGCAGTACACTTACCAACAACTCTAACTCTAATTCTATTGCAGACTCTAATAGTAAAAAGTTTGATAATGAGGTGAATTTAACCAAAATGTTTGGTGATAGAGGTGCTTTTTTAAGAGTAGAACTTACAGCAAATGTAAATAACTCTGATACTGAAGACTTGGTGAAATCTGAAACCAATATTTATGGCGATAGCCCAAATCAAATAATTAGAGATCAGTTTTCTGATGGAAATACAGACAAAACAAAAATTGGTAGTGAAGTTACCTATCGTTATCCAATATTATCTAGACTTTTATATTTAGATGTTAGTTATGAATATTCCAATACAAAAACTCAAAAGAAAAGAAGTACGTTTAATTTTGATAAAAACACCAACAACTACACCGATTTTAGCGACTTATTAAGTACCGATTTTGAATATCAAGATAACGTTAAAAAACCGCGTGCAAAGCTATCATTTAGAAATGAAAAATGGTCTACATCTGCAAGCATCGCTTACCTAAACAGGACTTTAAAAAACACAGATTTTTTAAGGCCAGAAACCAATTTAGAAAGAGAATTTAATAATTTAGAATACGGCGTAAATATTCGTTTTAGAAAAGACAGAACAAGTAGTTACCGATTAAGATATAATTTTAAAAACGGAACGCCTTCATTATCTCAATTACAGCCATTTAGAGACGAATCTAATCCTTTAAACATTGTAACAGGTAATCCTGAATTAGCCCCAACTAAAACACACAGCTTACGTTTTGGAGCATCCAATTTTAATTGGAAAGAAAGAACTGGTTTCTGGGCATTTGGTAATATTTCTTTAACGAATGACAGAGTAGTTGCAAATACCGTAATTGATCCTAGCACCCTTATTAGAGAGACTTCTTATGCCAACGTAGATGGTTTTTATAGCGTACAAGCTGGCGGAAGTTATAGCGTTACAAAAAAATGGGAAGATTTTGGTAGCTTAAAATCAGAATTTAGAGTTTTCGGTAACCACAATAAAAATATTAACTTTAACAATGGCGTACAATACTCTAGTAAAGCAACCTCTATTTCGCCAAGAATTGGTTTCGATTTTATGTGGGATGACATCTTACAGATTAGACCTTCATACTCCATTTCTTTTAACAGAAACACCTACGACATAGATAGTTTTAGTGATAAAAATTTTACAAGTCATGATGTATTAATAAGTACCTCTACCTTTTTACCTAAAAAGCTAGAATGGCGAAATGACGTAAAATATAATTTCAACCCAAATATTGCAGACGGGTTTCAAAAAAGTGCTTGGTTTTGGAATACCACTTTGCGTTATTCAATCTTAAAAGATCAAGGAGCGGTGGGTATAAAAGTGTATGATATTTTAAATCAGAATACAAACGCAAGAAGAGTAGCTACAGAAGATTATATTCAAGATTCTTCTAGTACCGTTTTAAAACAATATGCAATGCTAACTTTTACCTGGAAATTTAATAGTTTAGGTGGTGAAGGAAAAAAGTTTGAACCAAAAAGAGGAAGAAGATATCATTAAAAATAGGGTTTGTTTTGTTAAAAAGGTTGATGAAATTACTTTTATCAACCTTTTTTTGTAAATCTAAATTTATTCTAGCTTCTTATAAATATTCAATTTCAGTTCGTTCAGATGCTGAAACAAGTTCCGTATGACAAGATTAAAACCTTTTAAAACAGTCGGTTTGTTATATCAGTGTTATTAAAAGTAACCTAACAAGAAGAACAAGAACCACCTTCTTTTTTAACACCTAATTTCACTAAAATCGTTTCAAGTAAACACCATTTTGTAAATGCAGATTGTATTAAATTTAGTCCAATAAAAACTCCAAACCACAACCAATTTACGCTCACATAATAGGTTAGTACAACCATTAATAAAACCATTACTCCTACTATAACTCTAAAATACTTATTTAACATTTCTTACTTAATTTTTTAAATTATATAAATCTTTCTACTGGAAGAACAATTCCTCTAACAGGATTATTAGTTTCTGCATTGTTATTAAACGCTGCTATAAGATTGAAGAGTCCATCAATTTTTTCCTCTTTAGTAAAAGAAAAAAACATAATAGATTCATTACCGTTCTTTTCTGCAGAAAACCAGTTAGATGCTTTTAACAAAGAAGGCGCATTTTTATAACCATCAATATCAGAACTACTAAAGTTTTCAATATTTGCTTTCTTGAAGATTTTTAAAACCTCCTTTTGAAATTCTTCGACTGCTGTAACTATTACTAATTTCATGAGTTTTTTCTTTTTTGCTTCCCGAAGATATCTCGGATAATCGCAGATTTTTATGGAACTCTTCTGCGTAAATCCGCGAAATCTGCGGGAGAATTAATACCTACTTATAATTTTTCTTCTCTATCATATAATATACCAATGGCACAACTAATAACGTTAATACGGTAGAAACAATCGTTCCTCCCATTAATGATATTGCTAATCCTTGAAAAATAGGATCAAACAAAATTACAAACGCTCCAATTACAACGGTCCCTGCAGTTAATAAAATTGGCGTTGTTCTTACTGCTCCTGCCTCAATACAAGCTTGTTTTAAAGGAATACCTTCATCTGTTCTTAGGTTGATAAAATCAATCAGTAAAACCGAGTTCCGAACCATAATTCCTGCCAGCGCAATCATTCCAATAAAAGACGTTGCTGTAAAAAAGGCACCCATAATCCAGTGTCCTAAAATAATTCCTATTAATGATAACGGAATTGCAACCATCATTACAATTGGTGCTTTAAAGTTCTGAAACCATCCAACAATTAAAATATAAATTAAGATAATTGCTCCTAAAAATGCGATTCCTAAATCTCTAAAAACCTCTAAGGTTATTTGCCATTCTCCATCCCATTTCACAGTATAATCATCTTCAAAATCTGGCTGACCTAAATACATTTCGTTTAATTTAAAGCCTTCAGGAAGTTTTATTTCTTTCAACTTATCTTCCATTCCCAAAATAGCATACGCCGGACTTTCTAATTCTCCCGCCATATCAGCAGTTACATAAACTACACGTTTTTGATTTTTTCTATAAATGCTTTTTGCGGCTGTAGTTTCTTTAATTTCCACCAAATCTGCAATAGGCACCATATTTCCTTGTTTAGATTTTACTTTCAATTGAGAAATATCAGAAATAGTAGACTTTTCTTTTTCATCTAAAGTCAACAATAAACCAACTTGGTTCACGGCATTTTCATCATACAAATTAGTAACAGGTCTGTTAGACAACGCCATATTCATGGTATACGCAATTTGTTGTGGTGCAACTCCGTACAACATTGCTTTTTCTTTATTTATTTCAAATTGATATTCTTTTTGGTCTGCTTCCACCATCCAATCTACATCTACAACATCCGCAGTATTTTTTAAGATATTCTGAACATCATTGGCAATTCTCATTTGCTCATTATAATCTGGTCCATATACCTCAGCAACAATGGTAGATAAAACTGGAGGTCCTGGTGGAACTTCTACCAACTTTACATTTGCATTATATTTAGCAGCAATACGTTGCATTTCTGGTCTTAATAATTTTGCAATTCCATGACTCTGAATCGTTCTATGTTCTTTATCAATTAAATTCACTTGAATATCTGCCATATTAGACCCACCACGTAAATCGTAATGACGTACCAAACCATTAAAAGTAATTGGTGCAGAAGTACCTACATAATTCTGATAATTTACCACCTCTGGTCTTGTAGCTAAATATTGCGAAATTTCTTGTGCAACTACGCCTGTTCTTTCTAAAGTGGTACCTTCTGGCATATCAATCACCACTTGAAATTCGTTTTTATTATCAAAAGGCAACATCTTTACAGCAACAGATTTTGTGAAAAACAAGACCATAGTAGCCATTAAAACAACAAATGTTCCTCCCAAAAACAACCAACGTAACTTTCCGTTTTCTAATAAAGGTCTTTCAAACTTGCTATAAATTCTATAAATAAAAGTTTCTTCTAAAGGTTTTTCAACTTTCTCTACACCACCTTTTTTGTCTTTTTCTCTTAAGAAAATATATCCTAAATAAGGGGTAATTGTCAATGCTACAAATAATGATAAAATCATTGCAATTGATGCTCCAATTGGCATTGGCGCCATATAAGGCCCCATTAAACCAGACACAAAAGCCATGGGCAAAACAGAAGCAATTACCGTAAATGTTGCTAAGATTGTTGGGTTACCAACTTCATTAATTGCATACAAAGCCGCTTGTTTAAAAGGCAGTCGTTTCATCTTAAAATGTCGGTGCATATTTTCTGCAATAATTATGGAATCATCCACCACAATACCCGTTACAAATACCAATGCAAAAAGTGTAATTCTGTTTAGCGTATAATCCATCATATAATAACTCAACAACGTTAAAGCAAACGTAATTGGCACAGATAAAAACACCACTAAACCACCACGCCAGCCCATTGCCAACATAACCACTAAGGTTACTGCAAAGATAGAACCAATAAGGTGCCACAATAATTCTGATACTTTATGAGAAGCTGTTTCTCCGTAATTTCTGGTAATTTCTACATGTACATCATCCGGAATTAAAGTAGTTCGTAAATGGTCTACTTTTGTTAAAATAACTTCCGCAATTTTCATTGCATCTGCACCTTTTCTTTTGGCTACCGAAATGGTAACTGCAGGATATTCAGATTTGTAATCTCCAGATTTTTCACTCCCTTTTCCAAAACCTAAAGACACATAATTCTGTGGAATTTCTGGTCCATCAACAATATTGGCAATTTGTTTTAAATAAATAGGTCTGTTCTGTTGTACCCCAACCACCAAATTCTCTACATCTGTTACAGAAGCCAAAAACTTACCAGTATTTACTAAAAATTCGGTATCATTTTTATCAAAACTACCCGAAATTAATTGGGTATTATTGGCTTTTATCATTTCAGAAACCGATAAGAAATCCAATCCACTTGCAGCCAATTTATCTTTGTCTAAAACTACACGTAACTGACGATTTCTTCCACCAATTTTATGTGTAATAGAAACATCATTTACCTTCTTAATTTCCGATTCTAACTCTTGCGCCATTTGGCTTAATTGATAATCGCTGTAGTTTTCACTCCACAACGTTAAACCCAACATTGGTACATCATCAATAGCACGCGTTTTAACCAACGGAAACGTAACACCCGCAGGCATTTGATCCATGTGTTTGTTAATTTCGTTGTATAATTTTACAAAAGAACGCTCAATATCTTCGCCCACATAAAATTGCACAATTACCATTGCTTTTTCGTTCATAGAAGTAGAATGCACATACTCCACACCCTTAATATTAGAAATTAATTTCTCTAAAGGTTTTACAACTCTACTTTCTACTTCTGTAGGACTCGCACCCGGATACCCCACAAAAATATCTGCCATTGGCACATCAATTTGTGGCTCTTCTTCCCTCGGAATCAAAAACGAAGCATACACACCAACCACCATAAAAACGATCATTAGCAACACGGTCAATTTCGATCCAATAAAGACTTTTGCAATTTTTCCAGCTAAACCTTCTTTCATATTTCCTTATATTTTGGGCGTTTTAACAGGCTATCCGTTACAATCTTTTTTTGCCATATATGGCAGCAAAAAAAGGATTTCCACTTCTATCCTTAACGCGACAATTCTTATTCTTAACTAAATTTGTTATTTTATTTATACCTACAAAGTTTTTAAAACCATGAAGGAGTACTCGTTACTGTATACTGCAACTGCCTACTGATGACTGAATACTGCCTACTGAACACTAACTTTAGCTCCATTAAACAACTTCCCTTCCGCAGAAACGATGTAAGATTCATCTGCATTTAAACCAGATAAAACCTCAACACTATTTCCATACGTTCTACCTAAACGCAACCAACGCAACATTGCTGTATTACTTTCACTTACCGTATAAACTCCAGATAATTGACCGTTAGTTACAATTGCTTTATTAGGAATTAAAACCAATTCCGATTTTACTTTTCTTTCTACCGGAAACTGAACTGTAGCAAACATCCCTGATAAAATAGACACCTCTGTTTTGTCTAAATTTATTTTCACTAAATATTGTCCACCTGTATTTTTAGCAGAAGTACTTACTTCCGTAACTTTCCCTGTTAATGTTTTGTTCATAGATTTCACTAATACATTTACCGTTGTTCCTTTTTTAATTTGCGAAATTTCTGTCTCAGGAACCATGGCAATTACTTCAAACTCTTTAGGAGTTTCTATACTAATTAAAGGCATTCCTGGGTTTGCCATATCGCCACTTTCAATATTTTTACTTGTAACTACACCACTAAAAGGCGCTGTTATGTTAGAATACGCAAACTGTGCATTAATTTCATTTTTCATTTGATTTGCAGATTCTAAACCTGCTTTTGCCATTTCGTAATTTGCAGTCATGTCATCCATTTCTTTTTGAGTAACACTTTTACTCTCAAATAAATTTTTAAAACGATTGTAATTCTTTTCGGCGTTGTTAAAAGCAGTTTTTGCTTGTGTAATTCCTGCGTTTACTTGTCCTTTTTTAGCTTGTAAATCTGCATTATTAATAGATATTAATAACTGACCTTTTCTAACTTTATCACCAACATTTACATGAACCTTTTTTACGAAACCCATCATTCTAGTACTTAAATCTGCACTGTTCGTTGCCTCAATTTTCCCACTTACAGACAAAAACGGACTGTTACTGTTTACAGCAACTTTACTCACCGTTATTTTAATTGCAGGTGTATTGTCTACTGCTGCTTTTTTTTCTTCACTTCCACAACTTGTCATTAATAATGAGGCTGTAGTTAAAGTTAATAGGAATAAGTATTTTTTCATTTGTATTGTTTTTTTATTTGATACCTACAAGGTTTTTGAAACCTTGCAGGATAATTACATTTAAGTTGGTTACTAACTGAAAACTGCTACTGTTTACTGTTTACTGTAAACTAATTTTTCGTTAGAAAATTTAAATACGTTTGTGTAAAATTATATTGATAAATTGTTTGATAATATTCTAATTGTTTTTGTGCAAATTGCGTTTCTGCCATTAATAAATCAGATGTTTTTTCTAAACCTTCTTTAAACCTATTTTTTCTAATTCTTAAAGACTCTTCAGATTGTTGCACCGCTAAATCTGTTAATTCTAAACTGTTTTTTGCATCTACCAATTGACGTTTTACTTTGTTCAACTCTAAATTACTTTTAGACACATATTGATTGTATTCTAACTTCGATTTTTCTAATTCGGCTTTACTTTTTTGAGCTTTTCCAAAACGTTTAGAACCCTGAAAAATATCCCAACTTAGTTGGGCACCAATTAAATACCCATTTGCATCACCCTGAAAAATTTTATTGTCATACATTTCATAACTACCAAAGGCATTTAAACGCGGTAGAAAAGCCATTTTATCTGCTTTATTCATGGCTTCGTATGCTTTAGAAGCCAAGTGCATTGCTTTTATATCTGCTCTATTTTCAGAAATTGTTTTGTTATCAACATTAAAACTAGCAACAACCAAACTTTCTGTTGGTTTATATAAGATATCGCTTTCATCATTCATTAAAAATGATAGATAATTAGAGGCATTTTGCACATTACTTTTTGCCATCTGCAATTGGTTTTTAACTTCTGTAACACGTATTTCAACATTTAAAACATCTGCACGTTGCAAAAAACCTTGTTTAAAACTATTGTCTGCCATTTGTTTATTGGCATTTGCAGCCTCTAAAGCCTTTTCTAAAACTTCAACTGCTTTGTATGCCAACTGCAATTGCATGTATGCTTTATCTACTTCAAAGGCTAAATAATCTTGCGTTCTTTCCGTTTTTAAAGACATCGCTTCCATTTTAGTTTTGGCAGCTTTTCTTTTATAAAAACCATCTAAATTAATTAATGGTTGCTGAATTTCTATTTTCGTCGCAAAGTTTCTAGTAGTTGTAGGATCATTTAAAATAGCTGGATTAAAATCTGCAGCTGTCAATATTTCTTGATTCAATTTAGAACCAAAAGACATTAACGGATTTGTGGTTGAAATACCTGTATGACTTGCTGTAATGTTTGGTAAAAACACGGCATTTGTTTGTCTATAATCTGCTTTAGAAGCATTAAACTCTTCCTCTGAAATCTGAATCGTTGTATTTTTCTCTGCAACTTTAGCTAAGACTTCTGCTTTTGATATTGGTTTTATTTCTTGCGCTTCTACCAGAAAAGTAACTGTAAATAAGCAGAGTATGGTTATGTATATTGTGTTTTTCATGTATTCTTTAATTATCTGTGGCAAATGTACATTAGACTATTTCTCTAGTCAGTAACATAAGTTACCGAGCAAAGAATGATAGTTCGCTATAGTTACATACTTATTTCTACGAAACGCACAGATTCACTATTACAAATAGAATTATGAGTGGTTGTAAAATAAGGTTATTATAAAAGTTTTATCGCTAAAAAAGCAGTTATCTGAGATATGTCAATATTTATAATAAAGGAATGCGTTTTTTTTCTGAAGGCTTAGGAATAATATATCTTTTTTAAATACCTTCACATTTTAAAACTAAATCGGCATGAAAATTACAGCGGCTTATACAGACCTTTATCAACTTACTATGGCTCAAGTCTATTTTAAGACGAAACCAGATGGACGAGCCGTCTTTGATTATTATTATCGCCACAATCCTTTTAATGGTGGCTATTCTATTTTTGCAGGATTAGAAGATGTATTAAATGTTTTGGAAACTTTTAAATTCTCTACTTCTGATATTGAATATTTAAAACAGCATGGATTTGAAAATGATTTTTTAGAATACTTAAAAAATTTTAGTTTTAAAGGAACTATTTTTTCAAGTAAAGAAGGTGATGTTGTTTTTCCTAATCGCCCTATTTTACAGGTAGAAGCGAATATTATTGAAGCACAGATTATAGAAACTTTTTTACTAAACATTCTTAATTTTCAGACTTTAATAGCAACCAAAGCAAGCAGAATTAGATATAGTGCAAAAGAGGAAGTTCTATTAGATATGGGTTTACGTCGTGCACATGCCACTGGAGGCTATTATGCATCAAGAGCCGCTATAATTGGTGGTTTTGATAGTACAAGTAATGTCATTGCTGCCAAAGATTATAACATTCCGTCTACGGGTACAATGGCACACTCATTCATACAGAGTTATAAAGAAGAAATACAAGCATTTAGAGATTTCGCAAGCATACGACCAAAAGGCTGTGTACTTTTAATAGATACCTACAATAGTTTAAAAAGTGGATTACCAAAAGCGATTACGGTAGCCAAAGAAATGGAAGCTAGAGGAGAAAAATTACTTGGTGTTCGTTTAGATAGTGGGGATTTGGCATATCTATCTAAAAAGACGAGAGAAATTTTAGACGAAGCCGATTTAGATTACGTAAAAATTGTAGCCTCTAATCAATTGGATGAATATGTTATAAAAAGTCTTAAAGAGCAAGGAGCACCTATTGATATTTTTGGTGTTGGAACCAATTTAGTTACAGGAAATCCAGATGCTGCCATGGATGGTGTTTATAAATTATCAGAATACAATGGAGAACCAAGAATTAAGCTTTCTGAAAACATTATAAAAGTATCACTCCCTTACAAAAAACAGGTTTTTAGAATGTTAGATGATAAAGGCATGTTTTATGGTGCAGATGCTGTAGCCTTGTATAAAGAAGGAGAGGTAGCGAAAATAGAACATCCTTTTGATGCTACAAAAAGTTTAAATTTAGATGCTTTTAAACAAGAGCCATTGCTAGAGAAAGTTATGGAAAATGGAAAAAAAATAGTTCCTTCTAGATCTGTTTCTGAAATTGCTGAATATTCTCAATCGCGTTTAGCACAGCTTCCAAATGAATACAAACGTTTTCAAAATCCGCATATTTACAAAATAGGACTTAGTTTAAAATTAAAACAAGACCGTGATCAATTGATACAAGAACATAAATTCTAAATTGAATATTCATGAGACTATTGTGCCTATCATGATTATATATTAATTTCAAATAAAAACGATTTATGAAAACACTCCTTATAATCGATGTACAAAACGACTTTATTCCCGGTGGATCACTTCCTGTTCCTAATGGAGATAAAATAGTTTCAATTATCAATGAGATACAACCTAAATTTGATTTAGTGATTGCTACCCAAGATTGGCATCCTGAGGATCATATTAGTTTTGCTTCCAATCATATTGGGGCATCTCCTTTTGATGAAATTGAAATAAAAGGACAATCACAAACCTTATGGCCAAATCATTGTGTACAAGGATCTAAAGGAGCAAAATTGCATCCTAAACTAAACACATTAAAATGTGAAACCATTTTTAGAAAAGGAACAGATAAAGAGATTGATAGCTATAGTGCCTTTTATGATAATGGACACCTAAAATCTACAGGATTAGCTGGATATTTAAAAGAAAAAGGAACTACCCAACTTTTTATCTGTGGTTTAGCATCCGATATTTGTGTTTATTATTCCATTCGAGATGCTGTTAAAGAAGGTTTTAACTGCTTTTTTATTGAAGATGCTTCCGAAGCACTAGACAATGAAGGTTTTAAGAAAATTAAAGAAAAAATGGTTGATATGGGAGTTAAAATTATTTCTTCAAAATTAATATAAATTGTAGATTATAAAACAAAAAAAGAGAGCCTAAGCTCTCTTCTTTCAAGATGTTGAAACCAACCAACATCTTTAACCAACTAAAACTGATAACCACATCAATTTACTAAAATACTATTGTTTGTATGTTGTGTGACATTGCACGCAATAACCTAACGTATTAGATAAAGCAGTAAGCGATTTATCTTTATTTCTACTTTTAAAAACTTCACTCATTTTATCTGCACTTTCATGAAATTTTAATCCTAAATTCTCAAAATTTTTATCTCCAAAAGAAGCACACATCATACGCATTTCTGTTGTAGAACCAAGTTTTGTGTACGCCAATTTAGAGGCTTCATCATAATTTTCTTGTACTAATAATACTGTAATTTGTTGTATTGCCTCTAAGTGACTTCTCATATTAGAAAGTTGATGATTTTTTTGCATCGCATTTAATTTAAGCGATAACCGTCCGTCATCAATTTGCATCATTTTTTCAACAGTTGTATTTGTTGGAATTATCACTTCTTTTGTTTGCTCTTTTTTACAAGAAACAAGCACTAAAAAAGTTATTAAAATTATTAGTATTGTACTTTTCATTTTTATTATCCTTCACTTTGTCTTGTTCCTCCATGCCCTCCTGCTACAATAACCATAATTTTAACACTTAAAATTATAAATTTAAAAAATTGAAGAACTGGGTTCATCATTCTAAATTTCATTCTTGGTGATATTCTTTTCATGATCTTTTAATATTTTATATTTTTCACTAAATACGGTAACTACTTACTATTTTACTCTGCAATTAACTTTTTAAGATTTGATACCTATTCAGGAATCAACCTGTTTTAGTTTGATTCCTATTCAGGAATCAACCTGTTTTAGTTTGATTCCTATTCAGGAATCAACCACCAAAAAGGTTTCATTTTTGCTTTATAAATAAATGCATGATGTAACATTAATTTTAACCAATGTCCTGCCAAACCAATGGCTCCAAAAGTTTTTCCTAAATGTCTTCCGTGAGAATCTGGATATTTTTCAAAATCTGGCACTATAGGAAAAGTGGTAATACTTACGCCACTTCCTTTCCAAAAACCAAACCCTGCAGATGCAATACAAGCTGCTCCCATATTTCCCATAGAACCTCTATGGTTTAAGGATTCCTTGTTCATTTTTATAGAATCTATAATATTTTCTGAAACTAGTTTTGCTGTAATCCCAGATGGCATTCCTGTTCTTGGTGGTGCAGGAAATATTGCTGTACCGTTTTTACTAAATCTTGGTTTAGAAATAGTATGCGGAGGAGCAAATGCTATTCCGGGAGCAAAAATATTTTTATAACTTGGGTTTTGATACGTTTCTGGCCAATCTTGTACAGACCATTCTTCATAAGGTTTTTGCGTGTAATCTGCATCTACCAGCATAAAACCTTTAAATAATTTTTCGGTAATCTCTTTTTCGTTTTTATCAAAAGCTTTAAAACCATGACCAGAAAAAGCAGGAATTAGCATGGCAAAATCATAGGTCTCAGATTTCTGTTCTCCATCTAAATTTTCGTAATGCGCAATACCATCTTCTATTTTATTTACTCCAGCTTCTAAAATCCATTTAATGCCTCTATCATCAAAAATCATTTCTACCATTTCGCTAGATTTCATAATCATGTCTCCATAGCTCATTAACACGCCATCCATTCCAAAATCACCTAAACTATATTCATTAGAAATCCATGTTATTTCTGCCATATCACGCACTTTGTGATTGCGAAGTTCTTGTTCTACATTTAATATATACTCAAAAGCAGCTCCCTGACAAGTAGATTTTGCATGCCCCGTACCAATAAGAATTTTTGCTTTTTTACCCTTCTTCATTTCTTGAATTAAGGCTTTTAAACCTGCCCAAGCATGATCTGCATGAGAATAAGTACAAACAGAATAAGCTTTATTTTGCCCAGGTATTAAACCTTCTGTAGCTTCAAAATCTAGTTTTGGGCCTGTAGCATTTATCAAATAATCGTAGGTTACTTTTTCTTGCTGGCCTTTATTTTCTCCGACAACATATTCTGCTAAAATGTAAGGTTTTTCTTCTTTTTTATCTCCTTCAGGATGAAACGAAAGTGCTTTGGCTTGTTTATAACCAATTCCTTTCTTTTTATATAATGGTGCTAATGGAAATAAGATTTTTTCTGATTTCATTCTACCAATACCTACCCAAATATTAGATGGAACCCATTGATAATTGCTGTTTGGAGAAACAACAACTACCTCATGCTCTTTAGATAATTTTCTACGTAAATGAGCAGCAGCTACGTGACCAGAAATTCCTGCTCCCAAAATGACAATTTTAGACATGTGGTTATTTTTTAGTAAAGTTAGATTCAACCAGACAATTACACAGTAACTTTTGTTACATTAATAGCACTAATCCTTAATTATTTTTTTTTCAATAATATTTGTGTTATTCTTAAACTTTAAAATGTATTCGCCGGATGCCATTTCTGATAAATCTAAAGGGATGGTTTGTAATCCAATTGAATTCTCTATTTCTTGAGTTTTAACTTTTTTACCTAGAATATCATACACATCTAAACTGCTTTTTTCTAAATTCGGAATAAATACATCTAAAGAAAAAATAGCTGTTGACGGATTTGGATATACTTTAAGATTATAAATATTGTTTAAATTCAGTTTTACTTCACCTGTACTCAAAGTAGTTTTGTTTATAAATACTTTAAAAGCCAAGTTACTAGCACTACTTTGCGAACCATCGTTTATAAAAAAAATATTTTCTTGTGTGCTTTCTATTCCTCCAAAAATATAACCCGCTAGAGTATTTCCTTCTTGCAAATTATTAATTGCTATAATTTCTTCCGTTAAAAAAATAGAAGTATCGTTTGTTGGAATAAATTCTGCTCCAGAACCTAACAATGTCGGCATTTCTATACCCAAACTACTTTCTGTCATAGAACCATCGCTAAATCTAGAAACCTTGCTAATGGTTTTTACAAAAGGCACATTATCATCTTGAATTAAATTATTATTTGCATCTAATTTATACTGACTTAAACCTCCAAAAAATAAGGTATGCATGGTATTATTATCAGTATCATAAATTGGAATTTTAGCACTGTGATATTGACTTAAATATTGATTAAATGTATTATTTACCGTATAACCAGAAGCAGAAACATCTACCGTATTTAACCAAGGTAAATTTGCTGTAGGTTGAAAAACACCGCTAAACATGGTAAAACCTTCGCTTCCATCAGGAAAAATTTGTGGCGCCATATTATAGTCTCTTCTGTGTAAGTGATCGGTGTCGTTTTGTGCTGAATAATTTACGATGGAAAGATTTGTGCCATCATCATTTATTTTAAAAGTTCTAATTTCATCTGTATAACTCTGAATAAAACCTTGCGCATTATTTGGACCTTGAGGGTTGTATTTTCCTTTAAAATATTGTCCTCCACACAAATAAAAAACATCATTTAGCAAACCTAATTGTCCTCCAGTTACTGCCAAATTTGTGTTGGATATTTGTCTAAAGAAAGAAGTAATAGTTGTGTCATTAATAACAGCGTTCGCTAATCCATCTACATCTATTGCTGTTAATTTATCATAGGTAATATGATCATTATCTGTGGCACTAAAACCATAACCTCCAATAATATAAAGTGTATTTTCTTTCTGATAAAACTCTTGATTTGTAGCTTGTAACTGTTCAAATATAGACGCTTGTAAAACACTAAGTGTAGTGCTCCATGTTTTATTTGCAACCGGATCTATCACATAAACACTTTTGTTGTTATCGTTTTCTAGGAAAGTAGTGTTAGGTTGTCTTTGATGTAATCCATCAATTCTACCTCCAATAACTATCCATTTTCCATCACTCGTTTTTCCCCAAGAAAAGGAATGTACACTAGGTGCGTCTATGATTGTTAAAGGCTCTATTTGAACTGTAAATTGGTCTTGAGCAAATAAATTAAAAAACACCAATACAGAAAACGCTAATACTACATGTTTTTTCATCATAATTTGTTCTTGAAAAACAAATTTAAGTTGAATAAAGAAGAATAACGGTATCTAATGTTACACTGGTTTACCTATTTTACTTCCACAAAATCTAAATCTAGCACATTAAAATTATTAGCTGCTTTTACCAATAAAGTAGAACCAATAGTTTCGAACAAATCATTTGTTTTAAGTATAAATTGCGCTTGTTTTTCAATTTTATAATTCGGAATTCCTACTACAGTTAAGTCGGTAGATTTTGAATATTTTTTTATCAAATCGTAAAAAGGAATTTGGTCTACAACATTTTCAACAATCACAATTTCTACAAGTACTCTTAGATCTTCTACTAGTTTAGCTATTTTAGCTTGAATAATAGTTGGGTTCACATCGTTATTATCTACAAATAAAACACGAATAGAAGTTTGATCCCACTTAGGAGCAGCAATAATAAAACGAGCAATATTTAGCATCATTTCTGCATTTTTACTATCGGTTTCTCGCCACCATAAATCGATGGTTTGATATCTACCAAATTTCGATTTTCTGTCAAAATCTAAATACAATAAATTATAATCTAAGTAGAGTAAGGTCTCCGTCATTTCTTCATATTCTGAAGAACCCTCAAGTCCCTTTGGCCAACCCATCATAATTGTATTTGGTTCTATACCAGAAAACCCAAAAGTTGTGGCAATGTTGGTGATTCCTTTATACAGATTATCTACTTTTATTTGTCTTGCAAAAATTCCTAAATCATTATAGATGTCTTCTCTAACAACCTGTTCTGTCTTTTTTAAAGGAATTTTGTTCTTTTTATCTACTATCAACTTAAAATTGGTAACCACACCTATTTTACCAGAAATAGCTTTACTTAGTTCTAATAAATATCCTTGATGTTCACTGCTACCACTAAAAAGAATAATATTTGGGTTCCAACTAGCGTTAATATCATGTTTTGTATCAATCTTCATCAATCCTTTATTCACCACATTTTCCCAAACACTTTTCCAGATATCGGTAGAATTTATTTTCACTTCCTTGCGTTGTAACATAAAATACAAACCACTAATTACAGCCAAAGCCCCTATCATTGCAATCATATCTAATTTAAACATCACCCCAAAACAAGCTACAAAACCAACCAAACCAATCCATCTTTTAATTTTAAAAGTGGGTTGAAAGTCTGGATTTGCCCAACTTTCTAAAAAATAAGAGATATTAATAAAACCATAAGCAGTTAAATAAAACATCGATACTACACGTGCAATAACATCTAATTCACCAATTAAAATTCCGGCTTCTGCAATTAGAAACACCAATAATAACGCGTTTACAGGTTCATTACTTTCACCGCTGCCTTTGGCAAAAAAACGAGGGGTAACTTTATCTACAGACATGGCTTGTAAAATTCTTGGTCCGCCTAAAATTCCGCCTAAAGCGGATGACAATGTTGCTCCCCAAACCCCAGCAATTACGGCAGGAGCAAAAAAGGCTACTTTCATTAAAATATTATAATCCGTTTTTAAAACATCAGCATCTATGGTGTAGGCTATAAAAACGGCTAATACTAAATAGACTAGTAAACCAACTCCAATGGCAAATAAAGTACCTCTTGGAATAGAGCGTTTCGGGTCTTCTAAATCTCCGCTCATGGCTATACCTGCAGTAAAACCCGTTACGGCAGGGAAAAATATAGCAAATACCACTTCTAAAGGAACAGCCCCTTCGGAAGAAAACATTGGAACTGATTGTGGTGCAAAATCGGGTGATCCAAAAAATATGGAAACAAGCGATAACACAATTGCACCTAAAATAAAATATTGTGATTTTATAGCAGCAGAAGTACTAATTAATGCCAATGCCGTTAGCACTACAAGGGCAATAGTTCCTGTAACTCTGTAATCATTTATAGTCATTCCAAAGCCAAAATATCCATTAAAACTTTCTGCAAAACCTATTAAATACAGTGCGATAGAAAAAGCGGTTCCCACATACAAAGCAATACCAATAGAACCACCAATTGGCACTCCCATACTTCTAGAAAGGACATAGTAAATTCCGCCTGCACCAATTTTTTTATCAGTAGCAATAGAAGATACACTTAAACCGGTTGAGATAGAAATTACATGCGCAATTATTATAATTAGAATAGCGCCTAATAAACCTGCGTTTCCAACTACCCAACCCAAACGCATGTACATAATTACACCTAGAATGGTAAGTATTGATGGTGTAAAAACACCTGCAAATGTGCCGAATTTTTTTGTGTTTGACATTTCTTAAATCCTATTTATTAAAAAGAACTAATCTGAATACAATTTTTGAATGCTGTATTCTTTTCCTACTGCAAGGTAATAATTACGTAGCCACAACACTAACTTAACCTTAGATTTTCTAATAATAACTCATACTATTTATGAGGTTTTCTTATAACTCCAAACGGCTAAACTATTCATAACAATGGCATAAAATAATGTTTTTAATAACTGAGGAAGAATATCTGAAAAACCAGCACCTTTAAGCATTACCATTCGCATAACCTCTACAAAATATTTTATTGGATTGAATTCTGTAACTACTTGCGCCCACTCTGGCATACTTTCAATTGGTGTAAATAAGCCGCTCATCAAAATAAAAATAACGGTGAAAAACCAAGCAATAAACATGGCTTGCTGCTGTGTATCCGTAAAGTTAGAAATGAATAGACCGATGCCTAAAATTACCAAAATATAAATAGAAGTGTATAAATATAGGAGAGGTAAACTACCAATCATTGGAACATTAAATATCAATTTTGCTAAAGTTAATCCAACCGTTAACAAACCCATTCCTATTACCCAAAACGGAAAAAGTTTCCCAATTATAAACTGACTTTTTTTAATGGGTGTCACGTTTATTTGCTCTAAAGTTCCTATTTCTTTTTCACGAACAATATTCATCCCTGAAAGAAATAAAGTAATCATGGTAACCAGCAAAACAAGAATTCCCGGAACCATAAATGTTTTGTAATTCAATGTTTTATTATACCAGAATAAAGGAATGGTTGCAATACTAACTGGTTGTACTTGTTTGTCTGAAATTTGCAATAAATCTGTTTTTATCTGTTGATTAAAACTTTGAACAATCTGCGTTACATATACGTTTTCTACACCCGCTGCTGCACCATCAATGGCGTTAATAGTTACTCCTAATTTAGTGTATTTTTCTTTTTGTAAATCGCGCTCAAAGTAGTGGGGGATTTCTAACACAACATCTACCTTTCCTTTTAGCATTTCTGAACTTGCTAATTCTTCCGATGGAAAATAGGTTAATACATCAAAATAAGTAGAAGCATTAAATTTTTCTATCAATGCCCTAGAGGTTGAGGTATGATCATGATCGATATAGCCAAATTTAATGTTTTTCACTTCAAAAGTAGCTGCATTAGATAATATAACGAGTTGTAATAACGGTAAAACAAAAATGATTGGAAGCATTCCTTTATTTCTAAAGATTTGCTTAAATTCTTTCTGTATGATGTATAATATTGTTTTCATATTTTTAAAAGAATAAAGAGAATAGAACAGAGAAAAAAGACGTTTTTAGTACTGTCCAATATTCTCTCTAACCACTATCATTTATTATCTAAATTTCACTTTTTTGTTTAACTGAATACTGTGACTGTCAACTGCTACTGATTACTGCTACTGCAAACTGTTTCACTCCAATCTAATTTTATATTTTTTAATACTTAAGGCGATAAAAAACACAGTCATTCCTAATAAAATTAAGGTTTCTTTCCACACATATTGTAACCCAACACCTTTTAACATAATGCCCTTTATAATGATGATAAACCATTTTGCAGGTATAATATTACTGATCACTTGCAATGGAAATGGCATACTTGTTATTGGAAATATAAAACCCGATAATAAAATTACAGGAAGCATTAACCCCATTAAAGAAATCATCATGGCAGTTTGTTGCGTAGCCGAAATAGTGGATATTAAAATACCTAAGGCCAGTGCTGAAATAATAAATAAAACACTTTCTAAACCTAACAACAATAAACTTCCCTGAACCGGCATTTTAAAGATAAAAATACTCAGCAAGACAATAACAACCGCATTAATTATAGACAGAAAAATATAAGGAAATACTTTTCCTATAATTACTTGAAACGGTTTTATTGGTGACACTAAAAGTATTTCCATGGTGCCCAATTCCTTTTCTTTGGTAATAGAAATAGAGGTCATCATTGCAGAAACCAACATCAAAATAATAGTCATAACACCAGGCACAAACATGTACACACTTTTTAGTTCTGGGTTGTAAACCATACGTGTTTGTGGAATAATTTGATACGCAATTGTAATTTCTTTATTTAATTCTTGTTGATATTTTTGCAGAATCGCATTTACAAAATTACTAATGGTATTGGCTGTATTTGGGTCTGTGGCATCCGTAATTATCTGAACCGTTGCTTTGTTTTCTTTGATAAGGTTTTTACTAAAATCTTTTTCAAAATTTAAAACAGCTTTTACATGTCCTTTTTTAAAAATAGTTTCAATATCAGCTTCTTTTTCAATAATTTGCTTGATGCTGAAATATTTCGAAGCCGCTATTTTATTAATAATTTCCTCTGTAGTTGCATCCTTAGAATGATCTAAAATAGCAATATCTACATTGTTGATTTCGTTGGTAATAGCAAAACCAAAAAGCATAATTTGGGCAATCGGCATTCCAAAGAGGATAAACAACGAGCGTCTATCTCTAAATATATGGTAGAATTCCTTCTTTATAAAGCCTATAAATCTTTTCATTTTATATTTTTTTCTCTGGCGGATTTACCTCCCGCTGATTTCACGGATTATCGCAGATTTTTTTATTCTCTTTTCTGCGAAAATCAGCGTAATCTACGTCAAACACATACTAATCAACTCTTTACCTCTCGCTGATTTCGCAGATATCCGAAGTTTTTTTAATCAGTGTGTTTTATTTTTTCTTTTACGCTCATATGCGGGAAAATCTATAACCCGTTTACTTTTCTAAAAATTCCTTTTGTAATATTATCTTCATTAAAATTGACTAATATTCCTAATTTCAATTTTGAAAGTTTTAAATAAGTGAGTACTTGCTTATGATGAACCTTAGCTAATTTTTCAACAGATTTTATTTCTACTATTACTTTATCATTTACTAATATATCTAATCGATATCCATTATTTAGTTCAATATCATCATAAAATATTGGTAATATTACTTGCCTTTTAACAGTTAACCCTTCTTTTTCTATTTCGTAAGATAAAACTGTTTCGTAAACAGATTCTAACAAACCTGGACCCAATTCATTATAAACTTTAAAAATAGCTCCTCTAATTATATAGGATATTTCATTTTCCGTTTTTCCTTCCATAACTTTTGTTTTTTTTCATTTGTCACTCTCGCGGATCACACAGATAAGCGCAGATTTTTTCAATCTCTTTTCTGCGTAAATCCGCGTGATCTGCGGGAAAGTTTTTCAGCCCCTTGCAAGTTTTAAAAACACATCATTCATATTATCCACTTTAAACTGTTCTTTTAATTTTTTTGGCGTGTCTAAAGCTTCTATTTTACCATTTACCATGATGGAAACTCTATCGCAATATTCTGCTTCATCCATATAATGTGTAGTTACAAAAACAGTAGTTCCTTGGTGCGCAGCTTTGTAAATCAATTCCCAAAACTGACGCCTAGTAATTGGATCTACGCCTCCTGTGGGTTCATCTAAAAAAACAATTTTTGGATCGTGAAGCAAAGACACCGAAAAGGATAACTTTTGTTTCCACCCCAATGGTAACGACCCAACCAATTGATTTGCAACACCTTCTAAACCTAATTCTGCAATTAAAATTGCCGATTTTTCTTTGATTCGTTTTCTTGTCAAACCATAAATTCCACCAAAAAAGGTGATATTTTCTTTCACCGTTAAATCGTCATACAAAGCAAATTTCTGACTCATATAACCAATGTTTTTTTTGATATCCTCTGCATGTGTAAACACATCAAAACCTGCCACTTTTGCTTTACCTGAAGTAGGAGTAGAAATACCAATCAGCATTTTCATTGCCGTCGTTTTTCCTGCGCCATTTGCGCCTAAAAAACCAAATATTTCGCCTTTTTCTACCTCAAAAGTAATTTTGTTGACGGCCGAAAAATCTCCAAACATTTTGGTTAATTCTTCTACTTGTATGACTTTGTTGTTGTTCATTTTGTTTTATTAGAGACCTCACAGGTTTTAAAAACCTGTGAGGTCTAATACGCTGTTTATTTTGCTAGTTCCATAAAAGTATCCTCAATAGTTGCTGATGTTTTTTCAATTAAAACATTAGATAGGTTTTTAGATTCCAAGTATGTTTTTAAATCATCTGGATTAAAATCTGCTCTTGTATCTGTATAATGCACAAACTCTCCAAAAGGATATACACTATGGTTATATTCATACTCTTTTAAATTATTGATAAGCTGATACATGTTATTTGCCCCTACATTGTAAATTTGATACGGATAATGTTTTACAATGGCTTCTGGTGTATCAATTTCTAAAATTTTCCCATCCTGAATTAAAGCTATTCTATCACACAAAGCAGCTTCATCCATATACGGTGTAGAAACCAAAATGGTGATGTCTTTTTTCTGCAAACGTTTTAACATTTCCCAAAATTCTTTTCTAGAAACGGGATCAACTCCTGTTGTTGGTTCATCTAAAAACAACACTTTTGGTTTGTGAATTAAAGCACAACATAAGGCTAGTTTTTGTTTCATTCCGCCAGATAATTTTCCTGCCCTACGATTCTTAAACGGTTCTATTTGAACATAAATATCTTTAATTAAATCGTAATTTTCATCTATCGTTGTCCCGAAAATAGTAGCAAAAAAATCTAAATTTTCCTCTACAGTTAAATCTTGATACAATGAAAATTTCCCTGGCATATAGCCAACGTTTTTTCGAATACTTTTATAGTCTGTAATTACATCAAAACCAGCAACGGTTGCAACACCTTCATTAGCAATTAAAAGCGTGGTTAACACTCTAAACAAAGTAGTTTTACCTGCTCCATCCGGACCAATCAAGCCAAAAAGTTCTCCTGGTTTTACTTCAAAAGAAATGTCTTCTAAAGCCTTTACGTTTTTATAAGATTTTGATATGTTAGAAACCGTAATGCTCATCAGTTTATACTTATTTTTTATAAAAATATTTTGGAATTACAATGATTAGAATTGCAATTACCACCCAAACACTTACTCTAAAAACCATGGCTTGAATACTTTCTACAGCAACAGTTTCACTTATAAATTTCAGATACAAAAAGATTGAAAAATGCATTCCTAAAATAACTAGAATCAACTTTTTGCTAATTGGTACATTCTTCCAAATTAGAAAGGCCGTAACAATAGAAATAACTCCAAGAACCACATTATAAATTACAAGCCATTTCAATACATTATAGTCTTTAGACTCAGCACCAAGTAACACAGTGGTCCCCGCGAAAGCGGACATTACCCCCAGAAATAAAGCAAATACAGCTCCGATAATATGTAAGAATTTCTGTTTCATTTTTAGTTGAAATAATCAGCGTATTCATTAATATTCTCCTCGATACTTTGTTTTAATTTTGCAGCTTCTTCAATTGTATTCGCTTCCGAAAGTGCATCTAATTTTGCAATTAAGGGTAAAAGCCAAACATGTAAATTATCATGCGAATCTCCTTTCATGGTGCAGTTCTTTATCACATAGTTTTTATCTACATTCAATTTTTCTGCCAATTCATAATAGCCTTCTAATGTATTGGATGAAAAATCTTTAATGCTATTTTGCATTTTTAACACACCTTCATTCGTTTCAGAATTCGCTTGCCATTTCTTACCATTATCTAGTTTAATTTCTTGTATCCAAGAATTAGAATATAGATCATTTACTTCTGCAGCTTCTTGTTTCTTAGTTGGTTTACAACTCACTAAAGCAAACAGCATTAATACATTAAATATAGGCTTCATCGTTTGAGTATTTATTAATTATTAGTATCTGAATTGCCAAACCACATTTCTGCTGGCATTCCAATTTTTAAGCTTCCGTCATTTGCCACATTAACTTTTACTGCATATACTAAAGCAACACGTTCTTCTTTAGTTTGAATAATTTTAGGCGTAAATTCCGCTTCAGAAGCGATCCAACTAACAGTACCTTCAAAAGATTTCATATCTTCGGTAGCATCAATTTTAACCGTAACTTTTTGTCCGATTTTAATGTTTGCCAATTGTGTTTCACTAATATAAACACGTAGTTCCATAGTACTTAAATCTGCAATTTTATACAAAGGCTTTCCAAAAGCAGTAATTTCATTTGGTTCTGCAAACTTGGTTAAAACGGTTCCGTTTACAGGGTTTATTATTTTACTTTTTTTAATTTGATCGCCAATTTGTTTTAATTGAACATCAATACTTTTTAGTTCGTTTACAACAGGTGCATTTTGTATTTCTACACTTTTAATCTGACTTTTAATAACATCTATTTCACCAGAAACATCATCTAATTGTTTTTGTGTACCGGCATTGTCTTTAATTAAATTCTCTACTCTATTTTTATTAATTCTGGCAGTATTTAATTTTGAATTTAACACAGAAATCTGTGATAAAACTCCTTTAGACTTGGAGCTAATTACAGACTTTGAAACGATTAATTGTTCTCGTTTTAAAGCTAATTGCACTGTATCTATAAAACCAACAAATTGGTCTTTTTCTAATTGATCTCCTTCTTCTATAGAAAACTTCATTAATTTCCCGTTATTTTCTGCCGAAATAGTTATTTCTGTAGCTTCAAAATTTCCATAACCATCTGCTTTATCGTTGTTATTTCCACAGGAAAATAGAGTTGTAGCAATTATGCTTAATGTTAATATGTAATTATAGTTTTTCATTTTGTATGTTTTTTCTGCGTATATCAGCGGTAAAAATTTACTTTCCTTTTATCGTATTATAATTTGCTTTTGCTAATTGCACTTGTATTTTATGTCTTAATAAAGTGTTTTCTGCTTCAAATAAATTGGTAAATTCTGTAATATAAACCGAAGATGTGATGACACCATTTTTAAGTTGAGAATCTAATGTTTTCAATACTTTCTTCCGAAGATTGATGATCTCTTCATCCGAATTTATAAAAGCTGAAATCTTTTCTATTTCTTGTTGTTGTTTGTTGAGTTCTATATTGGTATTTAATTTAAAAATTTCAGTTTCATTTTCAATAATATCTTTGTTAATTGCCACTGTTGCTTGTTGCTTTTTGTTGGTATTCCAATCAAATACATTCCAATGTAATTTAACGCCCACTATATAATATGTCTGAAAAGAGTTATCCAACATATTTAATCCAGGATTTCCATAACCGCCAGTTGCAAAGCCATTTAATTTTACCGAATTTTGTTTAGAAATTAATGCTTCCTGACTGTTTATTTCTTCCTTTTTCAATTGAAATAAATCTAGTTCTGGTCTTGATATTTCCGTTTGTAATTCCGTTTTAACTAAAGGTTTTTCAAATTTTGTAGCGGTACTTACAGATTGCCCAATTATACTCGATAAAGTATTAATTAAAGTTGTTTTCTGACTTTCAATTGCTATAAATTGTTGTTTAATTTTTAAGATTTCAGCCTCTAAAACACTATCAGAAGAAGGCAATAAAACGCCGTGTTTTATACCCGATTGTACTTCCTTTAGTTTAGCTTCTAATTGCTTTTTTTTAGCTCCTAATAAGTTGAACGTTTCTTGGGTTAATAGAACAGAAAAATACAGTTGATTAATTTGTGCTTTTAACTGATAGATGTTGGCATCAACTTGTTTTTGTTTTGTTTTTAATTGTGCTTTTTTAACCTTTAAATTCGCAGCTGTTAAACCACCATTATAAATCAATTGATTTACAGATAAAGTTGCTTTGTATTGATCTTTATTTAAGGGATCTATATTCGCACTCGGAATCGGAATTTGAATAACTTCAGATTGATACGTTGCTTGTGCATCTAAGTTAATTTGTGGCAATTTCGAATTCGAAATAATTTCTGTATCTAGTTGATGTTGCTTCTCTAACAACTGATGTTGCTTAATTAAAGGATAATTTGTTTCTACTAAATTATAACAATCATTAAGCGTTAAACTTTCTTGGGCGAATGCCGAGATACTTAGTACTGTTATTAAAATGAATACTACTTTTTTCATCTTATTTTTTTATTGAATTAATGATAAAGTCGGCAACTTCAGTTTTACGATCTTCTATGAGTTGCTGAAATCCGTCTTCTTCAACTGCTATTAAACCTTGAATTAAAGGCTTGGCTATAAAAGGAAATACATTTAAGGCTAGAATATTGATAAATAATTGTGCTGCATTAACATTTTTGATAGTACCATTTTTAACTTCAAGAGCTACCTGTTTTTTAAATTTTTCTAGATTTGGAAATCCATTATTTCCTTTCATTTTTAACATAAAATCAGGATTTCTATTTAATTCTTGAATAATAAAATTAGGCAAATAAGGATGCTGCTCAATAAACGAAATATAGTTCGAAGAAAAATTTCGTATTTTATTTTCTATGGATGAATCGTCATTTAAAATAGCATTTATTTGAGGCGCTAATAAGGAAAAAGCATTTATAAAAACAGCTTCAAAAAGTAATTGTTTACTTCTATAATAATAGTGCAACATTGCTTTGTTTATGCCTGCCTCATTCGCAATTTCCTGCATACGAGCCCCATCCATTCCTTTTATCTGAAAAATGGACTTTGCAGCTTCTAAAATTTGACTTTCAGTATTTTCGTTTTTCTTATTTTTCATCATCAACTAAATAGTTTAACCAAACGGTTAACAAATGTACAAAAAATAATCAAACACCATATATGTTTGATTATTTTTCTAGAAATTCTCTTCCTTATTTTTTACTTAATTTTCTTTTAATCATACTAATTACAATCAATCCTAACATACCACCTAAAAGAGAAACCATAAAATTTATACCAAGAAGCCATCCATGAAATATTCCATTATGCATTATAGATTGTGGGTTAAAACCAAGTCTTCCAAAAAACTTAATTAAAAAGATACTGCCAAAAACACCTGCAATTGTATTGCCAACAATACCAAATGAATATTTTTTAAATAGAACTCCAGTTGCAATTGCTCCAATTATTCCTATTAAAATACTTAATAAAGAAATTAAAGTTTCTGTCATAATACTCGATTTAGACTAATGTCCGTAATCCATTTTATCTACTTTACCGCCCATTAATCTTTTTTGAATAATTGCATAAATTACAAGTAGAATAAAACCTATAATTCCCCATACTAAAGCCACTGATAATCCATATTCTGAAGCCGCTGTATTATAAATGGTAAGTGGTTCATGAATATCATTTACAGAAGGTAAAATCACAGGGAACAAAGATGCTAAAGAAGATGTAATTCCCCCTAATATTAATAAGGTTGACAACCAAAAAGCATGAATATCTTTTTTAATTTTTTTGATAAAAAACAAGCCGATTAATCCTGTAAGATAAATAAGAGGAAACACCAATAAATAAGGTTTATCAACAAAGTTATTTAAAGAATTAGGATTCACTATTTGCCAAACAAATAAAGAAAATATCGTTAAAACTGCCAAAGCAATATTCAATTTAAAAACAATACCTTTTAGTTTCTCGTTTATAGAAGAATTGGTTTTTAAAACCACCCAATTTGCACCATGTATTGCCAAAGTAACTACAGAAATTAAACCGATAATTATGGTAAACCAATCGATTACTCCTGGAGTAGCACTTAACGGACTAAAACTACTATCCCAAAGTGGTAAGAAAAAATAATGCCCTTCGTGTAAAGCGATTCCGTTTTCTACTGCACCTAAATTTACACCTCTTACAATGTTTCCTAATGCAATACCAAAAAATAAGGCTAATAACAAACTAGAAACTCCAAAAGAAACATCCCAAATGTCTCTCCACATTTGATATTTAAATTGACTTCTAAACTCTAACCCAATAGCTCTAAAAATAATTAACCATAAAACGATGATTAAGGGTAAGTAAAAGCCACTAAAAACCGAAGCATAAAAAGTTGGAAAAGCCATAAAAAGCATTCCTCCTGCAGCGACTAACCAAACCTCATTAGAATCCCAAAATAAACCTGCAGATTTTGCAATTACTTCTTTGTCTTTTTCTTTTTTAGCAAAAAATAAATGAATAATTCCTGTTCCAAAATCATATCCGTCTAAAACAAAAAAGATCCCTAAAACAGTTGCTATTGTTATGTACCAAAATATTTCCATAGTTTAATGTTTTTGAAGTTTTGGACCTTCGTTAATAGTTTTTCCAACAAGTACTAAAAATAATAAACCAAGTAGCATATATAAAGCCACAAAACCTAATAAAGTAAATAAGGTATTACCAGAGGACACTGTTGGCGAAATACCATCGCTTGTTTTTAACAATCCATACACTAAATACGGTTGTCTCCCTAATTCTGCCGTATACCAACCTGTAAGGTTTGCGATATACGGAAACGGCACTAAAAACATAATAAACCAAAGTATTGGCTTAAAAGTATACAGTTTTTTTCGCCATAAAAAGAATAATGCTAAAGCCATTATACCAATAAATATGGTACCTAAACCAACCATTATATGATAAGAATAATAAAGAGCCGGAATATTATCTGGCAATTCTTCTTCTTTAAATTGATCCATTCCTGGAATTTGCTTATTCCAATCTTGATGGGTTAAAAAACTTAAAATATTAGGAACGGCAATTTTATTATCTAGCTTTTTGTCTACCATATTTGGCTGACCAACCAAAACAATTTCTGCTCCAGCTTCTTCAGTTTCAAAAATTCCTTCCATAGCTGCAAAAGACGCTGGTTGGTGTTCTGCAACATTCTTAGCATTCCAATCTCCTGTTGGAAAAGCAACTAGTAAACTAGATATTAATCCGAAAATTACACCTGTTTTTAAAAATAGTTTTCCGTATTCTAATTGTTTTTTTCTTAAGATATAAAAAGCACCAATACTTGCTACCACAAAAGAAGAGGTTACAACAGAGGCCATTTGATTGTGTAAAAAAGCAGGCAACAACCAAGGATTACTAAACAAGGCTGAAAAATTTTCTAGAACATATTTACCGTTTTCTAAAATTTCATAACCTACAGGGTGTTGCATCCAAGCATTGGTAGCTAAAATAAACCAACCACTTGCCCAAGAACCTAGAAACACCAAGAATCCTGTTAAGAAATGGAGTTTTTGTCCCATTAATTTTTCACCAAAAATAAAGAGCGCTAAGAAGGATGATTCTAAAAAGAAAGAAAACATTCCTTCCATGGCTAAAGTTTGCCCAATAATCCCACCTGTTAATTCAGAAAATTTTGCCCAATTGGTACCAAATTGAAACTCCATAGGAATTCCTGTTACAACACCCATTGTAAAATTTACTGCAAAAATTTTCATAAAAAATTTAGCAGCATTGTTATATTTTTCGTCATTATTTCTTAAATATTTCCATTTAAAATAGACAATCATTAAAGATAGTCCCATTGTTAATTGCGGAAATATATAGTGAAATGTGATAGTAAATGCAAATTGCAACCTATCGTAAAAAATCATGTCTTCCATAGAAAACTTTTTAAATGTATTATAAAATATTAATTATTCTAAGCGCCAATAAAAATACGAGATTCGCAACTTAAAACCTTACTTTGTTGATTGAAAATTTTCAGCTTTCTTTTACTTTAATCGTCACCTCTAATTTAATCGTAGAAGTAATAGAATTAGAAATTAAACAAGCTGCTTCTGCTTTTTCTACCACTTTTTTGGCCAATTCAATATCTGCTTCATTAGAAATTGTAACAGTAGGTTTTAAAATAACTTCACTCATTTTAAATTTACGATCTACCATTTCTAGTTTTCCTTCTGCATCCGATTCAAAATCTATAAAATTGAGTTTAAAGTTTTCTGCAACTGCTAAAAAGGTAGTCATTAAACAACCATTAATAGCTGCCACAAAATAATGTTCTGGAGTCCAAATATTTGCTTCTCCTTTTGGGAATTCTGGAGGAGTTGCAATTGTAATTTTTTCATCTATTACATCAGAAGATAAAGTTCCTTTTCTATTTTCGTTCCAATTTACTTTTACCTGATAAAAATGTTCTTTTGCCATTTTAAATAATTTATTGGTCAAATTTATGGCCTTTACACAAAGCTATATGTAACTTATATTACAAAAGAGGCTGTCTTACACAAAACAGCCTCTTTATTTTAAAAATAGGGGATTATTTTTTTAGAATGCTATCTAAAACTAAATCTTTATCTAATTTCTTAGTACAGAAAAACCAGTCTTTACAGTCTAGTTCTTCTGTAGAATTCATTCTTTGCTCTGCAACACCACAAGAACCAGCTGGAGATACAATTACATCATCACCAGGATTCCAATCTGCTGGAGTTGCTACATTAAATTTATCCGAAGTCTGCATTGCAATTAAAGCTCTGTATAATTCATCAAAATTACGTCCTAAACTTAATGGGTAATAGATAATTGCTCTTACAGTTTCATTAGGATCTACAAAAAACACCGCTCTAACTGCTTGTGTTTTGCTTTCTCCTGGTTGAATCATTCCGTATTTTTTAGCAACATTCATAGAAATATCTTCTATTAAAGGAAACTTAACTTCTATGTTTTTCATTCCGTTAAATTCAATTTTATCTTTAATAGTTCTTAACCAAGCAATATGGCTATACAAACCATCTATAGACAATCCGATAAGGCTACAATTTGCTTTCTCAAATTTTTCTTCTAAATGTGCAAATGTCATAAATTCTGAAGTACAAACAGGCGTAAAATCTGCTGGATGACTAAATAAAATAGACCATTTTCCTTTATAATCTGAAGGGTAATTAATATCTCCTTGAGTTGTTACTGCTGTAAATTGAGGTGCTTTATCTCCAATTCTTGGCATTGCAAATGTTTCTTGTTCTTGATTTGTTTCTTGAGTATTCATATATGTTATATTTAATTGTTATCTGAAGTAAAATTACTTTAGAAATAGTACTTGCTTTGTAACATTTGTAACTTAAACCATACCGAAACTTTATGTTGTTATAAGGATTGTTAATGGTTTAAAAGTTGCCGTTTTATTATTTCGAAATTCATTTTAGCATCTAAAAAAGTTTACTGTTTTTAATATAATTGTTAATAAAAATCGTTTATGTTATCACTAAGATCATAGATGTTATTACTTTCTATTATGTTAGAAATAACACTACTTCCTGCTGCACTTCTGTAGCCTCCTGCACAATGCACTACAATGGGTTTATCTGTTGGGATTTTACTTTTTGATGCTCTTAACTGATGCAGTGGAATTGAAATAGCGTTTTCAAAAATCTTACCTTCATTAACTTCACTTTTATTTCTAATATCTATAATTGTGTATTGATCTGTATTCTTTTTAAAATCTTGAAGATCTAAAGGTTTAGAAGTTTCAAAACTAGCGCTATCTAAAGTTATAATAGATTTTACTTGTTTTTCGTAACCTATTTTAGCAATTCTACTAAGTATCACTTCTACATCATCAACCGTATTAATTACTAAATGAAAACTCTCATTTGGTTCTATAATAGATCCCAACCATGTTTCTACTTTGTCATTTTCTGTTTCTGCGATGATATTAAAACTTCCTTTTAGATGATTTTTTTGAAAATCGTCAGCACTTCTAACATCTAAAATTAAATCATTATTATTCTTAAAATCTGTAATTCCAAATTTAAAAGGGATGCTACCAAATACCGATTTAAAATTGTCAGCACCATTTTTATTGATATCAACATTAAACTCAAAATAAGAAGGAATAAAGGGTTGATCTTTTAAAATATGATTCATAAATTGTACTTCTGTCATATCTTGAAAAGCCCAATTTTCTTTTCTTTCTTTACCTAAAGTACTTTGAGAATCTGTACTCATATTTTTACCACATAAAGAACCTGCTCCATGAGCCGGATACACAATAGTTGCATCTGGTAAATGTGTAAATTTATGTTGTATTGTATGATACATCTTTTGGGCAAGCTCTTCTCTTTTAGCTTTCATATTACCCGCTTTTTCTCTTAAATCGGGTCTTCCAACATCACCAATAAATAAAGTGTCACCAGAAAACATTGCATGGTTATTTTCTTTATCAACAGCAATTATGGTAATACTGTCTGGTGAATGTCCTGGAGAATTTATAGAAGAAAACGTAACATCTCCAATAGAAATTGAATTACCATCATCAAAAGCTTCATGTGTATAATTTGCACCAACTAATTGGCTAACATAAATTTTTGCTCCAGTTTCTTTATGTAATTGTAAATGACTACTCACAAAATCTGCATGAGGATGTGTTTCAAAAATGGCTTTAATTTTTACTTGATGTTTTTCTGCCAATTCATAATATGGTTTTGGATCTCTAGAAGGATCTACCAAAGCCATATCACCGCCACTAATAATAGCATATGAATAATGTGCTAATGGCTTATCTTCAAATTGTATAACATTCATCTTTTTTATTGTTTATAAATTAAATTCCGACCTACTATTTTCAGTCTCAATAGTTGGTTATTAATTTTACTTATGCAAATTTAATAAACAATAGTTTTTACAAATGCAACAAATGTTACTTAGAAGAAAATTTTATATGATTATTTTTGTAAAAACTGTGTAGAAAACAAAGATTTTTAATGATAAAAATCATACTAAAAGATATGTACATCTTTTAAATTTATATTTGTGAAGAACTGGAAAATCATTTTCCCAATATTATTTAGTACTCTTATACTCTACAATAGTTTAAGAGTGTCTATTACGTATATCTATTATAATTTAGACACAGCGGGTTTTATAGAAGCATATTGCGAAAACAAAGACAAACCAGCATTGCATTGTGATGGAAAGTGCCACTTAAAAAAAGTGACAAAAACTACAGACGAAGAAAAAAACCAACCAATACAACTTACTGATTTTAAAGATCTATTATTATATAGTGAAAAAGTGTCTTCTTTTCATTTAACTAAATTTACAGATCAAAATACATCTACTTTTCAGTATTTAAATCTCTATCATTTTAAATTACTAGCATCTTGTTTTCATCCGCCAAATGCATAATTTTCTTTTTATTTTATAGAACTTCTATAAAAAAACTACATAGTTAAAATTAAAATTATTACAGATGAAAATATTTTATAGTGTGCTTTTATGCACGCTAATTTCTGCTACATCTTATAGTCAAGAAAAAGTAGCCTCCAAAAAAGATAGTACGAAACAAAAAGCAGTACAACTAGATGAAGTTATCATTACAGGAAAAACAAAGAAAGACCCTGTATTTAGTTCCATCGCTAATAAATATGCTGAAAAAATAGTACAGCCAAAAAATGTTGCCGATTTATTTAACAACATCAATGGTTTTTCAGTAATTAAAAGAGGAAATTATGCCATAGACCCTTCTTTTAGAGGTGCGCAATATGAGCAATTAAACATTCAATATGACGGTGGTACAAAAGCAATGCATGCGTGCCCTAACAGGATGGATCCTGTAACAACACACATAATTCCTGAAGAAATTTCTAGAATTGAAATCATAAAAGGGCCTTATACTGTTAGATATGGTGCTACTTTTGGAGGAATTATAAACTTAGTTACACAAAAACCAAATTATGAAGATTATGGTTTTCATGGAAAAGTTTCTGGCGGCTTTGAAAGTAACGGAAACTCCATGGTTAATTTAGCAGAACTACAATACATCAATGAAAAATTTGATATTGTTGCCAATGGTGGTTATAGAGATTTTGGAAACTATAAAGATGGCTTTGGAACTGAAATTCCGTCTTCTTTTAAAAGCTCTGATTACGGAATTAAAGTTGGCTACAACTTTACCGAAAACCAACGTTTAAAAGTAGATTGGAGACAATCTTTTGGTCGTGATGTTTTACACGCTGCTTTACCAATGGATACAGAATATGACAACAGTAGTATTCTTTCTGTTGACTATAAAATAGACCATATAGCAAAAGTTATAAAAGCGATTACAGTAAAAGGATACCATAGTTATGTAGACCATTTAATGACCAATACTAACAGACCTTCATTTATGATGACGGAAGCTGCTTCTTCTGTTGAAGCTACTACTGCTGGTGGTAAAATTGAAATCAATTGGCTACCCTCTAAAGCGCTAGATATGTATTCTGGAATTGATTTAATGAATATTGCAAGAGATGGTGGAAGAACTAGAATTGTTAAAATGATGAATGGAAGTATGCTTGCAACACCAAAAACTTTTTATGATAAAACTTGGCAAGATTCTTACATTACAGACCTTGGTTTTTTTACAGAAGCAAAATACAGTGTCGCAGAAAACACCATTCTAACAGTTGGTATTCGTTATGACAATGTAACGTCTGATATTAAAGATCCGGCTGCAGATTTTGCCGCAATGTATAATTTAAAAAAACGTACAGAACATACTTTTAGCGGAACTGTTTCCATTAAAAAAATGATTTCAGACACCTATACTTTAGAAGCTGCTTATGGTCGTGGAACAAGAACTGCTAACATGATAGAGCGTTATATAAATCATTTTACAGTTGGGCAAGACCCTTATGAATATGTAGGAAATCCAGATTTAAAAGCGGAAGTAAACAATCAGTTTGAAATTGGAATTAAAGGTTTTGAAGTACTTAAAAACGGATTTAATAGTTTTCAGTTTGAAACTTCGGTGTACTATTCTTATTTCGAAAATTACATTGTAGGAATCGTAGATCCAAGCATTTCAAGAAAATTTAATCCAACTACAGATCCTACTAGTGTAAAAGTATTTCAGAATTTAGACGAAGCATACAAAACTGGTTTCGAAGCGATGGCTCGTGTAGATTTTTTAGATACTTATAATTTTAAAACGGAGTTTTCTTATGTGTATACAAAAAATAACGATTTAGACGAATCTTTACCTTTAACCCCACCTTTTACCACCAAATTTACTTTCGGTTTTCAAAAAGAATATATTTGGGCAAATGCGCAATATAATTTGGTTTCTAAACAAGACAATATTTCTGAAAGTTACGGAGAAACATCAACCGCAGGTTACCAAACTTTAGATCTTCGTTTTGGAGGAGTACCCATTAAAAATATTACCTTAGGTGTTGCTGTTTTAAATGTATTTGACAAAGGATATAACAGCCATTTAAACTTTTCATTTACAAATCAAGCAGATTTTGGAAGAACTCCGGTTACAGAACCAGGACGTAATTTCTCTGCATTTTTACAGTATAAGTTTTAGAAAAAGAGAATGTACAAACCTCAAAGGTTTTTATAACCTTTGAGGTTTTGTTTCAGATTTAACTCTAAAAATATCGTGTAATTTCTATTTCTTCACAAACTTAACAAACAACTCCATTTCTTGTCTGTTATGATAAGAATTATAACATTCTGTAAAAATATCCATTATAAAATGGGCTTCAAAATAGTTTATATATTCTTCTTTATTTCCACCAAAAGGTGGATGATCTTCATTGAGTTTTGCATCAAAAAACAAACCAACTAATTTACCTTCATCACTTAATAAATCTCTCATTTTTGATGCGTATTTTAATCGTAAATCAGGATTGATAGCACAAAAAAAAGTTTGTTCTATTATCAAATCGAAAGTAGCTTCTAAATCAAAAAAATTGCCATGAATTAATTGATTTTCAGGAAAACTGGGAACTCTATCTTTCAAATTCTCAAGCGGATTATGGCAAATATCAACCACAGAAACATTTTTAAATCCGTTGTTAAAAAGATACTCTGCTTCGTAAGAATTTCCACCACCCGGAATCAATATTTTAAGTTCTTTATTTGTTAATTGATCAAAATAAAATTTTAAAGGCGGAGAAACAACTCCTAAATCCCAACCAATTTTTTGAGTTTCATACTTTTTCTCCCAAAACTTCTCAGATAAATTCAACATTTCTAGTATTATAGTTATTATTTCATAGAATAACGGTAATCATTTTACTACCTACAAAATAGAGTTTATATTTGTAGTCTAGTTCAAAATAAACACTTTTTATGGAAACTTTAGATGCTGCAAAGAAAAATCTAACTGAAAAGGGATTTTTAGATATTGAAACTCCTAATATTGATTATGTTGAGGAAATCTTAAAACTAAAAAAAGAGAAGAATGCCGTTATTTTAGCGCATTATTATCAAATAGATGAGATTCAAGAAATTGCAGATTTTGTTGGTGATAGTTTAGCATTGGCGCAACAAGCCGAAAAAACAGATGCAGATATTATTGTTTTTGCCGGGGTTCATTTTATGGCAGAAACTGCCAAAATATTAAATCCGACTAAAAAAGTTTTATTACCAGACTTACTAGCAGGTTGTTCTTTAGCAGATTCTTGTCCGCCAGAACAGTTTTCAGAATTTAAAAAGAAACACCCAGACCATATTGTTGTTACGTACATTAATTGTTCTGCAGAAATTAAAGCGTTAAGCGATTACGTTTGTACCTCATCTAACGCTAGAAAAATTATCGATTCTATTCCGCAAGATCAACCTATTATTTTTGCACCAGATAGAAATTTAGGAGATTATTTAAACAAAGAAACAGGTAGAGAAATGTTACTTTGGGATGGCGCTTGTATGGTTCACGAAGCTTTTTCTATGGAAAAGTTAATAACTTTATACACAGAACACCCAGATGCAGAATTAATTGCGCATCCAGAATCTGAAGCACACATGCTAAAAGTGGCTAAATATATTGGCTCTACTTCTGGTCTTTTAAATCATGTAAAAAACAGCGATAAAAAGAAATTTATTGTAGCTACAGAAGCTGGTATTTTGTTTGAAATGATGCAAGAAAATCCTGATAAAATAATTATTCCTGCACCAGCAAAAGAAGATAATACTTGTGCTTGCAGCGAATGTGCATACATGAAAATGAATACAATGAAAAAATTGTATTTATGTTTAAAACACGAATTACCCAATATAGAAGTTGAAGAAGAATTGGCAAAAAAAGCAATTATTCCTATCAACAGAATGTTAGAACTTTCTAAATAACACCTTAAAATGTTACCTGATAAAAAAATAATTTCTACAGATTTTCTAGTAATTGGTTCTGGTATTTCCGGATTAACTTTTGCCCTAAAAACGGCAACTAAGTTTAAAGATGCCAAAATTACAATTGTTACAAAAGACGAACAAAGTGAATCTAACACTAAGTATGCACAAGGTGGAATTGCTACTGTTTATAACAGAACTGTAGATAGTTTTGAGCAACATATAAATGATACTTTAGTTGCTGGAGATGGTTTGTGCGATGAAGAAGTAGTAAAAATGGTGGTAGGTGATGCTCCAAAAAGACTTCAAGAATTAATTGATTGGGGAACCCAATTTGATGAAAATGAAAATGGAGATTACGATTTAGGTCGTGAAGGAGGACATTCTCAAAATAGAATTTTACATCATACAGATATTACAGGCGCAGAAGTTGAACGTGCCTTATTAGCACAAGTAAATGCACTTGAAAACATTGATTTTTTAACGCATCATTATGCAATTGATTTAATTACCGAGCATCAAACAAAAAAGAGAAAGACGAAACGAAATGGCAAAATTTCTTGTGATGGTGCTTATGTTTTAGATGAAAAAAATGCAATTGTAAAAACTTTTGTAAGCAAATTTACCATTTTAGCTTCTGGTGGTAATGGACAAGTATATGAAACTACTACAAACCCTGTGGTTGCTACTGGTGATGGAATAGGAATTGCATACCGTGCAAAAGCAGAAATATCTGAAATGGAGTTTATTCAATTTCATCCAACGGCATTATACAACCCAGGAGAATATCCTGCTTTCTTAATTTCTGAAGCCGTTAGAGGTTTTGGTGCTAAGTTAAGAGACTACAATGGTAACTTCTTTATGCATAAATATGATGAAAGAGAAGAATTAGCCTCTAGAGATATTGTTGCTAGAGCTATAGATAACGAATTAAAGAAGAGTGGAAAACCACATGTATATTTAGATTGTACGAATTTAGATATGGAAAAATTTAAAGAGCATTTTCCTAATATTACAGAAAAATGTGCTTCTTTAAATATTGATGTAACTAAAGATTATATTCCTGTTGTACCTGCATCTCATTATATATGTGGTGGTGTAAATGTGAACAAAAAAGCGAAAACTTCTATTAAGAATTTATACGCTTGTGGTGAGGTTACCAGAACTGGTTTGCATGGTGGAAATAGATTGGCATCTAATTCTTTATTAGAAGGATTAGTCTATGCTCATAAAGCTTTTTTAAATGTTTCTAAAAAATTTAATAAAGCTAAAATGCCTAAAGATGTTCCTGTATGGAATGACAATGGTGTTATTAAAAACATGGAAAAAATATTAATTGCTCATGATAGAAATGAAGTAAAAACTATTATGACAAATTATGTTGGTATTGTGCGTTCTAACGAGCGTTTAAAACGTGCTGAGAAGAAGTTAAGGGTACTTTATGAAGACAACAAACGCTTGTATGATTATTCTGAACTTTCTGTAGATTTATGCGAATTAAGAAACCTTATTACAACAGCATATTTAATAACCCAATTTTCTAAAAAGAGAACCGAAAACTGTGGTGGTTTTTATAGTTTAGATTGTATTACTGAATAAAGAAAGCACCTAAAATTAATTAGATGCTTTCATTTAATACTATTGTAAATAATTAAATCCCCCGATTATTATTTACAATAGAAACTAAATCTTTTTTCTGGACAACACCAGACTGCCTCCAAACCTGTTTACCAGATTTAAATAAAATTAAAGTAGGCACACCTCTAACTTGGTATTTTGCTGCTATAGGTTGATTTTTATCAACATCAATTTTAATAATAGAAACGGTATCACCTAAGGCGTCTTTTACTTCTTTTAAAATTGGACTCATCATTTTACAAGGGCCACACCATTCTGCAAAAAAATCTACTAAAACAGGTTTATCTTGATTTATAATTTCTGAAAAATTGCTCATGCCTAAGAACTTTTTTATGATTATTTGTTAAAGGTAATACTCCAAATTCCTCTTACTTGGTTTTCACTATATCCAATTGCCAAATCATTTGGATATAACTTATCTATTTGCGCTAAAGTGCTGTTTTTAATATCTACAGTTGGTTTTCCGTGACATTGTAAACACATACTATTTGTTTTAATTGGATAATACACTTTTACATTTTCTGCAGATTCTATAACAACTGGTACTGACTCTTTATTTAATTTAGCCTCTTCTTTAAACACTGTAATATACCCATTTTCTATAACATCTGCCTTATTCTTAGGGTTTCTGGGTTTATCAGACACCCTTTTAATAGTTGCTTTGTGTACCACAGACATACTATCTGTTAAAGGGAATGCTTTTACATTACAAAATTTTAATGCAGCTAGCGTTCCTTCTTTTTGAATTTTACTCATTAAGTTTTTCCCTAAAACTGCCTTCGTAGAAAGTGCATATTTTAAACCTCTTTCATTGTAAGGTACGTTTTTAAAATTATTTCCTTGTTGTTGTCTTCTCATTCCATTGCCATTCCCCATTCCATTACCGTTTCCATTTCCATGCTGTTGATTATAATGTTCTTCAAACCATGCTGGTTTTTCAATATCAAACTCAAATATATAATCTGCAATTTGTTTGACTGTTTCTTCTGGAAAAGCCATTTTAGGCATTACTCCAAAACGTTTTACAGCGCCATACATTTTAGCATTTTCTGTTGTTGGGTTTTTAATAAAATCTTGCAAGGAATTAATAAATGCTTCTTTAGAACTATTGCCCATTGAATAACGCTTTTTTATAGCAATCATTGGTGGTGCAATTCTATTATCTTCTATGGTGGTTGGGTTGTGGCATACATAACAGTTTGTTTCCATTAACTTTTTACCTGGATGGTTTTGCATTTCTGAAACGTCATCCTTTTTAGAATATGAAGGCTTTTTAGAATCTTTGCAACCAAATAGAACAGCAATTGCTATGAAAAAAGTAAAATATTTCATTGTTTTTATTACAAAAATAAGACTCCACTTTAAATTACACAGTAACTAATGTTACAGTTCTAAAACTTTTATACTATTTCTAAATAATTGAATTTTACTTTCGTTTTCTAATTTTTTTAATAATCTAGATACTACAACTCTAGAGGTGTGTAAGTCTTCAGAAATTTGTTTGTGTGTAACATGTAAAAGATCATTATGGGTAACCATCGCCTTGTCTTTTAAGTATTTAAAAAGGCGTTCATCCATTTTTAAAAAAGCAATCGTATCTAAAGCTTCTAAAAGCTCATCCATTCTACTATGATACGTTTGTAAAATATAAGATTGCCAAGATTTATATTTCCCTAACCAATCTGCCATTTTTTCTTTTGGCAACATAATTAGCTCAACATTTGTTTCTGCAACAGCTCTAATTTTACTTTTTGTTTGTCCCATACAACAAGAAAGCGTCATGGCACAAGTATCTCCTTTTTCTAAATAGTATAAAACAATCTCATCACCATTTTCATCTTCTCTAAGAATTTTAATGGCTCCAGAAATTAATAAAGGCATCGATTTTATATAATCTCCAACTTCTATAATAGTAGTATTTTCTTTAAACTCTTTAGAAACACCTAATTGCTCAATCTCTAAGATTAAATCTTTCTCTAAAAGATAACCAAAATTATTTTCTAGTTTATTAGTCATATACCTTATTTTTTTCATCTATAAAAATAGTGAAATAGTTGTTAAAAATAAAGCATATTCTAACTTAATGTAACCACAAAAGCCCGAGATAACCTCAGGCTCTTATAAAATATTTGGGGGAAATTATTTTGCTTTTTTATCTGTACTCATTAATAAATAAACCGTGACAACCAAACCAACAACAACTACAGCAAAAATACCTATCATAATGGTACCATTTACCCAAGAAACCTGTGGTATATTTAAAAAATTCATAAGCGTTTTATTTTAAATTCAAAATTAATATATAAAATTATTTTAAGATATGACAAAAATCAGTTTTTAAAAACGCACATTTAGAATGTCTCCACTTAATTGTAAAAGCTGTAATTCTATCAATTTTGCATCAAATTTAGCATTATTATATGCTGTTTTAGAATTGATAAAATTAATTTGAGCTTGTCTAAACTCAATAGAAGTAATTTGCCCCAACTTGTAACGCTCTCTACTTCTATCAAAATTATTTTGTGTAGTTAACACGTTTTTTTCTTGTGCTTTTAGAATAAATAATTGGTTTTGATAATTTTCCCAAGTATTTTTCAGATTATTATCGATGGTTACTTTTTGCTGTTCTAATAATATTTGCTGATTTTCTAATGCTATTTTTGCGTTGGCAACCCTTGTTTTTGTGCCTCCTCCGTCGAACAAATTCCAAGACAAACTTAAACCAGCATTTAATCCGTTAGATGATGTAGATTTTGGCTGAAAGGCATTGGCAAGGTTTTCGTTATCATTCTGATTCCAACCATAAGATGAACTAAAACCTAAAGTTGGTAAATAATTTGCCTTATTTATTTTGATGTTAAACTCACTAATGGCAATGTTTTTTTCATTTTGTTTAAGGGTAGAATTATTAGAAATTGTTTTTTGTTGCAAATCTTCAAAATTCATCATTTTATTAAAAAGAACCTCAGTTTCAACAATAAAAGTTACCTCTTTCTCAACACCCAATATAATGTTTAAATTACGTTTTGCGTTGCTTAATTCTTGGTTGGCATTTATTAAAGTAATGCTATCATTATTTACATCAACCTCTGCATTTAATAATTCTAACCTTGTAGATTGCCCGTATTCATATTGATATTTTGCACGTAGTAAACGTTGTTTAGAAATAGACAATGCTTCGTCTAAATTCGATTTATTTTCTGATAACCTTGCAATTTGAAAATAAGAGGTAAACAATTGTAAATACGTGTTTTCAATCGTTTCTCTGGCTTGTAATTCGGTTAAATTATACGTTTCTTTTAATTGCTGATAATTGTATTTTCTTCCCAAACCATCAAAAAGAGTATAATTTATACCAATACTTGCACTATAAGACTTGGTTATTGCACCTGTTGTAGATGTTGGGTCTCCTGTCTGTGGTGTGTTGGTTTGATTATTATTACTATAATTTGCACCAGAAGAAATACTAGCTGTCGGTAAAAAACCAGTATTGTAAATACTTTTATTGTTTTTTGCAACGTCTAAATTATTGTTCGCTATTTTAATTCCGAAATTATTTTCTAAGGTAATTTCTAGCGCTTCTTTCTTTGTTAGAATTTCTTGCGAAAATCCTTGTAAAGTCGATAAAATTCCGACTACTAATATGGTGTTTCTAATGATCTTCATGTTCATCAAATTTAGATTCTATGATAGCTCTTTCTACTTCTTCTTTATTTACTTTCTCTCCTGTTTTTAGCCATTTTATGCCCACTTTTACACTGTTAGAAACAGATAATAATAATGGTAACATTACCAATGTTAATATCGTTGCAATGGCTATTCCGTAAGAAATAGATATTGCCATTGGTATTAAAAATTGTGCTTGTCTACTTTTTTCTAATAATAACGGAGCCAAACCTGCAACTGTTGTTAAAGAAGTTAATACAATAGCTCTAAAACGAGATTGACCTGCTCTAATAAGAGCTTCATCGAATTTCATTCCTTCTTTTAAGTAAGTGTTGAATTTACCAATTAAAACCAAGCCATCATTTACCATAATTCCTACCAGAGCTATAATTCCTAAAAAGGATAAAATACCAATTGAAAAATTATGAAAATAATGTCCCCAAACAACACCAATCATACTAAAAGGAATCATTACAATTAATAATATTGGTTGACTGTAAGAACGGAATGTAAAGGCAATTACAATATAAATCAATAGTAAAATAATAGGACCTACTACGCCAACTGAATCTGTAGTTTTCTTAGCTTCTCTATTTTGACCTTCATACAAAGGAGTTACGGTGTGGTATTTAGAAAGTATTTCTGGCATTACTTTTAACTTAATGTCATCTAAAACTTCTGTTGCACTCGTTTCAAGGTCTTTTAAATCTGCCGTAATTTGAATTTCTCTTTTACCATCTAAATGATTAATGGCAATATCTCCTCTTTCTATGGTATAATTTGCAATTTCAGAAAAAGGAATTCTTGTTCCTGTTGCTGTAATAATACGCATGTCATCTAAATCTTTTATAGAAGACCGGTCTTTTCTATCATAACGAACCCAAACTTTAATTTCATCTTGACCTCTTTGAAAACGTTGTGCTTGAAAACCAAAGAAACCAGACCTAACTTGACTCATTACAGATTGCAAGGTTAAACCTAATAAGTAGGCATTGTCTTTTAATTTTATTTTTACTTCTTTAATTCCTGCCGGATCGTTGTCTGAAATATCTTTTAAAAGCGGATTATTTTCTAACTCATGTTTTAGTTCTTCTTTGGCAGCTTTTAATTCTGTAATATTATTTCCTAATAAAGAAACCGCCACTGGGCTTCCTCCAAAATTACCACCAGAACCAAAGATTAAACTCTCTACACCTGTAACTTTACCAACTTTATCTGTAATTGTATTTGTTATTTCTGGTGATGAAAAATCTCGTGCTTCTCCTGGTAATAAATTTACCGTTAAAGTTGCATTTGCACTACCAGGACCAATTCTTTTTATTACATTTTCTATAACTTGTACATTACCTGTTTGTTTTTTGGTATACTCATCATTCACCAACCAAACCTTTTTTTCTATGGATGAAATAATAGAATCTGTAATTTGCTCGTTTGTACCTTGTGGCATTGTTAGTGTAATTTTAACACTATCACTTGCTACTCTAGGAAAAAAGGATTGTTTTACAATACCCGCTTTCATTGCCATAAAACTAAAAATTACCAAGGCAATTGGAATAGCAAACGCAAAGATTTTATTTTTTAATGAAAACTTTAAAAAAGGCACATAATAATTGTCTCTTAATTTACCCAAACCTTTATCTGCCGCTCTATTTATTTTATTAAAAAAAGCATCTATGGCATTTTTCTTAACTTCTACTCCGTTTTCTAAACGTTTTCTATCTAAAGCCTTAGAATGCGCAATGTGAGCCGGTAAAATAATTAACGCTTCTACTAAAGAAACTGTTAAGGTTAACATTACAATTGTAGATACTTCACCAAAGAAATCTCCTATTCTTCCATCAACAAAAAAGAACGTAGAAAACGCGATAAGAGTTGTTAGAATTGCAGAAACAATTGGCGGAATTACTTCCATAGTACCGTCTATGGCTGCTTGAATTTTAGATTTCCCTAAATCGTAATAATGATGATAAATATTTTCTCCGATTACAATACCATCATCTACCAAAATACCAATAACGATGATCATTCCAAAGAGAGATAGTACGTTTATAGTAACATCAAATTGAGCAGCAAAAATAAACATCCCAAAAAAGGAAATTGGCAAACCAAAAGCTACCCATATTGCCAAACGTAAGTTTAAAAACAACGCTAAAAAGAAAAGTACTAGCAAAATACCTGCAATACCATTTTCTATCAATAATTTAGTTCTACCATTTAATGTTGTACTTCTATCACTTGTAATGTTAAGTTGTACATTCTGATTTTCTTGATTGTATTTGTGTATGTATTCTTTTATTTTATCAGCAGAAGATATTAAATCTTCATTATTTGTATTACTTACAGTAATATCTATGGCTAAATTTTCATTATAATACAACCTGTCTGGTGTTTCAGACCAAGTATCTCTAACTTCTGCTACATCTTTTAAACGGATAATATTTCCGTTAGTTTCTGTTCTAACAATTAAATTTAAAAGTTCGCTTCCATAATAAAAACGATTACTTGCTCTAATTAAATAATCTTCTTGTTCGGTTTTTATATTACCACCTGTAATTAATAGATTAGAGTTTTGTATTGCTGCAGCTACTTCAGAAAAAGACATGTTATACGCTAGTAAATCATTTTCTCGTATTGCTATTTCTATTTCTTCATCTGGAAAACCAGACAATGAAACTTGCGAAATTCCGTCTATTCCTCTAATATCATTTTCTACATTTCTAGCGTATTGTTTTATAGATTTAAGGCTTAAGTTATCTCCACTAATGGTAAAACTAATTGTGGGTCTAATGTTTTCTACTTTTGCAATAACTGCTGGCTCCATACCAGAAGGAAAAGAAGGCACTCTGTCTACTGCATTTTTTACATCAGATAAAACAACATCTATATTTTTTCCTTTTTCTACTTCTATATTTACCGTTGCAGAATTTTCTCTAGACACAGAGGTTACTCTTTCTACACCAACAATTCCTTTTAAATTGTCTTCAATTTTTAACACCACACCTTCTTCCATTTCTTGTGGAGAGGCTCCCGGATATGCTAATGAAATTTTTATTAATTGCGAGTCTGTTAGCGGGAAAAAGGAGGACTTCATATTTAAAGCACCTACCAATCCGAACAAAACAAAAGCAATAATAAATATATTAACTGCAACAGGGAATTTAATAAAATATGTAATTATTTTCTTCATACAATTACTTTTTATTAATTTTTACAATCATACCGTTAAATGCCCCAGGTAAAACCTGTGATAACATTTTTTGATTATTTTCTAAACCTTTTACAACCACTGTTTCTGAATTAAAATAAACAGGATTAATGGTAGTTAATGTTAAAATACTATCGTTTTTAACTGTGTACACTGCTTTATTATTTACCAATAACTTTCTAGAAATTTCTAAGGCATTCGATTCTGATTTCGCAACCAAATTGGCTTCTAAAAACATCCCTTCTTTTAAATCTGGATGCTTTACATCTACGTAGACTTTTATAGTTTGAGAAACCTGATCTACTTTTCCATTAACACGAACAACTTTTCCTGTGTAATTTTTAGTTTTTTCTAAATTTGTGAGTGCAACTGTATTTCCTACTTTTAATAAGTCTGCAAATTCAGAACTGATAGAAACTTCCATTTCATAAACACTTGGGTTTATAAATTCTCCTAATTTTTGTCCAACTCTAACCAAAGATCCAGGCGTCACCAAAGCTTCTGTAAGAGTCCCCGTAAAAGGCGCTCTAATTTGATGTTTAGACAAACGAACTTCTAAGTTTTTAACATTGTAGTATGCAGTAACAATACCTCTACCATTAATAAAATACTTTTCTTTATCAGAAGAGAATGCTGGTAATTTTGGGGTAGTAGAATTCATGTCAAAACCTTTAATATAGGTTTCCCATTTGCTAAATTCATTAGGGTAATCTAAACGTAAATCTGGTAAAATTGCTGTAATTAAATTATTTAAATTACTTTTTTGAGATTGTAAACTAGCATAAAACTCATCGCTATTAATACTTAACAAGGTTTCGCCTCGGTTATAATTTGTACCCGCTTTAAATAGTTTGGTAGAAGTTTTTAAAATACCAGAAACTTCAGAATATATTTCTATTTTATTTTTTGCTGTTAAATTACCGTTCGCAGATAAAATAATAGGAATCTCTTTATTCTCTACGCTTTTTACGTAAGCAGTTTTAATTTGCCTTTTATATTTTGGTTTTGGCTTTTGGTTTTTATCAATTAGATAATTACCTAAAATTATTGCTCCTACAATAGCTAAAACCCCTAGAACGGCTAGTATAATTTTTCTCATAAATCGGTTGTTAAATATGTTTTAATTTAGAATATAAATTAGTCTGTATTTTTTTAAAAATATTAATTATTTGTTGTTTATCTTCCGGCGTAATATTAGTTTCCATAGTGGTAATTAAATCTTGAATAATAGGTTTTGCTTTATTAAAAACTTCTTTTCCTAAATTGGTTATGTATACATTTTTAATACGTTTGTCGTCTTTATTTTGTTCTCTAAAAATGTAGTTTTTCTTTTCCATATTTACTAACAAACGTGCCAAAGAAGATTTGTTTCTTAACGTTAAAAAAGCCAAATCATGTTGATTTAAACCGTCTTGATCATGTAACTTTTTTAAAAGCATCATTTGTTCTTTAGTAAGATCTATGTTTCTAGATCTAAATGATTCTTGAAAAAAAAAATTAACCATTTTCCCTGTTTTCCCAAGCCAAGGGCCTATTGAGTTTTCAAAATCTATATGTTGTTCATCATTTTTCACGCAGCAAAAATAAACATAATCTCAATTAGTTGTATATGCAACTAATTAAGGTTGTGTTAAAGAAATCATAATTTTATGTATTCTTATTTTTTATGCCTCTTTATATTCAAAAAATATATAAATGCTTATAATTATAGAATTTCTCGTGCTTTTAAAAATGCCAAAAGAAGTTGTTTTAATAGAGCTTCTAAATTTGTGCTTTTTGGTAGAACAAACTGTATATACCCAAGATGTATAACTGGTATTATAATTGAAGACCATAAAATCTATTTGATTAAATAGTGAATTATTACATTAGAAAACGGAACTTTGCAAATAAAGAGAACTCCTTTAGAAGCAACCGAAAATTTAAAACCTTATATGAATTAATTTGATTTGTTGTACCAATACAAATACCGCGCAATTTTTCTCTTCTATAGATGAAATCCCTTCTCAAATCTGGGAAAAATTAGGTTGTACAATAAATATTTATTTTCATCCAGACTTTTTAAAATCAATAGAAAAAAAGCACCCAGAAATAACATTTTCTTATATTGTTTTGGTTGATAACAAAAACCAACCTACTGCATTTGCTAGTTTAAAAATGATTGATTTTGAATTGAATTCTATTAAAAACGATTTTGAATTTTTAAAAGAGATTGGTAGAAAGTTACATGTATTTCCAGATAAAAAACCTTTAAAATTACTAATCTGTGGAAACACTTTTGTGAGCGGAGAACATGGAGTTTTTATAAAGGATGGTCAAGATAAAAAAGCCATTATAAAAGAATTGGCAGAAAGTATTAATCATTTTGTAAATTCTGATAAAAAGCTAAAAAAACAGATTGATGCCTTTCTTGTAAAAGACTTTGCAAAGGAATCATTGTTTATAACTGATGTTTTAAAAGATTACAAATACCATCCATTTTCTGTAGAGCCTAATATGAAACTTCAGCTGCATGATAATTGGCAAAATTTTGACGATTATTTAGCTGCGATGAAAACCAAGTTTAGAGTAAAAGCAAAAAAAGCTTTTAAGCAAAGTGCCGCAATTAAAATTAAAGAAATCACTTTAGAAGACATCGAAGAGATGTTACCTAAAATGACTGCTCTCTATGAAAAAGTGGCTCTGAATGCTGGTTTTAATTTGGGGATTTTTAATTTGGAAACATACAGGGATTTAAAGGAAAAATTTGGGGGTAATTACATTTTAAAATCTTATTGTTTAGATGATAAAATTGTTGGTTTCATTTCTGGCATCATCAACAAAGAGTCTTTAGACGCCCACTTTGTAGGCATCGATTATCAACTAAATAGAGAGTATGCCATTTACCAAAGAATGTTGTACGACTATATAGAAATTGCTATTGATAAAAAACTAAAAACCATTAATTTTGGAAGAACCGCTAGCGAAATAAAAAGTTCGGTTGGTGCAGTTCCTCAAGATTTAACCATGTATCTTCGTCACAAGAAAACTATTAAAAATAAAATTTTAAAGTTATTTTTGCAAAGAGTTCAACCAACTCCATTTCAACAAAAATTTCCATTTAAAAATTTAGAAATTTCTCATGAAAAACACTAAAGAATTAATTGCCCTTTTAAACTTAGAAAACTTAGGAAACCATAATTTTAGTGGAAATAGCGTTACTATTGGTAGCCCAAGTGTTTTTGGCGGACAAGTTATAGCACAAGCCGTAAATGCAGCTTATAAAACCATACCAGAAAATCGTTTTTTACATTCTTTACATTCTTATTTTTTAGAAGCCGGAGATCTAACGATTCCTATTAATTACCATGTACAAGAAGTAAGAAATGGTGGTAGTTTTTCTACAAGAAGAGTTACTGCTAGCCAAAATGAAAAAACTATTTTTATTTTAGCAGCTTCATTTCATAAAAAAGAAGATGGTTTTGAACATCAAACAACATTTGATTCTAACATAAAACAACCCGAAAAATTGTTAAGTTGGGATGATTTGTTGGATAAATTTGGCGATTTTTTACCAAAATCTATGAAATACTTTTTAAGTATAGAAAGACCTATAGAATTTAAACCGGTTAGAATTCCCAACCCATTACAACCAGAAAACTTACCACCAACAGAACAAGTTTGGTTTCGTTTAAAAGGAGATAAACAAGAAATGGGTTTTAGAACAAAACAAGAAATTCTTGCTTATATTTCTGATTATAACATCTTAAACCCTGCATTTAATCCGAATGCAAGTAATTATAATTTTGGCAATACGCAAACGGCAAGCTTAGACCATACTATGTGGTTTTTTAGAGATTTCGATTTTGATGATTGGATGCTCTATTCTGTGGAATCTCCAAATGCTTTTGGGGCTAGAGGATTATCTAAAGGAAATATTTTTACAAGAGATGGTAAATTAGTGGCTTCTGTTGCGCAAGAAGGATTGTTAAGACCTATTAAAAAGTAGTAGCAGTAGCAGTAGCAGTAGCAGTAGCAGTAGCAAAATTAAAAATTTAGAATTATTATGAGTCCAGTTATTTATATTTTAACCACAAACGGATTGCTTTTTTTAATGAGTATTATTTTTCTAAAATTTCCTCCAAAGAAAATAAATAATTGGTACGGTTACAGAACACCAAAAACAATGCTCAATCAAAAAATATGGGATTTTGCGCATGCCGTTTTTAGTAAAAACTTACTTATTTATGCGGGAATTTCACTTTTAGGTGGTTTGGTATTTGCATACTTTGCAACTAAAGAATTGACTTGGCAACCTATGATTTTGGTGTTATTATCTGTTTTAGTTAGCATTATAAAAACAGAAAGAGCATTAAATGATAATTTTACAGAAGAAGGTAAAAAGAAGAAAAATTAGATTTTTTTCAAACTAAAAAACCTTTTTAAACACCTATCAACATTAGCCTTTACTAAAAATAGTTTACGTTTATGTTAACTTTATGAAGTTCATTTTTTTTAGATAGAAATTATAACTTAAAGATTTGAATTATAAAACAGGGTATTGAATAAGCCTATTTTTTTTAATACAAAACACTTAAAAACAATCAATTGAACACGTCTTACTTCTTTTAGCGAAGCGGTCTTAAGTCTTTTTTAGTCTGTATTTTTGACGTATCAACTAAAAACAGTTTCTAAAATTTGTAACGATTTTGGTTTTCTAAAACCATCTAAATGCAATTCGAAATACTGAATAATTATTTTTAAGACAATCTGTCTCTCTTGTTTTCCAAAAGATACATTTTCTATTTCATCAAAAGTAATCCCTAACAGCTTTTTAAATTGGTAATAATAATTGCCAGAAATAATATTTTTAGGAGAAGTTAAATCAGAAAAGACTCCTTCACTTAAATCAAACCCTAACTTATCTTTCTCAGATAAATCTGGATAAAAGCCCAAAAAACGTGTTAAATTCAATAAAAACAACAAGTGAAAGTTTGCTATTTTATCGTGTAAATCTAACCAAATAAGCCCCGATTCTAAATACTCAAAAAGGTCTTCATTTTTCTCTTCCTCTTTTATTGCATAAGACAAAACTTCAGACAAAAACAATACCACAGATTGTTTAACAATGTCTCTATAAATAGTTTGATATGGGTTAGAAACCTGAACTTCTTTAATAGAGTTTAAAGTTCCTTTATTATTATGACTTGCAACAATAATAAGTTGTGTTAATGGTTGAAAATAAGCTACTTTTAAGCCTCCTTTTTTAGCTTTTAAAATACCTCTAATTAAATAAGACTTTACACCTTCTTCTTCAGTATAACATTTTACAATTAAACTAGAATCACCAAATTTTAGAGTACTTAAAACAATTGCCTTTGTAGTTACAATAGCCATATTAATTTACAATTGCAATTTTTGTAACGCCTGTTTCTGAAGCATCATCATTAGATAATAACACAATATAAATACCAGAAGCTACTTTAGTACCTGCCAGATTTTTTTTATCCCAAACCACTTTTCCCCCTTGTAATTCCTGCCCTTCTACTACATTGGTTTCATACACCAAATTACCAGCAACATCTATTATTTTTACGTTGGTTCCTTTAGGTAAATGGGCTCCGTTTCTACCATCAATAGTTATCGTTTCATGATTTTTTAAAGCAGGATTTGGGTATGCATACACCTCAGGAATTACATCTCCAAAGGGCGACACTTTACTATTATAAGCAACAATACCTTTATTGGTTGCAAAATAAACTTTACCAGTACTATTATCTACGGCAATTTTTACAATTTTATTAGATGGTAATGGCGAATTGTCCATGCTAAAATTTGCTAACGTTGTTTGCCCATTCGGATTTGTATAAATTACACCACCATTATCTGTACCAAACCATTTATTATCTGCACCATCTATTGCAATACTATTAACTCTTTGATCTCCTAAAAGTCTTTCTCCAAAACCCTCTTCGTTTCCGTTAATAACTACAGCATTAGCGTTTGGTGTGGTATCATCAAAAACGCCTGATGCATTGTTATACATTACCAAACCAGATCTGGTACCAATCCAAACTCTATTACTACCATCTATAGCTACAGATTCTACATTTGCATCCGGAAGATTTCCTAAGTTAGGGGTTGCAATCAATGCTTTTTTTCTATTTCCGTTTTCATTAAAAACGTAGACTCCATTTGCTCTAGCCCCATACCAAAGACTGTTATTGTTATCTATAGCAATTTCACTAATACCTGCTTTACTAACATCTGTTTCTACAGATCTCATATCAAAACTAGACCAATTGCCGCTTGTAGAAAGTTTGTGTAACTCATTATCTACTAAAACATTTGTAACCCATAAATTTCCTTGCGGATCGAAAACAGTACCACTAACTCTTATGGTTACTCTGTTTGGGATATCCGCAACAATATCTTCTAAAGAACTATTAGAATCATTATAAAATGTTTTTAATTCATCGTTTTCTATCACTAATAAACCTCCTGTTGCATTTTTATTATTAATAGAAGTTATATTCGTATCACCAAAAGAACTTACATATACTTTGTTTTCTGCATTTGGGTCAATGGTAATATGGTTTAAATCTGTAAATGGAGCCTCTGCATTTAAATTTATATTTTTCCATTTTTCTCCATCGGGTTCTCCCTTGTTATAGTGGCTGATAAAACCTATTCTATTTCCAATAGGCGTATACGTAGCATCGTACCCTCCATAAACAACCCAAACATTACTATTACTCGCAGTAATAGAAAAAACATCATTTTCTACAGGACCTTCTGGATGAATTTCTAAATAATCAACGCCATTTGCAGCTTTTTGTAAAACACCAAACTCTTGTGTTGCTAGATAAACAATATCATTTTCAAAAAAAGAAGTGTTTAGAGTAAAATCAAAATCGGTTGTTCTGTTAAATTGAAAGGGGGTGTTTAATGATGTATCTAAAATCTCTGAACTCTCGTTTAGAGTTACTGCTAAAAAAGAAGGTGAACTTTTAATAGAAACAATTGTTTGAGAAAAACTTCTTTTTTCACTTAAACTCACTCCATTTATTTCATACAATCTTGTTCCTGAAACCGTATAAACAGTATTATTAAAACTTAATATTTCATTAAAATTTATACTTGTAGAGTGTTGTTGCCAATTATTAGAATCTATTAACAAATTACTTGTTATATCTGCCGTAAAAAACCCATTTTCTGTGGCTGCATAAATAGTATTATTAAACACTACAGTTTGATTCACTTTTACAGCACTAGAACCCGAACCTATAAAATAGGTGTCTCCAAACTCTAACTTATCAATATCATAAGCAACAATAGCAAATGGTGTAGACAAATACAATTTATTGTTATACTCCGTAATATCATTGATACTTTTTTCTCCAGATTGATTAAAACTTACAATATCTGATGAAATGGTTATTAAACCATCCTTATCTACAACTTCTACCAAGCCATTTTCATAACCAATTACAAGCCTCTCAAAAGCACTACTGTAATGAATAGCACTTGTAATTTCTCCAGACAAACCTTGTATAGAAGATAGTTTTTCTATCTCATTAGTAGTCACATCATACGTAAAAACAGCATTGTCTGCCAATGCATAAATTACATTATCTACCTTCACAAAATCTTTTACATTGTTGTAAGAATAAAAATCTTCCCAAGAAGCACTGTAATCTGTTTGAGCAGAAAAAAGTACTGAAAATAGCAATATATATAGTAATAATAGTTTTTTCATTATTAAATTTTGATTCTCAAAGATATTTATTTATTGTTACAATAACGATAAAACACCTTACATTAGTACAAAAATGAAAAGATTTTATGAGCTTAGAAATAGAAAGAAAATTTTTAGTAAAAAACGATGATTTCAAAAGTAAAAGTTTTGCTCAAAAAAGCATTAAACAAGGGTATTTAAATTCTGATAAAAACAGAACTGTAAGAATTAGAATAGCTGATGAAAAAGCTTTTATAACTATTAAAGGAAAGTCTAACGCAACAGGAACAACCCGTTTTGAGTGGGAAAAAGAAATTGACAAAGCAGAAGCAGAAAATTTACTTTTATTGTGTGAACCTAGTATTATTGATAAAACAAGATACCTAGTTAAAATTGGTAATCACACTTTTGAGGTGGATGAATTTTATGGTGACAACCATGGTTTAAAGGTTGCAGAAGTAGAATTAAACTCAGAAACTGAAACTTTTACAAAACCAAATTGGTTAGACCAAGAAGTTACTGGAGATGTAAAATACTATAATTCTAGCATTAGTAAACATCCTTTTAAAGACTGGATTTAAAAATTACAAGTAGTAAATGGCTATAAAATGACTGATACTACCTAATAAAACAAATACGTGAAAAATTGCGTGGTTATAAGGTATCTTTTTAATAGAATATAAAATAGCACCAATGGTATAAAAAACACCTCCACCAATTAATAAGTTTAAATTAAAACTTGGTAAAGCAACCATTAAAGGTTTTATAAAAAACACCACTTGCCACCCCATTAAAAGATACATTGCTGTAGAAATTTTATCGAATCTTCCGGTAAAAAACAACTTTAAAATAATACCTGTTAAAGCAAATACCCAAACCGCAATAAACATATACCAACCTAAGTCAGAGTTTAAAGCAACCAAACAAAAAGGGGTATAACTCCCAGCAATTAAAGCATAAATAGCAGCGTGATCAAAAATATTTAACCGTCTTCTTTTCTTCGGATTTTTCGCTGCATGATAAAATGTAGAAGCAGCGTATAAAATAATTAAACTTAACCCGTAAATTACAAAACTAGTAACCTCCCAAAAGTTAATATAGTTTGTTGCTTTTGCTATTAAGAAAGGAAAAACAAGAATACTTGCAAGCAAACCTAAACCATGAGACCAAACGTTTAAGCGTTCTTCTGTTTCTGAATATCCATGATTAAATTTTTCTTTCATTTTGCGCTATTTGTATCTTTCATGTACTTTTTATCACTTACCAAATCATTGTAAATGATATTAAATGTTTTGTCTTTTAAATTATTTACATCACTAATAGACAATCCTTTGGTTATAATAAACGGATGTTGATGCACTCTTAAAGTTCCAAAACCACCTTTAAAAACATCCCAAGAAAATAGACGTTTACTATCGTAATACACCTGAGGTACAATTGGCATATCAAATTCTATAGCCAAACTAAAAGCACCTTTTTTAAATGGAGCCAAAACAACATTTTCTTCTGGCACTAATCCTTCAGGAAAAATAGCCATACTTACACCATTTTGCAATCTTTTTTTAGCCATTCTATAAACTCTTCTTCTACTTTCTGGATCTTTTCTATCAACCATAATAACAGCTCTCTTATAAAAAAAACCAAATACAGGTATTTTAGCCAATTCGTGTTTACCAACAAATACAATAGGGTTTTTACTTGAAACTACCAGCACAAAAGGATCCATTAAAGAAGTATGATTTGGGCAAAACATATAACTTTTATCTGGTGCTATTTTTTCATCTAATTGCAAATTTAAACGAAAACCCATTCCGTAAATTAAAACTTTAGACCAAATTCTAACTAATTTCCAAAGTAAATGATAGGAGTCTTCTTTTATTGTAAAAATAAACAGTAAAGGAGACATTATTACGACAGTTGTAAACATTAAAATGTAGAACCACAGACGCCAAATAAGAAGAAAAGGAATTTTAATATACTTCACAATATTACCAAACGTTTAATAGTACTTTTAATTATTATAACTTAAAAAGAATAAAGTTGACACTCTAAAACTTAATCTGTAAGCAAAAATACTAATATTCTTTTGTTTGATAGGTTTTCTTAAACAAAACCTTATTTTTGTACTTGTAGAGTGTAATTAGAATCTCTCAATCAAAAAAAGATAAAAACAAAGTAATGTCTAGAATTTTAACAGGTGTACAAAGTACAGGAACCCCACATTTAGGAAATTTATTAGGAGCTATTTTACCAGCAATAAAAATGGCAAATAGCCCAGGGAATGAATCTTTTATATTTATTGCAGATATGCATTCTTTAACCCAGATTAAAGATGGGGAAGAATTAAGAGAAAACACATATAGTGTTGCTGCTACTTGGCTTGCTTGTGGATTAGACATTAATAAAACCATATTCTACAGACAAAGTGATATACCACAAACAACAGAATTAACTTGGTATTTAAGCTGTTTTTTTCCATACCAAAGATTAACTTTAGCACATGGATTTAAAGACAAAGCAGATAGATTAGGTGATGTTAATGCCGGTTTATTTACGTACCCAATGTTAATGGCTGCAGACATTTTATTGTATGATGCAGAAATTGTACCTGTAGGTAAAGATCAATTACAGCATTTAGAAATGACACGTGATGTTGCTAATAGATTTAACAATATTGTCGGAGAAACGTTGGTTCCGCCACAACCAGGAATACAAGAAAACACTAAGTTAGTTCCCGGAATTGATGGTGAAAAAATGAGTAAATCTAGAAATAATCTTATCAATATTTTCTTACCAGACAAAAAGTTAAGAAAACAAGTAATGTCTATTAAAACAGATAGTTTAGGTTTAGAAGATCCTAAAAACCCAGATACAGATAATGTTTTTGCTTTGTATAAATTATTAGCAACCGAAGCGCAAACTGCAACCATGAGAGCAAATTACGAAGGTGGAAATTATGGCTACGGACATGCAAAACAAGCTTTATATGAATTGATTGTTGAGCAGTTTTCTCCAATAAGAGACCGCTACAATCATTATATGGAAAATAAGCATGAACTTGATGAGGCTTTAAAAATTGGAGCAGAAAAAGCAACTGTTGTTGCTAATGGAGTTCTAAAAAGAGTAAGAGCTAAAATTGGTTACTAACAGCATAAAAATATGTGAGAATTCTTTTCAATTATGAAATAAATGTTGATTGAATTCCATAAAAAAATCCGAAAGCAAATGCTTTCGGATTTTTTTATACTTATAAAGTTTTTTTATTGAATCTTCATAGATTTTCCAATTGCCTCTAACTCAAATAAAAATGCTCTTTTATTCACCGAAGGTGCATACGTAAATCCCTCAAAAATAATTAATCTATTGTTCTTTTTATCAACTACGGTGTAGTTTAAAAAAGGTCCTGCCATAAAATCATTTTTTACTTCCCATTTCCCACGAGTTTCATAAGCTTTTTTTCCATCTATAACGGCGTCAAAAGTAAAAGGAGTATACGCTTTTTCTGTAATCATATACATTGTTTTTGGGTCTGAACCCGGAATATGTTTTTTTCCAATTTTGTTTCTAACAGAAACAATGCTATCAGCAACCTGTGTTTCATCCTCTAAAGGAACTGAATATACTAAAATATTATTACTTCCTGTTTTTGCAATTCCACTAGACAAATGTTGGCGCAACCACAAAAAATCTCCAGTATCATCTACCAAATTAAATTTATTGCTAATAGTTAAAGAAATTCCTAAATTTTGTAATGTTTTAAACTGAGTATCATCTAATTTATCCTTTGCAAACAAATTCTGAAGCATTGAAGCATCAGAGTCTAAAAACGTTTTAATAATTTCTTTCTCGTGCTTTTTAAACATTTTTACAACACCTTCTCTATCTTTTCCGTACACATACACAATAGTTTGTGGCTGCGCATACACATTATTTTTTACATAAAATTGCGCTTCATCTGAAACCCCAATAATCATAATATTTCTAGCAACCTTCATCATTTTACCAAAACCATTTGGCGCTACTTGAGAAACTGATAAAAGAGATTCTGGTTGTGGTAAACCCACCATTAATTCTCCAAAAGAATTTCTAATTTCCTTTCCAATATCGCCAGCCCAATCACTCGCCTTAGTAATCACCATTACTTTATTTACCTTACCAACAGACGATTGTAAAATAATTTTATCTTTACCATTATCACACGATAATATAAAAAATGCAAGAGAAAATAATAGATATATTTTTTTCATGGGTTTAGCTTTTAAAGTAATTTAGTTTAGTTATGGGTTTTAATTCTTTAGCATTTCAAATATTGTTCCACTTTCAAATATTTTTCAGGAAAATTATTATTTTTTCAAAGAAAAATTTAAAAATGTTTTTTTAGGTATCTTTTATGGTAAGTTTTACTTCTTTATTTTTTCTTTAACAACAAACTATTTCCCTAATTTCTTTGGATAAACAGACAATCTCTGACCTATTTTTAATCGGCTTGTTTTTAAACTATTCCAACGTTTAAGATCACTTACACGTACACCAAATTTATTTGCAATTTTACCTAAAAAATCTCCACTTCTTACTTTGTAACGAACACGTTGGTCCATTTCAAAATATTTAGGTAAAGGTTTCTCTCTTTGTGCATCATCTGTATCTGCCAAAGCATAAATTTCTTTTTCTTTATCTAAAAATTCAATAATCTTATCACTCGGTAACCTTAAAGCATATTTTCTATCTTTTATAAACGGAATAATATCTAATTTATAAGATGGGTTTAATTCTGACAAAACATCTTCATCCACATCTATTTTCTCTGAAATTTGATCGAAACTAATGGTTCTTTTTATTTGAATGGTATCTGTCTGAAAGTTGAAGAACTTTGGTAATTCAGAATAAATATTATGCTCATTTGCATATTCAAAAATATACATAGTTGCATAAAAAGCAGGCACATAATCTGCAGTTTCCCTTGGTAAATAAGGTCTTATATTCCAATAATTTTTATATCCTCCAGATCTTTTTATAGCTTTTCTTACATTTCCCGGGCCAGAATTATAGGCAGCTAGTGCTAAATCCCAATCACCAAAAAGAGTAAATAACTCGCTTAAATATTTACAAGCTGCTATAGTTGCTTTTACAGGATCTTGGCGCTCATCTACATAAGAACTTACTTTTAAATCGAACTGAATACCAGTACCGTACATAAATTGCCACAAACCAGTAGCACCAACTCTAGATTTAATTTGAGGTCTTAAAGCAGACTCTACAATTGCCAAATATTTCATTTCTAACGGAATATCATATTGATCTAGATATTGCTCAAACACGGGGAAATAATATTTTGCTTTTGCCATTAAACCTGGATAGTATCTTTTACGATACAATAAATAACTGTTTATTACTTTTTCTAACGATGGATTAAAAGCTAAATTAAAAGGCGTTTTATCATTTAAATTAGACAGTCTAACCTTTAATAAATCTGTACTTAAAGCCGTATCTGTATTGCCAATAATATCTTTATCGTTAATTATATAACTTAAAGAATCTACCAAAGCAGATTGAAATTTTTGATCTACCAATAAACTATCAATTAAATCTAAATCAGCATCGGAAAACAAAAATTGATTGTTTGATTCTATTATAGAATCTTGCGCAATAAATAAGGTGTCTTTTTTCTCTTGCGAAAAGACAGTACTAGTTAATAGGATGAATATAAATAGTTTCTTCATATTTTAATTATTCTTTTCTTTGTCTTCACGATTAATAATATAATAAATCACATAAAGCCAACTTAAAACCCCGTGAAGAATAGCATATAAAACAGATTTATTTTTACTCCAAGAAATAACAATAGCAATGACACTTCCCATTCCAATTCCATTTCTATATATAGATTGTTTTACTTCAGAATGTGCAAAAGACTCTAAAGAAATCAATAAAAAAAATGCAAGCGTAAGTTTAATTTTGTTCATTATTTTTATAAACTAAGTTCTACTGCAATTGGGCAATGGTCAGAATGTTTTGCTTCTGGTAAAATATATGCCCTAGAAATTTTATCTTTTAAAGGTTCTGATACCATGGCATAATCTAAACGCCAACCTTTATTATTAGCTCTAGAATTTGCTCTATAACTCCACCAAGAATATTCTTGTTTCTCTTGATTTAAAAAACGAAAACTATCTATAAATCCGCTCTTAATAAACTCACCAATCCAAGTTCTTTCTTCTGGTAAAAAGCCCGAAACGCCTTTCATTTTTGGGTTGTGAATATCAATTTCTTCATGACAAATATTATAATCGCCACAGATCACTAAGTTTGGGATTTCTTGTTTTAAATTATTGATGTATTCTTGAAATTCATCCATGTATTTAAACTTAAAATCTAATCTTTCAGAATTAGTACCAGAAGGCAAATACAAGCTCATTACAGAAACATTATCAAAATCTACACGTAAATTTCTACCTTCAAAATCCATTGATTCTATTCCGGTACCGTATTCTACATGATTTGGTTTTTCTTTACAAAAAATAGCTACCGAAGAGTACCCTTTTTTCTGTGCAGAAAACCAATAATGATATGGATATCCCGCATTTTCAAAATCCGTAAGATCTAATTGTTCTTTATGCGCTTTGGTTTCTTGTATACAAATTACATCTGGATTTGCTGCCTCTAACCATTCTAAAAAACCCTTTTTTAAGGCGGCTCTAATTCCGTTTACGTTGTATGATAATATCTTCATATATGCTTTTTTATTTTCCAAAAAAAGGAAAACACTTTAGTTTTATTATTATTCTATAATTATTAGATTCTTTAACAAGAACCCAGTAAAATGGGTCTTAGAACCTGTTTGTGTACTAATTTTATTTTTTCTTGGTGATAAAACGACAGCTAAAGGTGCTGCAATAATTATTCTCATAATTGAACTATCAATTTTAAAGCCAAAATCTAATATTGCAATAAAAACAATTGTTAAAAAGAAGATTACTAAACCTAGTTTTTTCGCAAGATATTCTATTCCAATATTATTTTTTCTATTTTAATCTAAAAAAATAGGATTCTTTAAAAAGAGCCAAGTAATTTGTTTTTTCTTTCCAGTTTGAGTTATAATTATTTTTTTTCTTGGCGATATCATAAAAGCTAAAACAGCACATATACCCGCTTTTAAAGGAAGGCTATCTATTTTATAAAATTGATCAAAAATCAACATAAACAGCACGATAGTAATCGGATAAATTAACCAATATGTTTTCTTAAATAACTTCATTTTAAATATTCATTTCTGGGATTTCTCCACTTACAACCAAGGTTCCTTCTGTTGCTTTTTTAATTTCTTCAACAGTTACTCCAGGAGCTCTTTCTAATAAATGAAACACATTATCCTTTACTTCTAGAAGCGCCAAATTTGTCACTACTTTTGTAACACAACCTACACCTGTTAAAGGCAAAGAACATTGTTTTAAAATTTTAGATTCCCCATGTTTATTGGTATGCATCATGGCAACGATAATATTTTCTGCAGAAGCTACTAAATCCATTGCTCCTCCCATTCCTTTTACCATTTTACCAGGAATTTTCCAGTTAGCAATGTCTCCATTTTCTGCAACTTCCATAGCTCCTAAAATAGTTAAATCTACATGTTTACCTCTAATCATTGCAAAGCTCATAGCAGAATCGAAAAAACTTGCTCCAGGCATTGTTGTAATCGTTTGTTTCCCTGCATTAATAATATCGGCATCTTCTTGCCCTTCAAAAGGAAAAGGTCCCATGCCTAGAACACCATTTTCACTTTGAAACTCAACCTCTATATCTTCACCTACATAATTTGCAACTAACGTTGGAATACCAATACCTAAGTTCACATAAAACCCATTTTGGATTTCTTGTGCTATTCTTTTTGCAATACCATTCTTATCTAAAGCCATAACTATTCGTTTTGTCTTATAGTTCGTTGTTCAATTCTCTTTTCATAATCCTTTCCTTGAAAAATACGTTGTACAAATATTCCGGGAATATGAATATTATTTGGATCTAATTCACCAACTTCAACCATTTCCTCTACCTCTGCCACTGTAATTGTTGCGGCTCCACACATATTAGGATTAAAATTTCTAGAAGTACCTTTAAAAATTAAATTACCGGCAGCATCTCCTTTCCATGCTTTTACAAATGCAAAATCTGCTTTAAAAGCAGGTTCTAATACATACATTTTTCCATCAAACTCTCTAGTTTCTTTTCCTTCGGAAACTTCTGTTCCGTAACCTGCAGGTGTGTAAAAAGCAGGAAAACCTGCTTGTGCAGCTCTACACTTTTCTGCTAATGTTCCTTGCGGAGTTAACTCGACCTCTAATTCTCCAGATAACATTTGTCTTTCAAACTCATCATTTTCTCCTACATAAGAAGAAATCATTTTTTTGATTTGTTTATTTTGAAGCAATAATCCCAAACCAAAATCATCTACACCTGCATTGTTAGAAATACAAGTAACCTCTCTAACATCTAGTTTCACCAATTCAGCAATAGCATTTTCTGGAATTCCACATAAACCAAATCCACCCAACATAAAAGTCATTCCATTTTTAACACCTTGTAAAGCATCTTGTACGTTATTTACTTTTTTATTGATCATAATGTTATTGTTTTAGAACTTATCGATTAGTCTCGAGGCAACCTTTTATTAATCTACATAAAAATATGGCTGAAAGTAAATTTAGCTCAGATTAAAAATCGGTATCTTCCTCTATGGGGCTATCTTTTTCATCAGATTTTTCATCACAATTAATATTGATTGATAAATTCTCTGGTTTTTCAAAATCTTCTTTACTGATATTTAATGTTTTATCTGCATAACATTTTTGCATATATAACGCCCAAGATGGTAAAGCCATCGTTGCTCCTTGCCCTTTAGCAATACCTGCAAAATGGGTTGCTCTATCCTCTCCACCAGTCCAAACTCCTGTTGCCAAATTAGGTACTATTCCCATAAACCAACCGTCTGATTGATTTTGAGTAGTTCCTGTTTTACCTGCTATAGGATTTGTAAATTTATAAGGATATCCCGTAACATAACCTGGCTTTGCCCAAGGTAAACGTAAACGAACTCCAGAACCAGACTGCGTAACTCCTTTTAATAAATCTAACACTACATAGGCAGATTCTTCACTTAAAACCTCTTTAGTTTCTGGAGTAAATTCTTGTAAAACGGTTCCGTTTTTATCTTCTATTCTTGTTAAGATCATAGGAGAAACTCTTAAACCTTGATTTGCAAAAGTAGAATAGGCACTTACCATTTCTAATAACGATAAATCTACGGCACCTAAAGCTATAGAAGGGTTTGCTTCAATTTTACTTTCTATTCCTGCAGATTTTGCCAAACGAACAACATTTTCTGGGCCAACCATATCTATTAATCTTACAGACATTGTATTTACAGAACCTGCTAAACCATCTTTTAAAGTTAGCATTCCTCCATACTTTTTACTAGCATTTTCTGGTGTCCATGCTTTTGGGATTCCGTATTTTCCCTTTGGAATTGTGTACGGAATATTAGGAAATTCATCACATGGAGATAATTTTAATTGATTAATTGCTGTAGCATATACAAACGGTTTAAAAGTAGAACCTACTTGTCTTTTTTGCTGTGCAACTGCATCATATTTAAAGTGTTTATTATCTATACCACCAACCCAAGCTTTAATATGACCAGATTGTGGTTCTATAGATAACAATCCAGAACGTAAAAAGTATTTATAATATCTTACAGAATCTATTGGAGACATAATGGTATCAATATCACCTTTCCAAGAAAAAACACTCATTTTTGTTTTTGTTTTGAAAACTTCATCAATATACTTGCTAGATTTTCCAGCAATTTTTAATCTTTTATATCTATCAGAATTTTTCTTAGCTCTTTCTAAAATCGTATTAATTTCCGATTGTTCTAAGTCGTAAAAAGGAGCTGTTTTATTTCTCTCTTGTTCTTTAAAGAAATAGCTTTGCAAATTAGACATATGCTCATCAATAGCTTCTTCTGCATATTTTTGCATTCTAGAGTCTATGGTTACATAAATCTTTAAACCATCTCTAAAAATATTATACTCTTCTCCATTTGGCTTTGGGTTTTCTTGTACCCATTTTCTTAAATATTTTTGTAAATACGTTCTAAAATAAGTTGCAGAACCATCACTATGCCCTTCTTTATGAATATCTAAACCTAAATCTAATTGTTGTAAAGAATCTTTTTGTTGCATAGAAATAAACTCGCTACGATTCATTTGCTTCAGTACAACATTTCTACGATTTTTTACGCGTTCTGCTCTTCTTAAAGGGTTATATAAAGATGAATTTTTTAACATCCCTATTAGCATAGCAGATTCTTGAACCTCTAATTCTTTTGGTTCTTTACCAAAATAAATACGTGCAGCAGAACGAATACCTACAGCTTGGTTTAAAAAATCGTACTTGTTTAAGTACATGGTTAAAATCTCATTTTTGGTATATTGTCTTTCTAATTTTATTGCAACTACCCATTCTTTTACTTTTTGACCGATTCTTAAAAAGATATTTCTAGAGGCTCTACCGGTAAATAACATTTTGGCTAATTGCTGTGTTAAAGTACTTGCTCCTCCACTTCCTGGTTTTAAAACAGCTCTTGCTGTTCCTTTAAAATCGATTCCAGAGTGCTCAAAAAAACGTTCGTCTTCTGTTGCAACGAGTGCCTTTACCAAATTTTCTGGCAAATCTTTAAACTTTATAGGTGTTCTGTTTTCTGTAGCGTATTTTCCTAAGGTTTTACCATCTGAAGAAATAATTTCTGTAGCTAAATTATTTTCTGGATTTTCTAATTCCTCAAAGGTTGGTAACTTTCCTAAACCACCCCAAGAAGCTATTAAAAATAACAATAGTATAGCTGCAAATCCGCCAAGAACTAGCAACCAAAACCATTTAATATATTTTTTAAAACTTGTTGTTTTCTTTTGTGTCATAATAAAAAACTATTTCTCAACATTGTTGAGATTTCATTAATTTGTTTTTCCCTTTTAGACGGGAACCTTATCTAATTTTCGATACTAAAACCAACATCTTGAATTCCTTTTAAAAACTCAATAGGTTTCACATTGCCATTTTTACGCATTGCATGACGCACATTAAACTTATATTTCCCAGAAATTGGAAATACTTTTTTTTCTTTATAAAATAACTTATTTTCTTTAATTTCGGTAAAACCATCACCTAAAAACTTCCCTCTTTTATCTGCCATTTCGTATTGTAAAGTATCTACAACAACGGTTTCATTTGGAAAAATAAGTTCTGTAATCACATACAAATTACTAAAACTATACTCATTATTATTTCTAATATTGATAAATAGATTTTTCGGTGAAATCGTATCTTTTACATCAAACTCAAAAGACACATTATCATTGGCTTTCCAACCTTTTGCGTCAATTGATTTATATTGATTAAAATCGGATTTATCATCACAAGAAAACATCAAAAAAAGAATTACTAGAACAATTGAAAAATTATTTCTTTTCAGAATTGTCATCATTTTTTGGTTTGTTGTTATTACGGTTTCTATTATTTCTTTTTGGCTTATTCACCTTTTTAACTTCACCTTCTGGCTTATTTACATCTCCCGGAGGTTTTGGTCTAGGTTTACGTTGAGGCCTAGGCTTTTTCTGAACGTTTTGGTTAGGGTTTTGGTTAGGGTTTGGTTTAGCCTTCGGTTTTTGATTAGGATTTGTATTCGGTTGTTTCTTAACCTGTGGCTTTCTTTTTTGATTTGGGTTCGGCTTTTGATTTGGGTTTGGTTTCTGATTTGGATTCACCTTAGCCCCTGGCTTACTATTCACATTAGCAGCTACCGCTGGTTTTTTCTTATTTCTATTTCTGTTATTTCGATTACGATTGCTTGTTTTTGGAGCATCAAATCGTGTTAAACTATCTTGCCCAACTGCATCCTCGAAATCTACTTTTACAGGGATTTCTACATCCGCTTCATACTCTTCTAACGAAATAGATTTCTCATTATTTTTATTGAGTGCAATTATTTCTAAAACCTGCTCTAACGTAAGTCTAAACCATTTAAAACGTTCCTCTTTATAAGTATACCAAAGATGGTTTTTAAAAATATCCATCTTTACAAAAACAGCATCTCCTTTTTCTGTTTTTAGCACCAAATCTTGTTTCGGAAATGATTTTAAGGCATCTAAATAGGTGTCTAATTCAAAATTTAAACAACATTTTAATTTACCACATTGACCTGCTAATTTTAGCGGATTTAAAGATAATTGTTGATAACGAGCCGCAGAAGTTGTTACTTTTCTAAAATCTGTTAACCAAGTAGAACAACATAACTCTCTACCGCAAGAACCTACACCTCCTAAACGAGCAGCTTCTTGTCTTGCACCTACTTGTTTCATTTCTACACGAATAGAAAACGCACTTGCCAAATCTCTAATTAATTGTCTAAAATCTACTCTAGTATCTGCCGTATAATAGAAGGTTGCTTTATTTCCATCACCTTGATATTCTACATCAGACAATTTCATTTGCAAACCTAAACGACCTAAGATTTCTCTTCCTTTTTTCTGAGTTTCTTCTTCTTTACCTCTTGCTTGCTGCCATATATCGATATCTCTCTGACTCGCTTTTCTGTAAATTTTCTTTACATCTTCATGATCTGCAGTAATTTTGTGCTTCTTCATTTGCACTTTTACCAATTCTCCTGCCAAAGAAACCGTACCAATATCATGTCCTGGAGATCCTTCTACCGCCACAATATCTCCCATTGTTATGGGTAAATTTTCTGGGTTTGTATAAAAATGTTTTCTTCCATTTTTAAAACGGACTTCAAAAATATTGAATCTTTCTTGTCCACTTGGTAAGGTCATATTAGACAACCAATCGAAAACGGCTAGTTTATTACTACCACTTCCGCAGGTTCCTGACCCACAATTACCATTACTCTTGCAACCTTTTGGTACTCCATTTTCTGTTGTACCACAACTTCCACATGCCATGTAAGTATATATATTTTTATAGTTGATAGTCTTTTAAAGTTTATTCTTAGCAGCAAATCCACTAAAAACCTCGCTATAAATCCTAAAAACCTCTTGGTTTATAAATTGATTATCAGACTGATGAACATACACAGCCTAATCTTCTCTAATTCGTAAATATACGCATTCTCGTAGAATGAAAAAATAGGTTTAAGAAAGTTAACATAACTACTTTTTTATTTGATAATACTTCAAAGGTAAATTGAAAACTTTTTTAAATTTTACTGACTTTAGAATTTGTAGAGATTGAATTAGAATTTGGGTAAAAATTGAGTTTTTTTAATAAAAAAAAGACCTCATTTCTGAGGTCTTTTATGATTTTATATTTAGTTTTTAAATCTGCTTCACTTCAATTATCTTAACAGGACAAGCCTTTTTTGCCTCGTTAGAAGAATCAAAAATAGATTCATCAAAAGATTTAATAGTAAAAAACCCTTTTTTTTCTATTGAATGTAGTAACACAGATTTCCCATCTTTTTTTGACATTTGAAACTGACTAGGTGCTAATTCTACACAATAATTACAACCAATGCATTTGTTTCTTTGTAAAGTAATTACTACCATTAGTTTTCTGCGAATTCGGTTTTTACAATCTTATATAACTTGTCTGACCTTCTAATTTTGAAGTCCAATTTCATCGTAACTTCGTCTCCTTTGGTTGCTTTTTCTGCAGGTTTATCATTTACAAACATTTGCTTTACTTCCATTTCTTGCGCACCTGTTGTTGGGCCAGTTATTAAAATGGTATCACCTAAAGCAATATCATAGGCATCAATTTTAAACTGACCAATTTTTGCTTTGTCAAAATAATGTTCACCTTTTCCTAAATAAACTTTCTTTTGCGTTGCATGAGAACCAGATTCTTTACTCCATTCTCCTAATTTCTGACCTAAATAATAGCCATTCCAAAAACCACGATTGTAGACTTTCTCTAGTTCTTGCATCCAAGAAATTACTTTCTCTTTGTCGTAAGTTCCATTTGCCAAACTATCAATAGCATCTCGGTAACATTTAATTACTTTAGCTACATATTCTGGCGCTCTTCCCCTACCTTCGATTTTTAAAACTTTAATTCCGGCATCTGCAACTTGGTCTAAAAAATCAATTGTACACAAGTCTTTTGGAGACATAATATACTCATTATCCAATTCCATTTCAAAACCAGTTTCTTGATCGATAACGGTATATTTTTTTCTGCAATTCTGTTTGCAAGCACCTCTATTTGCAGATGAATTATGCGAATGTAAACTCATATAACATTTACCAGAAACTGCCATACATAAAGCTCCATGACCAAAAATCTCTACTTCTACTAATTTACCAGAAGGGCCTTTTACTTGCTCTTTTTCTATAGCTTCTGTAATCTTTTTTACTTGACGTAAACTCAACTCTCTACTTAAAACAATTGTATCAGCAAAAAGTGCGTAAAACTTAACCGTTTCTATATTAGTTATGTTGATTTGTGTAGAAATATGAACTTCCATTTGCTGTTCTCTCGCCATAGAAATCACCGCTTGATCCATAGCAATTACCGCCGTAATATTTGCCTCTTTTGCACGTTTTATCAATGTTTTTACTATTGATAAATCATGATCATAAATAATGGTATTTAATGTAAGATACGTTCTCACATTTTTTTCTGAACATCTTTTAGAAATTTCTTCTAAATCATCTAAAGTAAAATTGATAGATGCTCTTGCTCGCATATTTAGTTGCTCTACTCCAAAATAAATAGAATCACAACCATTATCTAAAGCAGCCTGCATAGACTCAAAATTACCTGCAGGCGCCATTAATTCGATTTTTTGCATGATTTTATTTTTTGAATTTTAGAACTTCCGATCGTCCTTTTTTAAAAATCTTATTACTATTTCCTTTTCCCTTTCTTAATTCTTTTTGTTCTTCAAAAGACAATTGAATTATTTCTTGGCAATCTGTAGAACACGTATTTTCTGTAGCTTCTGCACATTCATCACACTGAATAAATAATAAATGACATGCTTCATTAGCACAATTTGTATGTGTATCACAAGGTTTACCACATTGATGACAATTAGAAACCACATCGTCTGTAATACGTTCTGCTCTTCTATGATCAAAAACAAAGTTTTTACCTATAAATTTATTCTCAATACCTTCTTCTTTTACTTGACGAGTGTATTCTATAATCCCGCCTTCTAACTGAAAAACATTCTTAAAACCTTTATGTTTGTAATAGGCAGATGCTTTTTCGCAACGGATTCCGCCAGTACAATACATCAATAAGTTTTTATCTTCTTTGTTGTCTTTTAAATCTTCTTCTATAATATCTAAAGAATCTCTAAAGGTATCTACATCTGGAGTTACAGCACCATCAAAATGACCAATTTCACTTTCGTAATGGTTACGCATATCTACACAAACCGTATCTGGGTTTGCTAACATTTCGTTGAATTCCTGCGCATTTAAATGAACTCCTTTGGCTGTTACATCAAAAGTTTCGTCATTTAAACCATCGGCAACAATTTTGTTTCTCACTTTTACTTTCAGCTTTAAAAACGACTTATTGTCTTGCTCTACAGCAACATTTAAACGAATATCTTTCAAAAAAGAAATACTGTCTAATTGATCTTTTAAAGCATAAAAGTTTTCTGATGGAACAGATAATTGAGCGTTAATTCCTTCGTAAGAAACATAAATTCGACCTAAAACATCGAGTTCATTCCATTCTAAGAATAACTTATCTCTAAATAATTGTGGGTTTTCTATCTTAAAGTATTGATAGAAAGAAATTGTGAGGCGGTCTTTACCAGCCTCATCTATTAATGCAGCGCGTTCTATGGCGCTTAACTTATTGTACAGTTGCATGCTATACTAATTAGGTTAAACTAAATATTTTTGCAAATGTAGTTAATTTCCTTAAAAAGGTTTTTACTAAACAAAAAATAAAACCCAATTATCTGATTTACAGATAATTAAAAACTATATCGTTTTCTTTAATAATAGCAAAACCTAACTTATATCATATTTTGAAAACTACATATAGAGTTATATTTGCAATATCATAAAGGAATACATAAAAACATAAAACATAGAGGAATGCAAATTGAAGAATTAATCATAGAAAGGCCTACAACAGCTGAATTTAAAAAAGGAGTTTGGAACACATCTATTAACGTTAGAGATTTTGTTATAAAAAACATTGTTTCTTATTATGGTGATGACAAATTTTTAGTTGGTATCAGTAATAAAACTCAAAAACTTTGGGAAGTTTGTAAAAAAGAAACTGAAGTTGAAAGAAAAAATGGTGGAGTTCACTCTGTGGATACTGAAACTATTTCTGGTGTTATGAATTTTGCTGCAGGTTACATAGACAAAGAAAACGAAGTAATTGTTGGTTTACAAACTGATACACTTTTAAAAAGAGCTATGAAACCGTTTGGGGGTTACAAAGTAGTTCAAAAAGCATTAGAAGAACAAGGTTTAAAACCTAGTGAAGATATTAATACATTATTTAGCAAGTATGTAAAAACTCATAATGATGGTGTTTTTTCTGCTTATAATGCAGAAATTAAAAAATTTAGATCTTTAGGTTTTTTAACAGGATTGCCAGATAATTATGCTCGTGGTAGAATAATTGGTGATTATAGACGTGTTGCTTTATACGGAATTGACAAATTAATTGAAGTTAAAAAATACGATTTAGCAAATATTGAAGGACCAATGACAGATGCTGTTATTCGTTTAAGAGAAGAAGTTTCTGAACAAATAAAAGCATTAAAAGAAATGATTGTAATGGGTAATCATTACAATTTAGAATTAAATAGACCTGCAGAAACTGCACAAGAAGCAGTACAATGGACATATATGGCGTATTTAGCTGCTGTAAAAGAGCAAGATGGAGCTGCAATGTCTTTAGGTAATGTGTCTACTTTCTTAGATATTTATATTGAAAGAGATTTACAAAGTGGAGCAATTACTGAAGTTGAAGCGCAAGAATATATAGATCAGTTTGTGATGAAACTAAGAATGGTACGTCATTTAAGAATGGCTGCTTATGATGATATTTTTGCTGGAGACCCAACTTGGGTAACTGAAGCAATTGGTGGTATGTTAAATGATGGACGTTCTAAAGTAACTAAAACAGCTTTCCGTTTCTTACATACTTTATACAACCTAGGCCCATCACCAGAACCAAATATTACTGTTTTATGGTCGCCAATGTTGCCAGAAAATTTCAGAAAATACTGTTCTAAAGTTGCCATCGATACTTCATCTATTCAATTTGAAAATGATGACTTAATGAGAACTTTAAGAGGTTCTGATGATTACGGAATTGCTTGTTGTGTTTCTTATCAAGAAATTGGAAAACAAATTCAGTTTTTTGGCGCAAGAACAAACTTAGCAAAAACCTTATTATTAGCTATTAACGGAGGAAAATGTGAAATCACAGGAACTCAAATGGTTGATGGTATTGAAGCTAATAATGATGAGTATTTAGACTTTGATAAAGTAATGGCAAACTTTAAAATTGCTATGAAACAGGTTGCTCGTGTGTATAATGATGCCATGAACATTATTCATTACATGCATGATAAATACTACTACGAAAAAGCTCAAATGGCTTTAATTGATACCAACCCACAAATTAATATCGCTTATGGTATTGCAGGTTTATCTATTGTAGCAGACTCTTTATCTGCAATTAAATATGCAAAAGTAAAACCTATTAGAAATGAAGCAGGTTTAACTGTAGATTTTAAGATTGAAGGAGAATTTCCTAAATACGGAAATGATGACGATAGAGTAGATATTTTTGCTCACAATGGTGTTGAAGATTTTAATAACGAACTTAAAAAATTAAAAGTTTATAAAGATGCAGATGCAACAATGTCTGTATTAACAATTACATCTAACGTTGTATATGGTAAAAAAACCGGAGCAACTCCAGATGGTAGAGCTTTAGGTGTAGCTTTTGCTCCTGGAGCAAACCCAATGCATGGGCGTGACTCAAATGGTGCAATTGCTTCTTTAAATTCAGTAGCAAAAATAGATTATAAAGATTCTCAAGACGGAATTTCTAATACATTTTCTATTGTTCCTAAATCTTTAGGAGCTACAGAAGAAGAAAGAATAGACAATTTAGCTGCTACTTTAACTGGTTATTTTGAGCACGGAGCACAACACCTTAATGTAAATGTTTTAGACAAAGAAACTTTATTAGATGCAATGGAGCACCCAGAAAATCATCCCCAATTAACGATTAGAGTTTCTGGATATGCTGTTAATTTTATTCGATTAACAAGAGAACAACAAATGGAAGTTATTTCACGTTCGTTCCACGAATCTATGTAGTCCTTTTTATGTATTTATTAGGGGATTTAAAAAGTAACCATATTTTTTAAATCCCCTTTTTTTATTCACTTAAATTTTAGCGCAATTAAAACTTTAGAAAACATATTAAATGTCCATTCAATTGAGTCTTTTGGCACTCACGACGGACCCGGAATTAGAATGGTTATTTTTTTACAAGGTTGTAAATTAAAATGCCTTTACTGCCATAACCCCGATACCATTGATACTCATGGAGGCGAAGAACATGCTATTGAAGATTTAGTACAAAGAGCCATAAAAATGAAATCTTATTTTGGTGAAAAAGGTGGCGTTACTGTTTCTGGTGGAGAACCATTGTTACAGGCCCATAACCTTATTCCTTTCTTTAAAAGATTAAAAGAAGAAGGAATTAACACCAATATAGATACTAATGGAAGAATGTTAAATCATCCTGTTATTGAGTTAATAGATGATTATGCAGATTTAGTAATGCTTGATATAAAGCATATGACTGAAGAAGGATTTCAAAAAATTACTGGTAAAAGAAACAAAGAAACTACCTTTAATTTTGCGAAACACAGAGAAAAATCTGGTAAAAAAATGTGGCTACGTTATGTTTTAATCCCCGGTATTACTAATACGCCTGAATTATTACATCAATTAGGAAGTCATTTTAAAGACTACCAAACTATAGAACAAATAGAGTTACAACCTTACCATAAATTAGGCATCCATAAATGGGAAGCCTTAGGTTGGGACTATGAACTGAAAGATGCAAGAGAAAACACTAAAGAAGAGTTAGAAGAAGCATCCAATATTTTAAGTAACTATTTTAAAAAAGTAAAGATCAATTAGAACCTAATTGATTAAAATTCTACATTAAAAACTAATGAATACCCCAAAAGAAGTTATAACCCTTGTAAGCCAAATGGCCATAAACAAAGGAAAATATAAAATAAGTAAAACATTTATTCTTGCAATTTTAGCAGGAGCCTATGTAGCATTTGGAGGATTACTTGCTATTATTGTGGCAGGAGGATCTCCAGAAATAGCAGCCAACAACCCAGGATTGGTTAAGTTTATGTTTGGTGCTACTTTTCCTATCGGACTAATACTTGTTGTAGTTGTTGGTGCAGAACTTTTTACAGGAAACAACGCTTACTTTATACCCAACCTTTTAAGAAAAAAACAACCCATTTCTGATATGCTCAAAAATTGGGGATTAGTTTATTCAGGTAATTTTGTAGGTGCACTTTTTCTTGCATACGTAATTACATATCTAACACATATTGTACACACTTCTCCTTATATAGATTCGGTTTACAATATTGCAATCGGAAAAACGAGTCATACTTTTTTAGTAACTTTTATAAAAGGTATAGGTGCTAACTGGTTAGTATGTTTAGCTATTTGGCAAGGTATGTCAGCCAAAGATACGGTAGGAAAAATATTTGCAATTTGGTTGCCTGTAATGGCTTTTGTTGCTATAGGATTTGAACATAGTATTGCCAACATGTATTTTATTCCACTTGCAATTTTTGAAGGTGCTGATATAACTTGGACTACATTTATCTTTAAAAATCTAATTCCTGCTACCTTAGGTAATATTGTTGGTGGGGCACTTTTTGTAGGACTCCCTTATGGATACCTATTTGGTAAAGAATAATTAGAAGTTAAAATAAAAGATAACTACCTCCCTCTTTTTTAAATACTAGCATTATATTTTATAACATTAAAGACTCTGCATTATAATTTTACATCAACTTGTTTAAATTTAAACATTAGAAAAATTTGTGATTCAATTTTAAACTTTGGTTGATTTATAAGGAATTAAGTGATTTATATAATTATTATTTTTAAGATATTTGCAACTCAATTTAATATTAAATTTTTAGGCGATGAAAATAGCTGTAGTAGGTGCAACTGGAATGGTGGGCACAGTAATGTTTAAAGTATTAGAAGAACGTAATTTACCTATAACGGAATTAATTCCTGTAGCATCTGCAAGATCTGCTGGAAAGAAATTAACATATAAAGGAAAAGAATATACCGTAGTAACCTTAGAAGACGCTGTAAAAATGAAGCCAGATATTGCTTTATTTTCTGCAGGCGGAGATACTTCTTTAGAATGGGCACCAAAATTTGCTAAAGTTGGTACAACAGTTATAGATAATTCTTCTGCCTGGAGAATGGATCCTACTAAGAAATTAGTGGTACCAGAAATTAACGGTGATGTTTTAACAAAAGACGACAAAATTATTGCAAACCCAAACTGTTCTACAATTCAGTTAGTAGCAGTTTTATCTCCGTTACATTTAAAATATAAAATGAAACGTGTAGTTATTTCTACATATCAATCTGTTTCTGGTTCTGGAGTAAAAGCAGTGCAGCAATTAGATAACGAAGAGGCTGGTATTGATGGTGAAATGGCTTATCCACATAAAATTGGTAGAAATGCAATTCCTCATTGTGATGTTTTTTTAGAAAACGGATACACAAAAGAAGAAATGAAATTAGTAAAAGAACCAAAGAAAATTTTACGTGATGATTCTTTTTCTGTTACAGCTACTGCTGTTAGAATTCCTACTGCTGGTGGACATTCTGAAGCTGTAAATGTACAGTTTGAAAATGATTTTGATTTAGATGAAGTTCGTAAAATATTAAGCGAAACGGAAGGTGTTATTGTAGAAGATGATTTGGCAAATAACGTATACCCGATGGCAATAAATGCACATGATAAAGATGAAGTGTTTGTTGGACGAATTAGAAGGGATGAATCTCAAGAAAATACCTTAAATTTGTGGATAGTTGCAGATAACCTACGTAAAGGTGCTGCTACAAATACAATACAAATTGCCGAATATTTAATAGCGAATAATTTGGTGTAAAATACATGTAATGTCAACATTTCATAAAATAAATATCCAAGAAGTAATAAGAGAAACCGCAGATGCGGTTTCTCTTGTATTTAAAATACCCGGAAACCTAAAATCTAACTTTGCATTTCACGCGGGGCAATACTTAACACTTAAAAAAACCATTAACGGTAAAGAAGTTAGAAGAGCCTATTCTATCTGTTCTTCGCCTAGTGATCGCTATTTAAAAGTGGCTATTAAGGCGGTAGAAAATGGTCTTTTTTCTACGTACGCAACCACAGAATTAAAAGAAGGGAATTTTATTGAAATTTCTGAACCAGAGGGTAAATTTATATTACAACCTAAACCAAATAAAAAATACATCGCTTTTGCTGCAGGATCTGGTATTACACCAATTCTATCTATGGTTAAAGATGTTTTAGAAAACGAAACTTCTTCTACTTTCACTTTAATCTATGGAAATAAAACAGTTGCAGACACTATTTTTAAAGCAGAATTAGATGCTTTAAAAGAGGCAAATCCAGATCGTTTTAACTTACATTATATTTGTAGTAGAGAACAACTAGAAGGTTCTTTATTTGGTAGAATAGATAAAGCACACACCAATTTTTACATCAACAATAGTTACAAAAGCACATCTTTTGATGCTGCCTATTTATGTGGACCAGAAAGCATGATTAATGAAGTTTCTGCAACACTAAAAGAACGTGGTTTTACAGATAAAAATATTCATTTCGAATTATTTACCGCTTCTGTAGATGAAGAAGCTGTTTCTGAAATTAAAGAAGGTACCACAGAAATTACGGTGCTATTAGATGATGAAGAAACCACTTTTACAATGAACCAAACAGATGATATTTTATCTGCTAGTTTGCGTAATAATTTAGACGCTCCATATTCTTGTCAAGGTGGAGTTTGCAGTACTTGTATGTGTAAAGTTACAGAAGGAAACGCAATAATGGTTAAGAACTCTATTTTATCAGACAGTGAGATAGAAGAAGGTTTGGTGTTAGCTTGTCAGGCATATCCAACAACTTCAAAAATCTCTATTGATTTTGATGATGTTTAAAATGTATAACTAATAAATTACTTAATCGAGTAATTATCCTACAAGGTTTCCAAAACCTTGTAGGTATCGTACATTATTAAATCCATTGCTATTTTTTGGGCGTTCAAGCGGGCTTTCCATTATATCTTTTTGCCGAAAAAGCAAAAAGGATGTCATTTCAATCCCTAACGCGAGTTTTCGTTATATTCAAAATACTAAGATCTCCACAACTGTTGTCACTCCGAACACAGAACGATCACATACCTCAGAAAATAAGACTATTAAAAACTTTTTGTGATTTATGTTAGCGTAGAAAGGCTAAAACTAGGTAAAAAAAACCACAAAAAACTAAAGAGTGTCGCTTCACACGTAGCGAGAAGTCCCATAATAATGAAAACACCAAATTAAAACTCTTTATGAGATTTTACTTAAAGTCACACTGATAAAATTAGATGAAAACATAGAATTTCTATAATTAAATCTCGTAAAATTCAATCAACAATAAAACTCGTTATCCTCATTTTTAAAAAATTCATAATTGGTAAATCCTAATTAAACAATTATCTTTATAGAATGGATATTTACGATTTTAAGAATGCTTTTTTAATAGGATTTTTCATGGCTTTTATGATAGGACCTGTTTTTTTTATGCTTATTCAAACCAGTATTTTAAAAGGTGCAAGAGCAGCCATTGCTTTCGATCTTGGCGTAATTTTAGGTGATATAACGTTTATATTAATCGCCTATTTTGGAAGTAGGTCGTTTTTAGAGAAAATAAAGGATGACCCAAGACTTTTTTTCATTGGCGGATTAGTATTAATCATATACGGACTTATTACCTACTTTGATAAACAGAACAAAAAAGAAGCACTAGCCTCTGCTGAAACCATTGAAGTTCCCATTCAAAATAATTATATCAAACTATTTTTTAAAGGTTATTTCTTGAATTTTATAAACATAGGTGTTTTAGCCTTTTGGCTAGGAACTGTTCTTTTAGTAGGGCCCACTTTAAAAATGAATCCAAATAGTATCTTTTGGTACTTTGCCACCGTAATATTAGGATATGCAATTACAGATTTAGGAAAAATTTTATTAGCCAAACAACTCAAAAATAAAATGACACCTTTGGTAATCTACAGGTTAAAGAGAATAATGGGAATAATTTTAGTAGTTTGTGGTGTATTTTTGATGCTTAAGGGATTTATACCTAATGATAAAATAGATCAACTTATAAATTAAGCATAAACGTAACCAAATTAGAAGTATACACAATAACACTATTATTACATACAAAGTTGTTTAAAATGCATAATTAAGGCCAATAAAGCTCCATACTACCTATTCTGATGCTTCCTAAATAGCAAGAGAACAAACACCAAGAAACAATACATCATACAAATACTATTAAACTAAAAAATAAAGTTGAATACATCATAGATTTGTCCTTCAACCAAAATTAAATCTACTTATAAGACAAAAAAACCAGTGAAATAATTTCACTGGTTTTTTTTATAATAAGATCATTTAAATATAGTTAAATGATATCTATTTAATGCTAAGAAGGCTCTTCACCCTCTAATAAAGGTACGGTTTGTAAAACGTAATCTTGACCGTGTAGATAATCACTATCATCATCATCAGCATCAACACGTTTACTATAGTCATACGCCCATCTATGAACCTCAGGTAACTTCCCTGGCCAGTTTCCATGAACATGTTCTACTGGAGTTGTCCATTCTAAAGAATTTGCTTTCCAAGGATTCTGAGTTGCTACTTTCCCTCTATAAATAGAGATAAAGAAATTTGCAAGAAAGAACAATTGTGCAACACCACCCACTAAAGCAAATAATGTAATCACTTTATTAATGTCAGACAAATCATCAAACATAGGGAAATTAGTATTTGTATAATATCTTCTAGGCAAACCAGCTAACCCGATAAAGTGCATTGGCCAGAAAACTCCATAAGCACAAATAATGCTTAACCAAAAGTGCCAATATCCTAATGTTTTATTCATCATTCTACCGTACATTTTAGGAAACCAATGATATACACCAGCAAACATCCCAAAAATTGCAGATACTCCCATTACCAAGTGAAAATGCGCTATTACAAAATAAGTATCATGCACATTAATATCTAATGCAGAATCTCCTAAAACGATTCCTGTTAAACCTCCTGTTATAAACGTAGAAACTAATCCGATAGAAAATAACGTGGCTGGGTTTAACTGCAGATTACTTTTCCATAAGGTAGTAACCCAGTTAAAAGATTTAACCGCAGAAGGTATTGCAATTAATAAAGTTGTAAACGTAAATACAGAACCTAAGAAAGGATTCATACCCGAAACAAACATGTGGTGTCCCCAAACAATCGTAGATAAAAACGCAATTGCTATAATAGAACCAATCATTGCACGGTAACCAAAAATAGGTTTACGAGAATTAATCGCTAAAATTTCAGAAACAATACCCATTGCAGGTAAAATTACAATATATACTTCCGGGTGACCTAAGAACCAAAATAAGTGTTCAAATAATACTGGTGATCCACCTTGGTAATGTAAAACTTCTCCAGAAATAAAGATATCTGATAAATAAAATGAAGTTCCAAAACTTCTATCAAAAATCAATAATAACGCTGCAGATAATAATACTGGGAAAGAAACTAACCCAATAACTGCGGTAATAAAGAAAGCCCAAATTGTTAAAGGCAATCTAGTCATTTTCATTCCTTTTGTTCTTAAATTAAATACAGTAACTATATAGTTTAAAGATCCAATTAAAGAAGACGCAATAAAGATTGCAATAGAAACCAACCATAAGGTCATACCCATTCCAGAACCTGGAATTGCTTGTGGTAAAGCACTTAATGGTGGATAAATAGTCCATCCTGCAGATGCTGGTCCTGCTTCAAGAAATAAAGAAAACACCATGATTACACTTGATAAAAAGAATAACCAGTATGAAACCATATTTAAGAAACCAGAAGCCATATCTCTAGCCCCAATTTGCAATGGAATTAATAAATTTGAAAAAGTACCACTTAAACCAGCAGTTAATACAAAAAACACCATTATAGTACCATGTATTGTTACCAATGCTAAGTACATATCTGGATCCATTATTCCATCCGTTTGATGATGACCTAAAAATGCCTCAACAATAGAGAATGATTGTTCTGGCCACGCTATTTGTATACGAAATAACATAGACATTAACACCCCAATAATTCCCATAAACATACCAGTTACTAGGAACTGCTTAGAAATCATTTTATGATCTTGAGTAAAAATATATTTTGTTACAAATGTTTCTTTATGATGATGTTCTGACATAATCTTATTAATTTGTAGTGTATTTTTTAATTATAATTATTTAATAACTGATGCTAACGTAGGTTGCTCTGCAATCCATTTCTCATATTCTGCTGGCTCTACAACTGTAATTTTCATTTGCATGTTATAGTGAGAAGCACCACAAATTTTATTACATAATAATAAATAATCAAACACATAAGGATCTTCTCCTTTAGCTTTTCTTATTTTATTAATTCCTGCAGTTTTTTCAATAACTTCAGACTGTTGTCTCATTTCTTCGGTTGTGTACTTAGGTGTAAAACCAAATTGAGTAACCATACCAGGAACACAATTCATTTGTGCTCTAAAGTGAGGCATATATGCTGAGTGAAGTACGTCTTGCGAACGAAATTTGAAATGAACCTTTCTACCCTTCGGCAAATACAATTCAGTTACTTGTTTATCGTCTTGTGCATTTTTGTCTGTCATATCAACACCCAATGTGTTAATACCCTTGATGTAATTTACATTACCTAACCCAAGTGTGTTATCCTCACCTGCATAACGTGCATCCCATCTAAACTGTTGTGCATATACTTCTATAACAACAGGATCTTCTAAGTCAGATAAATCCATTACGTTATTCCATTGCCATAATCCATAACCTATTAAAACAACTAAAACTACAGCTGGAGTAATAGTCCAAATAGCCTCTAATTTATGGCTATCTGAATAGAATTTTGCTTTTTTACCTTTTTCACCTTTATATTTAAAAGTAAAATAGAAAAGTATGAATTGCATTAAAAATTGTACTATACCTATTAACCAAAATGTAATATCAAAAAGGTTATCGTCATGCTCCCCTTCATAGGTAGCAGACTCTGGTAATAAAACAACATTCATAAAAATTAAGCAATAAATCATCATTGCATATAAGAATACCATAAAGTAAATGGCATTTCTACCTTGAGTAGCATTGTCCTTATCAGTAGCAATTACGCTTCTTAAGTTCATTATTCTGGTTATTTGCCAGAAACTTACACCGATTGCAACAGCTATAAAAATATAAAATAGAGCTAGCATATTTATCTCGTCTTAATTGTTTTGATTTAAATTATATATTAATGATGATCTCCTGAACCTTCACCTCTGTGTTCAATATTATAATAGTGATAATGTTCACTTTCTTCTAAGAATGGATTTCCTGTTGGTATTGGATTTGCTTTTGCGAATGCACTAAATGTAGCATAAATAAAGATTCCTAAGAAGAACAATAACGAACCAATTTCAGGAATTCCAAATGACCATTGAGCACCTACCGTAGCAGGCATTACCATTACAAAAATATCTATATAATGACCTAAAAGGATAACAACACCTCCAATAACTACAAACCAAGGAATACTTTTAAAGTCACTATTTAACAATAGCAATATAGGAAAAACAAAGTTCATAACTACCATTGCCAAGAACGGTAAATTGTATTCATTAAATCTCATTGCAAAGTATGTAGTTTCCTCTGGAATATCTGCATACCAAATTAACATAAATTGTGCAAACCATAAATAGGTCCAAAAGATAGAAAAACCAAACATGTATTTCGCTAAATCGTGAATATGACTATCATTTACACCAGGTAAAGCACCTTTAGATCGTAAGTAAATTGTTACAAATGCAATTACAGTTAATGCACTAACTAGTAAACTAGCCAATACATACCATCCAAATAATGTAGAGAACCAGTGAGGGTCTAGACCCATAATCCAATCCCAAGACATTAAAGTTTCTGTAATCATAAATAAGAAAATAAAACCTACAGAAACGTTATAACTTAACTTATATGTTTTATGATTATCATTAACCGTATCTTCTTTAATAGAGTTTCTACGGATAAACCATCTATATCCATTCCATATTGCTAAATAGACAACACTTCTAATAGCCCAACCTGGAAGATTAATCCACCAAGATTTACCATCTATAATAGGATCATAATTAGGACTTGTAGGATCAAAAGTACCTTCTGCCATCCAAGGGAACATGTGATTCCAATGCATAACTGCCGAACCAATAACTATTAACATTACAATAGATGTTGGTACTAAATTAGCTGTTATTGCTTCCATTACTCTAAAAAGTAAAATAGACCAACCTGCTTGAGCAACTCTTTGAATCGCATAAAAAGCCAATACTAATAACGTTATTCCTAAAAAGAAAAATAACGATACATATAATGCCGACCAAGGCTTATTTTTTAATTGATGTAAAACATGTTCTGCATGTGCATCATCATGATGTTCACCATGAGCATCTGCTGAAGCATGAGTTTCTGCCACTGCACCATGAGTTTCAACACCTTCTGAACTATGATGTTCATCAACTTTAACTTCCTCATGTGAAGTAGCATGACTATCGCCATGTGCTCCTTGATGTGAAATAATTTCTTTAGCTTCTTCTACCGTTTTAGGTGCTGAATAAAAACCATAACCAATTCCCACTAAACCAACAAGTATTAGTGCTAATGAGAATGTTTTTAATTTACCTGAGAATTGATACATATCTTTTCGTATTCTTTCTTATTGAAATTATAATTCTGAACGTAATTTTTCTACGTATTGTACTATCTGCCAACGTTCTGTGTACGTTGTTTGAGATGCATGTGAACCCATTAAGTTTTTACCGTGCATAATTACAAAATAAATACTACCTGCGTTAATATCTCTATCTTTATAGTTTGGAATACCTGAAAATTTATCTCTTTGAGATAAAACTCCATTTCCATCACCTTTTTTTCCATGACAAGATATACAGTAAATATCGTACATCGCTTTTCCGTTTGCTAAATTTTCTTCAGTAGCCTCTAACGGATTTGTTCCTGTTGCTTTTGCCAACTCATAACCTTCATTAGTATTAGGAATATCATATGCCGGATGACCACCTCTTGGAATTGTACCAGCAACTGGCTCTCGGTTTACAGGTTCTCCATCAATACTTTTAGCACCATTTACATCATAAGGTACAGACACATACATATCTGGCATATATTGTAATTGAGGCGTTCGTTTATCATTACAAGAAATGATACTTGTAAGAGTAAATAAAGCGATAATTAATTTAAAATTCTTCATTATCTATATATTAGTGCTTGTCTACTACATTAATTTCTACAGCTCCTGTTTTTGCTAATAAAGCAGTAATCTTAGCTTCATTATTATTTACAGGTATTTCCATTAAAAAATGATCATCTGTAGTTCTTGGGTCAGGATTTTCAGCTTCTTTAAATGGCCATATTCTACTTCTCATATAAAAAGTAATTACCATTAAATGGGCTGCAAAAAACACTGTTAATTCAAACAAAATTGGTACAAATGCTGGCATATTAGCCCACCAAGAAAAGTTAGGCTTACCACCAATATCTTGCGGCCAATCTTGAATCATCATGTAATTAGTCATCCAAATTGCAAATGATAATCCTACAATTCCGTATAAAAATGCAGTAATTGCCAATCTTGTTGGTGCTAATCCCATTGCTTTGTCTAAACCATGTACAGGAAAAGGACAAAATACTTCTTCTATATGAAGATGTTCTGCTTTTACAGCTTTCACTGCGTCCATTAGAACTTCGTCATCATTATAAAATGCGTGAATAACTTTTGATGATTCCATAATTATTCTTTATTAGATTTATCAGTTGTACCTGCTACGTTTGCTACATTAATAGCTGGCTTAGTTGGTATACCTTGTTCTCTTCTCTTCTTGTAAAATTCACCAGAAGATTTTAAAATTGTTTTTACTTCCGCTTGTGCAATAACTGGGAATGTTCTTGCATATAATAAGAATAATACACCAAAGAATCCTATTGTTCCTACAAAAATACCAACATCTACAAACGTAGGTTCAAAACGCCACCATGTAGATGGTAAATGACCTTTACTTAATACAATTGCAATAATATCGAAACGTTCAAACCACATACCAATATTAATCGCGATAGAAATAATAAAAGTAATTATAAAACTTCTTCTAAATTTCTTAATCCAAAGTAACTGAGGCGTAATAATATTAAATATAATCAGCGACCAGAATGCCCAAGCATAAGGACCAGTTGCTGCACCTACAGATAAATATGTATAATTTTCGTAAGGTGAACCTGTATACCAAGCAATAAAGAACTCTGTTGCATACGCTACAGCGACTATACCACCTGTTAAGATAATTACCATATTCATATATTCAATATGCATACGTGTAATGTAGTCTTCTAAATTCGTAACCTTTCTCATAATTCCTAATAACGTTTGTACCATTGCAAATCCAGAAAAGATTGCTCCTGCTACGAAATAAGGAGGAAAAATAGTTGAGTGCCATCCTGGGTTAATAGAAGTAGCAAAATCCATAGATACAATTGTGTGTACAGAAAGTACTAATGGTGTTGCTAAACCGGCAAGAACCAAAGATACTTCTTCAAAACGTTGCCAATCTTTTGCTCTACCGGACCAACCGAAAGATAACAAAGCATATATTTTCTTTTGAAAAGGCTTCACAGCTCTATCTCTAATCATTGCAAAATCTGGTAATAAACCTGTCCACCAGAAAACTAACGATACAGATAAATACGTTGATATAGCAAAAACATCCCATAATAATGGTGAGTTAAAGTTTACCCACAACGAACCAAATTGATTCGGCATTGGCAATACCCAATACCCATTCCATGGTCTACCCATGTGAATAATAGGAAACAATCCTGCCTGAAAAACGGCGAAAATTGTCATTGCTTCTGCAGAACGATTAATTGCCATTCTCCATTTTTGACGGAATAGTAAAAGTACTGCAGAAATTAATGTTCCTGCGTGACCGATACCAACCCACCATACAAAGTTTGTAATATCCCAAGCCCATCCAATGTTCTTGTTCAATCCCCAAACTCCAATACCGGTTCCTACGGTGTAAAAAATACATCCAAATCCCCATAGCATACCTGCTAAAGAAATATAAAACGCGATGTACCAGTTTTTATTTGCAGCTCCTTCAATAGGCTTTGCAATGTCTTCTGTAATATCGTGATAACTTTTATCACCTAATACTAAAGGTTCCCTTATGGGTGCTTCGTAATGAGACATATTTTTATTACTTAGTTTATTTATAGTTTTTAAACTTTCAAAGATTTTAAACTTTGAATTTTAAATTTTCTTACGCTTCGTTTGTATTTCTAACTTTTACTTGATATACTACATTCGGTTTGGTCTGTAGGTAATCTAACACATGGTAAGATCTGTCATCTGCAGCTAAAGCAGCAACTTCATCTTCCTTATTGTTAACATCTCCAAAAACCATAGCTCCAGTTGTACAAGCTGATGAACACGCTGTTTCAAACTCATCAGTATTTACAGCTCTTCCTTCTTTCTTCGCTTTTAGAATAGTTGCTTGTGTCATTTGAATACACATAGAACATTTTTCCATAACTCCTCTAGAACGAACCACAACATCTGGGTTTAACACCATTTTACCGTAGTCATTATTCATATTGAAATCAAATTCATTGTTATTTGGATATTGAAACCAATTAAAACGACGAACTCTATACGGACAGTTGTTTGCACAATATCTTGTACCCACACATCTGTTATATGCCATTTGGTTTTGCCCTTGACGACCATGAGAAGTTGCTGCAACTGGACAAACCGTCTCACAAGGAGCATGATTACAGTGCTGACACATCATTGGTTGAAAAGTAACCTCTGGATTTTCTGCTTCAGTTTCTATAGCTTTATACAAGTCTCCTCCACTTAAGCCCTGCGCTTTTGCTTCCTCTCGAGTTGCAATTTCAGAAGAATAGTATCTATCGATACGCAACCAATGCATATCTCTACCAACTCTTACTTCTCTTTTCCCTACTACAGGTACATTGTTCTCTACATGACAAGCAACTACACACGCACCACAACCAGTACAAGATGATAAATCTATAGATAAATTAAAATGATGTCCTAATTCTCTATTATGCTCATCCCATAAATCTATGGTATTTGCTTCAACTTCTTTATGATCATAAGATACAAAAGCAGGTTTGTTCCAAGACTCTTTTGGATCTGCACTACTTACTACCTCTTTTAAAGAAGCCACTTTTAAGATATCATGACGACCAGCAATTGTTTTTTGTACTTGTGTACAAGCAAATTTATGTGTCCCAGATACTTTTTCTATAGTAACTCCGTATTGTATATTGTTTCCGTTAGCATATAATGGATAAGCATTAACACCAACTTGCATTTCTTCTTTTAAACCAAAAGTTTTACCATAACCTAAAGCTAAACCTACAGAACCAACAGCCTGACCAGGTTGCACCATAACCGGAACAACAACATCAACACCATTAACAGTTACTTTGGCATAATCTCCATTGATAGCTCCATTATCTTTTATAGGATTAGAAAAACCTAATTCTCTGGCATCTGCCATAGACATCATTAAGTAATTATCCCAAGAAGCTCTTGTAATAGGATCTGGAAATTCTTGTAACCAAGGATTGTTTGCTTGTTTACCGTCTCCTAAACCCGTTTTAGTATATAAGTTTAATTCAAAACCAGCAGCTTGTTTAGCAGCACTAGAAAGTTTAGATGCAGCATCAGAAATAGATACTTCAGCTAAAGTAGCCTCAGAAACAACTGCTTCTTTTGTAAAGAAACCGTTATGTAAAGCTTTATTCCAAGAGCTTCCACCTAAAACATTGGTAGTAGCATACGTTTTTAAATAATCGTAATATTTTGTAGTATCTCCAGACCATTTTAATAACGTATCTTGAAACTGACGTGTATTAAATAATGGTTGAATTGTTGGTTGCATTAAACCATACGTTACTTCATCGAATTGAGTATCTCCCCAAGATTCTAAAAAGTGTGCCATTGGCAATGCAAAATCCATAGCAGCCGCTGTACTACTATTTTCTGTAGACAATGCAACTGAAATTTCTAATTTCTCTAATCCCTCAGAGAAATCTGCTGCGTTTGATAATGAATAAATTGGATCTACATTGTAAGCTATTAAACCTGCAATTTTACCAGCTTTCATATCTGAAACTAATTGAGCAACTTCCGCATCATTTCCTTTACGGATGTTTAGCGTATTTGTTGTATCAATAATTTCACTATTTAATGCTTTGTTAATTGCCAAAGCAATTAGTTGTGCATTTTTATCATTTAAACCTGTTAACACAACACCTTTAGAACCCGCTTTCTTTAAATCTGAAGCAAGTACTTTAATTTTTGCATCTATAGAAGTTGCTTTAGAAGAAACGTTAGCTCCTGTAATAGCGTTGTATAAATTTAACAATGCAAATACCTGATCAGAAGGTTTTACAACCACTCTTTTATCAGAATTAGCACCTGTTAAAGACATATTACTTTCTACCTGTACATGGTAAGACATAAATCCTTTTTCTGGTTTTCTACCAGCAATGTATTGCTTTTCTAAACCTCCGTGGAAATCTCCAAGAAAATCTGCTCCAAAAGAAACAATTGTTTTTGCATTTTCTAAATGATAATTTGGTAATACACGTCTACCGTACATTGCCATAAAAGCATCTGCCGCTCCAGATTCTGAAACTGCATCGTAAACCACATGTTTTACATTTGGATTTTCAGCAATAAATCCTTCAATAATTTTATCTGTAGATGGACTAGCCATTGTACCTGTTAATAACACAACAGGTTTATTTGCTTCTTTTAATTCGTTTAATTTTGCACCAATTTTAGCATCAGCATCTGCCCAAGTTAAGAAAGACTCTTTATCTTGAGGTTCTTTTAAACGTAATTTTTCATCATATAAAGAAAGAACAGCAGCTTGCACTCTTGCACTAGTTGTTCCGTTTGCTTCTTTATTTGGCATTATTTGAATAGGACGACCTTCACGTGTTTTAACCAACACATTTGCAAAATCGTATCCATCTGCCATAGATGTTGCATACCAATCTGCAACTCCAAGAGTTATATCGTCTGGTTTTACAACATAAGGAATAGCCTTTCTAACCGGTCCTTCACAAGCGGCTAAAGAAGCAGCAGCTGTAGTAAAACCAACATATTTTAAAAAGTCTCTACGCGAAGTAGAAGAATTCTCTAAAGTTTCTTTATCACCTAAAAACTCATCTGTAGGAAGTTCTTCTACAAATTCGTTTTTACTTAACGTTTCAACAATAGAACTACCTTTAAGTTCCTCAACACTTTGCCAGTATTTTTTGTCTGAAGCCATTTATACTTTTTATTTAATGATTGAAAGATTGAAAACTAAAAAAACATTCAGTCTCTTAATCTTTTAATTTTTAATTCTTTTTGATTAGTAGTGACATTTACCACACTCTTTACCACCCAATTGTGAAATGGTAACCTGATCTACGTTGTATTTCTTTGCCAAATCTTCATGAATTTTTTTGTAATAATCATTACCTTTTAAATCCACTTTAGTTTGTTTATGACAATCGATACACCAACCCATTGTTAATGGAGAGTATTGATATACTTCTTCCATTTCTTCTACAGGACCATGACATTTTTGACATGCTACCCCTGCAACCGTAACGTGTTGTGAGTGATTGTAGTAAACAAAATCTGGTAAATTATGAACTCTTACCCATTTAATAGGAGCCGTTTCACCTGTATACTCTAAATTATCAGCATCCCAACCAGCAGCTTTGTATACTTTTGCAATCTCAAGATCTAACTCTTCTTTTCCAAGAACAAGTCCATCTTCTAATTCTACAACAGTATCATCTGCAACTTCAGAAATATTTTTATGACAATTCATACAAACATTAACAGATGGAATACCAGATGTTTTACTATGTTTAGCTGATGAATGACAATATTGACAATCTATTTTATTATCTCCCGCATGTATTTTGTGAGAAAATGCAATTGGCTGTATTGGTTGATATCCTTCATCTACACCTACTTTAAATAAGGTTCCGAAAAACAAATATGCGCCAACCAATAATAAAAATATGGTTGATAACACTTTTAAGAATGTATTTTGTTTTAAACCTGCCCAAAGTTCATGTAAATCTCTTTTAAGATTAGAATCTTCTCCTGGTACAGTATTCCCTTTTAATTCACTTACCTGTTTTAACAAACTAGCAATCATTAAAAAAGCAACAATAATTGCACCTGCTAATATGTATATTAACCAACCCGGAGCAGCTGCAGTAGAAGTATTAGCAGTAGCACTCGCAACAGCTTCTACCTTTTTTAACTCACCTACCGTGGTGTAATATAAAAGGTCATCTATATTTTGATCTGATAATTGAGGAAAAGCAGTCATTGCAGCACCTTTGTACTCATCAAAGATTGCATTTGCATCTTTATCTCCTGAAGCTCTAAACTCGGCATTATTTTTAATCCAAGATTTTAACCAATCATTCTCTCTTCTTTCTTCAACACCACCTAAAGCAGGGCCTACTAATTTCTTATCTAACTTGTGACAAGAAGCACATAAAGATTTAAATAATTTTTTTCCTTCTTTTTGACGAGCTTCATCTATATCTTGAGAATAAGCAGACACGCTAAATGCAAAAATTAGGAGAAAAGTAATACTTTTTAAAAGTAATGTGGTTAGTCTATTGTGCAATTCTACACTTTTCATATTTAAACTTTGTTTAAAAATATCTAATATAAAATGATAAAAGTCATTTTTTTCCGTTTGACAAAAGTACTACTTCTTCCTAAAGTTTGAAAAGCTAAAAGAATGTTAAACTTAATTTATAATTATTCTAAATAAGAGGTTTCACTAATTTATTCCTAAACTAGTCGTTATTTTTGTACAAAATTAAATTAGGCATGAAAAGTAAATTTACAGTACTCTCGTTTTTGATTGTTTTATTAACAACAAGTTACACTTCTTTCTCTCAGAATAAAACAAATGAAACTGCAGAAATTAAAAGTATAATTTCTAAAAAAAGAAGTTTTAATAGTACCTACGGATTTGGTTATAGAATTCAACTTTATAATGGAAATGAATCTAAAGCAAGAAGCATTATAGCTCGTTTTAAAGTAGAGTTTCCAGAAAACTTCTCTAAACTAGTGTATAAAGCACCCGATTGGAAAGTACATGTGGGTAATTATAAAACAAAGTTAGAAGCAGATAAAGATATAGTGAAATTTCAAGAAAAATTCTCTGGAATTATAGTGATTCCAATGGGCAAGTAAAGAGACTATATTACAAGTAATTGAAAAAACTTCAAATTTTTTACCATCTGTATTTAGATAGTGAAAAATTTGAAGCTTTTTAATATAATATATTTAAAACTCTACATAGCTAAACAAAAACTCTAAACCACCAATGATTAAGGTTCTAAAAAGAATTCTTATTTTCCTTGCGCTTCTAAAACTACTTCTTGTAAAGGCACAGAAACCACTGTATTTCCCCAACCTAAATACATAGTAACCAAATCATCCTTATTTTCATTAAAAACAATTGAAAAAGACTCAATAGGTTTTTCTGCTTCAGAAACTTTACCAGATACTCTAAGAACATCATCTTTCTTATCATACGTATAATGACCCCAAACATTTCTAACAGCACTTAAAATAAAAGTCCATTCTTTTTCTGAAGGAATTGTAAATAAAGTATAGGTACCCGCTTTTACTTTTTTCCCACCAAATAAAACATCTTTAAAAAAAGTAATTTCAGAAGCTTCATTAGCACCTGTTCTCCACACACCTTTATCAGAAACCGCCGCTAAAGAAGACAATTCTCTTCCTTTTAATTGTGGTCTACTATAAATTACTTTTACTAGTTTATCAGAATTTCTCCAATCAGATGGATAGGAAGCAGCATCCATAGGACTTACGTCTAATCTTGGGAATTTTTGAGCGAAAGTGTTTTTTGCTGAAATAATGGTGATTGCAAAAACGGCAAAGGATAAAATTGTTTTCTTCATTTTTATATTTTAAGATATGATTTAAAAATCAGTCATCAAAAATAAAAAACCTTACACAGTGAAAATCCTAATTTTGTGTTAAAGAATTTTTAACAACCACAACCCGAACTACACCCTTTCTTTTTCTTAGAAGGGAAAATATATTTTCTCACCAAAAAAGCAACGGCTACTACAACTAATATGTATGCTATAATTTCTTGCATTAACTTAAAATTTGATAGGTTATAAACGAAGCCATATAAGCTAAAAAGCCCATACCAAACAACTGAATTAACGGCCATTTCCAAGACTTGGTTTCACGTTTAACAATGGCTAAAGTTGCCATACATTGCATTGCAAAGGCATAAAAAACCATTAAAGACATTCCTACAGGAAAATTAAATCTTTTTTCTCCAGTATCTGGATTTATTTCAGACCTCATCTTTTCTTTAATCGTAGATGTATTTTCATCATCTGCTTCTACACTATAAATAGTAGCTAAAGTACCTACAAAAACTTCTCTGGCAGCAAAAGATGTTATTAGAGCAATTCCTATTTTCCAATCATACCCTAATGGTCTAATTGCCGGTTCAATTGTTTTCCCTAAAATACCAATATAAGAACTTTCTAATCTTGCAGAAGCTACTTTTTGTTGTAACTCTTGGTCTGATAAATTTTGATTCGCCACTTTTTCAATAGTATTTTTTTCGGCATCATCAAAAGAACTTGGTCCGTTAGATGCTAAAAACCATAAGACAATAGACAAGGCTAAAATGATTTTTCCTGCTTCAAAAACAAATGATTTTGTTTTTTCTACCACTTCAAAAAATACATTTTTTACTGAAGGCAACTTGTAATTAGGCATCTCTACCACAAAAAAAGACTTCGTTTTTATCTTTAATGTTTTATGTAAAATATACGCAGCTATCACTGCCGTTGCAAACCCCAAAGCATATAATGACAAGAGCACTAAACCTTGTAAATTTAAAAATCCAAATATTTTTTTACTAGGAATTATCAACGAAATTAAAATTGCATAAATTGGTAAACGTGCAGAACAGGTAGTAAAAGGCACTACTAAAATGGTTATTAAGCGCTCTTTCCAACTAGCAATTGTTCTAGTTGCCATAATTGCAGGAATAGCACAAGCGGTACCAGAAATTAATGGAATTACACTTTTACCGTTCATACCAAAACGTCGCATAATTTTATCCATTAAAAATACTACGCGGCTCATATACCCAGTTTCTTCTAATACCGAAATAAATAGAAACAAAATAGCAATTTGTGGAATAAAGATTAATACCCCACCTATACCTGGAATAATTCCTTCTGTTAACAAATCTGTAAGCACTCCGGGGGGTAAATTACTTTTTGTAAAATCGGCTACTTTAGCAAAAGTAGTATCTATAAAATCCATTGGTACCGAAGCCCAATCGAAAACAGATTGAAAAATCACCAACAATAAGAACACAAAGAAAAAGTACCCAAAAAATTTATGTGTAAAAACTCTATCTAATCTACCACGTAGGTCTTTGGCTTTTGTTTTATCAACTATATAGGTCTTTTTAAGAATTTTATTAATTTCTTGATAACGATATATGGTTTCTTTATGTTGATATTTCTTTAACTTAGAAACATCCTTTTTAAAACTAAGCAGCTTTTGTTTTTCTTCTGATGAAATAGTGTCTGGGTAATTATTCTGTGTTACCATCAACCATAATTCATACAAAGAATAATTAGGGCTAATTTCTTTTAACTTATCAAAATAATCTGGATCAATCTGATGATTAATACCACATAAAGGAGATGCTTTTGCTGCAACATGACATCGAATAATTGCTGCTTTTACATCATTTATACCTTCATTTTTTCTGGCACTTATTAAAACGACTTCTGTATTTAACTCCTTTTTTAATAATGATAAATCAATAGTAATTCCTTTTCTGTTCATTTGGTCAACCATATTGATTGCCAAAACCGTTGGAATTTCTAAATCTTTAATTTGAGAGAAAAGCAGTAAGTTTCTTTTTAAATTTTCTACATCTGCAACCACCAATATAACATCTGGAGATTCTTTTATATCCTTTTTAAGTAGTGTTTTTAAAACAATACTTTCGTCCATAGAAGTAGGGTTTATGCTGTAAGTACCAGGTAAATCTGTTATAATAGCATTTTGTGTAGCAGATAATTTACTAATACCTTCTTTTTTATCAACCGTAATTCCAGGATAATTACCAACTTTTTGGTTTAAACCTGTAAGTTGGTTAAAAAGAGAGGTTTTCCCAGTGTTTGGGTTCCCTATTAAAGCAACTTTTATATCGTTTTTAGACATTATAAATGGACTTTAAGTATTCGAATTTTAGCAGCTGTTTCTTTTCTTATTGCCAAATGGCTTCCATTTACACATATATATATAGGATCCTTTAAAGGCGCTATTTGAACCAACTGAACCTCTGCCCCAGGTAGACAGCCCATTTCTAACAACTTTAAAGGAATAAAATCTAAAGACTCTTCAGAAATATATCCTATCTCTCCCTTACGTAATGTGGCTATTGTGCTCAATGAATTTTATTTGGAAGGCAAATATACTCATTTAGAATCATTCTAAACAAGTTATTTGGAAGCATATTCCTCTTTTAACAAAACAATATCTTTTTTTAGCTTTTCCATGTCTTTTTTCTCTGTACCATCGTAATATCCTCTAATACGTCTTTCTTTATCCACCAAAACAAATTGCTCTGTATGTATAAAATCATTTTCGTCTCCAGTACCTTCATCTGTTACAGCGAAATAACTTTTTCTGGCAAGCTCATAAATATGTTTTTTAGGTCCTGTAGTAACATTCCATTTTCCATCTATAACACCTTTTCTATCTGCATAGGCTCTTAATACTGAAACGCTATCAATTACTGGGGTTACAGAATGAGACAAAAACATAATATCCGTATCATTTTTATAATATTCCTGCAACTCACTCATATTATAAGCCATGGCAATACAAATAGTTTGGCAACGGGTAAAAAAGAAATCTGCTATGTAAATTTTATCTTTATAATCATCATTTGTAATGGTTTTTCCATTTTGGTTGATCAATTTAAAATCTGCGACGGTGTGATTTTTTTGAATATGCAACATACTTTCATCTACCAACCTCGGGTTTACATCTACAGGATTATAAATTTTAAGGCGATTATCAACCTTTAGTAAATGATAAAATACGGGAAGTGAAATTGCCGAAAAAACTACTAAAAAAATAAGAGTTGGCAACGATTTTTTAAAGAATTTGAACTCCATAAAATAATTTTATAAGTACAAATTTACGACTTAAAAACCCCTTAGAAAAGCTAATAAAAGTAAATACTACCCAAAATCTTTGTTAAAATAAAAAGGTAGCTCAATTTGTTCTTTTGCAACTCTCTTTAAAAACGTACATTTGCCACTATTTTAATTATGATTTAACACTGAATGGAAATATTAATAAAAGCATCGCAATTTATTTTAAGTTTATCTTTATTGATTGTATTGCACGAGCTAGGGCACTTTATACCTGCAAAATTGTTTAAAACGAGAGTAGAAAAATTCTACTTATTCTTCGATTATAAATTCTCAATCTTTAAGAAAAAAATTGGTGATACCGTTTATGGTATTGGCTGGATTCCTTTAGGTGGATATGTAAAAATATCTGGTATGATAGATGAAAGTATGGATACCGAACAGATGGCTTTACCGCCACAACCTTGGGAATTCCGATCTAAACCTGCATGGCAACGTTTAATAATTATGCTAGGTGGAGTTTTTGTGAATTTTGTATTAGGGATATTTATTTACATTATGTTAATGTATACCTACGGAGAAAAATTTCTACCAAATGAAAACGTAACAGACGGAGTTTGGGTACAAGATTCTTTGGCAATAAATCTAGGTTTACAAACCGGAGATAAAGTATTGACGATTGATGGTGAAAAAATTAAAAAGTTTAATGAATTAACTTTAGGCTTTGTAAACGGAAATAATTTTCAAATAGAAAGAAATGGGAAAATTATTGACAAAGTAATTCCTGAAGATTTCATCTCTCAACTAGTAGATAGAGGTAAAGATGCTGGGTTAATTGTACTCCCTAGATATCCCTTTGTTATTGGTGCTGTTTCTGCAGATTCACCTAATATAAATTCTGATTTAAAACCAAATGATATTGTTGTTTCTATTAACGGAGATGCAATAAAATATTTTGATGAAGCTAAAGCTCCTTTAGATAAATTTAAAAATCAAGATATAAAATTAACTGTAAAAAGAGGATCAGAAACAAAAGACGTAGCCGTAAAAGTTACTAATGAAGGAAAATTAGGCCTTAGTTTAGGCCAATTACCTTCTAAAGATTTAGAACGACTAGGTTATTACAAGTTAGCTAATATTGAGTATTCTTTTGCAGAAGCAATTCCTGCAGGATGGAACAAATCTGTAAAAACACTTACAGACTACATAAAACAATTAAAGAAAATTTTTAACCCAAGCACAGGAGCTTATAAAGGTTTAGGTGGTTTTATTTCTATAGGAAGTATTTTCCCTTCTGAATGGAGCGCAGAAACCTTCTGGAACATTACAGCATTCTTATCTATTATGTTAGGTTTTATGAACCTTTTACCAATACCAGCTTTAGATGGTGGACACGTAGTTTTTACCCTTTGGGAAATGATTACAGGAAAAAAGCCAGGAGATAAATTTTTAGAATATGCACAAGTAACAGGCTTTATTTTATTAATAGCCTTATTACTTTTCGCTAACGGAAACGATATATTTAGATTGTTTAAGTAAAGTAAACAAAACATAAGAAACCAAAAAGCCTCACTTTTATAAAAAGTGAGGCTTTTTTTTACACTCTTAAAGAACGATTGATAAAAGAAAACCAAGTATAATACGTATAGCAATTATTACAACCATATGTCTTAGTTCCTGGTATTAACCTAATAATAAATTTTCTTTTTTCTCTATGCCTAGACACAGAATTACATCTTGGACAAGCTTTCATAATTTATAGTTTAGAGTTAGAATATTGAAATATAGATATTTACAACACATTAAAGCTACTCTAAATTAACTAATTTATATGCTCTATATTTGTTAATGCATCTATTTTTTATACTTTTACTAGTATAAATTAATTAAAAAAAACTTTACTCCTACTAATTTATTTACTGCTTCCTGTAAATAAAAGTACTATTTAATTTACATAACAGTTCATAAAAAACCCTCACAATGTTATTATTGTAAGGGTATTTTTATATTTTAAAAGAACGATTGATAAAAGAAAACCAAGTATACTCTGTATTACACTTATCGCAAGCATAAGCTTTTGTACCTGGTATTAATCTTATAAATGCACCTCTCTTCATTCTATGGTTTGATTTAGATTTACACTTTGGACAAGCTTTCATTGTTGAGGAAATATTTGATTTAGACTTGCAATCTACAACAAACAAAAATTATATCATATACCGTCATATTCAATTTAATAATTATTTAATATGCAGTACTTTAAAACCAATAAAAGGAAAACAAATTGTTATCAAACAAAGAAAAACCACCATTCAAAATAAATGAATGATGGTTTTATAAAAATTATATAAATAGAATATGCTCGTTTATTAGAACACTTATTTTTTAGACGGTAAATCTTCTTTAGGTTCAATAACCTCGGCTGCCTCTACAATTTCTTTAACATCTTCAGCAGAAATATCTTTTCCTTTTAAATAACTTGGCAACTCCATACCAGCCATATTAAACATTTCTTGTAATGGTGGCACTGCTTTATACATACCAGAAATAAAGTTAGACGTTGATGTCTTACCATCTGCACCCCCTCCATTTTCCCAAACAGTTACTTTATCAATCTTAATATTTTTAATAGCTTCTGCTTGTATTTTTACCAATTCTGGTAATTTATCTGCAATTAATAACAATGCAGCATTTTGAGAATCATTTCCTGCCGCTTTTACTATTTGATCTAAACCTTGTGCTTGTTTTGTTAAAACTTCAAATAAACCTTGCGCTTCTGCTTGTGCTTTAAACAAAATTGCATCCGCTTCTCCTTTTGCAATTCTTCTAATATTTTCTGCTCTTGCTTCTGCATCTATTTCTACTTTACGTTTATCTATTTCTGCAGGTACAATAATATCTGCTAATTGAGAAGAACGTTCTCTTTCTGCTCTTGCAACTTCTGCTTCTTGCTCTGCCGCATAAGACTCTTTTAATGCGTTTGCTGTTTGTACTTTTTCTGATGCAATTGCTGTACGCTCCGCTTCCGCCTCTCTTTGTCTTCTTAAAGAATCTGAATTGGCTACATTAATTTTTGCGGTATTTTCTCCAGCTACTGCTTGTGCATTTGCTGCTGCAACCTGCGTTCTTTCATCTTGTACTGCATTTGCTTCTCCAATAGAACCATCTCTATTTTTTTCTGCTACAGATTTACGTGCTGCGTTAATTGCGTGTGCTGCAGCTTCTTTACCAAGTGCTTCTATATAACCAGATTCATCAACAATATCTGTAATATTTACGTTGATTAATTTTAAACCTACTTTCTTTAACTCAGTTTCTACAGATTGAGAAATATTCGTCAAAAACTTATCTCTGTCATTATTAATTTCTTCAATATCCATTGAAGCTACCACCAAACGTAACTGACCAAATATAATTTCTTGAGCTAGATCTTGAATGCTATCTTGGTCTAAACCTAACAATCTTTCTGCAGCATTTTGCATAATTCCTGGCTCTGTAGAAACCCCAATAGTAAATCTAGAAGGTACATTTACACGAATGTTTTGCTTAGAAAGGGCGTTTACCAAATTTACTTCTATAGAAATTGGTGTTAAATCTAAAAATTGATAATCTTGAATTACAGGAAAAATAAATGCAGCACCACCATGAATACATTTGGCAGATTCTCCTCCTCCAACTTTTCCATAAACCACCAAAATTCTGTCTGAAGGACATCTTTTATATCGTTTTACCAAAGTGACAAACACAATTATAATTGCTAAAATAGCAAAAGCAATTACTGGCAATGCACCAAAGGATTCAATTTGTAATGTTATAAAATTTTGCATAGTATTTTTTATTTATTTTTGAGGTTCTATTATTAATATTCCATTGTTTGTTACTTCAATTACTTTTATAACATTTCCTTGTTTTAAGTCTTCATTATAATCTGTTAAAGCTTCTAATTCTCTTAAAGCTCCTTGTACTTTTACTTGTACTTTTCCAATTTTAGACCTATTTGCCCCCACGGTTAAATACACTTCTCCAATAGCATTTAAAGCATTTTTCATTTTTAAAGTTCCGCTAGAGGTTAATTTACTGATGTAATAAAACATTGCTGCCATTACAAACATCATTGCTAAACCACAAAGAAGTGAAATAATAATAGTGGTAGGTTTTGAATTTCCGGCATCGATACTTGAAATTCCACTCCATCCGAAAATAGTAAAAAATGCGACTAAGTTTTTCAAGGTAAAAAATTGAAATCCTGCACCGGTATCTGCATCAATCTCTGCATCTACATCGCCAATATCATCTGTATCTGCACCAAATATTGTAGTTATTAAGACCAACAAAAACATAAAGGTAGAAATACTTGTAATTATCCAATACGTTTTTTGAAAAGCAGTTAATTCCTGAAACCATTCCATCATAGGTGTTCGTTTTAAAAGAGATTAAATATAAAAAAAAATGACTGAATAACCACGTTATTCCACCAATATAAAGAGAAACTCAATTTTATGAAAATCAACTTTTATAAATGTGCTTTTATAAATTGATTTTAACCTTTAATTGATAAAAAATATAGCATTAAAAATTACTGAGTTTACCTATTAGTAACCTAAAAAGGTATTTTGTTACATAAATTTTAAAAAATATTAACAATCAAATAAAATAGAGTGCAATTTTGTTATCATTACTATTTTACTCCTATTAACTAAGATAAAAAGAATACTAAAAAACCCCTTCTGGTTTTTGAAACCTAAAGGGGCTGATTTAGTTATTTATAAAATGAGATTCTAACAAGTTTAGAATGATACATTGATTACTCTATCTTTTTTATAACGGCTTTTGGCGCTTCTTTTTTAGTTCCATCAAAACCTTCTACACCACCCACGGTTGTGTACTTCATTACATATTTTTTATCTGGATAAATTCTTTGATACGCACTTTGACACATTAAGGTTGCCTCATGAAAACCACATAAAATCAACTTTAATTTTCCTGGATAGATATTTACATCTCCAATGGCATAAATTCCTGGAATGTTAGTTTGATAATCTAAAGAATTATCAACTTTAATAGCATTTTTTTCTATTTCTAATCCCCAATTTGCAATTGGACCTAGTTTTGGTGATAAACCAAAAAGAGGAATAAAATGATCTGTTTCCACGATAAAAGGTTCCTCTCCTTTTTTAACAACCGAAACTCCGGTTACTTTATCTGTACCCACAATTCCTTTAACTTCTGCAGGCGTAATCATGGTAATTTTACCAGCGTCTTTTAATTCTTGTACTTTTTCTACAGAATCTAAAGCCCCTCTAAATTCGTTTCTTCTATGTATTAATGTTACTGAAGAAGCTACATCTGTTAAAAATATAGACCAATCTAAGGCAGAATCTCCACCACCAGAAATAACTACTTTTTTATTTCTGTAAAATTCTGGATCTCTAATAATGTATTCTACTCCTTTGTCTTCGAAATCTGTAATATTAGGAATTGGCGGTTTCCTTGGCTCAAAAGAACCTAAACCACCAGCAATAGCTACTATTTTAGCCTGATGTTTTGTACCTTTATTGGTAGTTACAATAAAAGAACCATCTTCTTGCTTGTCTATGGTTTCTGCGCGCTCTCCTAGTGTAAAACCTGGTTCAAATTGTTTAATTTGTTCCATTAGTTTGTAGGTTAAATCGCCCGCTAAAATTTCTGGATATGCAGGAATATCATAAATAGGTTTCTTCGGATAAATTTCAGAACATTGTCCGCCTGCTTGTGGCAATGCATCTATTAAATGACAACGTAATTTTAATAAACCTGCTTCGAAAACGGTGAATAATCCTGTTGGACCAGCACCAATAATTAAGATATCTGTTGTAATCACTTTTTGTTTCTTTAATTTTATCATTTTAAAAAACCAAGCATTCTGCTTATTTAAGCAAATTACTTGGTTCTTTATAACGCTATTTATTTTTTATGCTGATGAGCGCGTTAGGGATTGAAGCACCTGTTTGAGCTCTTTTTTACTTTTTTCGAGTAAAAAAAGCGAGTGCGAAAAGCCCGACCTTTTTAGGTAACGCCCAAAATTATATTTTTACAAATGTTTAAAAACTGATTTTTATCAGTTTACGCTACATTTATCACTTCAATAATTTGTGGCGCATACTTTTTAATAGTTGCTTCTACCCCGTTTTTTAAGGTCATTTGATTTACAGAACATCCTGTACAAGCACCTTCTAATTGTACTCTTACTATAGATTCTTCTATAGAAAGTAGTTTGATATTACCTCCGTCGCTTATTAAAAAAGGACGAATTTCATCTAATGCTTTTTCAACATTATTTAATGTTTCTTGTGCTGTCATAAAATCAAATTTATTTTGTGCTACAACCACTCATGGTTGTAATTCTAACTACTTCTGTTGGCGGTAAATCTGCATTTCTTTTTAATAATTCTGAAACCATTTCTTTGGTAATATCATTAAAAGCTTTTTCTAAAACAGTTCCGTTTTGTAAAGCTACCGGATGCCCAACGTCTCCAGATTCACGAATACTTTGCACTAAAGGAATTTCTCCTAAAAACTTGGTATTAATATCTGTTGCTAAATTTTTTGCTCCGTCTTTACCAAATATATAATATTTATTATCTGGCAATTCTTCTGGTGTAAAATATGCCATATTTTCTATGATTCCTAAAACAGGTACGTTAATATTTTCTTGTTGAAACATTGCTACACCTTTTTTAGCATCTGCTAATGCGATGTTTTGCGGTGTACTTACCACAACTGCTCCATTAATTGGTAAGGCTTGTACTATTGATAAATGTACGTCTCCTGTTCCTGGAGGTAAATCGATTAATAAAAAATCTAATTCTCCCCAATCTGCATCAAAAATTAATTGATTTAATGCTTTTGATGCCATTGGCCCTCTCCAAATTACTGCTTGATTTGGATTTGTAAAAAAACCTAAAGACAATAATTTTACTCCGTAGTTTTCTACGGGTTTCATTTTAGAACGGCCATCTACTTGTACAGAAAGTGGTTTTGCTTTTTCTACATCGAACATGATGTGTTGTGATGGCCCGTAAACATCGGCATCTAAAACCCCAACGTTAAAGCCCATTTTTGCTAAAGAAATTGCTGTATTTGATGTTATTGTAGATTTACCAACGCCTCCTTTACCAGATGCAATTGCAATAATATTTTTAATATTAGGAATTGCTTTTCCTTTAATTTGGTTTGGATTTACTTTTGCTACAGGCTTTTCTACTTTTAAATGTATTTTTACATTAATTTCTTCTCCAACATGGGTTTTAATTGCCTTGGCAATCTCCGTTTCAATCTTCTTTTTTGCTTGTAAAGTAGGGTTACTAATGGTAACATCTATTTCAACATCATTTCCAAAAGTAACTACATTTGTTACATTGTTGTTTTCTATTAAACTTTTACCTTCTCCGGGAGCTGTAATTGTTTCTAATGCCTTGTATATATCTTGTTTCTTAAAACTCACTTTATTTTTATTTAATCTTACTTGCAAATATACGTTTTACTGATTAGAATAGAAAGTTTGTAGATTGTGATTATTTATGTTTTGATAGTTGGATATTATATACACAAATTGCACCAATGGTTTTGTAATTATTGATAAATCTTAGATAGGTTTAGAAAAACTAAGACAATTCTTCTATAGGATTCCAAAACACTTTTTCTAAGTCTTGAATTTGATTTTCTACAACCATAATTCCTTCATTTTCTAGTAATTGTTGCATTAGGTTTGTACCATCAAAATGATGCTTACCTGTAAGTAATCCTTTTCTATTTACTACTCTATGTGCAGGAATATCTTCTAAATTATGTGCTTTATTCATAGCCCAACCTACCATTCTTGCAGATCTTGCTGCTCCTAAATACGTGGCAATTGCGCCATAACTGGTAACTCTACCATACGGAATTAGTCGAGCGACTTTGTAAACTTTATCAAAAAAATTATCGGATTCTTTCACATTGTGAAGATAGCATTATTACACGGAGTTTCGCAGAGATAACAAAGAGATACTCGGAGGCTTCAAAAAAAAGACACAGATTTCACGGATTATCACTGATGACTGTGGTGCAAAGTTATTACACAGAGTTTCACGGAGTAAAACAGCCATTCACGGAGTTGAAAACGAACATTAACAATTATGCTGCAATGAGATTCCTCAATCGCCGAAAAGGCTCATTTTCGGAATGACAGCATGCGTAACCTAATACTTTAATCTAAATTTTATGTAGGTAATAGATTTATCTACTTCTAAATATTGCTTTTCGTAAAAAGTTTGAGTTTCTGTAACTTCTTTTGGCGCGCCTTCATTTTTATACACAGTATGGTTTGCATATAAAATTTCATGGCCTTCTCCATGCAATAAACCTAAAGTATAACCATGCATAAATTCTGAATCTGTTTTTAGATTCATGATACCATCTTCATTAAGAATATGATGGTATTTTTTCATAAAACTAGCATTAGTCATCCTATGTTTTGTACGCTGAAATTTTATTTGAGGATCTGGGAACGTAATCCAAATTTCTGAAACTTCATTTTCTGCAAAAATAAAATCGACCAACTCTATTTGAGTTCTTACAAAAGCTACATTATCTAGATTTTCTTCTATTGCAGTTTTTGCGCCTCTCCAAAAGCGAGCGCCTTTAATATCGATACCAATATAATTTTTATTCGGATTTTTTCTAGCCAAAGCAATGGTATATTCTCCTTTACCACACCCTAACTCTACAACAATAGGATTGTTGTTACCAAAAAAAGAATGCCATTTACCTTTATAAGAGAATTCTGTTACAACTTCTTCTCTAGTTGGCTGAATGACATTTTTAAACGTTTCATTTTCTTTGAAACGTTTTAGTTTGTTTTTGCTTCCCAAGTTATTATTTTAAGCTTTATCTTCTGTTCCTTCTCTCTTAAACTTAAGAGATTCTTTCATCCAATATGCTAATAAGCATAATAAAACTACTAGAAAACCCCAGTTTACTGCATTAGAAATCCACCAACCTAAATCTGCTTGTGCTACACTTGTGCGTAACCAGTTAAAAGGTAGGAATAAAAAATCAGTAAATAAACTACCAATCAGTCTAAAAATATTGCTTGCTATCATAACTTAATTATCTTTACGCTGCAAAAATAACAAAAGAAACCATGCTAGCCAATTTTTTAGAGAAATCTAAACCAATCAATTTTATAAGCTATTTAGGGCTGTTTTTTTGCTTCTTTTTAATTACTATTTTTTCTAGCTTTTTTACAGACGCTTTTACTTGGTTAAGTGCACTAGAAAACCTCTCTTTTTTATTGCTTTTTTTGATTGTTTTTTTCTTTTTTAATTTTATTATTTCAAAAAACAAACTAACTTTTGATCATTCTTATGCTTTCTTCATTTATGTATTAGCAACCATACTTTTTATTCCTAAGCTACTTGAGCTTAAAACCTTTATAATGCTAATAATTTACCTTCTTTTTTTAAGAAAAATATATAGTTTACGTTCTCCTAAAAAGGTAATTCAGAAATTATTTGACAGTGGTTTTTGGTTGGGTGTTCTTTTTATTCTAGAACCCTTTACCTTGGTTTTTATCTTCTTAATTTATGCTGCTATTTTATTGCGGAAAAAAGTTTCATTTCACACTTTATTAACTCCAATTTTTGGGTTTATTTCTCCCTTAATAATCTATTTTGCATACTTATTTTGGAACGATTCTATCGAAGAATCTCATCAATTATTTATTTTTAATAAAATAAATAACGTACTTATTTATGCAAAAGATAGCACTATTTGGATTTCTGGAACGATTCTTTTATTAACTATATGTGCTATTTTCTTAAAATCTCCGAAAGCATTATCTGTAAACAATTCTTTTAAAAAGAGTTGGATTCTTTTAATTATAAACTCAATTATTGCGGTAGTTTTTGCTTTACTTATACCTAAAAAGGATGGATCGGAAATTATTTTTTTATTGGTTCCAACATCCATAATTATTGCAAACGGATTTGAAGTTATTGAAAAAATGATGGTTAAAAATATTTTAGCAGTATTGTTATTAATAGGAACAATTCTAACTTTTTTCTTATCATAATTTAGATCCAAAAGCTAAATCGCCTGCATCTCCTAAACCAGGAACTATATACCCTTTACTATTTAGTTTATCATCAATAGCAGCGATCCATAAATGGGTGTTTTCCGGAAATTTATCTTTAATAAATTCTATTCCTTCTTTAGAAGCAATCACCACTACAATATGAATTTCTTTGGGGATTCCTTGTTTTTTTATTGCCTCATAAACAGAAACTAAAGATTGACCTGTTGCCAACATTGGGTCTGCTAATAATAATGTTTTATTTTCTACAGATGGTGCTGCAAAATATTCTACCACAATTTCGAATTCTGCATCGTTATTTGGATGACGACGATACGCAGAGATAAAAGCATTTTCTGCATCATCAAAATAGTTTAATAGCCCTTGATGCAGAGGTAAACCTGCTCTTAAAATTGAACACAGAACAACATCATTATTAGATAGTTGCACTATTTCTTCACCTAAAGGAGTTTTAACAGACACATCTGCATAAGAAAGGTTTTTACTTAATTCATACCCCAGAACTTCACCTATCCTCTCAATATTTCTTCTAAAACGAAGGGAGTCTTTTTGAATATTTACATCTCTAATTTCAGCGATGAACTTATTAAGTATAGAATTCTTTTCTTGTAGGTAATGAATAATCATTTTGATATTTTTTTGGAAACAAAAGTAAAACAATTGTCTAAAATTTGTATCTTGCATCAGTACAAAAAATTAAAATTTTAACAAAAACATTTAAAAAAATGGGAATTTTTTCATTCATTAAAAATGCTGGAGCAAAAGTTTTCGGTATTGGAAAAACTACAGAGGAAGAAAATGCTGACAAATCTGGCCAATTAAGAAACGCTATTGCGGCTTTAGATTTAGAGGTTACAGACTTATCTATTGAAGTAGAAGATGATGCTGTAAAACTTTGGGGAGAAACTGCAGATTTAGCTACCAAAGAAAAAGTAGTTTTAGTAGTAGGTAACACCAATGGTGTTGCATCTGTAGAAGACAATTTAACTGTTGCAGAAGTAGAAGTTATTGAAGAGGCTGCAATGGCTCAATTTCACACTGTAGAAAGCGGAGATACTTTAGGTAAAATTGCAAAAACTTATTATGGTAACGCAATGAAATACCCTGTAATTTTTGAAGCTAACAAACCTATGTTATCGCATCCAGATAAAATTTATCCTGGTCAAGTTTTAAGAATACCACCTTTAGTGGATTAATTTCAAAATCAACCAACCAACTTTAAAAGAGTTTCAAAAAAATTTGAAACTCTTTTTTTGTGCTATAAATTAAAATTTATCCTCAACTTTGCTTGCTCATTTTAGAATTTTAATATTGAAAATAAATCAAAGAACATTAGCATTAATTGCTGTTTCTATAGCTACATTAATTTACGGACTTAATTATACGATTGCCAAAAAAGTAATGCCCATCTATGTAAAACCATTTGGTTTTATTTTAATAAGAGTTCTTGGAGCAACTACTATTTTCTGGATTCTTGGCTTGTTTATTACCTCACAAAAAATAGAAAAAGAAGATTATCTAAAAATACTTTTGGCTTCCTTTTTTGGAGTTGGTTTAAATATGCTTTCCTTTTTTAAAGGATTAAGCCTAACTACTCCTATTAGCGCTTCTGTAATGATGGTTACCTCTCCTATTTTGGTGCTAATTTTCTCTAGTATATTAATACGAAAAGCAATTGGTAAACAAAGAATTGTAGGAGTTATCATCGGTTTAATAGGTACCGTTTTACTAATTACGTATGGTAATTCATCAGACACAAATGCCACTAACAGCAATTGGGGTAATTTTTTAGTATTTGTAAATGCTGCTTCTTATGGACTATATTTAGTGATTTCTAAAAATTTAACTGCAAAATACCATCCAATAGTTCTGGTAAAATGGTTATACTTATTTGGACTAATTTTTACAATTCCTTTTGGTTACAACGAATTAACTGCTGTCAAATGGCAAGAAATGCCTACAAACATATATTGGAATATTGGCTATGTGGTTGTCTTTACCTCTTGCATCACCTATCTTTTCAACTTATATGGTTTATCAAAATTAAAACCAACAACTGTAAGTGTTTTTATTTATTTACAACCAGTAATTGCAACTATTTTTGCATTAATTGTGGGTAGCGACTCTTTAAACTTTGTAAAAATTAGTGCTACATTACTTATCTTTTCTGGCGTGTATTTAGTAACCAAGCAAGTAGAAAATTCTGCTAAATAAAAACTATATTTGCCTTTCAAATAAAATGTACCTTTTATGATTCAATCTATGACTGGTTATGGTAAGTCTGTATTACAATTACCTACAAAAAAAGTAACCATAGAAATTAAATCTTTAAACAGTAAAAATCTCGATTTAAACGTTCGTATTCCTTCTTACTACAAAGAAAAAGAATTGGCAGTTCGTAAAAAATTGGCTAGTGCTTTAGTTCGTGGTAAAGTAGATTTTTCAATTTTTGTAGAAATGACTGCAGATGAAACTTCTACTACTATTAATCACGGAGTTGTAAAAGAATACATGCAACAACTAAGAAATGTTGTACAAACTGGTACTTCTGATGATGTTGAGTTGTTAAAAATGGCCTTAAGAATGCCTGATGCTTTAAAAACAGAACGTGAAGAATTAGATGAAAACGAGTGGAATCTTATCAACGAAAGTGTAGATATTGCTATTAAAGATATTGTACAATATAGAATTGATGAAGCTGCTTCTTTAGAAATAGATTTTAAAGAAAGAATTGCCAATATCAAAAAATATTTAGAAGAAGTAAAAGCTTTTGATGGTGATAGAGTAGAAAACGTAAGAACACGTTTAAAAAAGGCTATAGACGATTTAAAAGTAGATACTGATGAAAATCGTTTTGAACAAGAATTGATTTATTATCTAGAAAAATTAGATATTAATGAAGAAAAAGTTCGTTTGGCTAATCATTTAGATTATTTCTTACAAACCATGGAGTCTGAAGATTCTAATGGTAAAAAATTAGGCTTTATAGTGCAAGAAATGGGTAGAGAAATAAACACTACTGGTTCTAAAGCTAATTTTGCCCCGATGCAAAAAGCAGTAATTCAAATGAAAAACGAATTAGAGCAAATTAAAGAGCAAATTTTAAACGTATTGTAAGGTTTTCTGCAAGGTTTTAAAAACCATGTAGCTCTCTACAATATTCTAACGATAAGATGCTGAAACAAGTTCAGCATGACAAAAACTAAAAATTTATGTCAGATTTTAAAGGAAAATTATTCGTCTTTTCGGCACCTTCTGGTTCAGGAAAAACAACTATTGTACGCCATTTATTAAAGCAAGAAAGATTTAATTTAGAATTTTCTATTTCTGCTACTTCTAGAGAACCTAGAGGTGAAGAAAAAGACGGAGAGGATTATTATTTCATCAACCTAAGAGAATTTAAGGATAAAATTAAGGCTGATGAATTTTTAGAATGGGAAGAAGTATACAGAGATAACTTTTACGGCACTTTAAAAAGTGAAGTTGAGCGCATTTGGGCGTTAAAAAAACATGTTATTTTTGATATTGATGTAGTTGGAGGCTTACGTATTAAAAAGAAATACCCAAACGAAACATTGTCTGTTTTTGTAAAACCACCAAGTGTAGATGAGTTAAAAATTCGTTTAAAAAAACGTTCTACAGAAAGTGAAGATAAAATAAACATGCGTATTGCAAAAGCTTCTGTAGAATTAGCAACCGCACCACAGTTTGATAAAATTATAAAGAATTACATTTTAGAAGATGCTTTACAAGAAGCAGAAGATTTAATGAGTGATTTTTTAGAGTTAAACTAAAGGCGAAAAGCATAGAAATGAAAATAGGTTTATATTTTGGTACATTTAACCCAATCCATATAGGGCATTTAATTATTGCCAATCACATGGTAGAATATGCAGATTTAGATGAAATTTGGATGGTTGTAACGCCACATAATCCCTTTAAGAAGAAAAGCTCTTTACTAGACAATCATCATCGTTTTGAAATGGCTTATAGAGCAACAGAAAATTACCCGAAGATTAAACCTTCTAATATTGAGTTTAAATTACCACAACCCAACTATACTGTTCATACATTAGCTCATATTTCTGAAAATTATCCAGATAAAGAATTCTGTTTAATTATGGGTGAAGACAATTTAAAAAGTCTGCATAAATGGAAAAATTATGAAACTATTTTGGAGCATCATCACATTTATGTATACCCAAGAATTGCTGAAGGAAAAGTAGAGCATCAATTTAAAAATCACCCTAAAATTCATAAAGTAGAAGCACCCATTGTACAGATTTCTTCTACTGCGATTAGAAACGGAATAAAAAATCAAAAAAACGTACAACCTCTCTTATCTAAAGAGGTTTGGGAATATGTTGATGAAATGAACTTTTATAGAAAATAATTAAATTATATTTATACCACTATTAGAGATACTAATTTCTATAAGGGTTTCGTTATATATTTATTAAAAATCAAATAATTTTTTGTGGGGAATAAGAATAAAAAGAAAGGAAAACTTAAACAAAAACTAACTGATAAATACCGGTTGGTGGTTTTAAATGAAGACACTTTTGAAGAGCGTTTTTCTTTAAAACTATCAAGATTAAATGTATTTGTTTTCGGTGGATTTTTCTCTATATTGTTAATTGCTGGTACTATTTTATTAATTGCTTTTACTCCCTTAAAAGAATATATTCCGGGTTACTCTTCTACTTCTTTAAAAAGAAAGGCTGCCAATTTAACTTTTGAAGCCGATTCTTTAAAAATTAAATTATCTGTTTTAGAAAACTATACAAAAGCATTAAAACCTGTTTTAACAGGTGAAATTGAACCTGAAAGCATCGATTCTATACAAAACGAAACAAGACATCGATTGATAGATGAAAGTGCGTTAAGTGCTACAAAAGAAGACTCTTTATTTAGAGAAAAAGTAGAAAGTGAGACTCGTTTTGCCATTGAACAAAATGCACAAAGCAATGTTAAAATTGTATTTTTTGCACCTTTAAACGGTACTATTTCTCAAGGTTTCGACGCTACCTCTAAGCATTTTGCCGTAGATATTACCGCAAAAACAGGCACACCAATTAAAGCAACTGCAGATGGTACTGTTATTTTTTCTGGTTGGACCACAGAAACAGGTTACGTTATTATTTTAAAACATGCTAAAGATTATATTTCTGTATACAAACACAATGGAAATTTACTAAAAAAACAAGGAGATTTTGTAAAATCTGGCGAAGTAATTGCCAGCGTAGGTTCTACGGGAGAATTAACCACAGGACCACATTTACATTTTGAACTCTGGAGCGGTGGTTATGCCGTAAACCCAACAAATTTTATAGATTTTAAATAATGAGTATCAAATCACTTTTTGCAATTCCATTTGCTAAAATTGCAACTAAGAAAGTTTATAAATGGGCAAATAACCCTCATAAAACGCAAGAAAAAGTTTTTAAAAACTTAATTGCTGTAGGAAGTAAAACTGCTTTTGGAAAAGATCATAATTTTTCTTCTATATCTAATTATGGTGATTTTAAAAAAGAAGTTAAGGTAACTGACTACGAAGGATTAAGACCTTATGTAGATAGAATTGTAGCTGGTGAATCTGATGTTCTTTGGACCGGAAAACCTCTTTATTTTGCAAAAACTTCTGGTACAACTTCTGGCGCAAAATTTATTCCGATTACCAAAGATTCTATGCCTACGCATATTAAAGCAGCTAGAAATGCACTGTTATTTTATATTAAAGAAAAAAATGACGCGAGTTTTGTTGATGGAAAAATGATTTTTTTGCAAGGAAGCCCTATTTTAAGTGATAAAAATGGTGTAAAACTAGGCAGATTAAGTGGAATTGTAGCGCATTATGTACCTCAATACTTATTAAAAAACAGGTTACCAAGTTGGGAAACCAACTGCATAGAAGATTGGGATACCAAAGTAAATGCCATTGTAGAAGAAACCATTAATGAAGACATGTCTGTAATTAGCGGAATTCCTTCTTGGGTGCAAATGTATTTCGAAAAACTAATTGAAAAAACAGGTAAATCGGTTTCAGAATTGTTTCCAAATTTTAATTTCTTTATTTACGGAGGCGTAAATTTTGAACCATATAAAAACAAATTTGAAAGTTTAATTGGTAAAAAAATAGATTATATAGAATTATATCCTGCATCGGAAGGGTTTATTGCGTATCAAGATTCTCAAACAGAAAAGGGAATGTTATTGCAATTAGATTCTGGTATTTTCTATGAGTTTATTCCTGCGGATGAATTTTTTAATGATAACCCAACAAGAATTTCTTTAAAAGAGGTAAAAATAGGCGTTAATTATGCCATCATTTTAAACACTACAGCAGGTCTTTGGGGCTATAATATTGGTGATACCGTAGAGTTTACATCAACAAAACCTTATAGAATTAAAGTTACCGGAAGAATAAAACATTTTATATCCGCCTTTGGCGAACACGTTATTGGTAAAGAAGTAGAAAAAGCATTAAACGACTCTATTACAGGTACAAATATAAATATTAGCGAATTTACTGTAGCTCCACAAGTGAGTCCGGAAAGTGGTTTGCCGTATCATGAGTGGTTTATAGAGTTTGAAAATGAGCCAGAAAATTTAGAGGCTTTTGCTGCTAAGATTGATGCATCTATGCAAGCTCAAAATATTTATTATATAGACTTAATTGAAGGAAAAGTTTTACGTCCTTTAATTATTAGAAAAGTTAAAAAAGGTGGTTTTCATGAATATATGAAATCTATTGGTAAATTTGGAGGACAGAATAAGATTCCGCAATTATCTGATAATAGAAAAATTGCTGATGTTTTAAATAATTTTTTAATTAAAGAGTAACAAAATACACACAAAATGGGAGGAAATTTTTTATTTTTAGGATTGGCCATAGCTTTGGTTATTGTTTATTTTTACAACAAATTTAGAAACAGAAGATAATTATAATGATTTATCCTTTCGAATAACGAATGAGAAGAACTCTTACATTAATTAGATTTCTAAATCGTTCCTTATTTCGAAATGACAAACTAATAGAAAATACAGATGAGTACAATTAGAATTACAAAACAATTCAGTTTTGAAACAGGCCATGCTTTATATGGTTATGATGGAAAATGTAAAAACGTTCACGGACATTCTTACAAACTTTCTGTAACTGTTTCTGGAAAACCAATTAAAGACAATACTAATGTAAAATATGGTATGGTGATTGACTTTGGTGATTTAAAAAAGATTGTAAATGAAGAGGTTGTAGATATTTTTGACCACGCAACGGTTTTTAATAAAAACACACCTCATATTGAGTTAGCAAAAGAATTACAGGCAAGAGATCATCATGTTATTTTAGTTGATTATCAGCCAACAAGTGAAATGATGGTGATAGATTTTGCTGCAAAGATTAAAAATAGATTACCAAAAAACATCAAATTATATTCTATAAAACTACAAGAAACAGATTCTAGCTTTGCAGAATGGTATGCTAGTGAAAATTAACATTCTATACTTAAAAAAGTGCTATTTTTTAATAGTACCATTTTAATTTATGGCTTATATTTGCCCAAAAATCAAAATATTATGAAATTATTAAAATCTATTTTAGTATTATTTATCGCAATCTCTATTACAAGCTGTAGTAGTGACGATGACAATTCTCTTGAGTTAACATCTGAAAATTTAGCAGGTACATTTAAAATTACATCGTATAAATCTGTAGAAACAGAAACTGCAAAAAATACTGCGGGGACAGTTATTGGTAGTAGTACAACAACAAAAAACAGAAGTTCTTCTACTATCGTTGTAACATTAAACTCAAATAACACATATAGTATAGAGGGTATCCTTGTTTTGGACTCTAAAACGGGTAATGATAAAAACGACGATGAAATTAACGATTTAAATGATACTAAAGGAACTTATGCTTTTTCAAACGTAGAACCTAAAACATTTACCCTAACGGAATCAGAAGGTAAAAAACTTATCATTGGTAATTTTGAAATTAAGTCTTTTAACGTAAACAGCTTAGTATTAAAACAAGAAACTAATACTAATGCAGGAAATATTGAGATCAAAACTATTACAGACATTACTTTAGAAAGAAATTAAAAAAGTAAGTAAACTTTAATAAAAAAGGTATCTATTTCTAGATACCTTTTTTATTAAAGTTTATTTTTACACTAACCTTATTTTAGAATTTTAATACAATAATAATTAAAACCATAAGAACCTGAAATAAATTCAGGTTGACAAGGAGCTACTTTTAAGAATTACTTACCGTTAAACGTATTCATCGTATTATTTAGGCCAGCGGTACCAAAAGAAGTAATTACTTTAGCTGATATTGGCAAACGTTCTATTAACTCACTAGTTTCTTCTTTATTCCACTCGCCAAGTACATAATCTACTTGCCTACCTCTACTATAATTACCACCAACACCAAATCTAAAACGAGCGTATTGCTGCGAATTCAACTTTTCTTGAATATCTTTAAGTCCATTATGTCCGCCAGCAGAACCTTTTGCTTTTACACGGATAACACCAAAATCTATATTTACATCATCTGTAACCACTAAAATATTTTCTACGGATATATTTTCTTTATCCATCCAATACTTTACTGCTTTACCACTTAAATTCATAAATGTACTTGGCTTTAGCAAAACAAAAGTTCTTCCTTTAAAACGAAACGTAGCTACATCTCCAAGCTTTTCAGTCTCAAAAGTTACGTTGTGCTCTTCTGCAACTTCATCAACAATTTTAAACCCAATATTATGACGCGTATTTACATACTTTTCACCAATATTACCTAAACCAATAATTAAAAATTTCTTCATCAACTCTTCTTTATATTCAACTTTTATACCAACTATTTTAGAAAAAAAGTTTTTGAATTTCATTCTTCAAAAATAAGAAGAATTATACAAATTTAGATTGCAAAATATAATTATAAGCCTCAAAATAAATTCAATGATAATAAATTTAGAGCATAAAAAAAGCGTTACAGAATTGTAACGCTTTTTGAAATTTATGTTTTGAATAAAATTTATTCTGCTGCAGCTTCTGTTGCTTCTGCTCCTTCTTCTTCTTCTTCTCCTTCTTCTACACTTGCATTTCTAGAAGTTCTAACCTGAACAACAACTGTATTGTCTGGGTGCATAAACGTATACCCATCTGTTGCCAATGAAGTTACTACTAATTTACTTCCAATTTTTAATTTAGAAATATCTGCAGTTACAAAATCTGGTAAGTTAGCAGGTAATGCTTTTACTCTTAATTTACGGTTTGTAAAACGTAAAGAACCACCATTTAATACTCCTGGAGAAGTACCAGTTAATTGTACAGGAATTTTCATTGTAATTTCTTTATCATCAAATAATTGATAAAAATCTACATGAATAATTTTGTCTGTTACTGGGTGAAACTGAATGTCTTGTAAAATTGCTGGAATTTTTTGACCATCAATATCTAAACTTGCTGTATACACATTTGGAGTGAATACCAACTTTTTAAACGCTTTTTCTTCTGCTGAAAAATGTATTGGGTTTTCTCCTCCGTATATAACGCAAGGAACCATACCAGCATTACGTAAGGCCTTAGTTGCTACTTTACCTACGCTTTCTCTTTTTGATCCTTTAATTGAAATTGATTTCATTACTTTTTTTCTATTATTTATTTACATTAAAAATTTTCCACTAATTGAAGTATTGTCTTGCACTTTATGCATAACATCCGCAAATAATGGCGCGCAAGATACCACTTTTATTTTAGAAGTAGCCTTTTTCAAAGGAATTGTGTCTGAAACAATTAACTCTGTTAATCCTGAGTTTTCTATTTTCTCATAAGCGTCTCCAGAAAGTATTGGATGCGTACAAATTGCTCTCACACTTAAAGCACCTCTTTCCATCATTAAATTTGCAGCGTGTGCTAATGTTCCTCCAGTATCAATCATGTCATCTACCAAAATCACATTCTTTCCTTTTACATCACCAATTAACTCCATGTGTCCTATTACATTTGCTTTTTTACGCTGTTTATAACAAATAACAACATCTGAATGTAAATGTTTAGAATAAGCATACGCTCTTTTAGAACCACCCATATCTGGAGATGCAATTGTTAAATTGTCTAATTTTAAGCTTTCTATATAAGGCATAAAAATTGTTGACGCAAACAGATGATCTACTGGTTTTTCAAAGAAACCTTGAATTTGATCTGCATGTAAATCCATCGTCATAATTCTAGTTGCTCCGGCAGATTCTAAAAGTTTTGCTACTAATTTTGCACCAATAGCAACTCTAGGCTGATCTTTTCTGTCTTGTCTTGCCCAACCAAAATAAGGCATAACAGCTGTAATATGTCTTGCTGATGCTCTTTTTGCAGCATCACACATCAACAACATCTCCATTAAATTGTCTGCATTCGGAAATGTAGAGCCTATAATAAAAACGCGTCTTCCACGAACAGATTCTTCAAAAGCTGGCTGAAATTCTCCGTCACTAAAGTAGGTTGTTTTCACTTTTCCTAAGGTAGTATTGTATTCTTTTGCAATTTTCTCTGCTAAAACTGAGCTTTGTCTGCAGGTAAATAGCTTTGGTGCTAACTGATTTGTAGGCATTTAGTTGTTTTTTTTGTTGTGTTGTTGTAAGAGAACAAAAGTAGAATTTATTTATTGACTTTGAAATATATTTATTGACTTTAAAATAAAATAATTTTATACATTTGCAGTCCTCTTTAATTTGTGTTTCTAAATGAAGAGGCTACTATCAAAAAAAAGGTGATTGTTTTTCAAAAACCTCATAAATGCTCAAGTGGCGGAATTGGTAGACGCGCTGGATTCAAAATCCAGTTTTTTCGGAAGTGCGGGTTCGATTCCCGCCTTGAGTACCATTTAAAAGAGTTATTACGTTAATATAAAACGTTTTAGCTCTTTTTTTTTGTAAAATTCCGAAAATAGCCCGAAAACATCTTTTAAATATTAATAGAAGTTACAAAAAATAAAAACTAATATTTATGAGTACCATCAACAGACCTATCAACCTTTATACAATTTCACATAAAAACCTGAGATAATAAACTAACACTACAGAAAAGATATCTAAGTGATAATACACAACGGGGTATCTTACTTTTTTACAACTGATATATTTTTTTCATTAAACCCCACTATTCTCCTTTTTCACTCAACAGAAGTCCTTGTTGATATTTCTACTAAATCCAAAATAACGCACTGTAACACCTATTCTTGTTTAAAAACGAATAGTAAATAAATAAACTTTCTTAAAATTACCAAAACGAATCACACTGAAATTGTTTCAGCATGTTATGCCTTAGTAATACAAATAAATATCAAAATGAAAAATTAAATTCAAGGTATCTATCATCTATTTATATGAAATCTATAATTTTCATTAAATCTAAAGGATGCTGTAATACCTGTGCAGCGCCAGCATTAACAAGACTTTCCTTATCTCTAAATCCCCAAGAAACACCTACGGGAAGCATATTTGCATTTTTGGCCACTAAAATATCTACATCTGTATCACCAATAAAAATGGTTTCTTCGGGCTTTACACCGATCTCCTCACAGACTTCCAAAGCTACTTTGGGATTTGGTTTTTTATCAACCTCAACTTTCAATCCCAAAACCGGACTCAAGAATTCTGGTAATAAAAAGGCCGCTATTTTTTTAGTCAATGTATCTTCTTTATTAGAAAGCACACTTACTTTAATATTTTTAGCATTTAATTTTTCTAATAATTCTAATATGCCTTCGTAAGGTTTTGTTTTAACTGTGCAAACCTCACTATATACCTGCATCATATCTTTAAGACACACTTCTACTTCTTCATTTTTAGGATTCTCTTTTGGAAGCGCACTCACTACTAAACTCCTAACCCCACTACCCACAAAAGTTTTGTAAGTTTCATAATTGTATGTAGGATAGTTGCGTTTTTTAAGAACAATATTCATCGCATCCGCAATATCCTTTATAGAATTTACGAGTGTACCATCTAAATCGAAAATAACAGCTTTATACTTCATTTTTTTTTGATAAAATTACTAATAATCTCATGATTCTCGGACGAAAACGCACTAAATTTCTCTATATTTTTCAAATAATATATCATCATTAGAGTTCGTTAAAAAGATGTAAAAACCGTTTCTCTTAATGACCAAAACAAGATTTTACCAACAGGCAGAAAATGACAAACTAGGTGTTAATAACACACCAATTGTCACTTCGAGTTTAGGAGAAGTCGCATAAAAGTAAAAACACAACAATTTACAATCTTTATGTGATTTCTTCCTGCGGTAGAAAAGAAAAACTGTGTGTTAAAAATATTTTTAGTAGACTAGTATTGACTTTACTCAAAATAAAAATCCCTCTTTTAGAGGGATTAAAAACATTAGAAGTTATAATTCTTAACACTAAAAGGAACTATAATACTAATAATTTACTTTACTATTTTTTATTTTCCACTTAAAAACTTAGGTTTAATTACTAACATTGCCCAAGCCCAATTTTGATTATTTGCCGCAGCCGCTTCTGTAACTCCTTTTAACTCGTACATACCATCACTTGCAAACATTTGAGAATAACCAAGTACTAAAGAATAGCCTTTAAATTTCTTGCTATAAACTAAATCTATTTCTGTTCCTAAATTTTTTTCTCCACTTGCTAATTCTTGTTCTCCTCTAAAGTTTAATGCTTTTACCATTAAACTAGAAGAATTATCTATGGTAAAGTTGGCACTTACATGTACATCTACCAAACCAACAGAGTTTGCGTGGTTACCCACATAAAAATAGTCCATAAAACCATTAAACTTATGGTTTGTTCCATATAAAGGAAAGAATGCTCCGGTTTCTCCTGCAGCTCCATCATTACCACTTATAACCTCTAAACCGGCTCCTAAACCTACTTTCGGTGCTACTTTATAACTTGCATCTAAACCTACTAAATAAGCACCTTTTACATCAACATCTCCCTGACGTTTTCCTGTTTGTAAAAATGCATTTGCAGACAACCCAAAACTTCCGTCTTTATACTCTAAATGCGTTCCTAAAGTTTGTAAATTACTAACTCCATCTGCTTCATTTGTTGTAGCATCAAATTCTTGAAAACCGTTGTTTAATATTAATAAACTACCAGATAATTTTTCCCATTTTTGCTTCATATATAACATTTGCATTGTTTTATATGAGAAATAACCTGTTGTATTATACGCAGTTCCTGCGGATTGAAAACCTGTTGGATTTGAATAATCTTGGTTAAATGCTAGTGCAAAGTCTAACATAAAATTGTTCTTTTTATACTTAATTAAAGCAGCATCATGATTTCTACCTTGTTGTGCCCAATCTAAGCCTCCTAAAATTCTTTGATCATCGTAAGATAAAACCTGACGACCAACTCTTGTAGATGTATTTTCTCCTAATTTAATTTCTGCCCAAGCCTGAAAAATAGCAAATGAGTTGTTTTGATCATAAGGTAAAATTTGTCTATTTTCTCCCCAAACCATTACGTCTTGTAAACTAACATATACCCAATAATTATCGGTCATGTAGCTTGTGTTTAACCGTACTCTTGTAGAAATTCCAAACCCTGCATCTGCTGCATCCGGAATTAAACTTCCAAATCCGTTTCTGTATTCTGTACGTGGTCTAAACTCTCCGTCTAAAGTAAGTTGTGCGTTTACAAATTGGAAACTCACTAACAATAACGCTAAAACTATGTATTGTTTTTTCATTTTTAATTCTATTTTAAGTTCTAATTTAATTTTTATTTGAGCACGCAATATAAAAAGACAAAAATATCTTTTTTATGATAAAACTCATATTATCCTGTTGAAAAACATCTTTATTTTAAACTTTTGTATGTTGTATAAATTGATGTTATTTAACGAGTACTATTTTCTGGAAACTACTTTTAGAAGCCTCACAAAGAGGACATTCATAACTTTCTGACAGGTCGTTAAAAAACGTCTTTGGAGGAATATCTTGAGTAATATCTCCTAAAGATTCATCATAAATGGTTAAACAATCTGTACATTGATATACTTCTAATTCAACTGCTTCTTTCTTAGATGCAACCTCTTTTTCATCTTCTTTTTCGCTACCTAATTGATCAAAATACAACTGACTTAATTCCATTAACAAACCTGGTAACTCTACCTTATCCACATCTTGTACGTGCATAATATATTGCCTAGTATTTGGATCGAAATTTTTAGCATATAACAGGTTATACGTATCTCTTGTCTGAAAATTACCAATCATTTCTGGTTGCTTATTTTTTTCAACTACGATGGATGTAAAATAATAAGCCGCTTTGCTATAATCTGTAATTCCGAAGGTTAAACCATAGGTACTAATATCATTCTGATCGAAGTTAGAAACCAAGTATTTCTTTAAATTTAAGGCATCTTTATTTGCTACCGGAATGTGCCAATTTAACTCTAACATAGAATGGCGAACATTGATTCCTCGCTTGCCTAAAAACTTCTCCCAAACCAGTTTAGATTCTTTCGGAATCCCTTTAACCACAAAAGATTTCCAAGGTGTAATAGAAATTTTTCCTATCTTATTTTCAGAGCACAATTCGCACATTTCTTTTAAGAAAGAAATATCATATTTATTATTTCTCCAATACAAGCCCAACCAATATTTATCCATACCAATTTTGTTCATTCCTTCAAAATAAGGAAAAGGATAAAAAGGCACTTCTAAAGGTTTATCAACCGTTCTATTATTGGTATCTATGGCATCACTTACCAAGTCAAAAATCATTTCTATGGTTTCTGGTTCTTCCTGAAGGATGTTTTCTATAGCAGTTTCAATTTTATCTAAATCCCAACTGTAAATTAAAGCAGGATACATTTGTGTCTTTTTCCATTCTGGAAGCCTTACATACAAATACCAATAATCTTCATGTTCTGAAGCTATAAAATTTATATTCCCTGTAAAAAGCGGAACCAAACGTTGTTTTGGATCTGTTAAATTTATTTTTAATTTTGATTTTGAACGAAACTGTTCTAATAAATACAAGTACCGATCTCCCGTTAACCAAGAAGTGCTCGGAAAAATATCTGCACAAACATAAGACGATACAATATTTTCTACACCAGTTTCATCGGCTTCAATTAATTTTAATTTATCAAATTGAGATAATTCATCTTGATTTATTTTTTTGGGTAATAAAATATCTTGTCTAGAACCAAAAGAAATCGTTTTTTCTCCTAAACTTTCTACAGATTCGCAAATATATTTTAGCTCTCCTGGAGATAAAACACCACCTCTAACTATTAATCTATTTAATTGCTTGCTCATACCGTTACTTTTGCATTATTCAAAATATCTCTTACTTCTGTTTTACAGCTTCCACAACCTAAACCGGCTCCGGTTTTGTTACATAATTCTGTAAAATCTGTACAACCACTTGCAATGGCTTCTTCTATATTACCAGCACCAACCTGACTGCAAGAACAAACTAATTCACCCAACATAGGCGTATCGTTAGAAGCACCTCTTAACAAAGTGTCTCGCTTGTCAGACATTTCTATCTTACTTTCTATTAAAGTTTTAAACTCTGCAAATTCGTTTTTATCACCAACTAAAACTGCTCCAATTAATAAATCGTCTTTTACAATACACTTCTTATAATATCCTTTAGAAATATCTGTGAAAATAATTTCCTCGTAACTCGGATCATTTTCGGGTACTTTAATTTCACCAATACTACACAAGTTTAAATCGCTGAATTTTAAAATATTCATCAACACAGAACCTTTGTAAGCTTCACTAATATCTCCCGCAATAAAGTTCGCTAAAATTCCTGCTTGCTCTTCTGCTGCAGAGGTAATTCCGAATAATTTATTTTCGAATTCGGCTATTTCTCCGATGGCAAAAATATCTGGATGAGAAGATTGTAAATGCTGATTTACTTTTACACCTCGTCCGCAAAGTATTCCGTTATTTTTAGCAATTTCTATATTTGGTCTGGTACCAATAGCATACACAATTGCATTTGCGTTTATATATTTTCCAGATTTTAGGTTGATCGTTAACTCACCTGTATCTTCATCATCAAAAACAGTACTTACTTCATTATCAAAATAAATTTGAATACCTCTTTCTTGTACATTTAGAGATAATAATTTACTAGAAATTTTATCTAACTGACGTTCCATTAATCGAGATGCACGTTGAATGATTGTAATTTTTACATTCTTGTGTTTCATGGCAGCAGCCAGCTCTAATCCTAATAAACCACCACCAACAATTACAACATGTTGTTCTTCTGGCGGCAAACCAGTATTATCTAAATATTTTTTAAAGCTATCTGCATCACTTTTATTACGCATGGTAAAACGACCTGGTAAATCTATTTGTACATCCTTCGGAATAAAAGGTCTACTTCCGGTTGCTAAAATTAATTTATCAAACGAATGTGTTTCTCCGTTAGAATCTGTAACTACTTTGGTTTCTTTATCAATCTTAGAAATAATTGTTTCTGGGTGAATTTTGATATTTAATTTACCTAACTCCGTATTTTTAATCTTTAATAATTGCTCCCAAGAAAGCTCTTCTATAATATATTCTGGTAATAAAACACGGTTGTAAAACAGGTTCTTTTCCATAGAGAAAACATGAATTTCATCAACCTCATTATAATCTCTATAATTTTGTAAAAAACGAAAAGCGGCAGCACCTGCACCTGCAATAATAATTTTGTCTTTCGGTTTTTTATATTTTGAAACACTTACAGATGTAAACTTAAAATCGGGTTCTTTAGAAACCGGATCTACATGTGTATTTGTTAAATTATTAGCTCTATTTAAATTACTTTTTAGCACTTTACCCCAATGCATTGGCAAGAAAACAACTCCTACCTTAATATCTTCTGTAATTTTTGCACGAACTCTCACAACTCCGTTTGCACTTTTTATTTCGGTAATATCTCCTTCTTTAATTTTGTTTAAAAAAGCATCTACAGGGTTAATTTCTAAAACAGGTTTTGGGTAATGTGTTTTTAATCTTGCTACTTTCCCTGTCTTTGTCATGGTGTGCCACTGATCTCTAATACGACCCGTGGTTAAAATTAAAGGAAATTCATCGTTTGTTTTTACCGATGTATTTTCTATGGTAGATGGAACATTAAAAATTGCTTTCTGAGAAGGTGTATAAAACTTCTTATCTTCAAAAAGACGCGGTGTTCCTTTACTTCTATATTCATTTACAGGCCACTGAAAAGTACCTTCGTTTTTTAATCGATCATAATTTAAAAAAGAAACATCAATATTTGTTCCTTTAGTCATTGACGCATATTCGTCGTAAATTTCTTCTGCTCCATTAAAATCAAAACCTCTAAAGCCCATTCTTTGTGCAAAATCACAGAAAATTTCTACATCTGGTCTTGCTTCTCCTGGAGCTTCTATTTCTTTTGGTAAATAAGAAATTCTACGTTCAGAATTTGTCATGGTACCTTCTTTCTCTAACCAAGCTGCAGCTGGTAAAACCAAGTCTGCAAAAGCTAAAGTATCTGCTTTGTGAGAAATCTCTTGCACCACCACAAATTTAGATTTTGCCATGGCTTTTTCTATCTGATGAGAGTTTGGCATACTCACCAACGGATTTGTACTTGCAATCCAAACAGCTTTTACTTTTCCGCTTTCTAAAGCATCAAATAATTCTGTTGCTGTTAAGCCTGGTTTTGCAGATATTTTATCTACTCCCCAAAACTGAGCAACTTCTCTTCTGTGTTCTTCGTTTCCTAAATCTTTATGAACTGCTAATAAGTTTGCCATTCCGCCAACTTCTCGTCCGCCCATTGCGTTTGGTTGCCCTGTTAACGAAAATGGACCAGCACCTGGTTTACCAACTTGCCCCGTTATTAAAGATAAGTTTATAAGTGAGGTGTTTTTGTCTGTACCAATTACACTCTGGTTTAAACCCATTGCCCACATGCTGATAAATCCTTTTGCAAGACCAATCATTTCTGCGGCTTTTTGAATTTCTTTTGCCGGAACTCCACAAATTTTGGAAGCTTGTTTTAAAGATGTTCCAAAGATTACTTCTTTATAACCATCAAAACCTTGCGTATGTTTTTTGATAAAATCTTCGTCAATTAAACCACTTTTATACAAACACCTACCAATGGCATTGTGCAAAACAACATCGGTTCCTGGTGTTAATTGCAAATGTAAATCTGCAAATTTTGCTGAATCTGTTTTACGTGGATCAATTACTATAACTTTTACCTTCGGATTTTCTTCTTTGTGTTTTTCTATTCGTCTAAATAAAATTGGATGACACCAAGCAGGATTTGCACCTGTTATTAAAAAACAATCTGCTAATTCTATATCATCGTACGAAATTGGCACACTATCTTCTCCGAATGTTTTCTTGTAACCAACCACCGCAGAACTCATACATAAACGTGAGTTGGTATCTATATTATTGGTTCCTAAAAACCCTTTTGTTAGCTTATTTGCTATGTAATATTCTTCGGTTAAACTTTGTCCTGATACATAAAATGCTACTGAATCTGGACCATGTTTTTTTATGATGGATTTAAAAACGTTCGCAGCTCTATCTAAAGCCGTATCCCAAGATACACGCTCACGCGGATGCGAACGAGACCATCGCATTTCTGGATATAAAATTCTGTCTGAAGTATCATTGGCAACGTAATGAAGATTCATCCCTTTAGAACACAACATTCCTTTGTTTACAGGATGATCCTTATCACCTTCAACAAAAACCTTGTTATTGATGTCTTTTTTTACGATAATTCCACAACCCACTCCACAATAAGAACACGTTGTTTTAATTTCATTTTTAATCATGTAGACCAATATTTTATACTAAATACGACATTATAATTATACCTACCAAAATTCCATTTTATTATTCTGAATACACTAAAAAAAGTATCTAAAAAGGAAATTTATTATCAATCTGAATTTATTTCAAATTCTTTTGAATTTCAACAAATTGTCATACTAAAACAAGTTCAGTATGACAATATTTAATCCTTTTTATTATCCTTTAACATTTATAGGAACTAAAACTGGATTTACACCTTCTGGAATTTGCTCTTCTTCCTCTTCCGTAGAAAATCTTATTGTTAATGCCACAATACCTGTAACTACAACGACAAAACCAATTAGTAAATATCCGCTAGAAACAGCACTTGAAGAAGCGGCAGATTGTGCTGCTTTCACAACCTCTGCACTTAAACCTTCACTAGATAAAATTGCTGATTTTTCTGCCAATGCAGATTTCGATTTTAATAACATTGCTGCTAAAAAAGCTCCTACGTTTCCTCCTGCTCCCACAATACCGGATACAGAACCTATTGCTTTTTTATTGATAAATGGCACTACAGAAAATGTTGCTCCTTCTGCCATTTGAACACTTAAACTAAATAAAATCAATAAAACAACTCCTAAAACTAAACTTGTAGCTCCAGAGAAAAATATCAACATTACTCCTTGTAATGTTAAAATGAAAGATAAGAATAAAACACGACCTCTTAAGCCTTTTAACTTTCCAAATTTATCACCAAAGAAACCACCTAAAGTTCTTGCAAAAATATTCATCAATGCAAATGACAATACAATGTTACCAGCTGTAACTCTTTGTAATTGAAAAGTATTTTGCAAATAATCATCCATGGTACCATATACCGTTAATTCAATTCCGAAACTTGCTGCATAGACAACAAAAAGAATCCAAACCCTATAATCTTTTAATACTTCTAAAAAACCAACTTGGTCTTTTTTAGTAACCACCATTTCTCCAGCTTCTTTTAACTCGCTAAAATTTCCTTTTGGCGTATCTGTTGTAAAGAAGTAATATACAATTCCCATTGCAAAACAAACAATACCAGCAATTACCATAGAATATCTCCAAGCCTCACCATCTGCAACACCAAAAGCAACAACTGCTGCTGCTATTAATGGCATCCCTAATCTATTGGCTCCACCACCTAAATTTCCCCAACCTGCAGAAGTTGCATTTGCAGTACCTACAATATTAGGCGCAAACATTAAAGAAGTGTGTACTTGTGTAATTACAAAGGATGCACCAATAAAACCAATAAATAGTCTACAAACTAAAAATTGAGTGGGTGTTTGTACCAACCCACATAAAATTACAGGAATTGCACCTAACATTAACAACCAAGTATAACATATTCTTGGTCCGTATTTGTCACATAATTTACCAATTAGTAAACGGGCAAAAACAGTACCTGAAACGGCTAAAATAATTGAGTTCCATTTTTGGTCTGGTGTTAATCCTAAATCTTTTACAACATCTGGCATAAAAGGGACAATACCAAACCATGCAAAAAAGCATAAAAAGAATGATATTGAGGTAATCCAGAATGTACGAGTTGCTACATTTTTAAAATCGAATAGACTTAATTTTGTTGACTTTTCTTGAGCTAAATTTATCATAATACATATTTTTAGATACACAAAACTAAGTATAAATACTTAATTAACTATCTAAAAAATACGTATTATTTAAAATTTACTAGATTAATAATTACGTAGTATCGAATTTATGAATTTGATAAAATTGGGGTTAAAAAATGAAAGGAGTGTAAAGTTGTTAAATAGAAATTTACTGACAAAAGAGTTATTTCACTGACATTCAAAGAGAAATGAAGACACACACAGAGCTTTTCCCTTTGCGCCCTTGGCGATAATACTTTGCGAACTTTGCGGTTAGTTCTAAATCAACTGGTATTCTTTTGCTTTATTGGTTAATTCTTGAAGGTTCTTAGCTTCTAGTTTCTTCATTAAGTTAAAACGATGCACTTCTGCAGTACGTTTGCTAATCGAAAGCTCATCAGCAATATCTTTATTATTCTTTAACTCTAAAACTAAAGTCAATATTTGTCTTTCTCTCTTTGTCAATTTAAAAGGAAGCTCTTTTATTGCTGTTTTTTGTTCTTCTTTTCTGGCTGTATTTCCGTTTACAAAGTTGTTCATGATAATTGTAGAAACATCACCGGTAAAATACTTATCTCCTGCAGCTACATTATTTACTGCCTTTAAAAATTCTTCTTTACTCGCCCCTTTTAATAAATAGCCATCTGCTCCTGCTTGAATCGATTTTACTACGTATTCTTCAGAATCGTGCATAGAAAGCACCAATGTTTTCACATCAATCTTGTTTTTAGTAATTTCTGCAACTACTTCAATTCCGTTCATTTCCGGCATACGAATATCTACAATAAGAACGTGTGGTTTGTTTTTAGCAATAACTTCTAGCGCTTCTTTTCCATTAGAAGCTTCATCAATCACAGTAATTCCTGTTTGATCTTCTAAAAGTGCTTTTATTCCGTCTCGTACCAAAACATGGTCGTCTGCTAAAACTACATTTATCATACTTGTAACTATTTTTATACTTACAAAAATAAGGTTTTTAAGTAAAACTACGTATTTATCTGGCCTGGAGTTTTTAACATTGAGGTTGTCTTTTCGACGTTTTGGGAGAAATCACATAAGGTTACTCCCGTTTGCGTTATCACGGTTATGCGACTTCTCATTACATTCGAAGTGACAAGTAGAGTGATTATTTTGAACTCAGTTTATCTTTTCGCCCCCAAGCCACGCTAGTGCTCGTTTGTAACGAATACCGTAACTACTTTGTACCATCAATCTTTGGTGGCTCTCGTTACAAACGAGCGCTAACAATTAGTGATTAATCTTCTAAATAGGAATATTCAATGTAACTCTAGTTCCTTTTCCCAACTCAGAATTTAAAAACAATCTGCCTTCAATATATTTAATACGTTCTTTCATAAAAGTCATTCCCATACCACCATCTCCGTTTTTAACTTTTTTTACCTTAGCAGGTTCAAAACCCTTTCCATCATCGTCAATATTGATACTTAAAATATTTTGGCTGTGAGAAAGTGATACTAAAATATGTGAAGAATCTGCATATTTAATAGCATTATTAATGGCTTCTTGTACAATTCTATAAATATTAATTTCTATTAAGGAATCTAAACGCTCATTAAAATCTGTTTTATTAAAAAATATGATTTCCTTTCCCGTTAATCTACCTAACTCATGAGTTAACTTGGTAATTGCTGGCACAATTCCGTGATCTGATAATTCTGGTGGCGTTAAATTAAAAGTAGCGGTTCTAACACCTTTTATAATATTGGTGGTTAACTCTTTTAGGTGCTCAATTTTCAATGTAGTTTTCTCAATATCATTCATATTGATACTTTCTAGATTGTACTTCAACCCAGTAAGCATTTGCCCAATTCCGTCATGCACATCTTTAGCAATTCTATTTTGCTCTTTTTCTTGATTTTCAATAATCTTACTAGAGATTATTTTTTGCTGACTCATTTTCTCTTCAAAACTTTCTTCTGTAAGTCTTTCAACTTCAATTTGAGCTGCTTTTCTATCTGTAATTTCGGAGGCAATAATTAACAATTCAGATCTATCTTCTGTTGGTCTATAAGGCACTAAAGACATTTCTAACCAAACAGCTACAGCTCCTTTTATGGTTGCTTTTACTTCTCCTTGCCAACCTGTTTTTTTATATTTATTAATCAAATTTTCAATTAATAATTGTTCGTTTTCATTATCAGATAAAACCTTCCAAATCAATGTTTCTTGATTCGTTTTTGATAATTTAAACAAACGAGAAAACTTATTTCCCATATGAATTAAACTTCCACTTGGAGAAATTCTTGCAAACAACAACGTTTCATCCATTGCATGACTTAGAGCACGTAATTCTTTTATTGATTTTTCTTTAGAAAGACTTAACTCATCGGCATCAAAAGCCATTTTTTTAGCTCTTTTTTCTGCTGATAATAATTCTGAGAGTGTTGCTTTTACCGATTTTGCTGTTGGCCAAAAGATGAATAAAAATTCGCCTAAAAGAATTATTAATGTAAAAGACATTAAAAGAAATTCTAATTTTTTTAACCAATCTATTTTTTTATCAGCCTCTACATTATACTGATTTACAATTTCATCCATCATCAATAAAAAAGAACCTTCATTATGGGTTACTTTTTCAATTTCTGATGATAATTCATCAATAGAAATAGTAGGGTTTTCTAACTTTTTTAAAATAGATTTTGATGCTTTCTGAATAGTCTCAAAAACAGGGTTAATTGCTATAAACTTGCTTTTAATTTTATCGCTATTCTGTTCAGGAAGCCCTAAACTGTCATTCCCCTTTTGAAGCGAATAATGAGATAACTGCCATAAATAAAGGGTTTCTAAGATATTCTTTTTAAGTCGGAGTCTATTTTTTTTATCAGAATAATCAGAAAGGGAAACAATTTCTTTAGTTAATTTCTGACTCAGCATTCTTTGTCTACCAGCAACATTAATTACGGTAGAATCACTTTTTTGAGTCTCTAAATGATTACGAACAAAAATCTGACTTATAATAACCGAAAGTGCAATAGTACTTAATGCAATAATATATAAACGGCTTAATTTATCAAACGTTCTTTGGTCTAATGAATTGCCGTTTTTAGTCATTTTAAATTACATTTTGTTTATGAGATAGCTTGTTTTACCAAAGCCAAGCTTTTTTCTGAAAATGGAATTTTTAAGGCAACTGCATGTCCATTGTCAGACATTTTTACCCACGTTTTCTTTAAAATATCAATAATTTTTTCGTCGGTATGTTTTGCTGCAAATTCATCAAAATAATAATCTAGAAAAACCAGACAAATAACGTCTTCTAAAGTTTGAGATTCTTCGTTTTTCTTTATGAGTTTTTTTAAGATAATTTTTTCTACTCTGTCTACAAATTGTTTATCAAAACCAACTTTTTCCAAAATTTCTCCAGTAGTACTTGCGTGCATCTTTTTTAGTTCTTCACGCCATTTTAAATACCCAACTCTATCCATAGGATATTCTTTTCTACCAATTTTCCAACGACAAATATGATGACCTCTTACAGAAATTTGAAGTGCCTTTGATGCATTTGGATCAAACTGAAGCAACTTTCTCGTCATCCTTTGCGAGTACAATAACTCTTTAGGATACTCTAATCCAGAAACTTGATAGGTGTTTGGATCTTCAGCGTTTTTTTTATCTATTAATGCAATGGCAGTTTCAAATCTTGTTGGCTTCATCTTGTGTGTTTATTCTGAGAAGCCAATATACACATTTTCTGCTTCAATCTTAATTGGGTAGACCGCAATAGGTGCTAAATCTGCATTTAAATTTTCGCCCGTTTCTAATGAAAATGTTTTTTTATGCAACGGACATGCAATTTTAGGAATCCCTTTATGATCGCCCAACATACCTCTAGACAATACGTTTTCTTGTTTTTCTGGTGATAAATTTTGGCAAGCATACCATTTATCTAATCTCGAAAAATTGAAAACTGCAATTTGTAAATCTTTATACTTTACACAGGCACCACCATCTTTTGGAAATGCACTAATAGGAGCTGCTTTAAACCAAACTTTTACATCTGCTTCTTTTACTGTTTTGTATTTTAAAAGTAATGTATCCATAATTATATTTGTTATTTCTGTTCAACTAAGTGGTCTTATTGAAAATAATTGAGATTTAAAATGTTATTTTAAAACGTTCTGTCAATTTGATTTTAAGAGAAGTCGCATTACGGTGAACACATAATGTTGAGCAACTTTATGTGATTTCTCCTTACGTCGAAATGACAAAACTGTACGTTATCATTTATAGCTGAAAAATTAATTTTTCCATAGTTCTGGCATTTTCTGATCACGTAAAGGCACAAATACCAAGTTATCATCTCTATCTTCTGAATTAACAAAATGTTGGAAACGTTTTTCTGTTTCTTCGTTTTCAATTGCTTGTTTCCACTCACATTCGTAAGCATCTACTAAGAATTGCATTTCTTTTTCTAAATCTTCGACAATATTTAAACTGTCATCGATAACCACTTTTTTCAATTGCTCAATTCCACCTTCTAATTTATCTAACCAAGCAGCAGTTCTCATTAACGGAGCAGCCGTTTGTATGTAATAAATTAAATATCTATCTAAATATTTTATAACCGTTTCGTTATCTATTTTTTCTGCTAATAATTGTGCATGTCTTGGTGTTGCTCCACCGTTTCCACCAACATAAAGATTCCAACCACCTTCTACAGCTATAATTCCAAAATCTTTACCTCTTGCTTCTGCACATTCACGGATACAACCAGAAACTCCTCCTTTAATTTTATGCGGAGAACGCAAGCCTTTATACCTGTTTTCTAATTCGATGGCAAACGTGATACTTTCATCTAAACCATAACGACACCATGTAGAACCGACACAACTTTTAACAGTTCGTAAAGATTTTCCGTATGCATGTCCACTTTCAAAACCAGCAGCAATTAACTCTTTCCAAATGGCAGGTAAATCATTTAATTCGGCTCCAAAGAAATCAATACGCGCTCCACCAGTAATTTTGGTGTATAAATTATATTTTGAACCAATCTGACCTAAAACAATTAAATCTTCTGGAGTAACTTCTCCACCTGCAATTCTTGGCACCACAGAATAGGTTCCGTTACGTTGAATATTCGCTAAAAATTTATCGTTTGTATCTTGGGTAACATCTTCTTTATTTGGAGTGTCATTATATAAACTTGCAAAAATTGAAGAAACTAATGGCTTACACGTTTCACAACCATGTCCGGTTCCACAAGCATCTAAGACCTCGTTAAAGGAAGTCAGTTTTTTAGCTTTTATAATTCCGTATAACTCTTGTCTGCTATATTCAAAATGTTCACAAATTACATTTTTAACCGTTTTACCAAGCGATTTCAACGTTTCGTTTACCAAATCTGTAACCATTGGTTTACAACCACCACAACTTGTACTTGCTTTTGTAGATGATATAACTCCGGCTAAATCCTCACAAGAACCGTCTTTTATGGCGCCACAAATCTGACCTTTCGTTACATTCTCACAAGAACAAATTTGCGCTTCGTCTGGTAAATCTAAGGCACTACCAAAAGCGCCGCCTTCTGTTGCTGGTAATATTAATTGTGCTGCATCTTCTGGAATTGGCATTCCGTTTAAATACACTTGATGCAACATATTATAGTCTGATGCGTCTCCTACTAAGATTCCTCCTAATAAAGACTTTCCATCTAAACTAACGTTAATTCTTTTATATAAATGCTGTGTTTTGTTTTCAAAAATAACCGAATGTCCTTTAGATGCCGGCATAAAAGGCTCTCCAAAACTTGCTACATCCACACCAATTAATTTTAATTTGGTAGACATGTCAATTTCTGCAGGCATTAATTCTTCTACATTTCCAATAATTTGATTTACGGCAACACCCGCCATATCGTAACCAGGCGCCACCAAACCAAAAATCATTTGATTATACAAGGCAACTTCTCCAATTGCAAAAATACTTGGATCGGAAGTTTGCATTTTATTGTCGACTACAATTCCACCACGAACGCCCATTTCTAAACCAGATACTTTACCTAGCTCATCTCTTGGTCTAATTCCGGCAGAAACGACTAACATTTCTACGTCTAAAACATCATCTTCTCCAAACTCCATTCCAGTAATAGCTTTATCACCTAAAATTTGATTGGTTGCTTTGTTTAAATGAATATTTAATCCTATAGATTCTAATTTTAATTGCAATACATTACTACTTCTAGAATCTAATTGCCTTGGCATTAATTTAGAGGCAAACTCTACAATATGAGGCTCTAAACCCATATCCATAACCGCTTTACCCGCTTCTAAACCTAACAATCCTCCACCTAAAACAGCAGCTCTCGCATTCGGATTCTTTTCTTTCAGTTTTGCAGCATACGCCAACATTCCTTCTAAATCTTCTATAGTTCTGTATACAAAAACCCCTTCTTTTTCTACGCCTTTAATTGGCGGAACAAAAGCCGAAGAACCTGTTGCTAACACTAAATAATCATAAGAAAACTCTCTATCGTTTGCTGTAGTAATTACTTTAGATTTTCTATTGATTTCAGATACTCTTTCATCAACAATTAAATCGATATTGTTTTCTTTATACCATTCTGCAGGCGCCATTTCTAGTGCTTTTGCATCTTGATTTTCGAAAAACTCACTTAAATGAACTCTATCATAAGCGGGTCTTGGTTCTTCACCAAAAACAATAACTTTAAAATCTTTACTTTCTGGAGTTGCTGCAAATTTTTCACAAAATTTATAACCAACCATTCCGTTTCCGACAACTATAACTGTTTTCATAATTACGTATTTGAATCACAAAACTAAGTATTATTACTTATTTATACGTATTTTTAGTTATAATATTTACGTATAATTCAAATTATTATTGATTTAAAGAATTGAATACTTATAAATTTGATATTATTTAAAATTTAGCGATCAGAATTGTTAATAGTGTATTTAACCTTTATTTGAATTACAGTTTTTAATATCTTTGACACTTACACAAACTATATTAGATATTAATGGACGATTTTTTACTGTATTTTAAAATGGGCTTGAACCATGTGCTAGATTTTTTGGCATACGATCATATTTTATTTTTAATTGTTTTGGCTGTAGTTTTTAGCTTTAACCAATGGAAAAAAGTTTTATGGTTGGTTACCTTATTTACAATTGGTCATTCTGTTACGTTGGCTTTATCTGCTTACGGAATTCTAAAAGTAAAAATGGATCTTATTGAGTTTGCTATTCCGGTAACTATTTTTATAACCGGGCTTATAAATGTGCTTACCGCTAAAAAGGCTTCTTCTGGCAAACAAAGTATCAATTTACTGTTTGCTGTTCTTTTTGGTTTAATACATGGTTTGGGGTTTTCTAACTATTTTAAAATGATGGTAGGCAAAGAAGAAAGTAAATTGTTTCCGCTATTAGAATTTGCTTTAGGAATAGAAGCTGCTCAAATTATTATTGTTCTGGGGATTTTAATTATTGGGACCCTTCTTCAAAACTTTTTTAGAGTTACCAGAAGAGACTGGATTTTAGTTTGCTCTTCTGTTGTTATTGGTTTTGCCATACAAATGATGATAGATAGAGTGTTTTGGTAAGCTAAAAAGTTTCCGTTTTTAATATTTGTTAACAAGTTAGTCGCGTTAGGGATAGAACGGTCTGTTTGAGCTCTTTTTTGTTTTTACAAAAAAAGCGAGTAGTGAAAGCCCGACCTGCAAGGTAACGCCCAAAAAATTATCTTATTATTAACGTCCTATTTCTGTAAATATTTTTACTTTCGTTCTGTATGACTGAAAAAAAACAATTAAAATACGATAGAGCTTATTTAAAAATGGCTCGCGAATGGGGAAAACTCTCTCATTGTAAACGTAAACAAGTAGGCGCATTAATTGTAAAAGGCCGAATGATAATTTCTGACGGCTTTAACGGAACTCCTACTGGTTTTGATAATTCTTGCGAAGATTGTAATGGAGTTACAAAGTGGGAAGTTTTACACGCAGAAGCAAATGCCATCTTAAAAGTGGCCTCTTCTACCCAATCTGCAGAAGGTGCTACCTTATATATTACATTATCTCCGTGCACACAGTGCAGCAAATTAATTCACCAAGCAGGAATAAAACGTGTTGTGTATGCAGAGTCTTACAAGGATACTTCTGGTATCGATTTTCTAGAAAAAGCAGGCGTAGAAATTATGCATTTACCTTATGAAAAATAAAAACAACCAACCTATATATTTAGCTTTAGCTGTTATTTTTGGCCTACTAATTGGTGTTTCATTAAATGGAAGCTCTACCAATATGCTGTCTTTAAATAAGAATTCTTCTCAAGAACTGAAGATAAAAAGACTCATTAATTTTATTGAAAAAGATTATGTAGATACCGTAAACACAGAGAGCCTTTTAGATGGTGCTATTACGCAAATGTTAGGTAAATTAGACCCACATTCTGTGTATATTCCTAAAGAAAACTTGCAAGCGGTTACAGAAAATATGCAGGGTAATTTTGTGGGAATTGGAGTTCAATTTAGAATGATAAATGACTCTATTACTGTAATTCAGCCTATAAAAGGTGGCCCAAGTATAAAAGCAGGCATTAAGGCTGGAGATCGAATTTTAATGGCAAATGCAGATACTTTGTATGGTAAAGACATGTTTACAGATAAAGTACCTGGTTATTTAAAAGGAAAACCAGATACCAAAGTTGCTCTTAAAATTTATAGGAAAAGTATCGATTCTACGTTTACGGTTTCCGTTACTCGTGGCAATGTAAATATTAAAAGTGTTGATTTAGCGTATATGATTAACGACTCTCTTGGTTATATTAAGTTAGATCGTTTTGCTAGAAACACGTATCGTGAATTCCAATCTTCTTTACATTCCTTAATTGATGATGGAATGAAAGATTTGGTGTTAGATTTACGTGGAAATGGTGGTGGATTTGTAGATATTGCTACCAGTATAATTGATGAATTTTTAGAAGACGACAAACTCATTGTTTTTACCAAAAACAATAAGAATAAAATTGAAGAGTCTTTTGCAACCGATAAAGGCGATTTTGAAAAAGGTGGTTTGTATGTTTTAATTGATGAAAACTCTGCTTCTGCATCAGAAATTGTTGCGGGGGCTTTACAAGATAATGATAAAGGTACTATTATTGGGCGCCGCTCTTTTGGGAAAGGTTTGGTACAAATAGAAATGGATTTAGGTGATGGTTCTGCAGTGCGATTAACAACAGCTCGTTATTATACTCCAACAGGTAGATCTATTCAGAAACCTTATAACCATAAAGGAAATAAAAATTATTATAATGATTTTCAGAATAGAATTGCTAACGGAGAGTTGCTAAGTAGAGACAGCATAAAAGTGGTAGATTCATTAAAATTTACAACTCCAAAAGGAAAAGTTGTTTATGGCGGTGGTGGTATTATTCCAGATGTTTTTGTACCCATAGACACCACTTCTTACATGACTAGTTTCTACTTTAATTCTGTAAATAATTTTGCGTTTGATTATGTAGATAATAATAGAAAGAAACTTCAAAAATGGACTATAGATAGCTTTATTACTGATTTTGACAAAGATGAATCTGTTTTTGATACTTTTTTATCTAGCATTAAAGAAACCTCTAAGCCGTCTCTTAAAACCAAACAGAGTTTAAAAAAATACTTAAACGCAGCTATTGCAAACACACTTTTTGGTGATGTTGGTTTTTACAGAATTATGCATCAAGATGATAAGATGATTCAGAAAGTTTTGGAGTTAGAAAGCGGTAATTAGTATTCGGTTTACAGTAGCAGTATTCAGTGTTTTTTAACGCTGCTTGTCTTTTCTAATGTAGAAAGAGAAACCTCATAATGTTGCTCGTTGTTTTGAGATTACTGTTATGAGATTTCTCCTAACGTAGAAATGACAAATTAGGTGTCTTTATCCGTTCAGTTTTGTCTTTTCGACCTTTTGGGAGAAATTACATAAAGTTACTCGGCCTTATGGTATCACTGTTACGGGATTTCTCCTAGCGTAGAAATGACAGATTTGCTTTACTAAGTCTAACTCTTTAAAAAATCTATACAAAGCTCAGTTACCTCTTCTAATTCTTTAGACATGTTTTCTTTTTTCCAAGGATGAGAAGTATTAAAAACATGATCTGCATTTTTGATAATTTCAAATTTACTTTCCCTATTCCAAGAATGTATATTTTTCCCTTCATCAATAGAAACAGAAGTATCTTTATTTCCGTGAATTATTAACTGCGGTATTTTTAAATTCTCAACAGCTTTCTGAATATTTAAGCGTTCTTCGTTTTCCTTAAAATCTAAATAAAACTGATAAAAATGAGGCATATTCTGCTTTGTCCGTCCGTTTAAAACATATTTTACACCTGTTTTTCTCCAATTTTCTAAATCGCCAATAGTTGAAGTTCTTGAGCCAAAATCTGAAACTGCAGACAACGTAATTACCTTTTTTACTCTTGCATCTTCACTTGCTTTTAAGAGTACAATTCCACCACCTCTACTATGACCAACTATAGAAATATCGTTTACATCAACTTCCTTTTTATATTTTTCTTCGGATGAAATCCAATCCAAAACACACTCTAAATCGTCTAATTCTTTGGTGTAATTATTATTCCCAAAAGCTTCTAAATCAGGAAAATCTATAGGTTGTTCAACAGTTCCTCCATTATAAGAAAAATTAAATTTTACAAAGAAAAAGCCTGCCTTTGCAAACGATTTTGCCATTAAATTCCAAGCGCCCCAATCTTTAAAACCTTTATACCCATGACAAAAAATTACTATTTTTTTGGGTTGATGATCTTCTTTGTAAAAAACATCTGTTACAATAGGTTTACTGTGTTTTCCTTTAACAACTATATTTTTAATTATTTTCATCTTTTGTAAATTATACTACAAATTTAAGAAATGTAACCAAAGCAAAACCACCTGTAATAAAACTTAATAACAAATTTATGTTATTGGTTAAACTCCCTGTTTTTTGTTGAATTAATTTTGCAAACCGACCATATAAATACAGTATAAAATAGGTACCAACTACAGAACCAAACATAAAAAAAAATGTTGAAGCAAGATTAAAACTAAAACCATTAAATGTAATTAAAAGCGCTGCCGATCCGCAGAAAAAAGGAATTGCAAACATGTTTAATAAAGATAAAATAATACCTGTAAAAAAAGAGTTTTTCTGTTTAACTTCTACTTGTTTCTTTTCTTTCTGATTCTGTTTATAAAAATAAATTGATAAAAAAATAAGGACAACAATGCCAGTTTTTTCTAATATTTCTATAAATGTTGGGTTTTCTAAAATGTACTCTAAAATATAAATGGACACAAAAACTTGTACAAAAACAACCAAAGAAACACCTAAAGTAAACTTAGTAAACTCTCTTTTATTAGTCTCTAAACTAATTTTTAAAGCAGTCATGTTTAAAACACTTGGTAACGTGTATCCTAAAAAGGAAAAAACAAACCCAAAGAAAAAAAGAGAAATCATGTTACTTTATTTAGTAACAATTAAGTCGAAATTTATGTATAAAATTACGATTCTAATTAAAACAACTCTTTTATAAGAGAAAAAACAGCCACTAAACCTGTTAAAATAGCCAAAATTATATTGATGTCCTTTGTTAATTTTCCGGTTTTTTGTTGAATTATTCTAGCAAACTTTCCATATAAAAAAAGAATATAATAAGTACCAATTACAGCTCCTAAAGTAAAAAATAGAACAGGAATGTATTCGAAACTAAAAAGATTAAAAACATCTAACGTAATTATGGTTCCGCTAAAAAAAGGAATAGAAAACATATTTAAAACAGACAATGTAATTCCCGTTAATAATGGGTTTACATCCTTTGCTTTTACTCCTTCCACCACAATTTTACCTTTCTTAGATTCTCTATAAAAATAGTATGATAATATCATAAAAATAACAATTCCGGCTTTTTCTAAGGTTTCTAAAATAGTAGGATTTTCTGAAACGTATTTTGTTAAAATAACGGCAATTATTACTTGCGGTATTATAATTAAAGAAACCCCTAAAGCATATTTATTTGTTGCTGCTTTTCCTTTTTCTAAACTAATTTTAAGCGCAGACATGTTTAACATACTTGGTGTTATAGACCCTACAAAAGAAAAGAGAAATCCGAAGAAAAAAAGAGAGATAAGTATCATCAAAAAATATAAATATTTAAACGTAAAAACAAACAACTTTTTTAAATAAGTTACACAAAAAAACGCATCAAAAAAAATTGATGCGTTTTAAAATTTTAAATAAAGCTTTATAATTTATACCACACCTTGCGCTAACATTGCGTCTGCAACTTTTACAAAACCTGCAATATTTGCTCCTTTAATATAGTCTATAGACCCATCTTTATTTTCCCCATATTGCACACAAGAATTATGAATATCTTCCATAATTACTTTTAACTTATCATTAACCTCTTTACGAGTCCAACTTAAACGTAATGAATTCTGACTCATTTCTAAACCAGAAGTTGCAACACCGCCTGCATTAGATGCTTTTCCTGGAGCAAATAAAATTTTTGCTTTTTGAAATTCATGAATTGCTTCTGGAGTAGAAGGCATATTTGCACCTTCAGAAACACACATACAACCATTCTTAATTAGTTCTTTTGCTTCTTCACCATTTAACTCGTTTTGCGTTGCACAAGGCAAAGCAATATCACATTTTATAGACCAAGGTCTTGCTCCTGCTACAAATTTAGCATTTGGATATTTGGTTACATATTCACTAATTCTTCCACGTTTTTCGTTTTTAATAAACATAACGTGTTTTAATTTTTCTGTATCGATACCTTCTGCATCATAAATATAACCAGCAGAATCCGATAAAGCAACCACTTTTGCACCTAATTCTATTGCTTTTTCTGCGGCATATTGCGCAACATTTCCAGATCCAGAAATAACTACTATTTTTCCTTTAATAGAATCTCCTTTTCTTTTTAACATATTTTGAGCAAAATATACGTTTCCATATCCTGTTGCTTCTGGTCTAATTAAAGAACCACCCCAAGAAGCCCCTTTACCTGTTAAAACACCTGTAAAAGTATTGTTTAGTTTTTTATACATACCAAACATATAACCTATTTCTCTAGCTCCAACACCAATATCTCCTGCAGGCACATCTGTATTGTGACCAATATGTCTATACAATTCTGTCATAAAAGAATGACAGAAACGCATAATTTCGTTATCTGATTTCCCTTTAGGATCAAAGTCTGAACCACCTTTTCCGCCACCCATAGGCAAAGTTGTTAAAGAGTTTTTAAACACTTGTTCAAAAGCTAAAAACTTTAAAATACTTGCATTTACCGTTGGATGAAAACGCAAACCACCTTTATAAGGCCCGATTGCAGAATTCATTTGAATTCTATATCCTCTATTAACTTGTATTTCTTCATTATCATTTACCCAAGAAACTCTAAATGATATTAACCTTTCTGGTTCTACCATTCTTAATAGAATACTTTTTCCTTTATAAATTTTATGATTATTAATATAAGGAATTACAGTTTCTGCAACCTCTTGTACAGCCTGTAAAAATTCTGGTTCATGGTTATTTCTTGTTTTAACCATTTCCATAAATTCTTTAATTTTTAACTCCATAATTTTTGATATGATTTTTTACGAATATTATAAAAATTTAACACCGTAAAGATAAGAGTTTTTTAATATCACAAAATTAAAATAACACTAAAAAAGCCCCGTATAATGCTTTACATTTCATACTGTTTTTATCTATAAAACTTCCACTTCCTGTATTTAATAACATCCTATTGTTAGTTGTGTTTCTTAAATAAATATCATTGTTATTCTATAAAAGGCCATTTTGCTTTTAAAGCCAAGACCCCCATTTATATTTCTATAAAAAGCAAAAAAAAACGCATCAAAAAATGATGCGTTTTTTTCTTAAAATATATTTACTTTATATAACTCCTAAATCTATCATAGAATCTGCTACTTTAATAAAACCAGCAATATTTGCTCCTTTTACATAATTTATATAACCATCTTCTTCGGTTCCATATTTTAAACAAGCTGTATGAATAGAATGCATTATTTGATGTAATTTATCATCTACTTCTTCTTTAGTCCAGTTTAGTTTCATGGCATTTTGAGACATTTCTAAACCAGAAACTCCCACTCCACCGGCATTTACAGCTTTACCTGGTCCGTATAAAATTTTGGCGTTATGAAAGATATGAACAGCTTCTGGAGTACAACCCATATTAGAAACTTCTGCTATATACTGTACACCATTTGCAACTAATTTTGTTGCATCATCTCCATTTAATTCATTTTGAGTAGCACAAGGCATTGCAATATCACATTTTACACCCCAAGGTTTTTCATTAGGATAAAATTTAGCTTCTGGAAATTCATCTACATAGGGAGAAACAATGTCATTATTAGTAGCTCTTAATTGTAATAAGTAACTAATTTTATCTTCATCTAATCCTGCTTCATCATAAATATATCCATCAGGACCAGAAATTGTAACTACTTTACCGCCTAATTCGGTAATTTTTAAAGCAACACCCCAAGTTACATTTCCAAAACCAGAAAGTGCAATTGTTTTTCCTTTAAAATCATCATTTTTAGTTTCTAACATTTGTTTTGTAAAGTAAACACCTCCAAAACCAGTTGCTTCTGGTCTAATTAAGCTTCCTCCCCAATTTAAACCTTTTCCGGTAAAAACGCCTGTATGTTCTTGCTGTAGTTTTTTATACATGCCATACATAAACCCAATTTCTCTACCACCAGTACCAATATCTCCTGCTGGCACATCTGTACTTGGGCCAATCATTCTCCATAACTCTAGCATAAATGCTTGACAAAAACGCATAATTTCTGTATCCGATTTTCCTTTTGGGCTAAAATCAGAACCTCCTTTTCCACCTCCCATAGGTAGTGTTGTTAAGGCATTTTTAAATATTTGTTCAAATCCTAAAAACTTTAAGATACTTAAATTTACACTTGGGTGTAAACGAATTCCTCCTTTGTAAGGCCCTAATGCATTATTATATTGTACTCTATGTCCTAAATTTACTTGTACCTGGCCAGCATCATCAATCCAAGAAACTCTAAATGTTAAAATTCGATCTGGCTCTACTAAACGTTCAATTATTTTAGACGCTTCGTATTGTGGGTTTTCATTATATATATCCTCAATAGACTCTAAAACTTCCTTAACAGCCTGTAAATATTCTTTTTCACCAGGGTGTTTAGTTTCTAAATTTGTTAAAATTTCTTTTACATTCATAATAATATAATTAATAACTTTTTATTAAATAAATTTAAGATCAAAAATACATTTTAAAATTGATAACAAATAAAACGTTTATCGTATTTTTTGATACATTATTGATATTTTATGCTTTTTTTATGAATATGAATATTTTTCATATTATTGAAAGTGTTTTTTTATTATATATACATTCTAAATAAAACCATCCGGAGGTAATTCATCAAATAATTCTTTTATATTTGAATTATTATTTTCTAACGAAATACCCTCTTTAAAGATAGCCGCTTTATTATTTTCTCCATCTATAATAACTGTAAGGTCCTTTTTAAAAGAAATATGTCTTAAATAAGTATCTTCAAAAACAGCTTCTTGTTTATTTAAATAAGCTACGTCAAAAAAACCATCTTTTATAAACGGATTTACAGTTAAATACCCCACTTTAAATGAGGTTAAATTTTGAAAAAAATGAGTTCCCTGACTTGGATCTATTCTAAAATCATTTAAACCAGATTCTACAATTATTTTTGCAGCAGAAATTTGAGACCAAAGTACTGGAATCCCTAACCAAGAATCGCTAGACCCCCAACGACCTGGACCTACCAAAATATAAGGTTTGTCTAATGCCACAAATTTTTTATTAATTTCTTCAACTGCGTTTGCAATTGCTCTTGTATTTGCCGAATTAAACGTTTCTGGTTTTACATAAACTACATCACAAATGTTTTGATATTTACCATTTCCTAAAGCAGATTCAGAATAAATTATGGTATCAGAAATATCTAAATTTTTTGGTAATTTACAAGCTGTTTCCATGCTTTCTATAATAGGTCTTATCTGTAAAAAACTAAATTCTTTAGGTTTTCCTGATGGAACATCTAACTTTACAGCAAATTCTATTTCTATCGGACTTCTCATTTCTCGTTGTCCTACTCGTAAGAGTTCTTGTAAAATTGCTGGCAACGGAAACGTATTGTATTTTAAAATATTATCGAACGTAATTACACGAATACCATCATGCATAACACCTGGTCTAATGGTATTATTTTGTAAATCGTAGGTAGAGGCTACAAACTTTAGAGATCCATGTTTTTCCGCCTTTCTAATTGTTATTTTCTTTTTATTGATGGCTTCACAAGTTGAAACCTTATAACTCTCTGGATCTAAATTTAAACCATAAAAATACTGTTGTGTATCTCTTTGCGTAGATCCTGGAGAAGATAATTGCAAGATTTTTTTAGGATAACGTGGTGAAAAACGTAATGTTTGTCCGCCACCAACAATAATTTCACCTAAACCAAGCGCAATATTTGCAATACCTTCACTAGCCTTTTCATCTCCAATTGGATAAAAATTAATAGAGCGTGCTACTCCAGAAATATTTGGATAATAGACATCTTGGTATTGTTTACCTGTAACTTCTTGTAAAATTACAGCCATTTTATCTTCTTCTATGGTATGTGCTATTGCTTTTAAATAAGATTTACTACTTTGAAAAAAAGCAGATGCTATTACAGATTTAATTGCATTAGAAACCATTTCTACTTTTTTATCTATGTCAGAATCTGGAATCATATAGGTTGCAAAAACACCTGCAAATGGCTGATGATTAGAATCTTCTAACATACTAGAAGACCGAACAGCAATTGGACATTTGGTGGTTTTTAAAAATGCCGTAATATCTTCTAAAGCCCACTCAGGTAAATCTTTTGAGATAAATTCATTTAATATTTTATCATCATCTGTACAATCTGCAACAAACTTAATTAGTTTGTGGGTTTCTATAAACTGATCAAAAACTTCGGTACTTATTACAACGGTTCTTGGTATGGTAATACTTACGTTTTCATATTTATTATATAAATTATTGCGTTTTAAAAAGGAATCTATAAATGCCAAACCTCTACCTTTTCCTCCTAAATTGCCTTCGCCAATTCTTGCATAGACAACAAACTCATCATAATTGTTTTTATTAAATTTTACAATAACACCTCTAGATCTGTAGACCAGATAGGCTTTTATAGAATTAATTAAAAATTCTCGAATTTGATCATTGTTTTCAAATTCATCATATTCTATAACACTTAATAAATCTGCTAAAGGAAAAAGTGCTCTAGATTTTAACCATTTAGAAAACTCACTTCTTGTAGCATGATACATCAAGCAATCTTCTGAAACAATTTTTATGGCTTTTTGAAATTCACTTAGATCTTTGGCTTTTGCAATAACTTTCATTTGAGTAGGATCCCAAAACTCAAAGTCGCCAAAAGCAAAGTATTTTATAATATAATTTTTAATATCAACACCTAAAGTTTCTGAATGTTTGTATAAAAACTTACCTTTTAGTTCTAACGTTCGTTTTTCATTATTTTCATTAGAGGATTGCATTAAAAAAGGAAAATAACGTTTATATTTTCTTACATAATCTAAAAATAAGAATCCAGCTTCTTTATTTCTAACGCCATCTTTAAAATAATTAACATCAGATATTACACCTAATAAATTATTTTTATAGGTATCAAATAAACTAATCCCTTCTTCGTAAGTAGTGGCTAATAAAATTTTTGGTCTTCCACGCATTATCAGCATTTTTCTATGCTCATTCAAGCCTTCAGACATTAATCCTTGTGTCTGTTTAAGCAGCACTTTATAAATAAGCGGAATATATCTAGAATAAAATTTCAGCGAATCTTCTACTAATAATATGGCTTTAACACCCACAGTATTAATGTCAACCTCTGCATTCATTCTATCTTCTGTAAGTTTTATAATCGCTAAAAAGATATCTGCGTTTCCGTTCCAATGAAAAATAAAATCGATACTATCTGTATTCTCTTTTTCTAGTTTACTTCTTAATACAGAAGAATGATGACTAAGCGCTGCAATTGGTACATCTGGAAAAGTTTCTTTAATTTTTTTTGAGGTCTCAAACGCATTGTAATTATCAATATCTAACCAGGTAATAACAATGTCTATTTGATGAAATTCCATCATTTTAATTGCTCTCTTTGCAGAATTTGCATGTATAAAACTTGGTGGGTGCCTTAAGTTTAAAGAAGTATATTCATTAAAAATTCGTTCTTCTATTCTACCATCTTCTTCAAGCATGTAAAAATCGTAATTAGAACAAACTATTAATACCTTATTAATCCTGTTTTGCATTAATTTATCAAAAGTTACCTCTTTAAATGCATGCGTTTTTAAATTTGATAAGATATTTGGTTTCATTTTAAATCCTTTTTAATAAAGTACAATATATTAATTTTCTAGTGTAAAACTTTAATAAACGTAAGTATTCAGCACAAAATTAGATTCAACAAAAATAAAAATGTGTAAATTTGCTTCCCAATTTATTATGTAATGTTAGATAAAGTAAAAGAACTTATTGGCGATGTAAAATCTTTTAATGCAACTACAAAAGAAGAAGTTGAAACTTTTAGAATTAAATACCTAGGTTCTAAAGGTTTATTAAAAGATCTATTTGCCGAATTTAAAAATGTAGATGCCGAATTGCGTAAAGATTTTGGACAAGCATTAAACAATTTAAAGAAGTCTGCAGAAGGTAAAGTTGCCGAGTTAAGCGATTCTTTAGACAATGCTACGAGTCAGAAATCTTTTTATGGAGATTTAACGCGTCCATCAGAACCTATTAATTTAGGATCTCGTCATCCAATTTCATTGGTAAAAAATCAAATTATTGATGTTTTTAATAGAATTGGTTTTACGGTTTCTGAAGGTCCAGAGATAGAAGATGATTGGCATAACTTTACAGCCTTAAACTTGCCAGAATATCACCCGGCAAGAGATATGCAAGACACGTTTTTTATAGAACAAGATCCAGATATTTTATTACGTACACATACTTCTTCTGTACAAGTGCGTTATATGGAAGAAAATAAACCACCTATTAGAACAATTTCTCCGGGAAGAGTTTTTAGAAACGAAGATATTTCTGCAAGAGCACATTGTATTTTTCATCAAGTAGAAGGTTTATATATTGATACTGATGTTTCTTTTGCCGATTTAAAACAAACACTTTTATACTTTACAAAAGAGATGTTTGGGAAATCTAAAATTCGTTTACGTCCTTCTTATTTCCCGTTTACAGAGCCAAGTGCAGAAGTAGATATTTATTGGGGATTAGAAACAGAAACCGATTATAGAATTACAAAAGGTACCGGTTGGTTAGAAATTATGGGATGCGGAATGGTAGACCCTAATGTATTGAAAAATGCAAATATAGATCCAACAAAATATTCTGGTTACGCTTTTGGTATGGGAATAGAACGTATTGCCATGTTATTATATCAAATACCAGACATTAGAATGTTTTATGAAAATGATAAACGTTTCTTAGAACAATTTAAATCGGTTTTATAAAATTTCTAACTTTACAAAAGAAAAGAAGTAACACGCTTGTATAATCGTGTATTGTAAATATTAATAAAAAAATAATTTAGATAATGAACTACTTTACACAATTTTGGGACGAAGAAAGAGATGATGAATATGCAGACTGGGGAACCTCAACTTGGTATTTTGAAACTAATGATGCAGACGAAGTTTTAAAACAAATCACGGTATATAAAAACGGAAAGGTTACTAAATATAATGATGAGAACCAAGAAGATGAATTTGGTGGATTATGTGAAGACACATTAACTATTGATGAATGTGATGGAGACGTTATTTCTAAAGAAGAATTCTATAAACTTTGGTAATTTAACAAAAAACGAATTCTTTTTAAGAAATCATTTCTTTTCTTAAAAACACCACAAAACACTATTTTACAGCGTCTTGTGATACTTTTAAACAACTTAAAGCCGATATTTCTATCGGCTTTTTCCTTTAACAATATTTTAACTTCGTTTAGTTCGGTTTGTTCCGAACTAACAATGTATCTTTGCCAAGAATTTGACTGTGCTTTAACTATGGCGGTTATAAAAACAGAATTAAAATAATTAAAAATGAAAGAAGAAATCTGCAAAGTGAAAATGAGTTTAGTAGAAAAACTAGGCGTTCATTTAGAAGACAGAGAGCAATTAGCTCCTGTTGCTGCACGTATTCTAGCTTACGTAATTCTTACAGGTAAAAAAGGAGCCACTTTTGATGATATGGTAACCATACTTTGTGCAAGTAAAAGTACCATTTCTACACACCTTAATCATTTACAAGATTTACAGAAAATTATGTATTTCACCAAAACTGGTGATCGAAAAAAATACTTTACCATAAAAAGAGATATGGTTTTTCAGCATATAGAAGAAATGATACATAAATGGAACGAAGAACGTGATATGCATTTAGAATTAAAAGAATATAAAGAAACTATAAATGCAACTAAAATTGAAAATGTTAGCGAAAAGTTCGATTTAACTTTTCATGATGATTATATAAAATTTATAGACGGTGCAACAGCCTCTGTAGAAGAATTAAAAACAAAACTAGCCAATAATAAATTCGATATTTAAACTAAAACAAAAATGAAACATTACAAATTAATAACATTACTATCATTAAGCGCCTTTTTGGTCTTTGCAAGTTGCTCAAAAGATGAAAAACAAGCAAAAGCTGCTGTAAGCCGACCAGCACCATCATTTCCTGTAGTTGCCATGCAAACTACAACAGTAACAGGCTATAAAGAATACCCAACAAGTATAGAGGGTATTGTAAATAGTGCTGTAAGAGCAAAGGTTTCTGGATACATTCAAAAAGTAATGGTAGATGAAGGCCAGAAAGTACGTAAAGGACAAGTATTATTTAAATTAGAAACACAATCTTTAAGTCAAGATGCTGATGCTGCCAAAGCACGTATTAATGTTGCTCAAGTAGAAGTTAACAAATTAATACCATTGGTAGAAAAAAATATTATTAGTCCAGTAGAGTTAGAAACTGCTAAAGCAAATTTAGCACAAGCCAAAGCAAATTATAGTAGTGTTTCTGCAAGTATAGGTTACGGAACTATAAGAAGCCAAGTAGATGGTTTTGTTGGTGCAATTAATTATAGAGAAGGGGCCTTGGTAAGTCCTTCAGACCCAACTCCATTAACTACCGTTAGTGATATTAGTAAAGTATATGCTTTTTTTAGTTTAAATGAAAGTGAGTATTTAGACTTTTTACAAAATGCTAAAGGCAGCAATTTAAAAGAAAAACTAGCCAATTATTCTGCTATCAACTTAATTTTAGCAAACGGAAGTACGTATTCTGAAAAAGGTAAAGTAGAAACAAGTAGCGGTCAAGTAAATAAAAACACAGGAACTGTTAGTTTAAGAGCTGTTTTTAACAATCCAAACCAACTATTAACAAATGGTAATAGTGGTAAAATTCAAATTCCAACAGTTTATGAAAATGCAATTGTTATTCCACAACAAGCAACTTATGAACAACAAGGAAACATTATATTGTTTAAATTAAGTGAAGACAACAAGGTTACAAGCAGTATTATTAAGGTAAAAGCAATAATAGATAATTTATATGTTGTGGCATCTGGTGTAGATTTAAAAGATAAAATTATAGCATCTGGCGTTGGTAAATTAAGAAACGGTATGGCTATTACACCACAAAAAACCTCTTTTGAGGAGGCAATTAAACCCGTAGCAATTTTATTTAAAAACTAGCAAACCAAAACTTATTTAGTTATGTTAAAAACATTTATTGAAAGACCCGTTCTTTCAACCGTAATTTCTATTATTATAGTTTTGCTTGGAGTTATTAGTATTACAAGCTTACCAATAGAAGAATATCCAGATATAGCACCACCAACCATAAAGGTAATTGCCTCGTATGCTGGAGCCAATGCAGAAACCGTTTTAGAGAGTGTAATTATACCCATAGAAGAACAAATTAATGGTGTAGAAGGAATGACGTACATTACCTCTACCGCATCTAATACAGGTACAGCAGAAATTACTGTTTATTTTAATCAAGAAATAGATGCAGATATTGCTGCGGTAAACGTTCAAAACCGTGTAGCAAGAGCAACTCCATTATTACCTGCAGAGGTTGTACAAACTGGGGTAACCACTCAAAAGCAAGAAACAAGTGCTTTAATGTTTATTTCTATGTATTCTGAAAGTGATGATTACGACGCTACTTTTATTCAGAATTATTTAAAAATAAATGTAATTCCTGCTATGCAGCGTATTAGTGGTGTTGGAGATGTTAGTGTATTCTCTCAACAAGATTATGCAATGCGTATTTGGTTAAAACCAGAAAAACTAGCAGCATATAAATTAATACCTTCTGATATTACTGCAGCTTTAAAAGAGCAAAATTTAGAAGCAGCAGCAGGATCTCTAGGACAAAATAATGGGGAAGCATTTTCTTATACATTAACTTATAGTGGTCGTTTTAAAGAAGAAAAACAATATGGAGATATTATTATAAAAGCATTAGGTAACGGACAGTTTCTTCGCTTAAATGATGTAGCTACTATAGAACTAGACGCACAATCTTATGCGGCTAACGCTATGAGTAAAGGAAACCCTGCCGTATTTATGGGGATTTTTCAAACTAAAGGATCTAATGCAAGAGAAATTATAGAAAACATTAAAGTAACTTTAGAATCGGTTAAAAAAGACTTACCAGAAGGATTAGATATTTTTGTACCTTATGATACTAGTTTGTTTTTAAATGCATCTATAGAAAAAGTAATTAGTACTTTAATGGAAGCTTTTTTATTAGTGTTTTTAGTGGTATTTATCTTTCTACAAGATTTTAGGTCTACTTTAATTCCTGCAATTGCAGTACCGGTTTCTATTATTGGTACGTTCTTTTTCTTAAATGTTTTTGGCTATTCAATTAACTTATTAACGCTATTTGCATTAGTACTTGCAATTGGTATTGTGGTAGATGATGCCATTGTGGTTGTAGAAGCTGTGCATGCCAAATTAGATGAAGGAGAAAAGAGTCCTAAAAAAGCTACATTAACCGCCATGAATGAAATTTCTGGGGCAATTATATCTATTACTTTAGTAATGGCAGCTGTATTTATTCCGGTAACTTTTGTCACTGGGCCAACAGGTGTTTTTTATGAGCAATTTGGGGTTACTTTAATTATAGCCATTCTTATTTCTGCCGTAAACGCATTAACTTTAAGTCCGGCATTGTGTGCTTTATTATTAAAACCACATAAAGAAGATGAAGAACTAAAAGGTAAAAATCCTTTAAAACGTTTTTATACCTTATTTAATCGTGGTTTTAATGCTACTGTAGAAAGATATGGAAAATCTCTTCACTTCTTATTCAAAAGAAAATGGATACCTGTTTTATTATTAGCAATCGCTATTGTAGGTATTTTTTGGGCATCTAAAAATACACCAACAGGTTTTGTACCTAATGAAGATAGAGGAATTCTTTTTGCAAATATTGAGTTACCTGCAGGTGCTTCTTTAGATAGAACAAATGCTGTTGCTAGAGATTTATACAGTAGAATAAATGGTGTAGAAGGTATCGTTGCTGTAAACATGATTAAAGGTAGAAGTTTAATTAGTGGAGCGGGTAGTAATTATGGTTTTGGTATTATAAAATTAGCAGATTGGAGCGAGCGAAAAGATCCATCAACCTCTGTGCAAGCAATTACAGGTAAATTATTTGGAATTGCAGCAGGAATTCCAGAAGCAAATATTATTTTCTTCTCGCCACCAAGTATTAGAGGTTTTGGAAACTCTGCTGGTTTTGAAGTAAATCTATTAGATAAATTTGGAGGAGAATTTAAAGATTTAGACAAAGTGAATAAAGAATTTGCAATGGCTTTAATGAGTCATCCAGAAATTAAATATGCACAATCTTCTTTCAACACAAATTATCCACAATATGAAATGGAGATAAATGTACCTTTAGCTAAAGAAAAAGGAGTGCCTATTAATAGTATTTTCTCTACACTGCAAGGTTATATTGGAGGTATCTATGCTTCGGATTTTTCTAAATTCGGAAAACAATTTAGAGTATACATTCAAGCTTTACCAGATGATAGAGCAACGGTAGATGATTTAAATAGCATGTATGTAAGAACTAATTCTGGTGAAATGACGCCAATTACACAGTTTGTAAAATTAGAACGAGTTTATGGACCACAATCGGTAACACGTTTTAACTTATTTAACTCTACCTCTATATCAGGTGCTACTAACGAAGGTTTTAGTACTGGAGATGCTATTAAAATTATTGAAGAAGAGGTTGCAAAATTACCAAGTAATTATACCATTGCATATTCTGGATTAACAAGAGAAGAAGTGAATGCTGGTAACCAAACCGGATTTATATTTGCTTTAAGTATTCTGTTTGTATATTTCTTACTAAGTGCACAATACGAAAGTTATTTATTACCATTTGCGGTTGTATTATCACTTCCGTTTGGTGTATTCGGAGCCTATATAAGCACCTATTTCTTCGGATTGGAAAACAATATATATTTCCAAATTGCTTTAATTATGTTAATTGGGCTACTAGCCAAGAACGCCATATTAATTGTAGAGTTTGCTCTGCAGCGACGTAAAAATGGAGAAAGCATTGTAGACGCAGCTATTCATGGAGCAAAATCTCGTTTAAGACCTATTTTAATGACTTCATTTGCCTTTATTCTTGGTTTAATGCCACTAGTATTAGCTCAAGGAGTTGGGGCAGCTGGAAACAATTCTATTGGTACAGGTGCCGTTGGAGGAATGTTAATAGGAACCATTTTAGGAGTCTTTGTAATTCCGATACTATTTATATTATTTCAATGGTTACAAGAAAAAATTTCTAGTAAACCAGCAGTTATTTCTCAACAAAAAGAAGATTAATAAGATGATATCAATTATAAAAAACAAAAACCTTCAAAAAGGAGTCGTTTTAGCTGTCATGGCTTTTACGTTACAAAGTTGTTTTGTTGCAAAAGAGTACACAAGACCAGAAGTTACAGAAACAGAAAACTTGTACAGAACAGATAATTTGCCATCAGATAGTATATCTATGGCAGATTTATCTTGGAAAACGTTGTTTACAGATACATATCTTCAGCAATATATAGAAGAAGGTTTGCAAAACAATATGGACATTCGAATTGCAATTCAACAAATAGTTGCTGCAGAAGCGTATGCTAAACAAGGAAAAGCAGGTTATTTGCCAACAGCAAGTATTGGTGCTAATCTTACGCATCAAGAATTGTCTAAAAACAGTCAGTTTGGTGCGTTTTTAACAAACACCTCTACAGATCAATACGATCTTACTGCATCTCTTTCTTGGGAAGCTGATATTTGGGGAAAAATACGTAGTAATAAACGTGCAACACAAGCAAGTTATTTACAAAGTGTTGCTGGACATCAAGCTGTAAAAACGCAATTAATTTCTAGTATTGCAGCTACTTATTACAATATTTTAGCTTTAGATGCGCAATTAAAAATCACCAAAACATCTATAAATACAAGAAAAAAAGGTGTAGAAACCATTAAAGCTTTAAAAGAGGCTGGTTTAACAAACCAGGTTGCAGTAGATCAAAATATTGCACAATATAATAATGCAAAAGCCTTAGAAGTAGATTTAGAAGTAGCCCTATTTAGAGCAGAAAATACACTAAGCATTTTATTAGGTAAAACACCTCAACAAATTGATAGAAGTAGTTTAGATACACAAACTATAACTGCTGATATAAAACTAGGTGTTGCTTCTCAATTATTAAGTAACAGACCTGATGTTGTAGCTGCAGAATACGGTTTAATAAGCGCTTTCGAATTGACAAATGTTGCTAGAAGTAGTTTATACCCTTCTTTAACGTTAACCGCTTCTGGCGGATTGCAAAGTTTAGATGTAGATAAATTGTTTAACGCAAACTCTTTATTTGCTAATATTGTTGGTGGTTTAACGCAACCTATTTTTAATCAACGAAAGTTAAAAACACAAAAAGAAGTTGCCATAGCACAACAAGAACAAGCTCTTTTAAAATTTAAAAAGACCTTATTAGTTGCGGGTAACGAAGTTTCTAATGCACTATACTCTTACAATTCTGAAAACAAAAAGTATGAGTTCTTAAAAAATGAAGTAGAAGCTTTGCGTAAAGCAGAAACAAATTCTGAAGAATTATTAAAAAACGGATATGCAACATATTTAGACTTATTAACTGCTAGACAAAGTGCTTTAAGTTCAGAAATTAAAGTAATAGATAGTAGATTACAACAACTACAATCTGTTGTTACTTTATACGAAGCTTTGGGTGGAGGTTTAAAATAATAACTTAAAATGGTTAGTAAACAAGAACTTATAGAATGTTCTATTACAAAATTTATCAAGTTTGGAAGCAAGCGTTTTTCTATGAACGAACTCGCTTCCGAACTTGGCATTTCTAAAAAAACCATATACAAACACTTTAAGACTAAAGACGAACTCATTTCTAAAGGGGTTCGTTTTATTATTCAAAAATACCTACATGAAGTAGACAAGATTCTAAAAACTACAGAAGATCCAGTTGAAAAAATAGTTTTAATTCAAAAAGTTAATTTTCAATATTTAGACTATTTTCAACCGACTTTTTTATATGGAATTAAAAAATATTATCACAAAGCAGATGCTGTTTTTGTAAAATTTAAAGATCATTTTATAGAAACCAACTTAAAACCTTTGCTAGAAGAGGCTATAGAAAAAGAGTATATTAGCAAAAATTTAAATATAAATTTGTTTTGCCATTTGTATTTTACAAAACTAAAAGGTTTTGTTTTTGAACCTATAAATCTTTTTGATAAATATGGTGTAGATAATGTTTTTGAACATCTTATTATTAATAATTTAAAAGGAGTAATAACATCAAAATACAAAGACACTAACAAATTGTTTTCTTAATTATTTTTATGAAAAAAGACATACATATACCCGAAGTTACAGATGTAGAAATGGCTGTTGTTTATGAATACAACGATATTTATAAAACAGATGATTGGAATGTTTATATTATTAATAACAAAAAGGTAGATTTAGAAATGATGGTAATTGTTTCTCAAGGTTTTTCTGATACAAAAACGACCTCTTTATTGCGTAAAAAATTAGACAAACTTCCTGCAAATTCTTTTGCCAAAATTGAATTTATTCAACCTGAATTATTTAAATTAAACAATCGTTTTCAGGTTTCTTTTTTCGAAGGCAACACTTTACACGAAAAAACATTTTTCTTTAAGGAAAACACAGTAAAAGAAGGTGCTTTACGTATGATTGATGAAATTAAGAAACGTGGTATTTTAGCTGAGTAAAAAGATTTCTTTAAAAAAAATTTATGAACCTCTTTAAGTTTAAAAACTTAAAGAGGTTTTTTATTTTAATAAAGAATTTGAAAAATCTTTTAAACTTAACACTTCTATATTAGAAGAAGTCCCATAATAGTGATCCCGCAACACCAAGCCACAAAACTGAGCCCCAACAATTGTCATTTCGAAGTACTGAGAAATCCCATAACAGTGATTACACAACTCCAACCAAACCTTATGTGATTTCTCCCAAAAAAAGGTCGAAATGACAAAACTGTGTGCACCAAAAACTGAACGCAAAAAAAACCAACAATTGTCATTTAAGAGCATTTCGAAATGACAAACTACACGAAATTGCAACTGATTTATATATACGACGCCCGCGTTAGCGATTGAAACGGCATCCTTTTTGTTTTTCACAAAAAGATATAGTGGAAAGCGCGACCCTTGTGGTAACGCCCAAATTCTTAATAGGATTAAATAACCAATTTAGCCTAAAAAACCAATAATTAAATACATTAAAACGGTAATTGCGCCACCAACCAAAGCGTAAGGTAATTGGGTTTTTACATGGTCTATATGATCGCTTGCAGATGCCATAGATGAAATTATAGACGTATCTGAAATTGGTGAGCAATGGTCTCCAAAAATTCCTCCTCCTAAAGTAGCAGCAACCACAATAGTTACATCTGCTCCATGAATATTTGCCATTGGTACAGAAATTGCCAACATAATTGCAAATGTTCCCCAAGAGGTTCCGGTAGAAAAAGCTATAAAAGAGCTAATGATAAAAACGACTGCGGGTAATAATTCTGGCGATAACCATTCTTTGGTAACATTAGCTACATATATACCTGTTTCTAGTTCTTTACAAGCATCTCCAATAGCAAAAGCTAACAACATTAATAATGCTAATGGCATTAGCTCACTAATACCTTTTAATATTAAATCTACCGCTTCATTTGGCTTCATAATTCCTTGGATAAAATATAGTATCATGGCCACTAATAACGCAGTAATTACAGCATATAAAACAGAAGAAGAACCAGAACCTAAACCTATTGCTTCTGTTGCGTGTATAAAGAAAGAACTTTCGTTTTCTACAGCGTTCCAACCTGTATAAATTAAATTTATAGGCATCATTAAAACCATCACTAATAGAGGCACAATCATATTATAAGCTCTTGCCGGTATTCCGTCTTTTGGAGGAAAAGAGGTTACAGCATCAGAAACCAATGGCTTAGAACCTTTATCCATTAACAAGCCCGTTTCTTTGGTTCTCTTTTCGGCTTTTTTCATCGGACCAAAATCTTTCTTCGTTAAAATGATAATAAAAACAGTTGTTATGGCAATTAATGGATAGAAGTTGTATTTAATAGAACTTATTAACATAGCAAACGGTTTGTCTATTCCTTGTGTTAATAACAAGCCCATTATAAAAGCACCCCAAGCATTAAACGGAATTAAAATGGATGATGGTGCAGAACTAGAGTCTGCGATGTAGGCTAGTTTTTCTCTCGGAATTCCTAATTTATCAAAAATTGGTCTATATAAAGTACCAACTGTTAATGAGCTAATACTTGTTTCTACAAATAATAAAAGTCCTGTTAAGGTTGCCAAAACTTGCACCATAACTCTACTATAACCCGTTTTTTTCTCCTCTAATTTTACTAATCTTTTATTTAAAAGATTGATAAACCCCTCTACTCCTCTAGAAAACTGAATAAAAATTAACAGCGCTCCCACCAATGCACTAAACATAATGGTTCTTGTATTTCCTTTAGATTGAAAAACGTTTACCATTCCTTCTATCATTGCCAAGGTTCCGTCTAATGGATTCCAACCTTTTATAATCAACCAAGAAAACCAAATTCCTATTAACAAAGCAATATATACGTGTTTTGTTTTTAAAGCCAAAATAATAGCTACAATTGGTGGTATTACTGATAAAAATCCATATTCCATAAAAAAAGTTTTTATTTTGGTTAAAGGTAATAATTTATAAAACATTTTATCAATCGATATTTTGTAAATTGGTCAGCTAATAATTACGATTATGTCAAAATTTTATACAAAAATCACTTCAAGGCTTCAAAAGTTTATAGAAGCTCAAAAAATATTTTTTGTAACTACTGCTCCAAATAATGGGCGAATTAATTTATCGCCTAAAGGAATGGACTCTTTTAGAGTTGTTGATGAAAACCGCGTTTTATGGTTAAATGTTACTGGAAGCGGCAACGAAACTGCGGCACATTTATTAGAAAATGACAGAATTACCTTGATGTTTTGTGCTTTTGAAGGCGCTCCGAACATTCTTAGATTATATGGTAAAGGAAAAGAAATTAAAGAGGGTGATACTTCTTGGAATGATTTAATTACGCTGTTTCCAGAAACGCCGGGAACACGTCAAATATTTGACATCTCTATTGAATCTGCACAAACTTCTTGCGGAATGTCCATTCCGTTTTTTGAGTATCAAGGGGAAAGGAATGAATTGAATGATTGGGCTTCAGAAAAAGGAAAAAAAGGTATTAAACAATATTGGGAAGACAAAAACCAAACAAGTATAGACGGTTTACCAACAAAAATATTAAAATAAAAATGAACAATTTTTCATATTTAAATAGAGAAAACATTGCCAAAGAATTACAGTCTACAGAATTTGACATGTTAATTATTGGTGGAGGAATTACAGGTGCAGGCATTGCCTTAGACGCCGCTTCTAGAGGCATGAAAGTTGCTTTAATAGAAAAAAACGACTTTGCTTCTGGTACAAGTAGTAAGTCTACAAAGCTAATTCATGGTGGTTTACGGTATTTAAAACAATTCGATTTTTGGTTGGTTAAAGAAGTGGGTACAGAACGTGCCATTGTGCATGATTTAGCACCTCATTTAGTGGTTCCAGAAAAAATGATTTTGCCTTTAATTGAAGGCGGAACGTATGGTTCTTGGCTAACATCCATCGGACTAAAAGTCTACGATATTTTAGCTTCTGTAGAAGGAGAAGACAAACGTAAAATGTTAGACAAAGAGGAAGCTTTAGAAAAAGAACCGTTGTTACCAGAAAGTATTTTAAATGGTGCAGGGTATTATGCAGAATATAGAACAGATGATGCTCGTTTAACTATTGAAGTCTTAAAAACAGCCTTAGATTATAATGCTAAAATTATAAATTACACAGAAGCTTCTCAATTTATTTATGAAGATAATAGAGTTGTTGGGGCAAAAGTAAAAGACACTTTTTCTGGAGCTTCTTTTGATATAAAAGCAAAATATGTAGTGAACGCAACTGGTCCTTGGGTAGATGAATTACGACAAAAAAACCACTCTAAAACTGGTAAAAGATTGCATTTAACTAAAGGTGTTCATTTAGTGGTTGCTCACGACAAATTACCTGTAAAACAATCTGTTTATTTTGATATTCCAGATGGTCGCATGATGTTTGCCATTCCACGTGGAAAAGTAACTTATTTTGGCACTACAGACACCAATTATCAGCTAGATAAAAACAAAGTAGAAACCAATTTGGTAGATGCTACTTATTTGATTTCTGCGGTAAATAATATGTTTCCTGATATCAATTTAACTTTGGATGATATTCAGTCTTCTTGGGCCGGTTTAAGACCTTTAATTCACGAAGAAGGAAAGTCTACTTCAGAATTGTCTAGAAAAGATGAAATATTTGTATCTGATACTGAACTCATTTCTATTGCCGGAGGTAAATTAACAGGGTATCGTAAAATGGCAGAACGCATTGTAGATTTAGTTGCCAAAAAGTATGAACGCAGATTCGATAAAGAATTTGAAGAAATAAAAACCAAAGAAATAGCACTTTCTGGTGGTACTTTTAATAATTATCAAGAAGTACAAAGTTATACAGATGCTATTCAAAATAGAATTGCAGAAGTAGATTTCGATAGAAAAGATGCTGAGTATTTAGTACATAATTACGGAAAACAAACAGATATTATTTTGCAAAAATTTGATGATCTAATGCACGATAATATGCAAGAAAAATTGATACAAGCAGAAGTTTGGTTTACCATAAATTACGAAATGACTTGTACTCCAACTGATTTTTTTATGCGCAGAACTGGTCGTTTGTTTTTTGATTCACGCAGTGTACTTTTATATAAAGAATATGTTTTAGACTTGTTTAAAACTCATTTTTCTTGGGATGAAAAAACAGCTGAAAAATACCTGAAAGAATTGGAAGAAAAAATACAATTGGCTACTACTTTTGAGTAAAGTGTAGTTTTGTAAATACAAATAAAAAATCCAACTTTTAAACATCCTACTAAACAATCAACCTACTGAAAATCAATCTAATTAAAACATAATACATTCATAAAAAATTAATATGAATACGGGTTTTCAATAAAAAAATAGATTATATTTGATTATCAAAATTATCTTGCTTATGAATTTACCCTTTTCTATTTAAATAACTTCCTTCTCCCAAAGTATTTAAAATATTTATAATTTACAATAACATTAAATTTAAGAATTATGAAAACGTTATATACCACTACAGTTATCTTGTTTATTGCTTTCTCTTTTTCCGCAAAAAAAATAACATTTCAAGAAACAGTACATACATTAGTTGCTACTTATATTGGTGCTACAGAAAATCAAGATTATAAATTTATTGATGATAATAATGTAGAATATTTATTTTATGATATCTCAAAAAATATAAGTTTTGAAAAAGAAGATGATAGTAAAATAAATAAAAAATTTATACTTACTTGGAAAAATAAACTTGTAGACGAATATGATTCGGTGGGTCAAAAAACTGGTGGGCAAATTATAGTAAAAACTATATTATCTATTAAGACAAAATAATCATTAAAACCATTTGTAAAATTTTACAAATGGTTTTTTTATGCACTCTATCAATAGTATTTTATCCTTTTTTTGGTAGATTTTTTAACTAAAATCTAGTGCGTCTTTTCTATTGATAAAATAAATACTTATAACGTTCGTAAAAGAAACCCTTACTTTTAAAGTTTGTTTTATATAGATTACAACTGTTTGAATATCAAGATAATTAAAGTAAAACTAACTTCAGAAAAAACTTTTCATAAAAAATAACTTTTTATCTTTTCAATTCAAAAAAAATGTATATTTGATATACACTATCAGTAATTTTAAGGCTTATGAAAATATAGTTTCGAGTACTCCAAACAAAAGCAGGTTCTTTTAAAAAAAGAGCAGCTACTATATTTATTAAAAAATAACTTTAAAATTAAAAATCATGAAAACATTATATGCTTCAGCATTCGTGCTGTTTATTACCCTATCTTTTGCTGTAAATACAATTTCTGCACAAGAAACAGAAAACAAAATTATTGCTACTTTTAAAGGAGTAACAGAAATGGAATATTTTAAATTTGTAGATGATAAAAACGCTACTATTTTATTCTACGACTTAGATGAAAACATAGAACTTTCTTTATATGACGATGAATTTATAGGAAAAAAATTCGAGATTACTTGGATCAAAAAAGAAATAGAATTGATTGATGAGGAAGGTAATTTTACAGGAGAAAAACAAATGGTTAAATCCATTACAGCTATAAAGGAACAAAAATAATAATTTTAACACCGCTTATCAATAAAGCCGATAAGCGGTTTTTTTATGCCTATTAAATAAATATAAAATTACGCTTCTACTTGATTTGCTTCAATCTCTTCTGTTAAATCTAAGTCTCTTAAGGTTGGGTTTACAGCACCTATAGTAACAACAGTAATTAAAGTCATGGTTCCGCCAAAAATAACTGCCATAGCAGGACCTAATATTTTGGCTGCTAAACCACTTTCAAACGCTCCTAACTCGTTAGAAGAACCAACAAACATAGAGTTTACAGAAGATACTCTACCCCTCATATCATCGGGTGTTTTTAGTTGTAAAATTGTTTGACGAATCACCATCGATATTCCATCTGCAGCTCCACTTATAAATAAAGCTAAAATACTTACCCAAAAAATAGAAGAAAACCCAAAAGCAATAATACTTAATCCAAAAACAAAGACAGAAACCAGCATTTTTTTACCTGTTTTTCTGTTGATAGGAATGTAGGTTGTTAAAAACATGGTTACAATACTCCCCATAGAAATGGAGGCATTTAAAACACCAAAACCTTCTGGCCCCACTTTTAAAACATCTTGTGCAAAAACGGATAAAATGGCTACAGTACCACCAAATAAAACGGCAATCATATCTAAAGTTAATACTCCTAAAATTGCTTTATTTTGAAATACAAATTTTATGCCTGCCTTTAAACTTTCTTTCATGGGCTCACCAATTTTTTTGTTTAAAATTGGTTTCTTTTCAATTGAAAAAGTAAAAATTAAAGATAAAATAACCAAAATAAATACCAAACAAAGTGTCATATCAACACCAATCCAACTTATAAAAAACCCACCAAATAAGGCTCCAGAAACCGAAGCAGTTTTCCAGGTACTGGTGCTCCACGTTGCCGCATTATGATATATCTTTTTAGGAACCAATAATGCCACTAAAGAGAAAATTGTAGGTCCAAAAAATGAACGTAAAAATCCGCCAAAGAAAACCAATCCATAAATGCAATATAAAATGGTTTTAGTAGACCAATGACCAACAAAAGTATCTGAAGTTAATAAAAACAATCCCAAACTAATCAACGAAAATGCCGCTGTACAAAGAGCTAATAGGTTTCTTTTTTCATTTTGATCTACAATATGGCCTGCAAACAAAGCCATAGTAAATGCCGGAATAATTTCCATTAAACCAATAATACCTAAAGATAAAGGATCTTTTGTAATGGAATATACTTCCCATTCTATTACAATAAATTGCATAGACCAACCAAAAACGAGTAAAAACCTAACAAATAGAAATATATTAAATTCTTTTATTCTTAAGGCTGCGTAAGGATCTTGCTTAGACATTTTAACTTAATTTCATATCCATTAGAATGGCAAAAGTTTGGTTAATATCTTCTTCTTTTACCACAATTGTCATTTCATTTGTAGTAGAAATAATTTCTTGTAATGGAATATCTGCCCAAGCCAATTGTTTTAAAATAAAGTAATAAATACCCGATTGTTCTAAGTTTTCTTTTGGAAGTTTAATAGTAATAGAAGCCAAATCTAATACATTAGAAATTAGCGCTTCTTTTTCGAAAATCTCATTTACAAAAGGCTCTAAATTTTTACTAGTAACAATATTAGTTTCAAAAATACCTTGAGAAACCGTTAAAAAATAATCAGAGCTTTCTGATGATTTCATTAAAATTTTTGCAATTTCTTTTAATAATGAAGTCGTATTTTTAAAAGTAAAATCGCACAGATCGGAACGTACAATTACATCTCCTAAATCTAAAGCCAATTTTTTAATGTTTTTTCTAATGCGTAATTCACTTGCAGGAGAAAGCCTATTAATTGCCATCATTACAGCACCAACCTTCACCTCTTTTTTTAAAGCAGCAGAAACTTCAGGTAAAATAATTCTAGCCAAAGAAGAAACATTTATCAATTTTTCATTTAAAGCCTCTTCTATAAAAGGTGTTTTTCTAATGGTGCTTTCTACAACTTCTTGTATTGTTTTCATTGTAATTGTTTAATAATTTACTTCAATGTTCAAAATTAAACATTTAATCTAATTTATCTGTCAATTTTTGAAATTCTTTTTTAGGGTTTTTATTCTCATACAGTATATTATAAACAGTGTCTATAATTGGTGTATTTGCTCCGATGTCTCCCTTCATTTTAAAGGCACTTTTGGTGGCATAATACCCTTCTGCAATCATACTCATTTCCATTTGTGCAGATTTTACCGTGTAGCCTTTACCAACCATGTTTCCAAATTGTCTATTTCTACTAAAAAGAGAATAACCAGTAACCAATAAATCACCCAAATAAGCAGAATTATTAATGTTCCGCTTCATTTTATGCACCTTTTTAATAAAGCCTTTCATTTCTCTAATGGCATTGCTCATTAGTACAGCCTGAAAATTATCTCCATAACCTAAACCATGTGCAATACCTGCTGCAACAGCATAAATATTTTTTAACATAGCTGCATATTCTGTACCAACTATATCGTCTGAAATCTTTGTTTTTATATACCAACTTTGTAAAGATCTCTGAATAAATTTAGCTTTTTCTTCATCTTTACAAGCAATTGTTAAATAAGATAAACGTTCCATAGCTACTTCTTCTGCATGACAAGGACCTGTAATAACACCAATATTTTCTATAGGAACATTGTATTCTCTATTAAAATGTTCTCCAATAATTAAACCTGTTTCTGGTACGATTCCTTTAATGGCAGAAAAAATGATTTTACCTTCTAAAGAGGTTGTCATTTTTTTTAATTCACTTGTTAAAAAAGCAGACGGAATTGCAAAAATAAGAACATCGTAATTTTGTACGGTATAATTAATATCACTAGACAAATCTAATTGACGTGCATACACATCTGCAGATTGTAAATAATTAGGATTATGATCGTTTTCTTTAATGTGCTCAATGGCTTGTTCATTACGCATGTACCAACCAACTGTTTCTAAGTTTTCAGACAACATTTTTACAATGGCAGTTGCCCAACTTCCACCACCAAAGACCGCTATTTTTTTATGTTCACTCATGAATAGTGTTTTTTATATCAAAAGTAATAAAACTATTATCTTTTGAGGATTACATTTGCGAATTATTATATTTGTATACGCTAATTTAAAATTTTTGAGTTCCTTAAAACGATTTTTTAAAGACACCATAATATACGGAATTGCCGCTGTTTTACCGCGCGCAATTAACATATTTCTAGTAAAACTACACACCTCTACTTTAGATGCAGAAAAATATGCTATAAACACAGACTACTATGTGTATGCGGCATATTTAAATGCACTTTTAACTTTTGGAATGGAAACTGCCTTTTTTCGGTTTTTTTCAAAAGAAAAAGAGAAAGGTAAAGTAGTGTCTACTTCCTTTATTAGTTTGCTAATTTCAACACTAATTTTCTTGTGTTTAGCGTTGTTTTTTAATCATGAAATTACTGTTTTCTTCGGATTTAAAAATCCCTTATTTTTTAAATTATTAGTATATACAATTACGCTAGACACCTTAGTTGTTGTGCCTTTTGCATATTTACGCGTTACTAACAAACCTTTAAAGTTTACCACTATAAAATTAATAAACATTGGTGTTTTTTCTTTTTTAAATGTTTTCTTTTTGTGGTTTGTTCCTTATGCTATTAAAAACGGAATTTCTTTACCAGAACCTATTGTAAATTATTATAATAACAATCCTAAAGTAATTTTCATTTTTGTTGCAGGAACCGTGGCTAGTTTGTCCACTTTTGTATTGCTTTTTCCGTCCGTTTTTAAATTCAAGTTCGAGTTTGACTTTGAGCTTTTTAAAAGAATGTTCCGGTATAGTTTTCCAATAATGATTGGAAGTTTGGCCTTTGTAACCAATGAAAATTTAGACAAACTTCTTTTAGGTACTATTTTAGGTGAAAAACAAATGGGAATTTACGCCGCTTGTTACAAATTAGGAGTTTTTATGACCTTATATATTATGGCATTTCGTTTGGGTGCAGAACCTTTTTTCTTTAATAATGCTGATAAAAAAAATGCCAAAGAAAACTATGCGAAAATTTTGACTTGGTTTACCATTTTCGGATCCTTTTTTATGCTAATTGTAGTTGTTTTTATAGATTTGTTTGCCCAAGTTTTATTAGGTAAACCAGAATATTTTACAGCACTTTCTATTGTGCCCATCATACTTTTAGCAAATTTATTTTTAGGAATTTATAATAATTTGTCTATTTGGTACAAACTAACTGATAAAACAAAATACGGCATGTATTTCTCTATTATTGGCGCCTTAATTACCATTTTTTTTAATATTGTGATGATTCCTAAAATTGGTTTTATGGCTTCTGCATGGGCAACATTAATAGCATTTGGTACTATGATGATACTATCTTATTTTGTAGGTAAAAAGCATTATCCTGTAAATTATAAATTAAAAAAAATAGCTTATTATTTAGTGTTCTCCATAGTATTTGAGTTATTTTCTTTTGTAGTATTTAGAGGGCAGTATTGGTTTTCTATTTTAACCATTTTTCTTTTCTTTGGATTAATTTATTACAATGAAAAAGAGGAAATTAAACAAATTTTAAAACGATAAATATGAATAGAATATCCATACTATTTTTAGCTTTTTTACTTGTTTTAATTTCTTGTAAAGTAAAAAAAACCGAAGAAATAAAAGAAATTAAATCTAAAGAACCTTCAAAAAAAATTTCTACCAAGGCAGACAATGTTTCTATTTTAAAAAAAACATTTGTTATTGATGGTTTAAACACTATTGCGCATAAGGTTTGGTTGTATTTACCTCCAAATTATCATACATCAACAGAAAAATATGATGTAATTTATATGCACGATGCTCAGAATCTATTTGATGCTGCCACTTCTTTTGTGGGCGAATGGGAAATTGATGAAACATTAAATGATCTTTACAAAAAAACAGGGAAAAGTTTTATTGTAGTTGGCATAGAAAATGGCGCAGAGAAAAGAATTGAGGAATATACACCTTGGGAAAACGTAAGATATGGAGGAGGAAAAGGTAAAATTTATGTCGATTTTCTGGTAAACAAACTAAAACCTTACATCGATAAAAATTACAGAACTAAACCTGACGCAGAAAACACTGCAATTATTGGGAGCTCTTTAGGAGGATTAATTTCCTTTTATGGAGGCTTAAAATATCCTGAAGTTTTTGGTAAAATTGGCGCACTTTCTACCTCTTTTTGGTTTTCTAATAAAGTAATTACATTTGCCGAAGAGAATGGAAATCAGAAAAAAACAAAACTTTATTTATTAGTGGGTGATAAAGAAGGGAACTCTATGGTTCCGGATACCGAAAATATGGCAGAATTATTAATAGATCTTGGTTTTCCATCTCAAAATTTAAAAACAAAAGTACACCCAGATGGCAAGCACACAGAGTCTTTTTGGAAAGCAGAATTTTTAGAAGTAATTACATTTTTATTTAATTTAGAAAACAATGAACGTACAAATAATTAACAAATCGAAACACGCAACACCTAATTACGAAACTGAAGGAGCTGCAGGAATGGATTTAAGAGCAAATATTGAAACTGCAATAACATTAAAGCCGTTAGAAAGAGCGATTGTTAAAACGGGATTATTTATAGCTTTACCAATTGGTTTTGAAGCACAAGTAAGACCAAGAAGTGGCTTGGCAGCTAAAAAAGGGATTACCGTTTTAAACTCTCCAGGAACTGTAGATGCAGATTATAGAGGTGAAATTGGGGTTATTTTAGTCAACATATCTAACGATGATTTTGTTATAAATGATGGAGAAAGAATAGCACAATTAATTATAACAAAACACGAACGTGTAAACTGGCAAGAAGTAACCATTTTAAGTGAAACAGAACGTGGAGCCGGTGGTTTTGGAAGTACAGGTGTTTAGTCTTTAAACATAGAATTGTCTAAACTAGTTTAACCTTATCATACCGAACTTGTTTCAGTATCTAAACTTACTGAAATTTAGGAATCTCAAATGAATTCCGATTGATAAATAACCAGTTGTTTAGACAGCCTATTTCTTTATAATTTTATTCCCGCTTTCGCGGGAATTTTCTTTTTAATACAAAATATATAAGATTTTTTTAAATGTTAACTGTTAGATGAATAGCTATTTAATTTAAAAATTACCTGATTGTAATATCAAATAAATTTAGGACAAAAAACTACGTTTAAACTATTAAGTATATTTTTTTAAGGACAAACAATTAATTTTATAGTTAAAAAGAAAAAGAGTTTTTAAGTTTCTGTAGGTATTCTTTTCCAATAGGAATAAAATTTTCTTCTAACTCTTTTGTCACCTCTGTCTGTTGTAAAAACAGTTGACCTTTCCTAGTATTTAATCGTTCAATGCAGTTTCTGTTTACAATGAAACTTCTATGTACACGAATAAAGTTTTTAGGCAAAGTTTCTTCAAAATGTTTTAAAGATTTTGATGTTGATAATTTTTTTCCTGTGATATTAAAAACACTCGTATAATTTCTTTCCGCTTCTAATAAACAAATGTCTTTATAAGCTATAATATGTATATCCGAACCTGTTTTTACAGCAAGATGTGTTTGCTTTTCTGTAAAGACTTTCTCGAACCTTAGTAATGAATTTTCTAATTCTACTCCTATAATTGGTTTACTTAAAAAATAAGAAATTTGATTGTTTACCGCTTCTTTTGCATAATAATTATGAGAGGTCGTCATAATAATGGTTGGCAACTCCATAAAAAATTCCTTTAATTTAGGAATGAGTTTAAAAGTATTTTCTTCTCCAATTTCAACATCTAAAAAAATAAGGTTGGGTTTTGTTTTAATTATTAAAGAAAAACCTTCTTCTAAATTCTCTGCAGTGTCTACAAATTTATAATTAGAATATTTGTTTAAAGCTAATCTTAAGTCGTCATAAGCTTCTTTCTTGTCCTGAATAATGACATATGTATATTTCATAATACGCTTTTCAATAGATATAATCTTAAAAAATGAATGTTTTGCAAATTTATATAAAAAAGTACTAAATACCACTTAATTAGGATTGACATTTAATTATAAAGGACAAAATAAAAAAATGAAGATAAATTTATATTTACAATGGTTTCTTTTAGAAACTTTATATAATTCTCTTTCACAAGAAAATAGAGACCTAGTATTAGAATTAAAAGGCTTTGATTACATTTACCACCTATAACAAAAAATTTAAAAAAATGATTTTAGGAGTTTCAGATTGGTTAAGTCCAAAGATTAATGTAGAAGCAAAATTTATTAGAATAGGTTTTGTAATTGCTGTTTTATTTGCAGGTTTTGGGTTAGGTTTATACCTTATCTTATGGATTGTAAAGTTACTTTCTAAGTAAAATTAGAAAAAATTATATCATAAAAAAACTGCTATAGATTGATTACTTCTATAGCAGTTTAATAATAATAGTTAGAACTTTTAATATTTATTCTTGATTTTCAATAGCAATCTTAATTTTACCTTCTAGTTCTTCTGCTAACTCAGGATTGTCTTTAATTAAACCTTTAACAGCATCTCTACCTTGGCCTAATTTTGTTTCTCCGTAACTAAACCAAGAACCACTTTTCTTAACAATACCTAATTCTACACCAATATCTAAAATCTCACCAACTTTAGAGATTCCTTGTCCGTACATAATATCAAATTCTGCAATTTGAAACGGTGGTGCTACTTTATTTTTTACAACTTTAACTTTGGTACTGTTTCCAATAACTTTGTCTCCGTCTTTAATCTGTGTTCTTCTTCTAATGTCTAAACGTACAGAAGCATAGAATTTTAAGGCGTTACCACCCGTTGTAGTTTCTGGATTTCCGAACATTACCCCAATTTTTTCACGTAATTGGTTAATAAATATAACGGTACATTTTGTTTTAGAAATAGTACCTGTTAATTTACGTAATGCTTGAGACATTAAACGTGCATGAAGCCCCATTTTAGAATCTCCCATTTCACCTTCAATTTCTGCTTTTGGCGTTAAAGCCGCAACAGAATCTATAACCACAATATCAATTGCACCAGAACGAATTAAGTTTTCTGCAATTTCTAATGCTTGCTCACCATGATCTGGTTGAGAAATAATTAAATTATCGATGTCTACTCCTAAATTTTCTGCGTAAAATTTATCGAATGCATGTTCTGCATCAATAAACGCTGCAATTCCACCTGCTTTTTGAGCTTCTGCAATTGCGTGTAATGTTAAAGTAGTTTTACCAGAAGATTCTGGCCCGTAGATTTCAATAACTCTTCCTCTTGGATAACCACCTACGCCTAATGCTAAATCTAATCCTAAAGAACCAGATGAAATTGCATCTATATCTTCAGTAACTACATCACCTAATTTCATTACAGCTCCTTTACCATACGTTTTATCTAGCTTATCTAGAGTAAGTTGAAGTGCTTTTAGCTTTGCTGTTTTTTCTTTATCTGTCGCCATTAATCTTGCTTGTTTTATTTTTAAATAAGTCCGACAAGTTACAAAAAACTAAGATTAATTTCCTAAAAAATAACATTCAAATTTTTACTATTTTTACACAAAGCATACTATCAATGAGTTCTACAGTATTTTTAAAAAATAAAGCGTGTACAGTCAATATAGAAAAAGGAGAAATCATCAGTTTTCAAAAAGATGATAAAGAATATATTCATCAAAAAGGAAACAAAGGTTGGCGCAATTCTGATGATGAAATGTTTCCGGTAATTGGTCCTACTTCTAAAAATAATTTTAGAGTGCATACCAAAAATGGCGATGCAATTTTAGATCAACATGGTTTGTTGCGTGAGTTAGAATATGACTTAGTTTCTTCGGATGATAACTCGGCTAAATTCATTAAAAAATATATAAAAAATACATTTGTAAACAATAGTAAATTTCCTGTAAAATCTACGGAAGAAAATCTTTCTTGGCCTTTCGATTTTTCGTTTGAAAAGAATTTTACTTTAGAAAATGATATTTTAAATATAGAATTTATCATCAATTCTATTGAAGGAATGCCTTTTATGTTAGGGTATCATCCGGCATTTATGTTGTCTAATACTGGTAACGAAACCTTAATTTATAACGATACCAAAATTACTTTAGCCGATGTTTATAAAGCGGGTGCAAATGCGTTTCCTATTTTAAATGCTGATAAAATCATTTTAAAAAATATTGATAGAAACGATTTAGAAATTACTACAAAAGGTTTTCATAATTTTATGTTGTGGACAGAGGTTGATAACATGCTTTGTATAGAACCAATTACACAATATACTTCTCATACAGATCAAAAATTTTCTGAAGAAAACATGCGTTTATCAACAGGAAAAAATAGTTTTTCTGTCTCCATAAAAATTTTATAGTTTGATAAAAAAACACCGTCATTTTATAATTCACAAACCTTGGGGAATGATTTCTCAGTTTGTAAATCCCGCAAAGCGGAAGAAAAAACTATTAGGAGATTTACACAATTTTCCAGAAGGAACTATGGCCATTGGTCGTTTAGATGTTCCGTCTGAAGGATTACTTTTATTAACAACAGATGGAAAAGTATCTGCAGAAATTAGAAGTCATAAATACGAAAAAGAATATTACGTACAAGTAGATGGAGTGATCACCGAAAAAGAAATAGAGCAGTTAAAAAATGGCGTAGAAATTGGTTTTAATGGTAAAAAATACATGACAAAACCAGGAAAAGCTTCTATTATTGATAATCCTAAATTTCCGTTAAGAAGTATGAAAATTAGAGATGAAAGACACGGACCTACAAGTTGGGTTTCTATTATTATTACCGAAGGAAAGTTTAGACAAGTTAGAAAAATGACTGCTGCTGTAGGTTTACCAACTTTACGTTTAGTTCGTGTAAGAATTGGCAAAATAGAATTAGGTAATTTAGAAATTTCTGGCGTAAAAGAAGTTGACGAATTAATGTAACATTTATCACAAAAAAATAATATATATATTTCTAATTTTACAACATGAATAACTCCAACACCACTTTATACATAGTAGCTGCAGTAATCATTTTTCATTTTTTGGTAGGTTTTGGTTACCTGATTTATAAAATGACAAAAAAGGAAGATAAATAATCTTTTACTACTCATTTTTACACCTAAAACTTTAAACTTAAATAGATTTTACGAACTGTATTTTTTAATAGAATAACTTTGTTTTATTTTTACACTTTATATTCTTTTTTAAAACCTCTATATGAGTAATAAATCTCTTTGTGATGAAATCTATTTTAATGAGTTTTACACTTCCCATATTCAGTCTGCAAGTAATTTTGCCTACTATAAATCTGGAGATAAAAACGCCTCTTTAGATTTAGCACAAGAAGCCTTTATAAAAATTTGGGAACATTGTTCTAACATAGATTTTACAAAAGCAAAATCTTACTTATTTACCGTTATTAACAATCTTTTTTTAAATAAAGTAAAACATCAAAAAGTGGTTTTTGAATATGCAAAAAGCAGTCCTTATTTAGATGTTAATAACCAAAGTCCAGATTATTTATTAGAAGAAGAAGAATTTAAAGACAAACTACAAAATGCTATTGCAGATTTAACAGAAGCAGAACGAGAAGTTTTTTTGATGAATAGAATTGATGGAAAAAAATACCGAGAAATAGCAGAATTGTTAGAAATATCTCAAAAAGCAGTAGAAAAACGAATGTCATCAGCATTAAAAAAATTAAGAAATAAAATAGACGGAATTTAAGACCGATTTAAGGTAGGGTAAACTACTGATTAGTTGTTTTATATATAGAAGTAGAAGAAATGGAAAAAGAAAACGACATCTTAAAGTGGCTAAACAGAGAAATTTCTGATGAAGAATTAATGCGTTTAAAAGAATCGAAAGATTTTAATACTTTAGACAAAATTGCGCATTATTCATCACAAATAGAAACGCCTAAAGTAGATGTTAACAAATCTCTTGCAGATTTAAAATTAAAAACTAAAAATACTTCTAAAAAAGGAAAAGTTATTCCTTTTAATTTTAAGAATTTATACAAATATGCAGCAGCAATTATTTTGTTATTAACAACTTCTTATTTTCTTCTTTTTAATACTAATAATACAAACTTTAAAACCGCTTTTTCAGAAACGAAAAACTTTAATTTACCAGATAATTCAGAAGTAGTATTAAACTCAAATTCAGAAATTTCTTATGCGAATAAAGACTGGCAAGAAAACAGAAATTTAACTTTAAACGGAGAAGCATTTTTTAAAGTACAAAAAGGAAAAAAATTTACAGTAAATACCGAAATTGGAGATGTTACAGTATTGGGTACGCAATTTAACGTTAAAGAAAGAGTTAATTATTTTGAAGTAAAAACCTATGAAGGTTTGGTAAGTGTTACTTATAAAAACACGCTGATAAAACTACCTAAAGGAAGCATTTTTAAAGTAGTAAATGGTGTTATAGATACTACAAATACCTTTAACATTAACGAGAAATCTTGGTTGCAAAAAGAGTCTAATTTTAAAAGTACAGCTTTGCATTTTATTTTAGATGAAATAGAAAATCAGTTTGCGTATACTATTGAAACTAAAAATGTTGATTTAGATATTTTATATTCTGGCGGTTTTACACATTCAGATATAAATATTGCATTAAAATCTGTTACAATTCCGTTACAATTATCTTATAAAATTGATGGTAAAAAAATTACTATCTTTAACCATGATAAATAAAGTACGGCTTGTTTTATGTTGTTTTTTATTGATAACAAGTGTTGTTTTTACACAGAATTCTTCTGATAAAATAGCACTTTCTTCGTTATTATTAAAACTTGAAAAAAGTTATGATATAAAATTTTCTTATTCTGATAATGATATAAAAGATATTTTTATTCAACATCCAAAAAAAGGAATTTCTATAGAAAATTTACTCGTTTTTTTAAATAAAGAAACTTTTTTACAATTTAAAACTTTAGATAATAGGTATGTTACTGTTTCTTTTCTAAATAAATATATTTCTGTTTGCGGAACCATTTTAAAATCTAATACCTTAGAACCTTTATTTTTAACTTCTGTAAAAGTAAAAGGTTATAAATTAGGTACAACCACAAATAATAAAGGTGTTTTTTATTTAAAAAATGTACCTGTAAATGCCACTTTAACTATTTCTTTTATCAGTTTTAAAACAAAAACTATTACTGCAAAAGAATTGTTTGCCACCAGTTGTAAAAAAATATATTTAGAAGAAGAAACAGAAGAATTATCAGAAATTACTATGCCTAAGTTTTTAACTGCTGGTTTGCATAAAAATGCAGATGGAAGTACTGTTTTAGACACAGAAAAATTCGGAATTTTACCTGGTTTAATAGAACCCGATATTTTAAAAACAATTAAAATTTTACCAGGTGTAGAAAGTATCAACGAAAGTATTTCTAACATTAATGTTAGAGGCGGTACAAATGACCAAAATTTAATGCTTTGGGATGGAATTAAAATGTATCATTCAGGTCATTTTTTTGGACTTATTTCTGCTTATAATCCGTATTTAACAAAAAAGGTAGCTGTTATTAAAAACGGAACCAGTAGTGCATTTTCAGACGGAGTTTCATCTACCATAAATATGGAAGCTTCTAATGAAATTACCAATAAATTTTCTGGAGGTGGAGGTTTTAATTTACTTAGCGCAGATGCTTTTTTACAAGTGCCCATAAAAGAAAATTTAGAACTTCATGTTTCTGCCAGAAGATCTATTACAGATGTTATTAACACACCAACCTACAAGAATTATTTTACTAGAAGTTTTCAAGGTAATTCTACCACAAATAATACTGTAAACAACACAGATTCAGACTTTTATTTTTACGATTATTCTTTTAAAATTTTATATGATATTAGTTACAATCATGCCATTAGAACTAATTTTATTCACATAAAAAACAATTTAGATTATAAAGAACAATACACTTCAAATAATACTACAATAGAAGAAAATAGTGTTTTAAAACAAGAAAATTTAGGAACCAAAATTAGTTGGGATGCAAATTGGGATGCAAAGTTTTCTACTAATTTATCTATTTTCTTTTCAGATTATAAAATAAATTCTTCAGATTTTAATAGAGATGCAGATCAATATCAAATACAATTTAATAATGTATTAGAAACAGCAATAAAATTGAATACAAAATATGAGTTTTCTGATATTTTAAATTTAACTAATGGATTGGTATTTAATAAAATAGAAGTTAAAAATAGTATAACTATAAATGCACCAACTTTTATTAACACAGAACAAAATGTATTGTTAAAAAGTGCTTTTTATTCTGAAATTGAATATCATAAAAAGAATACGTATGCTAGATTTGGGGTAAGAGCAAACTATTTTGAAAAGTTTGATAAACTTATAATAGAACCTAGAATTAATATTCGTCAGCAATTAAATACAGCCTTATCTTTAAAATTAGAAGGCGAATATAAAAACCAAAGTACAGCTCAGAAAATAGATTTTGAAAATAATTTTTTAGGAATAGAAAAACAAAGATGGGTACTTTCTGATGATAATATTACACCTATTATAAAAAGTAATCAAGCCTCTTTTGGAGTGGAATATGCTAAAGAAAATCTTTATATAGATATTACTGGTTTTTACAAAAAAGTAGATGGAATTACTGCTAAAAATCAAGGTTTTTATAACAATCAGACTGCAAATTCTATAGGAAATTATGAAGCAAAAGGTGTAGAATTTTTAGTAAATAAACAAACTAAAAAAATTAGTACTTGGCTAAGTTATACATACTCAAAAAATGATTATACATTCGATATTTTTAACCCAACAACATTTTCTAATAGTTTAGATATTACACACTCTTTAAGTGCTGCTTTTAACTATAATTTTTCTAAAGTTTTTAAAATTTCATTTGGGGGAGTTTTACGTTCTGGTAAACCTTATACAAAACCTGTTGTAGGAAATGAAACTATAGAAAGTAAAAATAGAACAATTGTTAATTACGACAATCCGAATCAAGAAAAACTAGCTAATTTCTTTAGAGTAGATCTTTCTGGTAGTTATGATTTTAATTTATCTAAGGCTATAAAATCTACTATTCGTCTTGGTTTTACAAATATTACAGATAAAAAAAACATCATAGATGCTTATTATCTTGTAGATAAAACTCGTAAAAATAATGTAAGAAGAGTAGATAATTATTCTTTGCCTTTTACTCCAAATTTAAGTTTTAGAGTCAATTTTTAGTTGAAAAGAATTTCTAGAGGTTCTGCCTTAAAATTCCCTACAAGACTAGAATTCATTTCTTTGCAGTATTCTAAATTAAAAATTTTATAAAGTTAGATAATTCTTGTGTTATCACTGTTATGACATTTCTCAGTACTTCAAAATGACAAGTATTGTGGCTCAGTTTTCTGTTATCACTGTTATGTGAGTCGAAGTGAAAATTTTAGAGTTTTTTGATTTTATAGAGTTAAAACTTACTCAATAACCATACAGTTTGTCATTTCGAAATGAGCTTTTTAGCGATTGAGAAATCTCATAAAGTTTGTTGGTATTGTGTTATCACTGTTATGGGATTTGTCCTAATGTAGAAATGACAATTGTTGCTGCTCAGGTTTGTGTTATCACTGTTACGCGGTTTCTCCTTTTTTAGAAATGACAAGATCAGGATTTAACATTAAAGACCTCACAAGTTTTAAAAACCTGTGAGGTCTGCGTTACTCTAAATTAACTTCCTTTTTTAGTATTCACTACGCGTTAAGGATAGAGCAATTGTTTGAGCTCTTTTTTGTTTTTTACAAAAAAAGCGAGTGCGAAAGCCTGACCCTTGTGTTAACGCCCAAAAAAACATTATAATTATTCTTTTTTCTGTGTTTTCTACCTCTCTTTTTGATGAAATTATTTATTATTAATTTCATGGTAAATCCATTGTACAAATTATATCTTTGCACTTACAAAATTCTACAAAAATGTTACAAGTACAATTTATTAGAGACAACAAAGAAACTGTTTTAGCTGGGTTAGCAAAACGTAATTTTGCCAATGCAGAAAAGATTATTGAAGAAGTTTTAACTGCGGATGAGAATAGAAGATCTACGCAAGTAGAGTTAGATAATACTTTGGCAGAATCTAATAAATTATCGAAAGAAATTGGTGGTTTTTTTAAGTCTGGAGAAGTACAAAAAGCGAATCTTTTAAAGGAAAAAACAGTTCAGTTAAAAGAAAAATCTAAGGAACTTGGCGAAAACTTTAATGCTTTTGCTGAAGAGTTGCAAACATTATTATATCAGATACCAAACATACCACATACTTCTGTTAAAGCGGGGAAATCTGAAGAAGATAATGAGAACATTTTTAGTGAAGGAACAATTCCTGATTTAGGGGAAAATGCTTTACCTCATTGGGAATTGGCTAAGAAATATGATATTATAGATTTTGAATTAGGAAATAAAATTACAGGTGCTGGTTTTCCGGTTTATAAAGGAAAAGGAGCAAGATTACAACGTGCTTTAATCAACTATTTTTTAGATAAAAATACCAAAGCAGGTTATACAGAAGTGCAAGTACCTCATTTGGTAAATACAGAATCTGCAACGGCAACGGGTCAATTGCCAGATAAAGATGGGCAAATGTATCATTCTACAGTAGATGATTTGTATTTAATTCCTACTGCAGAAATTCCTATTACAAATATGTTTCGTGGTAATTTAATGCAAGAATCAGAATTTCCAATAAAAGTTACTGGATATACACCTTGTTTTAGACGTGAAGCAGGTAGTTATGGTGCACATGTTAGAGGTTTAAACAGATTGCATCAATTTGATAAAGTGGAGATTGTACGTATTGAGCATCCTGACAATTCTTACCAAGCTTTAAACGGCATGGTAGAACATATTAAAGATATTTTAAGAGATTTAAAATTACCTTATAGAATATTACGTTTGTGTGGTGGAGATACTGGTTTTACGTCTGCTTTAACATTCGATTTTGAAGTATTTTCTACAGCGCAAGACCGTTGGTTAGAAATTAGTTCTGCATCTAACTTCGAAGCATTTCAGGCAAATAGATTAAAACTTCGTTTTAAAAACAAAGAAGGTAAAAGCGAATTGGCACACACCTTAAATGGTAGTTCTTTGGCTTTACCTCGTGTTTTAGCCGGAATTTTAGAAAACTACCAAACAGCAGACGGAATTAAAATACCAGATGCTTTGGTACCTTATTGTGGGTTCGATATTATTAACTAGTATTCAGTTTACAGAGGCAGTATACAGTGCTTAAGTTTGTGAAAATATGATTCAGTAGCGGTTTGCAGTTCTAATATTACTGCAAACTGAGACTGATTACTGTTTTTTTACTGCTTACTGACGACTGACGACTGCAAACTAACTTTAATTTGCTACAACAGCAACCATTAATCTTTTATATTTATTCATTTCTAAAAGAGCATTTAAATACGCACTAATTTGTCCGTTTTTCATAAACTCTATAGCATTGTTTTTTGCAATTTCGTATTGTTTTTTAAATGTATTCATCATCTTAAAATTTGATTGGTTATATACTCCTTAGACAAGTTCCGTGCCAAAATGTTACAAAGAACTACTCAGAATAGGCTCCTTTAATAAAGTTTTAACGTTTAGGTTGATTATCTTTGATACTGATGAAAAAACTATTTTTACTTATTTTTATTACTGTAACAAGCGTTAGCTTCTCTCAAGGTGATTATTACTTAGCAGAAGATTACTATAGAGAGGGAGCGTATGAAAAAGCGACTCAAATCTTTAAAAACTTATATGCTAACAACCTTTTTAATACCACTTATTTAAGTCGATTAATTTCTTGTTATCAAGAAACAAATAAATTTAATGAAGTAGAAAAAATATTAAAAACTGCGCTTAACAAAGACCCAAAACTCGCTTTTTATTATGTTCATTTAGGGTATAATTACCAAAAACAACAATTGCTAGAATTAGCACAAAAAAATTATACTATAGCCTTAAATTCTATTGATACAAACAGTTATTATGGTGGTTTTATTGGCAGATTATTTAAAGATTATAATCTTTTAGACAATGCAATTTTAGCTTATACAAAAACAATGGCTAAAAATAAAAAAGCAGATTATAGCTTTAGAATTGCTCAGATTTACGGAGAAAAAGGCGACTTAAAAAAAATGTTTGAAGCTTACTTTAATCTGGTTGATAAAAACATTGAAAATTATGATCTAGTAAAAAGATATACTAGTAGTTATATTACTAATGATGCAGAAAATGAAGCAAATATTTTATTTAGAAAAACACTTTTAAAAAAATCTGCTAGCAACCCAAAAGACGCTTGGAATGCTTTGTTAAGTTGGTTATTTACGCAGCAAAAAGACTATAATAAAGCTTTTATGCAAGAAAAAGCTTTGTACAAAAGAAACCCTGTAGACTTAAATTCGGTTTTTGATTTAGGAAAAATAGCTTTTGATAACAAAGATTATATTGCTGCAAAAGAATGTTTTAACTTTATAACGCAACAAGAAACGCTACCAATAGAAAAAATAGATGCCTCTCTTTACCTCGCTAAAATAGCAGTAGCAACAAACAACCCTGAAGTAGAAAAACTGTTTCTATCGCTTTTTAATCAATTTGGTAAAAATTCATCAACCATAAAATTACAAGTGGAATATGCAGATTTTTTAACCTTTAAAAAAGACCAACCAAACGAAGCTAAAACTGTTTTAGAAGAAGCCTTAAGTTATACTCGTTCTAGATTTGGTAAAGCAAGAATAAAACTAAAATTAGGAGATATTTTGGTTTTTACAGGAAATTACAACAAAGCATTGATCTATTTTTCTCAAATTCAAACGCAACTCAAAAACCACGAATTAGCACAACAAGCTCGTTTTAAAGTAGCACAAACAAGTTATTATAAAGCCGATTTTACGTGGGCAAAAGCACAATTAAAAGTATTAAAAGGCTCTACAACACAATTAATTGCAAATGATGCCTTAGAATTGTATTTAAAAATAACAGATAATGAACCTGTAGATTCTATTCCGTCTGGCTTAAAGCAATTGGCAAAAGCAGAACTGCTCTCTTATCAAAATAAAAATGAGGAAGCATTAGCAGAATTACACAGTTTGTTTACACCTAAAATTGTTTTTGAAAATGGATTAACCTCAGCTGAAGTTATTTATGATGATGTACTCTTTTTTGAAGCAAAATTATTCATCAAACAAAAAAAATATAAGGAAGCTCTTTTAAGTTTTTCAAAAATTATTGCAGCAGATAATCAAGGTATTTATGCAGATGATGTGTATTACGAAATGGCAGAATTGTATAATAATCAATTAAACAACCCAGAAAAAGCCTCAGAATACTATCAAAAGATTATTTTTGACTATTCTTCTAGTATTTATCTAGTAGATGCTAGAAAAAAATATCGAAAATTAAGAGGAGATGATATTTAACACTCTAATTTTTTCAATTAAACATTTACACAAAATTACAATTACACAGCATAATGTACATATACAACGTAACTATAAATATAGATGAAACCGTTCATAAAGAATGGCTTACATTTATGGAAAGTCATATTTTAAAAGTCTTAAATACTGGCAGATTTACGTCTGCAAAACTAACCCAAGTTTTGGTAGAAGAAGAAATGGGTGGTAGCACTTATTCTATACAATATACTGCAAACTCAAGAGAAGATTTAGATGCTTATTATAAACACGAAGCAGAAACATTACAACAGAAAAGTCTTCAGAAATTTGGAGATAAAATGTTAGCTTTTAGAACAGAATTAAGATTAGTAAAAGAATTTTATCCTACAAGTGTAGGGAATTAAAAAAGTATAAATATGTCAGTTAAAGCAAAAAAACATTTAGGTCAGCATTTTTTAACAGATGAAAGCATTGCAAAAGATATAGCAGATGCATTAACTGGTAATGGATATGATGATGTCTTAGAAATTGGTCCTGGAATGGGAGTTTTAACCAAATATTTATTGCCCAAAAAAGCAAAGGTTACTGTCATGGAATTAGACAGAGAATCTGTTGCGTATTTGCACGAAACTTTTCCTTTAGAGCACATTAAATTGGATACTTCTAGGGATCATTTCGAAATTATAGAAGGAGATTTTTTAAAGAATAATATTCAAGATATTTTTAACAAAAAACAAGTAGCTATTATTGGTAATTTCCCTTATAATATTTCTACTCAAATTGTTTTTAAAGCCATTGAAAACAGAGAATATGTTCCTGAATTTGCGGGTATGTTTCAAAAAGAAGTGGCAAAAAGAATTGCAGAAAAAGAAGGATCTAAAGTATACGGAATTCTATCTGTATTAACCCAAGCCTTTTTTGATGTAGAATACTTATTTACCGTTCCGCCAACGGTATTTAATCCACCTCCAAAAGTAGACTCTGGGGTTATTAGATTCATCAGAAAAAAAGATTATTCGTTACCTGTAGATGAAAAGATATTTTTTAGAGTAGTAAAGACCGCATTTAATCAACGAAGAAAGATGTTGCGCTCTAGTTTAAAGTCCTTTAATCTTTCGGATTCCTTAAAGGAAGATCCTATCTTTGCGAAACGCCCAGAACAGTTATCTGTTGAAGCTTTTATCTCTCTAACGCAAAAATTAATAGAAAATGGCATTTGAACTTACTGATCAATTTCTAGAAAAACTAATAGACTTTATTGATGAACACAATGATTCTGAAATAAAAAAACTATTTACAGAAGTCCATTTTGCAGATATAGCCGAAGTTTTAGACGAAGTAAATTTTGAGGAAGCTATTTACATTATCAAACTTTTAGATAGCGAAAAAACATCAGAAATTCTAACAGAATTAGATGAAGACACACGTGAGAAAATTTTAGACAACTTATCTGCTAAAGAAATTGCAGATGAAGTTAGAGAAATGGATACCGATGATGCAGCAGATATTATTGGAGAACTTTCAGAAGAACGTCAGCATCGTGTAATTTCTGCTTTAGAAGATGATGATCATGCAGCAGATATTAAAGAATTATTGTCTTATAACGATGATTCTGCAGGGGCATTAATGGCAAAAGAGTTGGTAAAAGTTTATGAAACTTGGACAGTTGCGGGATGCATGCGTAGAATTAGAGGTCAAGCTAAAGATGTAACGAGAGTGCATTCTATTTATGTAGTAGATAGAGAAGATAAATTGGTAGGTAGAATGTCTTTAAAAGACTTAATAATTGCCAAATCAGATCATAAAATTGCAGAAATCTGTAAAACCAAAGTAGATGCCGTAAACGTACATGATCCAGAAGAAGAGGTTGCTAAAATAATGGCTAAATACGATTTAGAAGCCATACCTGTTGTAGATGATAACAATGTTTTGGTGGGTAGAATTACCATTGATGATATTGTAGATGTTATTAGAGAAGAGGCCGATAAAGATTACCAAATGGCGGCTGGTTTTTCTCAAGATGTAGAGGCAGATGACACTATCTGGGAACTTACAAAAGCACGTTTACCTTGGTTAATATTAGCGCTGTTTGGTGGCTTTATTTCTGTTTCAATTTTAGGAGGTTTCAGTGGAGCTATGCAAGATCATAAAGAACTTTTCTTTTTTACACCACTAATTGCGGCAATGGCAGGTAATGTAGGTGTGCAATCTTCTGCAATTATTGTGCAAGGTTTGGCTAACGACAGTTTAAAAGGCTCACTTTTTAAAAGGTTATTAAAAGAAATTTTACAAGGGTTATTAAACGGTTTTGTCTTGGCTGCATTATTAATGTCTGCAGGAATGTTATTTTTAGGTTTTGATTTAGAATTAGGAATTACCGTAGCTGCATCTTTAATTTCCGTAATTATTATTGCCTCAATTATCGGAACCTTTATTCCTATCATTTTAGCAAAAAAAGGGATAGATCCCGCTTTAGCAACAGGGCCATTTATTACAACAAGTAATGATATTTTAGGAATTTTAATCTACTTTTCTATCGCTAAATTAGTATTGGGTTTCTAAGTTTAATTTCTTGCTTAAAACCTATTAAAATAGAGTTAAAGTCCTTCCCAAAAACAAAAAAAATCTTTCAGATAAACTGAAAGATTTTTATTCTTTTCATTTTCGATATACCTTAATGCATATCTGCAATTGTCCCCTTAATTATACGTAATATAATTATTACACAAACATACAACTATAGTAAAAATGTAAAATGTAAAAAACCGAAATTAAAAATGCGGTTTTCCGCAAAAAAAATAATTGTTGTTTTAAAATCAAACACACCTATTCTTTTAGGTTAATCTATAATTCCTAATTCTTTTGCTTTAAGAACTAGGTCTGTATTATTTTTTGCATTTAAATCTGTTCTTAAGTTACACAATTTAGTTTCTATAGAACGAAGTTTTAAAAAAGAACTATCTGGTTTTGTAATTACACCTTCTAAATTACTTATTTTAGGGTGTTTTGGAAGCTCCTTTAAAATTTGAATAGCAACATCATCCATTTGAATTTGAACAATGTTTCTACGCATTATTTTTTGATGAATCTCATGGGTATAATAAAAATTATTTGCTAACATTTTTTGAACCGCAAAACCAATTTCTGTAGCATCGCATTTGCTTTTTAATAGGTAGGCATTTGGTTTTAAATTACTAATTACATTATATACTCTATTGGTTTCTGTATGCCCTGTTATAACTGCTATTTTAATATCAAACTCATTATTTCTAATAGCTTTTATCAATTCTTCTCCCCCATCTAAACTTGTTTCATCTGTAGCATTATCAAAACTTAAATCGGTAAATAATAAGTGAAAAGGGTTGGTTTTTTGATGACTTTTTATCATCCGGAAAGCGTCGTCACAAGTATTAGTAGTAATCACATCAAAATCGCCAACTTCCTTTAAAGAGCAAAGTATTCCTTGTATTACTAATTGATGATCATCAACAATTAAAATTCTAGTTTTATTTTCCATTCTTAGGGATTTCTACACTAATATTTGTTCCTTTTTCTACCTCACTTTCAATATTAAAGATTCCATTAATTTCATTAACTCTTTCTTTCATATTTTTTAAACCTATTCCGTTTTTCTTATCTGTAAGATTAAAACCTTTTCCGTTATCAGAAATCGATAAAAAGATAGAGTTATTTGTTTCACTAAACTCTAACACAACTATTTTTGCTGCTGCATGTTTTTTGGCATTTTGTATACCTTCTCTTATCGATAAAAATAATGTTCTTTTTATGGAATTGTTTATTTCTAACCAATTTACGCTATCTATTTCTTTTACTTTAATCTTAAAATCTATTTCAAAAAAATCTGATACTAGATTAATTATCTGATTTTTAAATGAAACTTTATCAAAACTTTCACTACTTAATTGATGCGATAAATTTCTAACATTTTCTTTAATAATATTTAAGCTTCTGGCTTCTTCTTGTTGGTTAGCGTTTTCTAACTTTAAAAGCAACATTCTAATATCTCCAGCAACCTCATCATGCAAAGATTTTGCAATTTGCTGTCGCTCTTTTTCGCGTGCTTCAATTTTTTGCATCTTTGCTTCAAACATAATTTTTTTTCTTCTATTAGAAACCACAATTGCCGCAAAACCGATAAATAAAAGACTTGCAGTAGCTATTAACCAACCAATAATTTTTTGTTGTTTCTGACGCTCTAATTCTAAATTTTTTCTTGAGTTTTCTTGCTTTAAACCAACGTTTTCTTTGTCCTTTTTTTCAGTTTCATATCTAATTTTTGCAAACTGATTTTTTAAAGACCTTTCTCTTCTATAAAGACTATCATTTAAAGTAATATGTTCTTCTAATAACAGCCTCCCTTTTTCACCTTTTACCAAATGAGATAAAAGTAAAAGATTGTCTAAAGTGTACCTATTGAAGTTTATTTGTTTCGCTAATTCTAATCCTTTATTAGAATGAAATATTGCTTTTTTAGTTTCCTTATTTGCCTCATAAATTTTACCTAAATTAGAATGAGCCAATACTAAACCTCTTTTGTAATTTCTTTCTTGTCTAAGTTTTAAAACCTCTAAATACCCTTCTAATGCATCTTTTTTATTTCCTAATAAAAAATTATTAAAAGCAATACCTCCCAATGCAGTTTCATATCTATAAACATTTTTAAATTGAAGACTGTCTATAGCTAAACTTTTCTTAAAATAATTTATAGCTTCTGTATAATTCCCTTCAGACTCATAGGTAGTTGCTAAATGATTAAACAATCTTGCCTCTTGGTATTTTATATCTAATTCTGGACTTTTCTTTTGGATTTCAAAGAATTTTAGATACGTTTTTCTAGCTTCTTCCTGTCTATCTGTCATGAATAAAACATTTCCTAACCTTTCATATAAAAGCCCCGTAAAAAAAACTTCATTAGGATAATTTTCTAGACCCGAACCTTTAATACGAGGTTCTACAAAACGTAATCCTTCTATAATAGAAATTTCACTTCCTAAATAATCTCTTTCATCATATTGAAGCGCAGCCATAGACAACAACCTTCTGGTTGCTTCTAAAGAATCTTTTAACTGTACAGAAATGTCTTTAGATTTGCTATAATAATAAAAAGTGCTATCAAATTTAAATTTAACCTTAAAATAAAGCCCCTTATAATAATAGCTTTTTGCTAAAGCAGAAGCATCTTTAGTTCTATTATAAAATTGATGCAACTTCTTTTCAGTTACACTCAAATTTGTAGTGTCTCCATTAAAAAAGCTTTTCATACCAAAATTTATGTAGGTAATTCTAATTAAAGAATCATTTTTGGTATTTTCTGATAATAGATAGGCTTGTTTTGGTATATGGAGTTGTTTAGTTTTTTGGTATTCTTTTAATAAATAATCTAAAGAATCTATACTTTTCTCTTGAGAAAAAATAGAAAAACTGACTAAAAAGAGTAACAGCAAATACTTGTTTTTACTGCAAAAAATATTTTCTTCAAACTTCATTTATTAGGGGCCAAATAATTAGAAGACTATAAAAATAGAATTTTATAAATTAAACCAACTATAATTTCCCCATTTTTTGAAATAAATCCCAAATAACAACTCCTGTAGTTACAGAAATATTTAAAGAATGTTTGGTACCCAATTGCGGAATTTCAATACACAAATCAGAGGCATTAACCACTTCTTGTTGCACTCCTTTAACTTCATTACCCATTACAATGGCATATTTTTCTCCTTTCGTCGGATAAAAAGTGTCGAGCATTGTAGCATTTTCTGCTTGTTCAATAGACAGGACTTTTACATTTTCTGACTTTAATTTTTCAACTAAAGTCAAGGTATCTTCTACATATTCCCAAGCTACAGATTCTGTTGCACCTAAAGCCGTTTTATGAATATCTTTGTTTGGCGGAGTAGCGCAAATACCACATAAATAGATTTTTTCAATCAAAAAAGCATCAGAAGTTCTAAAAACAGAACCAATATTATTTAAACTTCTAATATTATCTAAAACTACAATTATTGGCGTCTTTTCAACAATTTTAAATTCATCAACTGTAATTCTTCCTAACTCGTTATTCTTTAATTTTCTCATATCTTGTGGATAAGTTCACGGCAAACTGCCAACTGAATACTGCCTACTTTTTCTATCTTCGCAAAACTAACTGAAAATTTCCAAAAACTTGGCAAAATCAAAAGCAAAAAAGGTAACTCCTTTAATGAAACAATACAACGCAATCAAGAATAAATATCCTGATGCAATGTTACTTTTTAGAGTAGGAGATTTCTATGAAACCTTTGGTGAAGACGCTAAAAAAGCTGCCGATGTTTTAGGAATTACCTTAACAAAACGTGGTGCCGGAAGTGAAACAGAAACTGCTTTGGCCGGTTTTCCGCATCACTCATTAAATACCTATTTACCAAAGTTGGTAAAGTTTGGAATGCGTGTTGCTATTTGTGATCAGTTAGAAGACCCAAAAATGACCAAAACCATTGTAAAACGTGGTGTTACAGAATTGGTTACACCCGGAGTTTCTTTAAACGACGAAGTGTTACAAACCAAAACCAATAACTTTTTAGCAGCTGTTCATTTTGATAAAAAACAACTCGGAATTTCATTTTTAGATGTTTCTACTGGTGAATATTTAGTGGCGCAAGGAAATGCAGAATATATTGATAAATTGTTGCAGAATTTTAGTCCTAGTGAAGTCTTGGTTCAAAAACAACACAAACAACAATTTTTAGAACTTTTTGAAAACCGTTATTACACGTTTTATTTAGACGATTGGGTTTTTCAAAAAGAATATGCCAACGAAACATTACAAAATCATTTTGAAGTAAAAAGTTTAAAAGGTTTTGGAATCGAAGATGTTAAAAACGGAATTATTGCTGCCGGTGCAGTGATGTACTATTTATCTGAAACGCAACACAATCAGTTAAAACACATTCAGCATATTAGCAGAATTGCTGAAGATAATTATGTTTGGATGGATCGTTTTACGGTTCGAAACTTGGAGCTTTACAATCCGAATTCCATCAACGCAGTTACCCTTTTAAATGTAATTGATAAAACAATATCGCCCATGGGCGGAAGATTGCTAAAACGTTGGTTGGCGCTTCCTTTAAAAAATATTGATGAGATTAAAAATCGTCATGAATTGGTCAAGTTTTTTATTGATTCAGATGAATTTTCTCAGACCGTAACCTATCAACTAAAACAAATATCCGATTTAGAAAGATTAATTTCTAAAGTGGCAACTGGTAAAGCTTCGCCAAGAGAAATTGTACTTTTAAAAGATTCTTTAAAAGCAATTCTTCCGATAAAAACATCCGCAGAAAGCAGTAAAAATAAAGCAGTAAAACAACTCGGTAATCAATTACACACTTGCCAAGATTTAATTGAAAAAATTAATGAAACCTTATTTGATGATGCTCCGGTAAACATCAACAAAGGAAATGCCATTGCAACGGGTGTTCATCAAGAATTAGACGATTTACGTGCCATTTCTAACTCTGGTAAAGAGTATTTAGATAACATGCTAAAGCGTGAAACAGAGCGCACAGGAATTACAAGTTTAAAGATTTCTTTCAATAATGTTTTTGGCTATTATATTGAAGTTCGGAATTCTCATAAAGACAAAGTGCCAGAGGAATGGATTCGTAAACAAACTTTGGTAAATGCAGAACGATATATTACCGAAGAATTAAAAGAATACGAAACTAAAATTCTTGGTGCAGAAGAAAAAATAGCCAAAATAGAACAAGAAATATTTTCTAAGTTATTACAATATATCATTCAATATGTACAAGTTGTACAAGAAAATGCACAGGTTATAGCAAAAATTGATTGTTTACTTTCTTTTTCTGTTTTAGCAATAGATAACAATTATGTGCGTCCGATTATGGATGAAAGCACCGATTTAGAAATAAAAAATGGTCGTCATCCTGTTATTGAAAAACAGTTACCGATAGATCAAGCTTATATTGCAAATGATGTTGTGTTGAATAGAACTCAACAACAAATAATTATGATTACCGGACCAAATATGTCTGGTAAATCGGCTATTTTAAGGCAAACAGCATTGATTGTTTTATTGGCTCAAATGGGAAGTTATGTTCCGGCTCAGAATGCAAAAATTGGTATTGTAGATAAGATTTTTACCAGAGTTGGTGCAAGTGATAATATTTCTATGGGAGAATCTACTTTTATGGTAGAAATGAACGAAACGGCTTCCATCTTAAATAACGTTTCTGAGCGTAGTTTAATTTTGTTAGATGAAATTGGTAGAGGAACGTCTACTTATGACGGAATATCGATTGCTTGGGCCATTTCTGAGTTCCTACACGAGCATCCAACCAAAGCAAAAACATTGTTTGCAACGCATTATCATGAATTAAATGAAATGACGACTTCTTTTGAGCGCATTAAAAACTTTAATGTGTCTGTAAAAGAATTAGAAAACACCATTATTTTCTTACGTAAATTGGTTTCTGGTGGTTCTGATCATAGTTTTGGTATTCATGTTGCCAAACTTGCAGGAATGCCGAATATGGTAATTCATAGAGCGAATAAAATTTTAGCAAAACTAGAAAAGAACAATAAAAATGCCGAAGTTAAAGACGTTTTAAAACAAGAACAGAATGAAGAAATGCAACTCAGCTTTTTTCAGTTAGATGATCCGCTTTTAGAAAATATTAAAGAAGAAATTTTAGCCACAAATATTGATACTTTAACACCTATTGAAGCCTTAATGAAGTTGAATGAAATTAAAAGAATGTTGATTAAAAAGTAATGGTAAATAATTTAGAACAAGGTTTTTTCGGTATCGGAATTCAGAATGGAAAAACACCCGAAAATTTAGGTGTCCTTTGGCGTTCTGCCCAAAATATGGGCGCTAGTTTTATTTTTACCATTGGCAATCGGTATGCAAAACAAGCTTGCGATACGCACAAAGCCACTGGAGCAATGCCTTATTTTCATTACGAAAATTTTGATGATTTCTTTAACAACTTGCCAAAAGGCGCCATGTTAGTGGGGGTAGAATTAGATGAAAAAGCGGTACAATTAGAAACTTTTAAACATCCGAGACGTTGCGTGTATTTATTAGGCGCAGAAGATCATGGATTGTCTAATGCAGCTATCGAAAAATCGCATCATTTAGTAAAATTTAAATCGGAATTGAGCTTAAATGTTTCTGTTGCAGGAAGCATTATTATGTACGATCGGCAAGCAAAGTTTAATTTTAAAGTTGATTAAAAATCATTATTGTCCGATAAAAGACATAAGACCGCTTCGCTTTTAGAACCAAGAACCAAGACTTGACTCTAATACCTTGACAAAGAGATGTAACTTAAATTAAAATTAGTCTGCCTTTTCTCAGTAATTTTACTTTAAAAAAGCAAGGGTATCATCAAAAAAAACACATAAAACCCTTGTTTTGTAAGATTTATCAAACTGAAAAAAAATATTAATCGGACACTAATGATTAAAAATCTGTAAATATTATAAAATAGGATTCTTTTTATTAATTGGATCTTGCTTTAATAATTTCGTCATACTTTCATACAATTCTGGCTCGTTTTCTTTAAAATATGCTGCTTGTTCAAAAAAGGTTTCTAATGAAACAGAAAAGAACTCGACAAGATTTGTACCTGCATAATCCCTTAAAACGATGTTTTCTTTCGCTTTTATTTTTTTAAATTTCGTTTTTGCTTGACTTTTCCAATTTTCAAAATCACTATTATTAAATATTTTAGAGAAATAAGATCTTGTATGATTCTCAAAAATTAAACAATGACCAAATTCGTGAATAGATAAATTAAGTGCATCATCTGTAATTTTAAAGCCCTTTTCTATTGCAGGCCAAGACATATTTACCTTTTTAGTTGCAATATTTACATCACCCTTAAAAACGGCTGTATTATTTTTATAAGAGTAAGAACTTGGTGCAACAAATACATCATTAAACTTATTTAAAGTATCGGTTTTTAATCCAAATGTAATTTGAACAAAAGCACTCGAAATAATAATTTTCATTTTTTTATTTACAATGAAACCAGGCTCTGAACTGAAGTTTGTTGTAGAAATAAATAACAATGTTCTTAATTGAAAATTAGTTTTATGAACATCTGAAAGGTTCTTATAATATGAATTAGATTTCAGTAAAACTTGATGACACTCAATTTTTGATTTTTTTCTATAAAAAGGAGCTAATATTTTATACTTTATTTTCAAATTTTAATGTTTTATAAAGTAGGAATGATAGTGACAAAGATGTTTAAAAAAGTAACGTGTTTCTGTATGGTTAGTTGCGTGGTTTAAGCAACTAATTTAGTAAATAATTATCGACCAAGAAAGTCCGCGAGGACTTTCGTAAGTAGGCAAGAAGCCAGCAATAAATTATATACGGTGTTGGCAGTAGGCTTTATTTTATTCGATTACCTTTTTGATTTCTTTAATGTTAAATAATAAATCCATTTCACAAATAGCTTTACTAGTATTGTTTTTTTCAAACTTCAGCTTTTTAGAGTTTTCTATAGCATCACCCAACTTACTTCTTAATTTTAAGTAAATATCATTGTCTTGTTTAGTAAAGTATCTCCTTGTCTTTTCGTAATCAGTTATGTGTTTTTTGAGCTGTTTTTCAGCAGAATTACAATCTGTAAAAAGTTTAGTTGTTTTTTCAAAATGAAGCAAAAACCAAAACTCAATGCAAGGGTTATTGACGATAACAATAACGTTTTCAAGTTTTTTAGCTTTTTCTTTTAGTTTTATAAATAATTGCTCACTAGTTTCATTTCCCTTTCTTGCTTCACGGGTTTCTTTTGCAATAACGTCATAGTCAACAATCCAAAGTACCTTTGTGTAGTCTTGAGCTAAACCTATAACCATTTCAAATTGCTCAGATATACTTTTTTTACTAGGAAGTTTTGGTTCTATACTGATGTTAAGTTCTCTTTCGTTACGTTTAAGCATTTGTAAATACCAAACTTCAGTGTCTCCATCTACAACAAATGCAAATGTATTTGCCCCTTTTACTTTAATTTTAGACCTTTTTCTCATAATCGTTAATCAAGGTCAATATAATAATCTCCTAAATTCGGTTTTCCTTTAAGTTTTCCACTTTTGTATGCATTTAAAACATTAGTGGTGTCTCTAATAACAGAAGTGTCAAAATCAGCTAAAGAATATAATTGCGTTGAGCAGTTTTCTAATTTATTAGTGAACCAAATGGCATCATTTCTAAAGATGTCTTTATTGTCTAATATTTCTCGATTGTGCGTAGTAGCCAATATTTGAGAATGTTCTGAATTTACAAGAAATGATAATATGAATTGAATATATAAATCAGGATGAAGAGAAGCTTCTAATTCATCTATTGGAATCAGATGATTGTGTTTAATTAATAAAGCTAATAAACCTGCAAAACCATAATACCTTCTTGTACCTTGAGATTCCAGGTCAATAGGTAGGCTGTATTTTGTACCATTAACGGTATGTTCAAAATCAATGTTTACAGAAGTTATTTTTCTATTTTCTTTTAACTTGCTAACTTTATCATTAGATATTTTAAGTTGTTTTTCCACAAATTCTATCCATTCAGAAGGTACTTCTTTTTCTTCTTCTTGTATTAAAATATCAGATATATGAAAATCAGCTTTTTTAAGAATATTTATTACATCTTTTTTAAGTATTTCTTTATCCTCAATTATTGATGTAATAAAACCTTCTAGATTGGTTTTTGTGTAAACTAATGGTTTAAGGTAGTTGCTAAACCAGTCCAATACCTCATTTAATTCTTCAAAGTCAATATTGGTTTTTAAAAACCCACCTAATACTGTATTATTCCAAAGAGTATTTGACTCTAGTGTTTTCTTAAAAGTCTTATCTTTTGTTATTTTACTACCAAATTTTATCTCCGAAAATTGATTTTTTAAATCAGTTGTTCTTTTATATATATTGGCTTTTTTTGGGTTGTAATTATCTAATTTCTCACTAACGATAGCTTGTTCTGTAAATTCTATCTCGTAATCATATCGTATGCCTTTTTGTAAAAAATCAATAGATAACTTTGAAGTCTGATTTGGTGTTTCTTCATCAAAAAGAAAAGGTTTGAATTTTAATTCGTCAGTTTTCTTTTCTTCAGGCTCAAGAATCAAATCGCGTAAAAACTCTAAACCGTTAAGTATTGTTGTTTTTCCTGATGCATTAGCACCATAAATAAGAGCTAATTTAAGTAACCTAAAACCACTTTTTTTAATTATGTAATAATCATTTAGGTGTTCAGATTTGTCTGCTTCAAATGTCAATGTTTGCTTGTCTTTTATAGAGCCAAAGTTTTGCAAACTAAAATTGATTATCATTTTTGTATCTTAATTTTGTAAGTTGTTTACAAATTAACGGTAATTAATTTAATTTATAGTGTTTTTTAATGTTTAATTTTTGTTAAAGAATCTATTTTTCAGCTTACTGCCAACTATCTATATAACAGTAAAAATTTGTTTTATACCCTAAATTCACAGGGTTTAAAAAAAAGTATTTACTTTTATAATTATTTATAGATATTTAGATTTAGCAATTTATTATATCGTATAAATATACTTGTTAATCCTAAAACAGTAAAATTTATTTTTCACTAAAACGTCTCGAAAATTTGTATAAAAAATATACCGCGGCCGCCAAAAATATTATTTGAATTACTTGCCAAATAAAAACTCCTCCACTAAAGTCGTTTATTAATTCTTCCATAATATATTTTTTTAAAAAAAACTTTAATAATTATCTCTCAACTCTTCAAAAACAGTTTGCATTTTACTTTTTACATCAGCATTAAAATGCATAAAATGATTATTCATATAACTGAATATCAAAATCTTACCAGAGTTTGTAATTAAGTAACCACTTAAATTATAATTGTTCCCCAAAGTACCCGATTTAGCATGAATATAAGGTTTTGAATTTCCTGAAAACCATTTTTTTAAAGTCCCTATTTTTCCTCCAACAGGAAAAAATTGAAACAATCGTTCTTCAGGGATCTTTTGATACATTTTGGTTAAAACTTCCACAAAAGAAATGGGTGTAAATAAATTATACCTACTCAATCCAGAGCCATCTACCCAACGTGGTTTTTGTTGTAAATCTTTCAATTGATTTTCTAATAGATAGTTTCTTGCTTTTGCAGAACTTAACGTGTCTGAAAGAGTGGATGAAGCTAAAACTAAAATCTGTTCTGCTAAAAAATTATCGCTTACTTCCATCATTCTTTTAAACAAAGAGTCTTTAGGAATACTATACGCAATTGTAGACGGTTTTAAAGTCGATTTATGAATTAAACTTACTTTGTTAGGTAAAATATCATTCCAGAGATTTAAAAGCAAAGAATCGCTTATAATCATCGGAATTTCAGTATCTCTTTTTCTATTTCTTCCAAAGTAAAAAGAATTAGAAAGCTCTTTACGTCCGTAACTTTTATCTGTAATTTTTAATTTATCCGCAAAATAATAAGGAGTTACATTTATGGAATCTTCATTTTGGATTGCTACTACATTTCCATACATAGGAAAAGCACTTCTTTCTGGACTAAAATAACTATCAAAATCTTCCCAAGCCCAACCTGGTCCATATCTTTTATCAGAGATATTATTGGTAATTAAATGTACTTTTTTATATTTTTTTGCCAATTTTAAAGCGGTACTATCTTTAAAAAATGGATGTAAAAAAGTAGGATCTCCAGTACCTTGAATGGTAATTGTGTCTTTATTTACAGCATATTTAAAAGCCGGAATTGAATCTGGTAACATTTCTAAACCGGTAAACAGTGTAAAAATTTTGGTATTACTTGCGGGTGTAAAATACTTATCTGCATTATAATTATAAAGTACTTTATCTGCTTTTACATCATAAATATAAATGCCTGTAAATTGATTTTCAAAAAAAGGAGTAGTCATTATTTTATCTATATTATTTGATAGATTTACTACTTTACAACCAACAATGCTAGTGGTTAAAATAAAAATTACAAGTACTCTTTTAAGCATTTACACTATTTTTAAAATATTTTGTTTCTAAACTACAAATATTTTAGTTTGTGAAGATTATATATTGAATAAATATTTACCTTTGTTTTATGAATTCTACTCTTTTATTTATTAGTGGTCCAGAGGTTATGGTTGTCATGTTAATTGTGGTGATGCTTTTTGGTGCAGATAAGATTCCTGAAATAGCCAGAGGATTAGGAAAAGGAATGCGTCAGGTAAAAGATGCAACCAATGATATTAAGAGAGAAATTAACGAAAGTTCTAAATTACCAAAAACAGAAACTGATTCTACTAAAGAAGTTACTCAAGGCGTTAATGAGGAATTAAAAAGTATTACAAAAGACATTAACAAAGGAATTAATTCTGTAAAAGATAATATTGAAGATCTAACAGGACCAATTAAAAGAAATTTTTAGTCGTTTTTTATTATTTCACTCTACTAACTGTTAAACCATCTCTAATTGGTAAAAGAACAGTTTCTATTCTATCATCTGTATTTAATAGTTTATTATACGCTAAAAGTACTTTAGTGTCTTTGTCTTTAGCATCTAATTTTTCTACTACTTTACCACTCCAAAGTACATTATCAGACAAAATAATTCCGCCAGAATTCATTTTATCAATAATTAAATGAAAATAGTTGATGTAATTCTTTTTATCAGCATCAATAAAAACCAAATCAAACTTCTCATCAATAGTTGGTATGATCTCTATGGCATTACCTACAATTTGTTTTATTTGACTTCTAAAACCAGATTTCTCAAAGTATTTATTTTGAAGATTTTCTAGTTCCTCATTCTTATCTAAAGTAAAAATTTTTCCTTCGGATGCTAAACCTTCTGCTAAACACAAAGCAGAATAACCAGTATAAGTACCAATTTCTAAAATGTTTTTGGGTTGCATTAATTTTGAAATCATAGACAATACTCTCCCTTGAAAAGCACCACTTAACATTCTAGGATTCAATACTTTTTGCCAAGTTTCTTTACTTAATTCTTTTAAAATTGTTGGTTCTTGTTGCGAATGTTCCACAACGTAATTATCTATATTTTCTGGTAAAAAATGCATCCTTTTTTAGATTGTTGGATTGTTGGATTGTTGGATTGTTGGATTGTTGGATTGTTGGATTGTAATTTCTAAAAATCTAATATACTAATAATCTAATATTCTAAACTAAAAAAACGGAATCTATATTTCTATAAATCCCGTTTCAATCTAACAAAAAATCAAAAATTGTGATTTTCTAAAAATCACCAAAATATTTTTATATCTTAATTTTATCTAGCTCCTTTTTCAAAGCTTCCTTTTCTTCTTTACTTAAACAACGTTTTGTTTCTTTACAGCTTTTTGCATGCCCTTTATACAAATTTGTAAGCGTATTATTTTGCTTTGTATATAAAGAACAAACCTTACATCGTAAAAAATGAATACTTAATTTCACTTTTTCTCCTAAAGTAGCAGCTCCATATTGGCTTTTGTCACAAATGGTTGTGGCTTCGTCGCAAGTAATTCTTAAACTTTTAAACATTTCTTAATTATTAAACCAATTATCTTCCATACATTTTCTGAGCTGTGTTCTTGCTCTATGAATGATAACCCATAGGTTAGACGCCGTAATATCTAACTCCTTACAAATTTCTTCAGTTTCAAACTCTTGTATGGTTTTCATTCTAAAAACCATCGCATATTTTTCAGGTAAAGCATCTATACAAGATTCTAACTGACTTTTTAATTCTTCGTTTTCAATGGTTTTTTCAGATTGATTGTCCCAACTCTGTGGCACTCTCTCTTCTATCCAATTACCTTCATTTTCACCATCATCATAAAAATTCATTCTAACTTCGGCTTGTCCTTTTTTAGAATTTATTTTACGGTAATGATCTATTATTTTTCTTTTTAAAATAGAAATTAACCAAGTTCTTTCCGTTGATTTACCTTGAAAATTTTTGGCAGATTTTAATCCGGCAAAAAAAGTATCTTGAACTAAGTCTTTAGCTAAATCACCGTTATTTACACGTACAACAGCATAATTATACATATAATCTGCATAATTATCTATCCATTTGTCTGTATTTAATAAAACTTGCTCTTGTATCATTTGATAAATAAAATCCAAATATAATGTTATTCTGTATTACTTTAAAATTTCGTCTCCGATTTATAGCTACCAAAATAATTAACCTATTAAATTTTGCGTCTGAAAAACATCAATAATCTGTATATTTTATAAAGCAATAAATCTAAACAAATAATCAATTCATATTTTTTATTTACTTAAGATTAACGAAAGATTAACTAGTTTAATATTTAATGCTTTTTCTTACATTTACAGTCATTAAAAAAAACATAAAATATGTCAGCAGCAAAAAAAGAATATAAAAAAGTTACGGTAAAGTCTTTAGTAGATATGAAGAAAAATGGAGAGAAAATTTCCATGTTAACTGCGTATGATTTTACAATGGCAAAAATTTTAGATGGCGCTGGTATTGATGTGCTTTTGGTTGGTGACTCTGCCTCTAATGTTATGGCGGGACATGAAACTACATTGCCTATTACTTTAGATCAAATGATTTATCATGCAAGTTCTGTTGTTAGAGCTATCACTAGATGTTTAGTGGTTGTAGACTTGCCTTTTGGTAGTTACCAATCTGACCCAAAAGAAGCACTGCGTTCTGCCATTAGAATTATGAAAGAATCTGGCGGACATTCTATTAAATTAGAAGGCGGTAAAGAAATTAAAGAATCTATAAAAAGAATTTTAAATGCCGGAATTCCTGTAATGGGGCATTTAGGTTTAACACCACAATCTATCTATAAGTTTGGTACCTATACCGTTAGAGCAAAAGAAGAAGAAGAAGCAGAACAATTAATGGAAGATGCGTTAATGTTAGAAAGACTAGGCTGTTTTGCCGTTGTTTTAGAAAAAGTACCTGCTAAATTAGCCAAAGAAGTTGCAGAGGCAATCTCTATTCCTGTTATTGGTATTGGAGCCGGAAATGGTGTTGACGGTCAGGTTTTAGTAACCCATGATATGCTAGGAATGACCCATGAATTTCATCCTCGTTTTTTACGTAGATATTTAGATATGCATACAGAAATGACTGGTGCCTTTAAAAACTATATTGATGATGTAAAAAGTGGCGATTTCCCAAGCGATAAAGAACAGTATTAATTTAGATGGTTAGATGGTTAGATGGTTAGATGGTTAGATGGAAATTTCTAAAATCCAATATATTAAACTACCAATAATCTGTTAAATTGGATTGTTAGATCGTTAGATTGTTGGATTGTAATTTCTAATAATCTAAAATACTAAAAATCTAGTAATCTAAAAATCTAGTAATCTAGTAATCTAGTAATCTAGTAATCTAAAAAAAATAAAAAATGCATCGCTATAAGGATTTAAAGTTTTGGCAGTTAAGTAGAGTCTTTTGTAAAGATATTTACCTTATTACAAAGTATTTTCCTAATGATGAAAAATTTGGATTGACATCTCAATTAAGAAGAGCATCAGTATCAATTCCATCAAATATTGCTGAAGGAGCTTCAAGGGTATCTAATAAAGATTTTGCTCGGTTTTTAAGAATTTCCTTAGGTTCTTGTTATGAAATAGAAACTCAATTACTAATTTCATGTGATTTAGATTTTATTCAAAAAGAAGAATTAGAAAAACTTCAACACACTTTAGACCAAATTATAAAAATGATGTCAAGATTTATTTCCTCTCTAAAAATCTAAAAATCAAACTATCTAAAAATCGAATTTTGAAAATACTACACCTAGACTCAAATCATCCTTTATTATTAAATCAATTAAATGATTTAGGATATCAAAACGATGAAGATTACACTTCTTCAAAAGAAGAAATTTTAGCTAAAATTCACGACTACGATGGTTTTATAATTAGAAGTCGTTTTTCTATTGATAAAGCATTTTTAGATAAAGCAACCAATCTAAAGTTTATTGGACGTGTTGGTGCTGGATTAGAAAATATAGATTGTGAATATGCAGAAAGCTTAGGAATTACTTTAATTGCCGCGCCTGAAGGAAATAGAAACGCTGTAGGAGAACATAGCTTAGGAATGCTATTATCATTATTTAACAAGCTAAACAAAGCGGATAAAGAAGTTAGAAACGGAAAATGGCTACGCGAAGAAAACCGAGGTATTGAACTAGACGGAAGAACAGTTGGTTTAATTGGTTATGGAAATATGGGTAAATCTTTCGCTAAAAAACTACGTGGTTTTGATGTTGAAGTACTGTGTTATGATATAAAACCAAATGTTGGCGATGCTAATTGCAAACAAGTTTCTTTAGAAGAATTACAAGAAAAAGCAGCAATTTTAAGTTTGCACATACCACAAACCGAACTTACTCAAAAAATGATCAATGCCAATTTTATAAATGGTTTTAAAAATAATTTTTGGTTGATAAATACTGCACGTGGAAAATCTGTAGTCACCAAAGATTTAGTTTCAGCTTTAAAAACGGGTAAAATTTTAGGTGCAGGTTTAGATGTTTTAGAATATGAAAAAGCATCTTTTGAAAATCTTTTTTCTGATGATAAAATGCCAGCAGCTTTTCAATATTTAATCAATTCAGAAAACGTTTTGTTAACGCCTCATGTTGCTGGTTGGACTATTGAAAGTAAAGAAAGATTGGCACAAACCATCGTAGATAAAATTAAGGCTAAATTTTGTTAGATACTTTTATTACATCATTCAGACCCTTCTGGTTTCTAAAACCTGAAGGGTCTTTTTATATTATAAAACCTAACAAGAAATTACATAGGTTTGTGTTATCACTGTTATGGGATTTCTCCTAAAGTCGAAATAACAATTTTGTGTGTTTTTTATGTTCAGCTGTGGTTACAACCAGATTTCTCATTTCGACCCTTTTGGGAGAAATCTCATAAAGTTGCTCAGTTTTACATTAGCTTCTTTATAGGTTTATTCAAAACTTCTAATTCACAAAATATGTTTAACTTGTAATCCTTTATCTTTCCGAACAAAGAATAAGAAGAACCTTATTATTGTCAAATTTGAAGAGATTTATCAATCAACAAAAAAAGTCTCATTTCAAAATGACAATTGTATACACCTAAAATTATGCAATACAAAGCCACATCATCAGAAGATTATATAGATCAGGTTCCGGAAGAACGTAAAAGTGCGTTACATAAATTACGTAAAATCATTAAAGAAAACCTACCAAATGGTTTTGAAGAAGGCATTCAATACGGAATGATTGGGTTTTATGTTCCTCATAAATTGTATCCAGACGGATATCATTGTACCCCAAAAGAGCCCTTACCTTTTATGAGTTTTGCTTCACAAAAAAATTCTATAAATTTATATCATAGCGGTATTTATGCCATTCCAGAAATTAAAGATTGGTTTGGCAACAAATATCAAAAACATTGCAAACATACATTAGATATGGGAAAAAGCTGTGTTCGATTTAAAAAAATAGAAGAAATTCCTTTTGAATTAATTGCTGAATTATGTAAAAAAATAACTGTTGATGAGTGGATCGCTGTTTACGAATCTAAAATAAAAAAGAAATAAAATGAAAAATAGAGTTACAGGAATTGGAGGTTTATTTTTTAAATCTGAAGATGCAAAAGCAGCCAAAGAATGGTATAAAAATCACTTAGGTTTTAATACAGATGAATGGGGATGTACTTTTTGGTGGAAAGATGAAAACGGAAATAAATGCTCTACACAATGGAGTCCGTTTGCAGAGGATACCAAACATTTTGAACCTTCTAAAAAGGACTTTATGTTTAATTATAGAGTAGAAAATTTAGTACAATTATTAGCTGAATTAAAGAAAGAAGGTGTTACTATTGTAGGTGAAATGGAAGAATACGACTATGGTAAATTCGGTTGGATTTTAGACAACGAAGGAAATAAAATTGAGCTATGGGAACCTATTGATAAAGCTTTTCTTTAGTTTTACATAACAATAATATAATCAAAAAAATCATGAAAGAAAAAAATAAAAATTCAGACGAAGAAGTAAAAAAAGCAACAAGTTCTATTGCTAATGAAACAAAAGAGAACATTGAAAATACCAAACAGAAATCTAACGAATTTGCAGATACTGCAAAAGAGAAAACAACCGAGTTTGTAGATGATGCTAAAGAAGCTTTAGAGAGTGCAAAAGAAAAAGTAAACGAGCTTTTATCTGATGAAAATATAGAAAAGGTAAAACACAAAGCAGAAGAATATACAGAAATAGCAAAACAAAAAACAACTGAGTTTACAGAAGACGCCAAAGAAACTTTTGAAGACATTAAAGAAAATGCATCTGAATTAGCTGGAGAAGCTGCAGAACATTTAACTGATTTTGCAGAAGATGCCAAAGAGGAACTAAAAGAGATCAAAGAAAAGTCTAAAAGCTTTTTACAACGCTTATTCGGAAAATAATAAAGAGAAGTAATTATGCGTTTTTTATCTGAATACCCAACGGAGGTTTTAATCTTACTCTTTTTAATAATCACTTATTTAATATCTGCCTTTGAAAAAATTTCTGATTGGAAAGGAAGTGTGAATTATATAGAAAGTCATTTTAAAAATTCTCCTTTAAAAAATAAAGTTTCTTTTTTATTGACAATTCTTTTCATAACAGAAATTATTGCATCGATATTAATGATAATTGGAGTGTATCAAATTTACATTTTTCAAATAAAAGAAATTGCATTACTCGGAATAGAGCTTTCTGCGGTAAGTATAATTTTTATGCTTATTGGTCAACGTTTGGCAAAAGATTATCCAGGAGCAATGTCTTTAGGTGTCTATTTTATCATTACACTTTGTGGTGTATATTTATTAAATAAGTAAAATTGATAGTTTTTTAATTATCCTATAAATAATATTTATAAAAAAAGCCCTTAAAACAATCGTTTTAAGGGCTTTTTAAATTTTATTAAACAACTAATACTATTCCTTATATAAAAATGATTTACAAATAGTTTAAAATCGATTTTAGCTCTTTTTAACTACATATATTAAGGAAGAGTACTCAGAAGTTGTTCTTGCTTTAAGATTTGAAACAAAACCTCTATGAAAAGCTTTAAGCGGATTCATTTTACCAGTTTTATATTTTTCACTTAAAAGAGAAACATAATAAGAATCAAATTTCATGGGTATCGTTTTTTCTACCACCATATTTTCTTCAGAAAACAGTTTATGAATTGAGGTTTGAGAAAAATGCCAAAGATGTCTTGGTACATCAAAAGCAGCCCAGTATTCTTTATAATATTTTGCATCGTCGCTTTTATAATTTGGAACCGCAATTACAATCCTTCCATTTTCAGAAAGTAGCTCTTTTAACTTTATAATATATTCCGATAATTTTTCTACATGTTCTAAAACATGCCAGAGAGTAATTACATCAAACTTTTTATTTTCAATTTCAAGTAATTCCTCTTGTAAAACAATTCCTTTTTCATTGGCAATATTTCTTGCATCAGCACTTGGTTCTATACCTAAAACATTCCACCCATTAACATCACATATTTTTAAAAAATCTCCTGTCCCTGCTCCAACATCTAAAATATTTTTAGACTCCGTTTTAAAAGAATTAATTAGCGCTAGTTTTCTTTTTAAGGTTATATTTTTTACAGCTTGATATACTTTATCCATCAATGATTTTTTACTATCAGTATGTGAAATATAGTTTTCACTTTTGTAGTAATTTTCTAAATCTACAGGCACTGGTGAAGTCACCAACATATCGTATTCTGTATTAAACATTACTTCATAAGTTTCATCTGAAACCGTAAAATCTTTACAATTTAAAAAAGGCTCTAATTTTGTATGAAGCACTCTTTTTTTCCCCATAATACTTTTTCTTTTCAAAATGTTCCACGAGGAACATTCACATTTTTTTTCATTATACTATCTACCCATATACACTAAAAGCACAGAAATGTCGCTGGGAGAAACGCCACTAATTCTACTTGCTTGTGATATAGATGTTGGTTGAATTTTACTTAATTTTTCTCTCGCCTCAAATGAAATCGATTTTACTTTTTGATAATCAAATTTAGAAGGAATCATTACATTCTCTAATCTATTTAATTTATCTGCATTGTTTTTCTCTTTCTCTATATAACCAGAGTATTTTAAATGAATAACAGCTTGCTCAATTGCTTCTTTGTCAATTTTATTTTCTTCTAAAAAGACGTTTAATTTCTCGACACTTTTAAAATCAGAAAAATCTAATTGAGGTCTTGCTGCTATTTTATAAAGCTTCATAGATTGATTAATTAAAGCCAAACCTTTTGCTTCTAAAATAGGATTTATCTCTTCTTGCTTTACACTTGTATTTTGTAAAAACTGAATTAATAAATCTGCTTTTTCTTGTTTTTCTATTACTCTATCTAATCTCTCTTGAGATGCTAAACCTAATTTAAACCCTAACGGAGTTAATCTTAAATCTGCATTATCTTGTCTTAACAAGGTTCTATATTCTGCTCTAGATGTAAACATTCTATAAGGCTCTTCGGTTCCTTTAGTAATTAAATCATCTATTAAAACACCTATATAAGCTTCGTTCCTTTTTAAAATAAATGGCTCTTTTTCTTGCGTTTTTAATGCTGCATTTACACCAGCCATTAAACCTTGTGCTGCCGCTTCTTCATAACCTGTTGTTCCGTTTATTTGACCTGCGAAAAATAAATTTTCTATAATTTTTGTTTCTAGAGAATGTTTTAATTGTGTAGGTGGAAAAAAGTCATATTCTATTGCATACCCATAACGTAAGAATTTTACATTTTCGAAACCAGCTACAGAACGAATTGCTTTGTCCTGGACATCTTCTGGAAGAGAAGTTGAAAACCCATTTACATACATTTCACAAGTAGTCCATCCTTCTGGCTCAATAAACATTTGATGTCTATCTTTAGTTGAAAAACGATCTATCTTATCTTCTATCGAAGGACAATATCTTGGCCCTGTAGATTTAATTCTACCATTAAACATTGGCGATCTATCAAACCCTGTACGCAACAAATCGTGCACATCTAAATTGGTATACGTAAGCCAACATGAACGTTGTTTTACCAATGCTTTAGTAGTTGGTAAATAAGAAAACTTTTCTGTTACTTCATCACCAGGTTGCTCAATCATTTTAGAATAATCTAAAGATCGTCCATCAACTCTTGGTGGCGTTCCAGTCTTCATTCTACCAGATTCAAAACCTTTAGCAACTAAATCTTCTGTAATACCGGTAGATGCTCCTTCTCCTGCTCTACCTCCACCAAAACTTTTATCACCAATATGAATTAAACCGTTTAAAAAAGTACCTGCAGTAATTACCACGGTCTTTGCTTTTATTTCTAAACCTAAAGCCGTTTTAACTCCTATAATTTTGTTGCCATCAAACAATAAACCATTTACAGAATCTTGATAAAAATCTACATTTTCTGTTTGCTCTAACATCGTTCTCCAACATTCTGCAAACTGCATTCTGTCGGATTGCGCTCTTGGACTCCACATTGCAGGTCCTTTAGATTTGTTAAGCATTTTAAATTGAATAGCGGTCTTATCAGTTACAATTCCACTGTAACCTCCTAGTGCATCAATCTCTCTTATTATTTGTCCTTTTGCGATTCCGCCCATGGCTGGATTACAACTCATTTGTGCAATATTTTGCAAATTCATTGTAATTAATAAGGTATGCGCACCCATATTAGCAGCGGATGCAGCAGCCTCACTTCCTGCGTGACCACCTCCTACTACAATAACATCGTATGTTGTTGAAAATAAACTCATTTTTTTATAGTTCCACGTGAAACTCTCTTAATTTTTAATTACTAATTTCTTAATTAAAGGCTGCCAATGCTTTATTCTCGGCTGCTCTCATCTTCTTTTTTTCTTCTTCAGACTTATCTTTATAACCCATATAATGCAATACACCATGAATCATTACTCTATGCAATTCATCTATAAAATCTTCCTTAAAATCTGTTGCATTATCTGCTACCCGTTCTACAGAAATATAAATATCACCACTCACCAACTTCCCCAAAGTGTTATCAAAACTAATAACATCTGTAAGTGTATCATGTTGTAAAAACTCCACATTTAATTTATGAAGATATGCATCATCACAAAAAATATAATTGATTTCACCAATACTATAATCATGATTTAAAACAATAGTATCTACCCAATATTCTAGCAGATTTTCATGATCTAATTTAAATTCAGTTTCGTAATTAAAAGTTACCATACCTACTCTTTTTTTATGTCAGAAAAATAATGTCTGACTTTCTTTTTATAATTTAGCTGCAAAGGTAACGATTGTCTATTTAATATTTCTGTTTGATTGTAAAACTGCTTTTTAAATTGAATAGCTTTTATATTCCGTTTTTGAGATTCCTTTAAACTAGCATTCGATTTTCTCTTTTTATCTTCTCCTTGCTCTAACGCCGCCTTATCTAATTTTAATAATTCGTAATTTAAATGCTCCATTTTTTGAAGCGTTCCAGCATTAAAACCTTTTTCTAAAATTTCGTTTTCTAAATCCTCCATCTTCTTTAAAGCTTTCTTAGCATCAGAATTACCACCATTACCATCTCCCTCAGACAACCTAATTTGTTTTTGCAATTCTTGCCTTAATAAACTTTGCTGCTTATAAATTTCATAGATTTCTCCATTTAAATCATCACTAGAACCACCTTCTCCATCTTCACCTTTCTTACCATCTTTACCTGGTTTACCCCCTTTACCTTCTTTTCCTTTTTCACCTTTCTCTCCAGGCTTACCCTTTTCTCCAGGTTTCTTTCCTTTATTCATTCCATCCTTCATCTTTTTAGACAATTCTCCCTGTTTCTTAATTAAATCTGGCAGACTAAATCCTTGTCCTTTTCCTTTCTTTCCTTTACCCATTTTCATGGACATAGAATTTTTCATACTACTTAAAATGTTACTTAAATAATCTGCTAAACTATTTACAGAAGTCATTACATAACGTTGGTTAGACACTCCGTTTATAAAGAGATTTTCAGAAAAATTATATAAAGACTGTTCTAAATTATAATGAGTAGTAGATAAATCATCCTTAATTTTAGATGAAATTTTAGGCACTCGCATAGACAACACATACAAGCTATCGTCTATATGTTCAAAATAAGTTCTTAGTTCATTTTGCCTCTTTAAGTCCTTACCAAAATTTGGGTGTGACGTAGAACTTTCTTCAAACTTATTCATTAATTTTTCCTGACCAAAAGAAAAAATAACTAAGTTTTCTAAAATTTTTCGCAAGTCATCCATATTCTCTTCCATAGATTCCCCTTCCATATCCAGCATCGCTTTTTGCATTTTAGCGCTCATTTCTTTCATCTTTTTAGATGATTTCTTTTGACTACTTTTTGCTTCACTCTTATTCTCTTTAGAAAGTTCTTCTTCAGACTTATTTAATTCTTCCTCTATATTTTCTTTTTCATCTTCCACATCCGGAAGTTCCATAGGTTCTTTTAATTTTTCATTATCCTTATTTAAGTCATCTAATTCCTTCTTAATAGCATCAAACTCCTTTTTAATATCTTTCTGAGCATCTAAAGTAGCTTCTTTGCTTTCTGATAACTCCTCTTGTTTTTTAGATAATTTATCAATCTTATCTGCAATTTGCATTGTTTTCTGCTCTACATAAAAACGCTTCGTCAATTCTAAAATACGTTCTAAACTTCTTTCTTGTTGCTTATTTTGTTGTGATAATTCTTTCGCTTTTTTTAACAAATCATCTTTGTTAAGTTTCTCTGCCATTTTCTGAATTTCATCTAAAAGCTTTTGTTGCTTGTCTAATTTCTTTAATTCCTCAATACGCTTTTTTAACTCTTCTTTTTTATTCTGAAGATCCTCATTTTCTTCTTTCTTTTCCTCTAAATTATCTTGTAATTTTTCAGTTTGACGTTGCATCATTTTATTATAATTGTTCTGACGCTCTACTAACTTTTCTATTTTCTTTTTATCATTCCAATTAAACTTCTTCTTTCCTTGTAAATCTTGCTGAACCTTTTCTAAATTTTTCTGTTGATTCTTTTGTTTCTGTATAGAATTTTCAATATTATTAATGGTATTTTTTTGTTCTTGCAATAACTCCTCCTCTACTTCATCACTTGTTTTTTGCCGAAAATTAAAAACTTTACTCTTAGTTTTTTTACCTCCGTTTACAGCATCATTATCTGAAACCTGAAAATAGAATTCATAATTAACACCTTCTATAAGATTTAATCCTATCGGAAATTGATAAAAAAAAGATTGAATATTTTGATTGGATATTTCTAAATTGCAGCTATTTTTAATTGCTGATTGTAACTCATTATAATAAACAATCTGTAATTTTCTAATACCATAATCATCAGAAATCTGACCAGCAAATTCTGATGTTCCACGTGAAACACTATCAATATTTGATTGCACACTAATTAAAGGAAACTCATCTTTTACAACATCTACAGAAAATTGTAAATTCTCAAAATCTTTTAAATTATTATTTGAAGAAGCAATATTGTAATTCAGTGTATTTTTAATTGTTTTAGAATATTTAAATTGATGCTCATTTATTTGCCTAAAAAAAAATCTCATTTTATTGTAAATAAAAGCCACAGAATCTGTTTGGTTTGTAGATACATTCCAAGTAATGGTTGTACCTTCGGGAACTATAATATTACCAGAGTTTTTAATAGTTTCATTTTTCTTATTTAGATATCTTGGATAATTAATATCTAAAGAAATACTATTAATGGTAGGTGTTTTTATTACTTCTATATTATAATTTTGAGATTGAACCCCATTTGCTTCAATAAAAAAATCAATTGGATTTTGAACATCAGAAAACGTATAAGAAAACGTTCCGTTGCCATTATTTTGTAAAAAATATTGCTGATTTTCAAAATGGATCTGTGACTCCATAGGTAACACTTTTCCTTGAGTCTCAACCAAAATAGAAATAGACTTTCCTTGTACCACTTTTAAATTCGTATTATTTAATAAAAATTTAAATGGAGCAGGCGGATTATATGCCGTATTATGATGTACAACACGTTGTAAACTTTGAGATAATTTATCGTTATTATCTGTAAATAAGGTAATTAAAAAAATTAAAATAGGAATTATAGCATATTTTAAGTACTTTTTATTCTTTTTAAAATCTACAGCCTTTACAAATGGAATTGGTTGTAACTCTTCTGATTTTTGATCAATACTAGCCAACAATAAATCAGAATTATTACTGTTTTTTTTCAATTGCAAAACATTCAATAATTTATCTTGAACCGCAGGAAAATGATCTCCAATAATTTTAGAAGATTGTTCAAAAGAAATTCCTTTTCTTAAACCAACTAATTTAAAAATTGGGATAAAAATAAATCGAACTAACAAAAACAACTCTACTAATAAGAAAACCCAAAATAAAATAGTTCTAGCGGTTGGCTTTAACCACAAAAAATATTCTATAAATACCGTGAAAAAAAAATACAAAAATCCTAAGGAAATAAATAATATACTTCCTTTTATCAATTCACTTATGTAATACTTCCGTGTAAACTGACGTAATTTTTCCTCAATATTTTTAAATCCGCTCATAATTAACTAATAAAAATACTATTTTTACTTCGATACACCATCAAATAATTGTTAAAACGATTTTTGTAAGTATTTATAAACTTGTTCCACCAAAAAATTAACCTGTCAATTACAATCAAAATTACATCCATTTATATGAAAAAAGTAACGCTATTATTATTCCTTTTAACAAGTTTATCAATATTTTCTCAAGGACCTTGGACTCAAGAAAAAGGAAAATTTTACACACAAATTTCGTTCACTACAATACCTAGTTATAACGAATTATTTGGCAACCCAGATTATGAAATTCCAGGTAAAATAACAGACAACACAATTCAACTTTATGGTGAATATGGTATTACAGATAATACAACATTGATTGTAAATGTGCCTTATAAAATTATTAAACATAAAGGATTAGTAAATCCTTGTTTAATTGGTCCTTGCCCAGAACATTCAAATAAAGAAAATAATTTAGGAAATATTGAAATTGGGATAAAACACAATTATTATAAAAAAGACTGGCTACTTTCTGCTCAGTTTTCTGTTGAAGCAAACACGGGTTCTTTTGATAAAAGTTCGGGAATTAGAACGGGTTATGATGCATTTACTTTCACTCCCCTATTTTTAGCTGGAAAAAGTTTTAAGAAATCTTATTTACAAACTTTTATAGGAACTAAAATTAGAACTAACAACTATAGTTCTAACTTTAAAGTTGGTGGTGAGTATGGTGGTAAAGTTTCTAAAAACATTTGGTTGATAGGTTTTCTAGATATCGAAAAATCATTTAAAAATGGTGATGTTATTTTACCTAATTCAAATTTAGATATAGGTTTATATGTTAACAACCAAGAATATGGTGTAGTTGGTGTAAAAGCAATTGGAGAGTTTTCTAATAATTTTGGAATTACAGCAAGTTTACCAGCTGCCTTTTTTGGAAATAATGTTGCCAAACAAGTTGCTTTATCTGTTGGTATTTATAAGAAGTTTTAGAAAATTACAATTCAATATATTAAAAGTTCGACAAGCTCAGTTTGACATTTTGAGTATAAATTGATATTCGTATTTAATTTATACTATTATAAAATTAATAAAAAATCTATGCATCCAATTAAAAAGACCAATGTCTGTTGGAACTTGTCGAAGACTTTTTATCACCATTCATTTAGAACCTAATAAGATTATTTATATTTATTCCTCTTTTGTAATTCAAAAACACCGCTATTTTTTCTTTTCTCTAATTTCTATTCTCTCTTTTAAAAAGTATCTTTGCACATTAAAAAAAATACCTTAAATATTTTTTAAGGTACATTAACAATGTCTTTCCTGAAAAATCAGGAATTTAAAAATAAAAAAAATGGAATCTAATGTTCGCGTTCGTTTTGCACCAAGTCCTACAGGACCTTTACATATTGGAGGTGTAAGAACAGCTTTATACAATTATTTATTTGCTAAAAAATATAATGGAACTTTTGTACTTCGTATAGAGGATACAGACCAAACGCGTTATGTTGCAAATGCAGAACAATATATTATAGACGCTTTAGAATGGTGTAATATTCCTTTTGATGAAGGTCCAGGAAAGAACGAAAAATTTGGTCCTTACAGACAATCGGAACGTAAAGAATTGTACAAAGAATATGCAGATAAACTAATAGCAACTGATTGGGCATATTACTGTTTTGATTCTCCGGAAGCCTTAGATGCAGAAAGAAAAGCACACGAAGCAGAAGGAAAAACCTTTATTTACAATTGGCATAACAGAGCACAAGGACGTTTAATAAATTCTTTAGTTTTAACTGAAGAAGAAGTACAAAACAGAATAAATGCTGGAGAGAATTATGTAATCCGTTTTAAAACGCCACAAGATGAGCTTTTAAGAATGGAAGATGAAATACGTGGTAATATTAGAATTGACACCAATACTTTAGATGATAAAATTTTATTTAAAGGAGACGGAATGCCAACGTATCATTTAGCTAATATTGTTGATGATCATTTAATGGAAATCTCTCACGTAATTCGTGGTGAAGAATGGTTACCTTCTATGCCTTTGCATGTTTTATTATACAAAGCTTTTGGTTGGGACGCTCCTAAATTTGCGCATTTACCATTAATTTTAAAACCAGTTGGTAAAGGAAAATTAAGCAAACGTGATGGCGATAAATTAGGTTTCCCAGTATTTCCTTTAGAATATACCAACGAAGTTTCTGGCGATGTTTCACGTGGATATAAAGAAGATGGTTATTTTTCTGATGCCTTTATTAACATGTTGGCTTTCTTAGGATGGAATCCTGGAACAGAACAAGAAATTTTTAATTTAGAAGGATTAATTGAAGCTTTCGAATTAAAACGTGTTAGTAAATCTGGCGCAAAATTTAATCCGGATAAAGCTAAATGGTTCAATCAACAATATATGCAGACCAAGTCTGATGATGCATTGACTGATTTATACTTGCCTATTTTATCTGAAAAAGGAATTACAAAAGACAAAGAGTATGTTTTAAAAGTAGTTTCAGCAATAAAAGAAAGAGCCGTTTTTGTACATGATTTTTGGGATTTATCTAGTTTCTTTTTCAAAACTCCAACAGAATACGATGCAAAATCTTCCAAAAAGAATTGGAAGCCAGAAACTGGCTCGTTAATGCAAGAGTTAGTATCAGTTATTGAAAAAATCGAAGATTTTTCATCAGAAAATACCGAGAAAGAAATTAAAGAATGGATTACTGCTAAAGAAATTGGTTTTGGTAAAGTAATGCAACCTTTACGTTTGTCTTTAGTTGGTAAATTAGCTGGTCCTCACCTATTTGATATCATTGCAATGATTGGTAAAAAAGAAACAATTAAAAGAATAGAAAACGCAATTGAAAAATTGTAGCTAACAATTTTACCATATAAGAATGATAACATACAGTTTTGTCATTTCGAACGAAGAGAGAAATCACATAAAGTTAGATAATTTCAGATATCATAAATTATGAGATTTCTCCTATCGTAGAAATGACAATTGGACGTATTATTCTTTTTTTTTGTAAAATTGAATCGAAATGTTTTTAATATCTTGCAGGAAAAATAAAATTATTATCATGAAAAAAATAATCTTACTTATAGCATTAAGTTGTGTTTTTACAACTAAAGCTCAATATGGGTACGGAAACAATAATGGTAGACAACGACAAAATCAATTGCCGCAAACCGAACAAAAGGCTCCAGAACCTAATTTTGATGTAGAAAGATATATTGGTATTGTAAATTATGATATAGAAAAAGCAGCTAAAAAATCGAGTATAAAGCTTTCATCTAACGTAGGTAAAGAATTTTCTAAGGTATTAACCAAATACAATAAAGATATTAAAGATATTACTAGAATTAACACTTTTGTATTAAAAAGCACTAAAGATTTGGTTGAGAACTATCAGAAAAAGGTCATAAAAACGGGGGATAATTCTTCTCAGAAAAAAGTAATGACAAAAATGGGAGAAAACCTAAAACCAATTTCTGAAATTCTAAAGAAAGAAGATTTAATATTAGATAAAAAAATGAAAGTTTTACTTTCTGAAAAACAATATAAAAAGTGGATTAAATACAATAGAAAAATATATAAAATTTTTCCGAAAGAAGAAGCATAAAGAAAACACTTAACAACTTTTAAAAATCCTGTAAAATTTACGTTTTACAGGATTTTCTTTTTAAAAAATTGTAACATTTATATAAAAGTGCGTCCTATAAATAACTACTGAAAATCAGTATCTTTACATAAAACAAATTATTAACTTATTTAAAAATAAACTATGATACCAACTTCTATTATTATTCCTATTGTTATAATTGCACTTATCTTGTTTTCATCATTTTTTATGGTGAAGCAACAAACTGCTGCTATTATTGAGCGTTTTGGAAAATTTCATAGCATTAAACAATCTGGACTGAAATTAAAAATTCCTTTTGTTGATAAAATTGCTGGAAAATTGAGTTTAAAAATTCAACAATTAGATGTTATTATTGAAACAAAAACCTTAGATGATGTTTTTGTAAAATTAAAAGTTTCTGTACAATATAAAGTAATTACAGAAAAAGTATATGATGCTTTTTATAAATTAGATTATCCGCATGATCAAATAACTTCTTATGTTTTTGATGTGGTAAGAGCAGAAGTACCAAAAATGAAATTAGATGACGTTTTTGTTAAAAAGAATGATATTGCTATTGCTGTAAAAACAGAATTAAATGATGCCATGTTAGATTATGGTTTTGATATTATTAGAACTTTAGTTACCGATATTGATCCGGATGCACAGGTAAAAATTGCCATGAACAGAATTAATGCTGCCGATAGAGAAAAAACAGCAGCACAATATGAGGGAGATGCACAAAGAATTTTAATTGTAGAAAAAGCAAAAGCAGAGGCAGAAAGTAAACGATTACAAGGACAAGGTATTGCAGACCAAAGACGTGAAATTGCACGTGGTTTAGAAGAGTCTGTAGACGTTTTAAACAGAGTTGGTATAAACAGTCAAGAAGCTTCTGCATTAATCGTTGTAACACAACATTATGATACTTTACAATCTATAGGTAGTGAAACAAATAGTAACTTAATATTGCTACCAAATTCGCCACAAGCAGGTAGTCAAATGCTAAACGATATGGTTGCAAGTTTTACAGCAAGTAACCAAATTGGTGAAGCTATGAAAAATGCAAAACCAAAAAAATTAGATAAATAATTAAACAACCTTAAACCAAAGGTAAAAGATATGCTTCTATAACAAATATTTAATATTTAGAGGGAATAATTGTGGTAACAAACACTAGCCTATAACCCTAAAATTGAACAAAACCTTACTTCATCTTTTATCTATCTTATAAAAGATGAAGTTTCTTATAAAACAAAAATAAATGATTGTAACAACAACTCCCACCATAGAAAACAGACCTGCAACCCAATATTTAGGCATTGTAACAGGCGAAACAATTATTGGAGCTAATTTTATTAAAGATTTCTTTGCAGGAATTAGAGATATAGTTGGTGGACGCTCTGGTTCTTATGAAAAGGTTTTAAGAGAAGCCAAAGATTCTGCTTTAAAAGAAATGGAAGAAATGGCAAACTCTTTAGGTGCACAAGCCATTGTTGGTGTAGATTTAGATTATGAAACCGTAGGTAAAAATGGAGGAATGTTAATGGTTACAGCATCTGGTACCGCTGTAAAACTATAATAATTTAATATTCCAAAATATTTATTATATTTCTACCCAAAATAACCCCTTGATTAAAACGATTAAAAAATTCTATAAAAAAAAAATTAATTTAGAAACTTATATATCAAATAAGCTACCAATAACTATATTTCATGGAATACTAGTTTTTATATTTCTAAATGTTTTTAAACCATTTAAATTATACCTTTTAAAAGAACTTTTATTTGGTTATACTATTTTAATGGGTATTTTAACTTTTATAATTCCTTTTTTACTATTTGTACTCTTAGAAAAAATAAATTATAAAAAATGGACTTTAACTTCTCTTACCTTTCTTTTATTTTTTTTTATTATAGTTTATAGCTACATATTATGGTTTTCTAGCGGTATTTATAAGGATATTACCGGTTTGGTAAAATTATCTTTTTTACTTTTTTATAAGTATTCTGCTAGTTTAGCAATATTATCTATAGCTACTATTTATATTTTAAACGATAGAATAACAGTATTTAAGAGCAAGAAAAATAGCAATATAAAAGAACAAATTAATGAAACAAAGACACAAGAAATAACAATCTATTCCGAAAATAAAAAAGATAATTTAACAATACATATTGATGAATTAGTTTATGCATCTGTATCAGGTAATTATACAAGTGTCTTTTTAAATACTAAAAATGGAATAAAAGAAATGGTGTTAAGAAATACTTTATCTAAAATTTTTATTCAAATAAACAGTCATCCTCAGTTTTTTAGATGTCATAAATCTTATATGATAAACACTTCTTTTTTTTACTCTTTAAAAGGAAATACCAGAGGATATTATTTAGAATCTACATTGTTAACAACACAAATTCCGGTTTCTAGAAGTTTTAAAAAGGAAGAACTTCTAAAAATTATTGGCTAATTTAAAAATTTAATTTTCTATGAAAAAATTTATTAAATGGCTCACAATGCCTTATTATTTTAATCCATCTATAAAATTTAAACTTAAAGTAAGTTTTTCTCTTGGGTTATTCATCTTCCTTTTTTTATATATTTTTAGACCGTTTTATTTAAATCTATTTAAAATAATTATTTTAGAATATACTTTAGGTATGGGTATTATAGCCTTTATATCTACTTTTCTTATTTTATATATACCAGCACTTATTTTTAAAGATTATTTTAATGAAGATAATTGGACTATTGGTAGAAATCTATTTTTAATGGCGGTAGGTATTACAATTATGGGAATTATTGTTTGGTATTTTAGTAATCTATATACAGCATCTTATAACCTAAGAAAATTTGGTCTTTTAGAATTTCTATCTTACATGTTTTTAATTACTCTAATTCCTTTAACCTTTTTTGTTTTTATCAATGAAAAAAATATAAGAGAAAGAAGAGAAAAAAAGGTCTTAGAAATTAAAGAAATAAAAAAAGAAATTGATATTTCTAAAAAACTTGCCAGTGAAATTTCTATTACTTCAGATAATGGAAAAGAAGTTATTACTTTTAATATAGATGATTTAGTTTATGTTACTTCTCAAGGAAACTATGCAAGTTTCTTTTTATTACAAGAAAATGATTTAAAAGAAAAAATACTAAGAGTTACTTTAACAAAAATAGCCACAGAATTAAAAGAATACTCTAAAATTATTAGATGTCATAAAAGTTATATTGTTAATGTAAATTATATAACAGATATTTCGGGTAATGCACGAGGTTATTTATTAGAATCAGAATTTATTCCTATATCTATTCCTGTTTCTAGAAGTTTTTCTAAACAATCTTTACTAAGATGGTTACAATAAGTATTCCCATTTATCCCAAATATCCCTAAAACCTTCCTGTTTATAACAAATATTTATTTATATCATAGAACATATATATATTTGACTCAGATAAAAATGGATTAAAAATTTTGGGGGATTTTTTTAATTCAAAAGTAAAAAGCTCAACTTGTTTTATACAAATTGAGCTTTTCTTATTTATAAAAAGTAAATTAAACTTACTTCTTCTCTTCTAATTTTTCTTCCGGCTCTTCTTTAGCAGCATTTTTAAACTCTTTAATTCCACTTCCTAAACCTTTCATTAATTCCGGAATCTTCTTTCCACCAAATAATAGTAAAACTACTACTACGATAATGATTAATTGTGGACCACCAATGAATACAAAATTTGTTGCTAAACTATACATGTTTTCTTTAATTTAATGTTGCAAATATACAAAAAAGCATATTATAGCAACAGTTGTTAATTTCTTTTTTGAATAATACCTCCAATTACTTTTTTATCTTTAACAACTTCCGGATTTCCTTTGTAAAATATAGATCCTCCAAAACTTACTTTAGCACTTAAAGATTTTCCTGCTAAAATTTCTGCTTTTGCTCCTGTTCCTGCTAAAATATTAGAATTACCAGAAATTTTCATTTCAAAACCATTATAAACACCATATAAATCTACATCTACTTCTTGGCTTTCTGCACTACCTGTAAGTTTAATAATCCCTCCAGAAGACGTCCTAACCGTTAAATATTTAACTTTAGATGTTAGATTAATAAAAGCTCTTTCTTGCGATTTTACTTCTAATTTATCTTGATTTACATCTTTACCAGTAATAGTAGCACCTTCATTTGCATCTATAATAGCTATATTTTTATTGTAATATAGTTTTATTAAAATTTTGCCGTCTGCAGCATTATTTTCTGGTTTTAAAGAAAATGGTAATGATAATTTTAAGGTGTTATTTACATTCTTAATTTTTACCATTTCAGATTTTTCTCCAGTAATTTCTAATTTTTGATCCGCAGATTTTATCAACTCTAACTCTATTCCGTTATACACTTTCAATTCAGAATAATCTCCTAAATTTTTAGTTACCATTGTCTGTGCAATTGTTATATAACTTAACATAAGAGCACATATAAATATTATTTTTTTCATTATTTTAAAATTTGATTACTATATTAAAATCAATAAGTATACCACTATAAAGACTTTTTACGCTTTTTATTGTCGCAAAAATAATAAAGTTATTACCTCTCAAGTAGTAAAATTTCATTATTTATATTGAAAATTCCCGCAGCTGCGGGAATTCTATATCAAAAATTTAATCAACAAACTCAATCCAAGGCTAAGAAGTGTGCTTCTGAAACAACTATTTTTAATTTTGACACAATTATCTGTAAATTAAATACTTGGATATATACCTGTTATTACAATTTTATATTTAATCTTCTATTAAAGCAAAATCTAAATGCTTTCTTTCTAAATCTGTATGTTTAACTCTTACTTTAACATCATCACCTAATTGATACATATTTTTAGAAGCTTGACCAATAATTGCATATTGTTTTTCATCAAAAATATAATGATCACTCTTTATATCTCTAAGTCTTACCATTCCTTCACATTTATTAGAAGAAATTTCTACATAAATACCCCATTCGGTAGCTCCTGTAATAACACCATCAAAAATTTCATCTTTATGATCTTGCATGTATTTTACTTGCATGTATTTAATAGATGATCTTTCTGCTTTAGAAGCTAATTCTTCTCTGTTGGATGAATGTTTACACTTTTCTTCATAAGGATCTGCTTTTGGGCTATCTCCGCCATCTAAATAGTGTTGAAGCAGTCTGTGTGTCATTACATCTGGATAACGTCTAATAGGTGACGTAAAATGGCTGTAATAATCAAAAGCCAATCCATAATGCCCAATATTTTGAGTTGTATACACAGCTTTAGACATGGTTCTAATGGTTAAAGTCTCAATCATGTTAGATTCTGCTTTACCATGTACATCACTTAATAACTTATTTAAAGAATCTGATATAGCTTGTTTGGTATCCGTATTAATTTTATACCCAAACTTACGAACCATATTTTCTAAAGAAGCCAGTTTTTCTACATCTGGTTCATCATGTACCCTATAAATAAATGTTTTGTTTGTTGCTTTTCCTTTAGAAAAACCAACAAACTCCGCTACTTTTCTATTCGCTAACAACATAAATTCTTCAATTAATTTGTTAGCATCTTTAGATTCTTTAAAGAAAACACCCACTGGGTTTGCTTCTTCATCTAAATTAAATTTTACCTCTACCCTATCAAAAGAAATGGCTCCAGCTTTCATTCTTTTTTTACGAAGAATTTTTGCCAATTCATCTAATTTTAAAGTAGCTTCTACAACTTCTGGTGCTACCACATAAGATTCATCTGTAATAGAAATATCTTCTGGCATTGTATATGGCTGAACATCATCAGATAATTTTACATTTTCTATAATAGATTGTGCTTCTTCATACGCAAAACGTTGGTCTGAATACGTTACCGTTCTACCAAACCACTCACCTACTAATTGTGCTTTTTCATTCAATTCAAACACGGCAGAAAAAGTTAATTTTTCTTCATGTGGTCTTAAAGAACAAACTCCGTTAGACAGCATTTCTGGTAACATTGGCACTACTCTATCTACTAAATATACAGATGTTGCTCTTTTATAAGCTTCATCGTCTAAAATAGTTTTTGGTTGTAAATAATGCGAAACATCTGCAATATGAATTCCAATTTCGTAATTCCCGTTTTCTAATTTTGTAAATGATAATGCATCATCAAAATCTTTTGCATCTTTAGGATCTATCGTAAAAGTTAAGTCTTTACGCATGTCTCTACGCTTAGAAATTTCTTTTTCTGTAATTTCTGTAGATAACGATTCTGCTTCTTTTTCTACTTCTGGCTCAAACTCATATGGCAAACCATATTCTAATAAAATAGAATGCATTTCTGTATTATGATCTCCTGGTTTACCAAGAACTGTGGTAATTTCTCCAAAAGGATTTTTAGAATTTTTAGGCCAATCTAACAAAGTAGCTTGCACTTTATCTCCGTCTACTGCCCCATTTAATTTACTTTCAGATATAAAAATATCTGCGTACATTTTGTTATTATCTGGCACTACAAAACCAAAATTTTTGGTTTTACTTTTCTGTAAAACACCTACAAATTCTGTTTTTGCACGTTCAATAATTTCTACAACATCGGCTTCATATTTTTTTCCACTTCGTCTTTTATAAACATACGCTTTTACAGTATCATTATGTAAACCTTTACCCAAATTAATATTTGGTATAAAAATATCGTCTTCATAATCATCTGTTACAAAATACCCATTTCCGGTAGAAGTTACATCTAAAGTACCAATAGAATATTTTCTATCAAGATTAACTTGAAACTTACCTCTTTCTACTTCTTTAATTTCTTTAGTTACAGCTAATTCTGCTAATTTCTTAATTATTTGGGTTTTCCCATCCGTATCAGAAATTTTTAATTTTGCAGCAATTTGCTTATGATTATAAGATTTTTCGCTGTCTTGTTTTAATACTTTAAATATATTTCTGGTTAAGTCTTTTACAACATTCCCTTTCTTTTTATATATTTTTTTCTTCTTTTTTGTCATTAATTCTTACTTCTTATTATATGATACCAAATTACAAATTTTTACTGTGATTGCCTATTAAAAAATAGTTATCAATCTATTATTGTATTTTGGGCTTACTTTAATTATTATTTTTATGTCTACATCTTGGTTTATAATTGCAAATCCTATTTCTGGAAATCGGAATTTTTCTAAACAATGGAAGGAAATTCAACAATTATTAAACAATAAGAAAATAGACTTTTCTTTTGCTTTTACAAAATTTTCTAAACACGAAATTGAATTGGTGAATACCGCAATTCAACAAGGTTTTAGAAATATTATTTCGATTGGTGGAGATGGAACACTACATAACGTAGTTAACGGAATAATGACGCAAAGGTACGCAAAAACTTCTGATATAACTATTGCTGTAATTCCACAGGGAACTGGTAACGATTGGATAAAGACGTATAACATACCTAATAACGTAGAAAAAGCAATTGAAATTATTCATAAAAAGAACATTACTTTACAAGATATTGGTGTTTTAGAAACTGATAATAAAACTGTTTTTTTTAATAATGTAGCAGGTTTAGGCTATGATGGTTACATTGTTAATAAACTTAAAACTTTAAAAAATTTTGGCTCTTTAGCCTATATATTAAGCGGAATAGCGGGGTTATTATTTTATAAAAAAACAGTGTTTAAAATTATTTTTGATGATAAAATACTAGAAACTAATTGTTTAATGACTGTTTTTGGTATTTGTAAATTTTCTGGTGGCGGAATGCAGTTTACAAAAAATGTAAATACTACCGATGGTTTATTAGATATTACCATTGCTAAAAACCTCACTATCTTAGATTTAATTTTTAATCTTCCTAAATTATACTCTGGTACAATTGTACATCATAAAAAAATTGAAACGTATAAAACGAAAGAGATAACTGTAATTCCACAAACCTCAAAACCTTTTATTCAAGCAGATGGAGAAGTGATTGATACCGGAAAAGTATCCGTGAAAATTATTGAAAAAGCCATAAATTTTGTGGTGAATTAACTTTTTCTTAATAAAATGTTAAATATTTTGTAATTTTTAAATAATTATACGTCTATATAGCAAGAGTATCAATCTATTAAGATGAAAAAGCTGCGTAAAATTATTGCATTATTCTTATTTATATTTATTGTAGGTATTTTTAGTACTGCAATAACTGTAAATACTTCGTTGAATAAATTTGATACTCAAAAAACTACTGTAGCAGTTAAAAAAGACACTTTGTTTCTTTTAAAAGCAGAAAAGGAACTTGTTTAAATTTTATGTACTCCTAATATTATTATCTCCTACCCTATTTTTATTTTTTAAATCTTAAATTCTAATTTTTAAAAGGAAACTCTTTTTTTCGTTTTCAACAGTTATCAACATTCTATATTATAATTATTTTTCTTTTATAAATTTTAAAAAAACAATAATGGTTATAATAGTGTGTGAATAGCTACTATAAAAAAAACACTTTTTATTTTTATATTTCAGTTATTAAAAACCATTGACAAGTTATGAGTTACTTAAAAGCTTAAAAATCAATTTAAAATTAGAGTTATTAACAATAGTTATAAACAGTAATGAACTTAAAATTCTTAATAGTTAACAACCAAATCGATGTAAACAAATGGTTAATTTTATGTTGATAAACTTTTATCAAAAACTCATAAAAAAAGTTGTGTATGTCACAGTAGTGGCTGTATTGTAATAATTATTTAAATTACCAAATTTACTTGTAAAAGTTTACTGATAGTTCTTAACAATTACCTAACATAGCTAAAGAGTTAAAAATTAAAAGGTTATTAAAAAAGTTATTTTTTTGATTGTTTATAACTGTTGATAACCGTTAGTTTCTGTATTTTTGTGACCACAACACAATTAAAATCAATTTATTATGACAATTGCCATTGGTAACGATCACGCAGGTACAGAATACAAATTCGAAATTATAAAACATTTAGAAGAAAAAGGGTATAAAGTTCTAAATTTTGGAACCGACACAAATGATTCTATGGATTATCCGGATGCAATACATCCAACAGCAAATGCTGTAGAAAGTGGTAAAGCAGAAATGGGAATTATTTTATGTGGTTCTGGTAACGGGGCACAAATGACCGCTAATAAACACCAAGGTATTAGAGCTGCCTTATGTTGGAATAATGAATTGGTTGCATTAACAAGACAACATAATAACGCTAATGTGCTTACAATTCCTGCACGTTTTGTGTCTTTACAACAAGCATTGGGTTTTGTAGATATTTTTCTTTCTACAGAATTTGAAGGTGGTAGACATGGAGATAGAGTAAATAAAATTTCTTGCGCTGGATAATTATTAAAATATTCTTGATACAAAATTTATAAAAAATAAATAAATGTCACTCGACCTAACTATTAGATCGAGTGATTTTTTCTTTTAAATTGATATAACATGGATTTCAAAATAAAATCTTTTTCAGAATTAAATACTACAGAATTGTATAGTATACTTCAATTACGATCGGAAGTTTTTGTGGTAGAACAAGATTGTGTATACCAAGATGTAGATTTTAAAGATCAAAAAGCGCTACATGTTTTTGGTTTAAAAGATCATAAAATTGTGGCGTATACACGTATTTTTAAACCAGGAGATTATTTTAAAAATGCCAGTATTGGTAGGGTAGTAGTAGCTGCTTCAGAAAGAAAATACGGTTTTGGACACGATTTATTAAAAGCTTCTATTAAAGCTATTAAAGATGATTTTAAAGTGGATAAAATTACAATTTCTGCTCAAAAATATTTAAAGAAATTCTATGAAACGCATCAATTTATTCAAGTAGGTGAGGAGTACTTAGAAGATGGTATTCCGCATATTAGAATGGATAGAAAATAATTAGAAATTTACTTAATATTATTAGCTATATAATCCCTTGCAGTTTGTTCGTCTTTCTTAATCTGAACAATTAAGGTATCAATGGAACTAAACTTATTTTCATCACGTAAAAAATGAAGTAATTCTATGGTTAAGTTTTGGTTGTATAAATCTTGGTTAAAATCAAAATAATGAACTTCAATAGTTTGGTAAGTTCCATCTACCGTTGGTCTGTTTCCAATATTCATCACTCCAAAAACGGTTTTATCATTAATGGTAGATTTTACAACGTAAACACCCGTTTTAGGTATTAATTTATAAGATTCTTTTACATCAATATTTGCTGTTGGATAGCCAATTTTTCCACCTAATTTTTTTCCGTTTACAACAGTACCACTAAGCATAAAATTGTAGCCTAAATAATTGTTAGCAGTTTCTATATTTCCTTCCGCTAAAGCAGATCTTACTTTGGTAGAACTCACAGAAACATCATCTATATCTTGTGCCGGAATTTCTTCTACAACAAAATCATATAAATGGCTATATGCTGTTAATTGTACAATGTTACCTTCTCTATTTTTTCCAAAATGATGATCGTAGCCAATGATTAATTTAGAAATATTCAGTTTATTTACCAAAACATTACGCACAAATTCAAGTGCAGTCATTTTAGAAAATTCTTTACTAAAAGGATGAATAATTAAGTAATCTAATCCTGTTTTTTTTAGCAATTCTGCACGCTCTTCAATTGTATTAATCAATTCTATGGTAGTATCTTTTTGTAATACCATTCTAGGATGCGGAAAAAAAGTAAGTAAAACAGATTTTCTATTCGCTTTTTTGGCCTCTAAAACTAACTTGTCAATAATTTTTTGATGCCCAAAATGTACCCCATCAAAAGTACCAATGGTTACGTAAGTTTTTTCTGAAGTAGAAAAATTAGAAATATTCTGAATTGTATTCAAATAAAAATTAATTTTATGTTGTACAAATGTACAATAACTAACTGTTTTTATTTATAAGAGAAAGTGTAGATTTTTAAATTTATATTTGATAATATATGAGCTATATTTTATTAAAACCTTAAAATAAATACCTGTTTATTGAATTATTCAAAAAAAATTGTATTTTGCATTTAACTAACAAAAAAATCAAATTATGATAAAAAAAATTATACTTCTTGCGTTTATAGTTTTTAGTAGTGTAGCAATGGTTGGTCAAACCACGGTTACAGGTACTGTTACAGATGCTAAAACAGGAGAAACAATTCCTGGTGCAAACATTAAGATTTCTAGAAAAGCTTTAGGAACAACCACAGATTTTGATGGTCAGTTTGTATTTAATGTTTCAGAAAACCCGCCTTTTACTTTAGAAATTTCTGTTTTAGGATTTCATGTAGAAAAGGTAGAAATTACAAAAAACAACCAAAAAGTAATGGTTAATTTATTAGAGAATGAAACCTCTCTAGATGAAATAGTAGTTTCTGCTTCTAGAACTCCAGAACGAATTATGGAGTCTCCAGTTACCATTGAAAGAATGGATAGTAGAGCTATCAAAAACACTTCTGCACCTTCTTTTTATGACGGTTTAGAAAATTTAAAAGGAGTTGATGTAAATACCAATAGTTTAACGTTTAAATCTGTAAACACACGTGGTTTTGCAACCTTTTCAAACACTCGTTTTATGCAGTTGGTAGACGGTATGGATAATTCTTCGCCAGCATTAAATTTTGCATTGGGTAATTTATTAGGAATGTCTGAATTAGATGTAAACACTGTAGAGTTATTACCAGGAGCTTCTTCTGCATTATACGGTGCAAATGCCTTTAATGGTATTATGTTTATGACAAGTAAAAACCCTTTTGATGATCAAGGAATTAGTGTTTCTTTAAAAACAGGAATGACAAGTCAAGAGGCTGCAGGAGACAATGAATTTTATGATTTTAACATTAGAATGGCCTATGCTTTTTCTGAAAAATTTGCAGCAAAAGCTACTTTATCTTATTTAAAAGGAGAAGAATGGCATGCAACAGATTATAGAAATACAAAAGATGGAGTGTATGCTTCTGGAGATAGAAATTCTGATAGAAACTATGATGGTTTAAATATTTATGGAGATGAGGTTTCTACAAACTTAAGAGGGGTTGCACAAACTTTAGAAGGTTTAGGTATTTTACCAGCAGGAGCATCTGCACTAGTGCCTAATGAAAGTATAAGTAGAACTGGATATAATGAAAGAGATTTAATGGCTTACGAAGCAAAAAGTGTAAAATTTGCTGGGTCTTTAAATTATCGCCCTTGGGGTAATGATCGTTTAGAAATTATATGGAATTCTAAATTTGGTATTGGTAATACCATCTATCAAGGTACCAATAGATACAATATTAAAGACTTCTTTATGGAGCAGCATAAATTAGAATTGAAAGGTAAAAATTTCTTTGTTAGAGGATATGTAACAAATGAAGATGCGGGTAATTCTTATGATACCCGTTTTGCTGCTATTAATATTAATAGAGAATGGAAAGATGATAATACTTGGTTTGGGCAATATGCAGGAGCCTTTGTACAAGGAACCTTAGCAGGTTTAAATGCAGATCAAGCACATGCAATTGCAAGACAAACGGCAGAAACAGGAAGGCTACTTCCTGGTACAGCTGGTTTTGAAGCTGCTTTTGATAAAGTAACCTCAGATCCAGATTTAGCTACAGGAGCCAAATTTCAAGATAATACAAAATATTACCATGCAGATGGTAACCTTAATTTACAAGATTATATAGATTGGGCAGAGTTTCAAGTAGGAGGTTCTTACAGATTGTATTCTTTAAATTCTAACGGAAGTATTTTTACAGATTATGATGGTCCAATAGAATATAATGAATATGGTGTATACACACAGGCACAAAAGAAATTTTTAGAAGAAGACCGTTTAAAAGTAACCGCTTCTATTCGTTATGACAAAGCACAAAATTTTGAAGGTAACTTCTCTCCAAGAGTTTCATTTGCCTATGCTGGTGGGGAACATAAAAATCAAAACTTTAGAGCTTCTTTTCAAACAGGTTTTAGAAACCCAACAACACAAGACCAATACATTGGTTTAAATGCAGGAAGAGCTTATTTAGTGGGTTCTGCACCAGATAATTTAGATAGATATACTACACAGCCATTAATTGTTAGTGGAACAGGACAAAACTTTACAGGTTCTGGTACTACTACTGTGTCAGGTAGATCTGCATATGAAAATGCCTTTTCTGCAACCTCTGTTCAAAATTTTGCTGCAGGTAAAATTGCAGCTCCAACCGCTGCAAATGTTGCTTTGGTAAAACCAGAAAGAGTAACTGCTTTTGAAGTTGGTTATAGAGGTTTGGTAAATACAGGTGATACTAATAAAATTACCGTAGATTTAAGTGTGTATTACAATCAATATGAAGATTTTATAGCAAATAAAAATGTGGTAGTTCCTTTTTATGGAGATGTTGCTATGACACAAACAGCACCAGTAGGACCGGGTGGAGCTGCTGTTCCGTTGTCTTTAGTTGCTTTAGGTAGTGGAGATTTTGTAGCATTTCAAACGTATACAAACTCTGCGGCAGACATAAGCTCTTACGGAGCAACTATTGGTTTAAATACTAAGATTTTTAATGACTTTAACTTAGGCTTAAACTATACGTTTGCTAAATTTGATTTTGACCAAGCTTCTGATCCAGATTTTGAAGCAGGATTTAATACTCCAGAGCATAAAGTAAAATTACAATTTGGTAAAAGAGAATTGTTTAAAAACTTTGGTTTTAATATCAATGCAAGGTGGCAAGATAAATATAGATGGGAATCTACTTTCTTAGATGCAACAATTGCTTCTAGAACAGTGTTAGATGCACAAATTAACTACAGCGTTCCTTCTTGGAAATCTGTATTTAAATTAGGAGGAGCAAACTTAACAGGTAAAGAATATTTAAGTGCGCCAGGTGTTGGTGCAATTGGTTCTCAGTACTACATTTCTTGGACAATTAATAACTAAAAAAACAAAATTTAATGAAGAATTATAAATATATAGGATTGTTTCTTTTAACACTTGGTTTTACATCTTGTGATGTAAATAATGAATTAGATAAAATTGAAGCAGATGTTGTACCTGAAGTTCAATTAAATGTAAATGGGTTAGATTTATCTAAATATGTTTCTCTTGGAGCTTCTTTTACTGCGGGTTATACAGACGGAGCTTTATTTAAAGCAGCACAAGAAAACTCTTTTCCAAATATCTTAGCAACTAAATTTAAAGCGGCTGGCGGAGGAGATTTTAATCAACCTTTAATGAATGATAATACCGGTGGTATGATAATTCCAATTCCTGGAATTGATGATTTATCATATCGATTAATTTTTAATGGAGCAACTCCAGAAAGGTTAAATGAATTTTTAACAGGTTTAGGTGCACCAGTTCCAACAATAACTACAAATGCAGGAGAAAGTTTGGCTGCAGACGGTAGTATTTTTACAAATGTTGGAGTGCCAGGAGCAAAAAGTACACATATAGATTATAATGGTTATGCAAGTTTAAACCCATATTTTGGACGAATGGCTAATTCCCCATCCGTTTCTATGTTAGAATATGCAATTGCACAAAACCCAACATTTTTTACATTATCAGAAATTGGAGGAAATGATGTATTAGGTTATGCTACTTCTGGAGGAGATGGAACAGACCCAATTACACCAATAGCAACTTTCAATTTTGTTTTTAATGATATGGTAAATCAATTAACAGCCGTTTGTCCTGAAGGAGTTATTACCAATGTGCCTTATATTACAGATTTACCTCATTTTACAACGGTACCTTTTAATCCTTTAGATCCTAATGATAAAGATACAGGGGCGGCTCTTAAAGCTCAAATACCTACATTAAACACTGTTTACGGAGGTATAAATAGAGTTTTTACAGCTTTAGGTGAGACAGATAGAATTATTGAATTTTCTTTAGAAAATACAAATCCAGTTGTAATAAAAGATGAAAGTTTAACAGATGTTTCTGCTCAAATTACTGGAGGATTACTATCTAGCTCTACTTTTGTTCCTTTTGTTGAGCAATTCGGACTTACTAAGGAAGCTGCTCCATTAGTTGCTTCTTTATTTGGTCAATATTATGGACAAGCAAGACCTGCAACTGCAAAAGATTTAATAGTGTTATCTAGTAGTGGAATAATAGGTAAAGTAAATACTACTTCTTTACAATTTTTAATGAGTAAAGGGTTGCCACAAGCTTTAGCTGGTCAGTTTTCTGCAGAAGGAGTAACACTTCCGTTAGCAGATAAATGGGTGTTAACACCAGAAGAACAATTAGAAATTAAAACGGCTACAGATGGCTATAATGTTACAATTGCTAGTGTTGCTAGTGCAAAAGGATTAGCTTTTGTAGATTTAAATGCTATTTTAAATGAAGCTTCAACAAGCGGAGTTCTATTTGACAATTATACAATGACTTCAAATTTAGTTACGGGTGGTTTAATAAGTTTAGATGGAATTCATTTAACAACAAGAGGATATGCATTAATGGCTAATAAAATTTTAGCGGCTATAGATACCCAATATGGTTCTAATTTTACGATAGCTACAAATGGTTTAGCAAAAGCAGGAGAGTATCCTACAAACTATTCGCCATCATTACAATAAAAAATAAATAAAATTTTAAGCATAAAAAAAGGTTGAGAATTTAATTCTTAACCTTTTTTTGTTTTATTAAGTCAGTAATTATGATAACATCATTACTGCTCTTTTTACTCCTGCAACTAAAACATCTATTTCTTCTTTTGTATTGTAGAAAGAGAAAGAAGCTCTTATAGTTCCTGGTATTTTATAAAAATCCATAATAGGTTGTGCGCAATGATGACCGGTTCTTACAGCAATACCTAATTTATCTAATATAGAACCAATATCATAAGGATGAATATCATTCACATTAAAAGAAATAACAGCTGTTTTGTCTTTTGTAGTTCCGTAAATTTTTAAGCCTTCAATTTTTAAAAGTTCTTGCGTTCCGTAGGCTAAAAGCTCACTTTCATATTCAGCAATATTATCAAAACCAACTGCATTCATATAATCTATTGCTGCTCCAAAAGCGATTCCTCCACAAATATTTGGCGTTCCTGCTTCAAATTTATGAGGCAAACCTGCGTAGGTAGTTTTCTCAAAAGTAACGGTAGCAATCATTTCTCCACCACCTTGATAAGGAGGTAGTTTTTCTAACCATTCTTGTTTACCATATAACATTCCAACACCTGTTGGACCACATAATTTATGAGCAGAAGCCACATAAAAATCAACATTTAAAGCCTGTACATCTGGCTTAATATGAGGTGTAGACTGAGCTCCATCAATTAAAACAGCCGCATTTACTTTATGCGCTGCAGTAATAATTTCTTCAATAGGGTTTACCGTTCCTAAGGCATTTGAAACGTGGTTACAAAAAACTAATTTTGTTTTCTCATTCAATAAATTATGATACGCTTCCATGTTTAAAGAACCGTCTTCTAACATAGGAATCACCTTTAAAATTGCGCCTGTTTTTTCGCACAACATTTGCCAAGGCACTATATTAGAATGATGTTCTAAGGCAGAAACAATTATTTCATCACCTGTATTTAAAAGTGATGCAAAACCAGCAGCAACTCTATTAATACTGTCTGTTGTACCAGAAGTTAATATAATTTCATATGCTTCTTTTGCATTAAAATGTTTCTGAATTTTAATACGTGCTTGTTCATATTTATCTGTAGCTTCTTGACTTAAAGTGTGCACACCTCTGTGAATATTAGCATTGTAATTGCTATAATAATCTACAATGGTATCAATAACAATTTGTGGTGTTTGTGAAGTGGCAGCATTATCAAAATAAACCAAAGGCTTTCCGTGAACCATTCTTTTTAGAATTGGAAAATCTTCTCTAATTTTATCAACATTTATCATACAAAATCAATTTAAAACACAAAGATAAAGGTTGATTTTTTAAACTTGTAAGAAAGCCAATATGATTTTCTTATTTTTACATAACTAAACTCTTTTTCTGATGAAAATATTTAAACGAATTCTACTTTTAGTATTGATACTTTTTTTAGTTACGGTAATTTATAATTATCCAAAGTTGAATATGTTATCGGGTTATTCCGCTAAAAACATTGCTTCTTCTGTTTATGTGGCTAACAGAACTTTAGAATTTACCGATAGAACGGACAATGATTTTTCTCCCGTTAATTTGGCTTCTGACGAAGTTGATTTAAAAAAGAAAACGGCTACGTCTTCTGCTTTTGGTTTATTAACTAGAAAAGCTGTTTATAGAAAAGGTTTAGGAGCCGTATTAACTTTAGAGGAAGGTGATGAAACTGCAGATTATTTAGTGCCTAAAAGATCAAAATCAGATAATAGTACACCTTATCCCTATGGAAATGCACCACAAAAAGATACTATTTTTAAAAATGTAGATTATGATAAAATAGATGAATCTGTTGATTTTTTGTTTGATTCAATAAATAAAACAAGAGCGGTTGTAGTTATTTATAAAGATCAAATTATATCAGAAAAATATGCAGATGGGTTTCATAAAGACTCAAAATTATTGGGTTGGTCTATGACAAAGAGTTTATTAAGCACTGTTTATGGAGTTTTAGAACATCAAGGAAAATTGAATGTAAAAGACAAAGCGCCTGTTGCATCTTGGCAAAATGATGAGCGTAAAAATATTACCATCAGTAATTTATTACAAATGAATTCTGGTTTAGAATGGGATGAAAATTATGAAGAAATTTCTGATGCAACAAAAATGCTATTTCTAGAAAGAGATATGACCAAAATGCAAGAAAATAAGCCTTTAGTTGGTACTCCAAACGAAAGTTGGAATTACTCTTCTGGAACCACCAATTTATTATCCGGAATTTTAAGAACGCAGTTTAAAACCCATCAAGAATATTTAGATTTTTGGTATACTGACTTTATTGACAAAATAGGAATGAACTCTATGGTCCTAGAAGCCGATTTAAGCGGGAATTACGTAGGTTCTTCTTATTCTTGGGCAACTGCTAGAGATTGGGGTAAATTCGGACTTTTATACCTTAAAAACGGAAATTGGAACGGAGAACAATTGTTTACCAAAGATTGGGTAGCTTATATAACGACACCAACGCCAACATCTAATGGAACCTATGGAGCGCAGTTTTGGTTAAATGCAGAAAACCATTTTAAAGATGTACCCAAAAACATGTATTATGCAGATGGTTTTCAAGGACAACGCGTGTATGTTTTACCAGATCAAGACATGGTAATTGTACGTTTTGGTTTGAAAAATTTTGATGAAAATACTTTTTTGAAAGGTGTTATTTCTTCTATTGAATAAAAGAGTTCATAGAAAACGTAACAAAGTGAGGGGTTATTTATCTAATAGATAGAAACCCTATTATTAATAAACATTATGTCATTAAAAAATCCATATAAAAAGAAGCATTACCTTTTTTTAGATATTTCTAAAAGAAAAGCTTTTGTGGGTTGTTTTTATGGAGTTGTTTTTTCAGTTGTGTTTTATTCTTTTCTTCAATTGTTTAGAAAACTAATCATCGTTTTTGATGCCTTGTTACATGATTATGAGTTATTTTTAATTACAGAAAAAGCAAATCAGTTTTATAATTTTTTATTTGCATTTATCGCTGTTTATTTTGCTTTTAGCCTTATTCTTACTTATTTTTTAGATACTCCAAGAACATTTTTATCAAAGTATAATTATAAAGTAAAATCAATAATTAATCAACAAAGACTAACAAATTGGATTTTTCTAAGTTGGTTTTCAAGATTAGGGATTCTAATTAGCTTACTAGCTTTTGGATATGAGGGATTTAATTTTTATTCAGAAAATAAATACATTTTTATTTTATTCTTCGTTGCTTTTTATGGTCAAATTTGGATGTCTATTCGTGGGTTTTTCAAGAGCCATAAATTAAAGTGGTTTTTTATCACGCTATTCATTACACTGTCTTTTTCTTTTGCATTATCACAAATACATATTTTAAATGATGAATTTATAAATAAAAGCATTCTAAGTAAAAATGTTTTATATAAGAATAATATTCATGTTGTAAAATCTGAAGTAGCTACGGAAATTGTACATCGATCTTTGATTTTAAATATTGTAATTCCGAATGAAATTAATAATCAAAAACTTATTGTTGATGGAAAAGAAATTGATTTAATAGATTTTGAAAAAAGTATATCTAAGTATTGGAAATGGATTTCAGAAGCCGAAATACCATTTGTACAATATGTACTTTTTGTTGATGAAAATTTGGAAGTAAAGTTTGTAGACGAGCTAAAAAAACGATTAATTAAAATAGAGGGGAGAAGGCTTTATTATGCTACGAGTAAATTAAATTCTAAAGAACCTTTCTATTATAAAACTAATAAAGGTGTAGGAGTTTATTTACAAAATTACATACCATATTCTAACATAAATGGGTCTAAAGAAGTTGCTATAAAAATTTTAGAAAACGGAGAGTATTCTTTTAATGGAAAAAAAATAAATAAGGTTGATTTATCAAAAGAACTAAAAAAATATTTCCAAAAAGGGGTGAAATCATTAAGGATATATAAAAATGAAAAGATAACGTTTTATGAATACTTTCAGGTTTTAGAAAGCTCAAAAAAGGTGATTAACGAACTTCGTGATGCATTTTCTCAGAATGGATATGCTACAGATTATAATAATTTAAACAGAGAGCAAAAGAAATATATAAGAGAAAAGTATCGTTGGCAAATAATTGATGAGATTAAAGAATAAAAATCACTTAAGAATAATGGATTTATAAAATAGTTGAATGCTTAAGTTAACTTTTTCCTTTTATCAAACTAAGCGCTACGGCTGCAATACCAAGTCCAATAGTAATATATGAGTTTGTGTTGTCTTGAGATTTAATTAAATCTAAATCTCCAATAGAAACTTGCGTTTCTGGCTGAATCATTGTGTAAGTTCCGTATACAAGAAGTACAACTCCAGTTAGTAACAATACTGTCTTAATTGTTTTGTTCATAAATTTTTGTTTTTATAAAGTTACAAAAATTAAAACGTATAAAAAAACCACGCAATTGCGTGGTTTTTTTATACAAAAAAACAACTGTGTTGCTTAAAGATCGAAACCGATATTTACGTTTAATTTCTCTGCAATTAATTTGGTAATACGTTGTTTTACCTCTGGTATTTTAACGCTTTCTAAAACGGTATTTGCAAAAGCAAACATTAATAATGCTTTCCCTTCTTTTTTAGGAATACCACGTTGTTGCATGTAAAATAAAGCATCTTCATCTAATTGACCAATAGTACAACCATGAGAACATTTTACATCATCAGCAAAAATTTCTAGTTGAGGTTTTGCATTAATTGTTGCTTTATCACTTAATAATACATTATTATTTTGTTGATAAGCATTTGTTTTTTGTGCTTCTTTATTTACAATTACTTTACCATTAAAAACAGCCGTAGAACGATCATCATAAATTCCTTTATAATCTTGGTGAGATTCGCAATTTGGTTCTATATGATGTACCAAAGTACAATGATCTACATGTTGTTTTCCTTCAATAATTGTAATTCCTTTTAAGATAGAATCTATGTATTCTCCCCTTTGATAAAAGTTTAAATTATTTCTAGTGATATTTCCTCCAAAAGAAAAAGTATGCACAGAAACAACACTGTTAGACTTTTGTTCTACAAAAGTATTATCTACTAACGATGCGTTAATATCATCATTCTGAATCTTATAATAATCTACAAAAGCTCTTTTATCAGCAAAAATTTCTGTAACCGCATTTGTTAAAACAGGGTTGCTTGTTAAACTTTGATGACGTTCTATAATTTGAACATGAGAATTCTCTCCAACAACAATTAAATTTCTAGGTTGTAGCATGGTTGCTGCTTCTGATCCCGTAGTAAAATTGATAATTTGAATTGGTTTTTTTACCTCTGTATTTTTAGGAATATTTATATAAGCTCCTTCGTTTGCAAATGCTGTATTTAACGATGTTAAATTGTCTTGTTTTGCTATTTTATTAAAGTAATTTTCTATGGTAGCTTTGTATTGTGGCTTTGTTAAAGCGGCAGACATTAAACAAACATCTACAGTATCATGCGTTGTTTCAGATAAAAACGAGCTGTATTTTCCATCAACAAAAACAATTTTATAGGTGTCTATATCATGTATAAAATACTGTTTTACATCAGCCAATTCAATATTATTCGCCTTATTAGGAAAAATACTATAGTCTTGTTTTAAAACTGAGTTTAAAGACGTGTATTTCCATTCTTCTAATTTTTTTGTAGGAAAACCTAACGCTTCAAAATTTTGAAATGCTTTAGAACGAATTTCATGAACATCAGAATTAATGTCAATTCCGTTTTCAAAAGCTACATATGATGATATTAATTTTTCTTTTAATTCCATTTGTTTCAGTCTTCAGTACTCAGTCTTCAGTTGGTAGTTTATGAATTTTCATAAAACTATTGTTGACTGACTATTTTTTATTCTTAACTTAATTTTACACGCAGTTGCTTACTGCAAACTGCTACTGATTTTACTGTGAACTTATACAAGTTCTTGCTTTATCCAATCGTATCCTTTTGCTTCTAACTCTAAAGCTAAAGAAGCGTCGCCACTTTTTACAATTTTACCATCGTATAAAACGTGTACAAAATCTGGTACGATATAATCTAATAAACGTTGGTAGTGTGTAATTACAATAACAGCGTTGTCTTTAGATTTTAATTTGTTAACTCCGTTTGCAACAATACGCAAAGCATCAATATCTAAACCAGAATCTGTTTCATCTAGAATAGCTAATTTTGGTTCTAGCATTGCCATTTGAAAAATTTCGTTACGTTTCTTTTCTCCTCCAGAAAAACCTTCGTTTAAAGAACGAGATAAGAATTTACGGTCTATTTCTAATAATTCAGATTTTTCTCTGATCATTTTTAACATGTCTTTTGCAGGCATGTCTTCTAAACCTTTAGATTTACGAGTTTCGTTAATAGCCGTTTTAATAAAGTTGGTTACAGAAACTCCAGGAATTTCTACGGGATATTGAAAAGATAAAAATACACCGTTATGTGCTCTTTCTTCTGGTGCTAATTCGCTAATATCTTCACCATTTAATTCAATAGTTCCGGCAGTAACTTCATAATCTTCTTTTCCGGCAATAATGTTTGCTAAGGTACTTTTTCCAGCTCCATTAGGTCCCATAATTGCGTGTACTTCACCTGCTTTTACTTCTAAATTCAATCCTTTTAAAATTGATTTATCGTCTATACTTGCTTGTAAATTTTCTATTTTTAACATTCTTTTTATGCTATTGGCTTTTAGCTTTTGGCTAGAAGCATTATTTTTATAATTATATATTTTTTAGGGTTGGTAATTAATTATCCAACACTTCCTTCTAAACTGATTTCCAATAATTTTTGAGCTTCCACAGCAAATTCCATTGGTAATTTATTTAAAACCTCTTTACTAAATCCGTTTACAATTAAAGCAATTGCTTTTTCTGTATCTATACCACGTTGGTTACAGTAAAATAATTGGTCTTCACCAATTTTACTTGTAGTTGCTTCGTGTTCTATTTGTGCCGATTTATTTTTAGCTTCTATGTATGGAAACGTGTGCGCTCCACATGCATTACCCATCAATAAAGAATCACATTGCGAAAAGTTACGTGCATTTTCTGCTCTTGCGCCAACATGTACCAAACCTCTATAAGAGTTTTGAGAATTACCAGCAGAAATTCCTTTAGAAATAATGGTAGACTTGGTGTTTTTACCCAAGTGAATCATTTTAGTTCCGGTATCTGCTTGTTGAAAATTATTAGTTACTGCAATTGAATAAAATTCACCTACAGAGTTATTTCCTTTTAAAATACAAGAAGGATATTTCCAAGTTACAGCAGAACCTGTTTCTACTTGAGTCCAAGAAATTTTAGCATTGTTTTCACACAATCCTCTTTTGGTTACAAAATTGTAAACACCGCCTTTTCCTTCTTTATTACCAGGATACCAGTTTTGTACAGTTGAGTATTTAATTTCTGCATCGTCCATTGCAATTAACTCTACAACAGCGGCGTGTAATTGATTTTCATCTCTACTTGGTGCAGTACATCCTTCTAAATAAGAAACATAACTACCTTTGTCTGCAACAACTAAAGTTCTTTCAAACTGTCCTGTTCCACCTTCATTAATTCTAAAATAGGTAGAAAGTTCCATCGGACAACGAACACCTTTTGGTATGTAACAGAAAGATCCATCAGAAAAAACTGCCGAATTTAATGCTGCATAAAAGTTATCTGTTGTGGGTACAACGGTTCCTAAATATTTTCTAACCAATTCTGGGTGTTCTTGAATTGCTTCTGAAATTGGCATAAAAATAATACCTTTTTCACCTAATGTTTTCTTAAAAGTAGTAGCAACAGAAACAGAATCCATTACAATATCTACCGCTACATTAGCTAATTTTTTTTGTTCGTCTAAAGAAATTCCTAAACGTTTAAAAGTGTCCAATAATTCTGGATCTACTTCATCTAAACTATTTAATTTAGGTTTCTTTTTTGGAGCAGAATAATACGCAATGTCTTGAAACTTTGGTTTCTCGTAATTAACATTTGCCCAATCTGGTTCTTCCATTTTTTCCCAAACTCTATAAGCTTCTAAACGCCATTCAGTCATCCATTCTGGCTCGTTTTTCTTCTTAGAAATTGCACGTACAACATCTTCACTTAATCCTACAGGAAATGTGTCGCTTTCTATATCTGTATAAAAACCGTATTTATATTCTTGGGTTTCTAATTCTTTTTCTAAATCGTCTTCGGTATATTTTGCCATCTTTTTCTTAAATTTTTAAAGAGAGAAACTTTCTCCACAACCACATGTTCTGTTTGCGTTTGGGTTGTTAAAGACAAACCCTTTTCCGTTTAAACCTCCAGAATATTCTAAGGTTGTTCCTACTAAATATAAAAAGCTTTTTTTGTCGACTATGATTTTAACACCATTTTCTACAAAAACTTTATCGTTTTCTTCTTGTTTGTTATCAAAAGTTAAATCGTAAGATAAACCTGAACAACCACCACTTTTTACACCAACTCGAACAAAATCGGTTACTGCATTAAAGCCATCGTCAGTCATTAATTCTATGACTTTCTTTTTTGCTGTGTCTGAAACTTTTATCATAATTTTAAATAGATTAAATCTAAATTGTGGGCAAATATACGATTTAAGTCGAATAAATATAGGAAACTTTCATTATGAAACCCAATTAAACAATTGGTTTTATTGATGGTGCTTTTGAGTTAAGATTTTAAAGGGTAAGATTTTATTAAATAATGCAGGTTTGGTCATCTTTGTTGTTAATACATAACGGTTAAGCATTTTTATTATAGACGCTAATCTTTGCATATAAGCCCTCATTAATTATAAAGTTTAAAGAAATTAGTAAAAATCATGCCTCATTTTGTACTTTCGAATCATGAAATTGCAACCACCTTTTAGAAAAATAATTCATGTTGATATGGATGCTTTTTATGCATCTGTAGCAGAATTAGATAATCCAGAATTAAGGGGGAAAGCAATTGCAGTTGGTGGTGAAGGTAGAAGAGGTGTTATTTCTGCAGCAAGTTACGAGGCTCGTAAATTTGGTGTAAAATCTGCAATGAGCGGTATGTTAGCTAAACAAAAATGTCCGCATTTAATTTTTGTGGATAGTGATTTTGCTCGTTACAAAGAAATATCACAACAGGTTAGAGAAATTTTCTATGAATATACAGATTTGGTAGAGCCGCTTTCTTTAGATGAAGCTTATTTGGATGTTACAGAAAATAAAAAAGGAAATCCGTCTGCAAATGCCATTGCGAGAGAAATTAGAGATCGAATTTTTGAAAAAACTGGATTAAGAGCCTCCGCAGGCATTTCTATAAACAAGTTTATAGCAAAAGTTGCTTCGGATATTAACAAACCAAACGGACAAAAAACAGTCCATCCAGATGAGGTAATTCAGTTTTTAGAAGAGTTACCAGTTAATAAGTTTTATGGAGTGGGTAAAGTGACCGCAGCAAAAATGTATAATTTGGGTATTTTTGTTGGGAATGATTTAAAGAAAAAAACGTTAGAAGAATTGGTTAAATCCTTCGGAAAATCTGGTGCTCATTATTATAATATCGTCCGTGGAATCCATAATAGTGCTGTAAAACCAAACAGAATTAGAAAGTCTGTTGCTGCAGAAAGGACTTTTAGCGAAAACATTTCTTCTGAAATTTTTATGATAGAAAAGTTAGAGAAAATTGCTGAAGAGTTAGAAAGACGGATGCTAAAATCTGATACTAAAGGGAAAACAATAACTTTAAAAATTAAGTATTCAGATTTTACACAACAGACAAGAAGTAAGACAAAAGATTATTTTATGCAGACAAAGAAGGATTTTTTTCCTGTAGTAAAAGAATTGTTATTTCAAGATAAAATTACCAATTCAGTACGTTTATTGGGCTTGTCTTTTGGTAATTTAAACACTGAGAATAAAGAACCAGTTTGGGTGCAATTAAAGTTTGAATTTTGACAAAATAAAGTTTTGGAATTTTTAACTTGTATCAACATTTATATGAATACTAAAAATAGACCTCACAGGTTTTAAAAACCTGTGAGGTCTAGAACACCTAAAAATGAAAATATCAGAACAGATTCTGAAAATCCAGATTTCATCAATTTGGTAATGAAATTAGATGCTTATTTAAAAATGATGGATGGAGCAGAGCATGCTTTTTAGAATCAGTTTAATAATATTGATGTTTTAAAGAATGTGGTGGTGGTTTATGTTGATAAAAAAGCAGTTGGCTGCGGAGCAATAAAAAGGTTTAATGCTACTTCTGTTGAGGTAAAAAGAATGTTTGTTTCCCAGGATGAAAGAGGAAAAGGAATTGCTCAAAAAGTATTACTAGAATTAGAAATATGGGCTAAAGAATTAGAATATGAAAAATGTGTGCTAGAAACTGGTAAAAGACAAGTTGAAGCCGTTAGGTTTTATACCAAATGTAATTATAAAAAGATTCCAAATTACGGACAATATAAAGATATAGAAAATAGTATTTGTTTAGAAAAAGCATTGTAAAAGTCAATAGATTAAAATGAAAAAACCTATAAAAGCAGATAGCTATAATAAAAGCAATTTAGTTGCAGATGTAATTATTATTGGTGGCGGTTTAGCGGGTTTATGCAACGCAATTCATTTATCAAAATTTAATAAAAAGGTTTTGTTAATTGAGAAAAATGAATACCCTAAACACAAGGTTTGCGGTGAATATATTTCGAATGAAGTGTTACCTTATTTAGATTTTTTAGAGATTAATCCGTTTGATTTTGGAGCTGTTAAAATTGAAAACTTTCAATTATCAACTACAAAGAATAATCTTATTTCGGCAAAATTACCTTTGGGAGGATTCGGAATTTCACGGTATCAATTAGATCTTATTTTATCAGAAAAAGCGATAAAAAACGGAGTTACAATTTTAAAAGATTCTGTAATAAATGTTGATTTTAAAAATGATATCTTTTCGGTTGAAACCAAAGAAAATAATACCTTCACTTCAAAAATTACAATTGGGGCTTTTGGCAAACGTTCTTTGTTAGATGTAAAAATGGAACGTGAGTTTATCAAAAAAAAATCACCTTATTTAGGGGTGAAAATTCATGTAAAAGGGAGTTTTAAAGAAGATTTAGTGGCGCTTCATAACTTTAAAGGTGGTTATTGTGGTGTTTCTAAAGTTGAAAATGATGCAATTAATTTGTGTTACATCACCAATTACGCATCCTTTAAAAAGTATAAAAATATTGATGATTTTCAGGAACAAGTCGTTTTTAAAAATCAATTTTTAAAAGAAATTTTTAATAATTCTCAAGCTATTTTTGAGAAGCCATTAACCATTAGTCAGATTTCTTTTGAAACCAAAAAACCAGTAGAAAACCATATTTTAATGTGCGGAGATTCTGCAGGAATGATTCATCCGCTTTGCGGAAACGGAATGAGTATGGCAATTCAGTCTGCACAAATTGCCTCTAAATTGATTTTAAATTACTTGAAAGGTGAAATTGAGTCAAGAAACGAGCTCGAAAAGCAATATATTAGACAGTGGAATAAAAAATTTAGTTTGCGTTTAAAAGCAGGTCATTTTATTGCAATGTTGTTTCGAAAAGATAGAATTGCAGCTATTTTGTTGCAAATTTTAAAGAAACTACCTTTTTTATTACCAATTATAATTAAGCAAACACATGGTAAACCAATGAAAATTTAATGGATTTTTTTATCAGCACAAAAAATAGAACAGACAAAGAAGAATTAATGGACGATTTTTCTATTGGTGGAGATTTGCTGCGAGATACTTTAGATAAGTTAGAAAATATAAATCGGTATTTAGGTGGAAATTTAGTAACTTTAAATTCCCTGAAAAAAGTATTAAAAAATCACCCAAAAGAAAAAGAGTTAACTATTGTCGATATTGGTTGTGGTCATGGAGATATTTTAAGAGATGTAGCAAAATTTGCAAGAAAGAAAGGCTATAAAATGACGTTGTTAGGTATTGATGCAAACCCAACAGCAATAGCATACGCAAATGAATTATCAACAGAATTCCCAGAACTCAGTTTTAAAACGGAAGATATTTTTTCTGATACCTTTAAAAACAGACAATTTGATGTGGTATTAGCAACATTATTCTTGCATCATTTTAAAGAAGAACAATTGGTTTCTTTTTTAGGAGACACTTTAAAACAGACTAAAATAGGAATTGTTGTAAACGATTTACATCGACATAAATTGGCGTATTATTTATTTATGTTGTTGTCACTTTTTATTAAAAATAAAATGATTATTGAAGACGGATTAACGTCCGTTTTAAGAGGGTTTAAAAGAAAAGATTTAGAAAGAATCTCTCAAAAATTAAATGTAAAATCACAAATTTCTTGGAAATGGGCGTTCCGTTTTCAATGGATACTGAAATGTTAAAAAGTTGAAAGTTCTTAAATTTGAATAATAACAATCAGTTAAATCTGAGAAAAAATATATAAATAATTCCGAGAATCTCTGCGAAAAAGCTCTGTGAATCTCTGTGTAATAAATTAATATGAAAGTAAAAATAACATCGGTTGCAAAACAACTTCCAAAATATTACAGAGAAACAAAAGATATTATTCCGTTTGTAAAATTATGGATGCAAGATCAAGATAGTCGTTTTCAAAGAAAAGTGATCAAACTTTTTGAAGGAGCAGGCGTAGACAAACGTTATTCTATAATGGATCCATCAGCAGTTTTTGTGGCAACTTCTTTCGAAGAAAAAAATGATATTTATGCAAGAGAAGTCGTAAAATTAGCAGAACAATCATTAAAGAAATCATTAGAAAAAGCGAGTTTAAAACCTACGGATATCGATTATATAATTACAGTAAGTTGTACCGGAATTATGATTCCGTCTATGGATGCATATTTGATTAATTCCCTGCAAATGAAACAAGATATTGTACGTTTACCTGTTACAGAAATGGGTTGTGCAGCAGGAGTTTCTGGAATTATTTATGCTAAGAATTTTTTAAAGGCAAATCCCAATAAAAGAGCAGTCGTAATTGCAGTAGAAGCACCAACAGCAACGTTTCAGTTAGAAGATTATTCGATGACAAATATTGTAAGTGCTGCTATTTTTGGTGATGGAGCTTCTGCAGTTATTTTATCTTCTTATGATGACGATAAAGGGCCAGCAATTATTGATGAAGCGATGTATCATTTTTATGATGCCACTGCTATGATGGGTTTTAAATTGGTAAATACAGGTTTACAAATGATATTGGACAAGGAAGTTCCTCAGAAAATATCAGACCATTTTCCGGCAATTGTACATCCTTTTTTAGAACGAAATAATTTAACGATTGATGATGTAGACCACTTAATTTTTCATCCTGGAGGAAAGAAAATTGTACAAACGGTAGAAGATTTATTCGGTGTTTTAGGCAAAAATATAGACGATACAAAAGAAGTTTTACGTTTGTACGGTAATATGTCCAGCGCAACTGTTTTGTATGTTTTAGAACGATTTATGGATCGGAATCCGGCAAAAGGAGAAAGGGGTTTAATGTTGAGTTTTGGTCCTGGATTTTCGGCACAACGAATTTTGTTGGAGTGGTAATTGAATGATGATAAGTAATGACAAGACCTCACAGGTTTTTAAAACCTGTGAGGTCTGTTAAAAGAAAAAATAGTATGAAATATGAAGTTTTAATAGAAGATTCTTTTTATCACATTTATAATTGTGGAAACAATAAAGAAAATATTTTTATTGAAGAACAGAACTATGTTTATTTCTTACAATTAGCAAAAAAGCACCTTTCTAAAACCTCTGATATTTTAGTATATTGTTTATTGAAAAATCATTTTCATTTTTTAATTAAAACGAAAGAAAATAGAACATCAAAAGAAATATCTCAATCATTTTCAAACTTATTTAATGCGTATTCAAAAAGTATAAATAAAAAATATGGAAGAAGTGGAAGCTTATTTAAAGACCGGTTTTCAAGAATAAAATTAGATAGTGAGGAATATCTTAAAAAATTAATTTTATATATTCATTTAAACCCAATACATCATCAATTTGTAGATGATTTTAGAACCTATAAACATTCTTCCTACAATTCTATTTTATCAGATAAAATAACAAGTTTATTAAGAGACTCTGTTATTAATATTTTTGAAGACAAACAAAATTTTATCGACGCTCATAAAATTAAGGAAGTAACTATTTTAGAATCCTTAACTTTAGAGTAATAAAGAAGACCTCACAGGTTTTAAAAACCAGTGAGGTCTGTTAAACCGAATAAATGAACTCAATAGAAATTATAAAAAATCTTCCTTATACAAATCCATTTTTGTTTGTTGATGAAATCACAGAAATTTCAGAAAACGGAGTTACTGGAAATTACACATTCAAAGAAAATGCTTTTTTTTATGAAGGTCATTTTAAAGGAAATCCGATTACGCCAGGTGTTATTTTAACAGAAACAATGGCACAAATTGGTGTTGTTTGTTTGGGTATTTATTTATTAAAAGACGAAATTTCTTCCGAAGAAAAAAAACCACAAATTGCGTTAACCTCTAATCAGGTTGATTTTTATTTACCTGTTTTACCAAATGAAAAAGTAACGGTAATTTCAGAAAAAGAATATTTTAGATTCAATAAATTGAAGTGCAAAGTAAAAATGATGAATGAGAAAAATGAATTGGTTTGCAGAGGAACTATTTCTGGAATGATATTAATTTAGTAAGCAGACCTCACAGTTTTTTAAAACCTGTGAGGTCTAAAATCTATAAACAAATGAAAAATAGAGTCGTAATTACGGGTTTAGGAGTGGTGTCGCCGAATGGCGTTGGTATACCAGCGTTTACAAATGCAATAAAATCTGGGATTTCAGGAATTACCTTTCATCAAAATTTAAAAGATAAAGGGTTTTCTTGTTGTATTGGTGGAATCCCTGATGTATCTGAAGAAAAAAAAGCAGCGTATTTAACACCTTTACAATTACGAGGCTTTAATAGTACCTCAATTTTATACGGTTGTATGGCAGGAATTGACGCTTGGAAAGACGCTGGTTTTTCTGTGGATGAAAACTCTAATTTAGACTATGATTCTGGTTTAATTTTTGGAACAGGAACCTCGGGAATTGAGAAATTTAGAGAAGCAATTTATAAAATTGATGATCAAAATGTAAGACGTTTAGGAAGTACTTCTGTGGTGCAAACAATGGCAAGCGGAATTTCTGCTTATTTAGGCGGAATTTTAGGTTTAGGAAACCAAGTAACCACAAATTCATCTGCTTGTACAACAGGTACAGAAGCACTGTTATTGGGTTTTGAACGTATTAAAAACGGAAAAGTAAAAAGAATGTTGGTTGGGAGTTCGAGCGACAGTAGTTTGTATACTTGGGGTGGATTTGATGCAATGAGAGTGATGACTTATAAGCACAATGAAACGCCAGAAAAAGGATCGAGACCTATGAGTGAAACTGCATCTGGGTTTGTTCCTGGAAGTGGAGCAGGTGCCTTAGTTTTAGAATCGTTAGAAAGCGCTTTAGAAAGAAAAGCAACAATTTATGCAGAGGTTTTAGGTGGTAATATAAATTCTGGGGGACAAAGAAATGGAGGAACGTTAACAGCGCCAAATGCAGAAGCAGTTCAGAAATGTATTACAGAAGCAATTTTAGATGCTAATATTTCTGCGGAAGAAATTGATGTAATAAACGGACATTTAACAGCCACCTCAAAAGACAGTTTAGAAATAGAAAATTGGACCAAAGCATTGCAAAGAAAAGGAACTGATTTTCCAACTATTAACTCTTTAAAATCTATGGTTGGCCATTGTTTGGCCGCTTCTGGTGCTATTGAATCTGTAGCTTCCGTTTTGCAAATTAAAGAACAATTTGTGTTTCCTAATATTAATTGTAAAGATGTGCATCCAGAAATTACAGCATTAATTTCTTCGGATAAAATTCCTACAAAAATGATTGAGAAAAACATTACTATTTTAGCAAAAGCAAGTTTTGGTTTTGGTGATGTAAATGCTTGTGTTATCTTTAAAAAATATAATTAATATTTTAAAAGACCACACAGGTTTTAAAAACCTGTGTGGTCTGAAAATTTTCAGAATAGAATATGACAAAAGAAGAAATTATATCGAAATTAACTGTTATTGTAAAGCCGTATATTCAGAATGAAGAAGGTTTTAAAAATTTATCAGAAGAAACAGATTTTATAAATGATTTAGAAATAAATTCTGCAAATTTAGTAGATATTATTTTAGATGTAGAAGATGAGTTTAAAATAGAAATAGATAACGATTCTATGGAAAAAATGCTTTCTGTAAAAGCAACTATAGCAATAATTCAAACAAAAATGAATGTATAATATTGGCAATGATATTGTAGATTTACAGTTAGCAAAAACACAAAGTAATTGGCAACGTAAAGGGTTTTTAGAGAAACAGTTTACAAAATATGAACAAAAAAAAATTCTAAATTCTGATAATCCTTTTTTACAAGTTTGGTTGTTTTGGAGTATGAAAGAAGCTGCTTATAAATGTTATACTCAAAAGGTTGAAAAACGTTTTTTTGCACCACAAAAATTTGAATGTGGTTTACTTTCCAAAACAGAAGGATTTGTTCTTTTTGAAGATAGTAAATACTGTACAAGTACAAGTTTTAAGCCATCTTATATTCATACAATAGCCAAGGAAACGAATAATGAAGTTGCTATTTTTTCAAAGATAGGTTCATTAAAAAACACACATATCGATTTAAAAATACAATTGGCCCTAGAAACAGGCGTTTTATCCGATGAAATCGTAAAAGTAAAAACAACGGTTGGCGCTCCTTTGTTTTATCATAAGGAAAAACTACTAACCAAATCTTGCTCAATTTCTCATCATGGAAATTATGGTGCATTTGTTTTTGCGCTATAAAATAGAACATCTTAATAAAAAAAACACATGTTTAAAAGAGTGAATTATATTGTGTTTGTATCTGTTTTTGGTATGTTCATTTGTTTTATGCTGTTGTTGGTCCAAAATAATACAGAAATAGCAATTACTTTTTAAATCAAAAATTTTGGTTTTAATTAGACGATAATTTTAGTGATGTTACCTTTACGAGTAGTTTTAATATTGATAATTTAAATGAAAGTTTCGTTAATTCAGAAATTAATGTCAATTCAATTTTTACAAATTCAAAAAATATTAGAAGTACCTTTAGAAATTACAGAGACAGAAACCTGTATTCGTTTTTTAACTAATTTTGTGATCAATAGAAAACATTTTGTAGTTGGAGGAAGCAGTTTTGTACTTTCTAAAAAAGTAAATATTAAAATAATCTATGTCGGAACTAAAAATTAAAGAGGCACTTTTTAAGCAGTGTGAAACTTTTGTAAATAAACGATTACAAACGGTAAATGAGATCATTTCATCTAATCAAAAAGCGTTGCAATCAGAAACCAAAAGTTCTGCAGGCGATAAACATGAAACTGGTAGGGCAATGTTGCAATTAGAAATGGAAAAAGCGGGTCAGCAACTTGCTGGAATTACTATAATGAAAGAGATTTTGGCTAAAATTGATGTTTCTAAAATTTCTAAAGTTGCTCATTTAGGTACTGTAATCGAAACGGATTCGGTTAATTATTTTTTGTCTATTTCTGCGGGGAAACTTATAGTTGCTAATAAGGTGTTTTTTGCAGTATCTGTTTCATCTCCAATCGGTAAAATATTATTAGGTAAAAAGATAGATGAAAAAATTATTTTTAACGGTAATACTTCCAGTATTAAAAGGATAAGGTAATAGTCTGTATATTAAACGTTTTTATAACGAAAATTACGTCATTAAAGTTAGTTTCTGAACCTATCTATCTTTTCTGTAGAATTGTTAGAAATACTTTACAATTAAAAGGATTATTTTTACTTTTTATTATAAACCATTATTTTTCTAAAATGAAAAAGTCACTATTTATTTTAATCATACTTTTTACGATACAAACATTTGGGCAATCTAATTTTAAAAGTTTTTTTAAACTTTCTCCACCTATTAAAAAATGGGTGTTTTTTCATCCTTTTAAAGCAACAAGGTCTTTAAAAATTTCTAAAGAGACAAACAGAGTGTCAGATTCTATAGCCAAAACAGATGTATTAGATAAAGATGGTGCAGGTGGGCAAGTAGATGCTTTTAGACATGCTTTTTGGATGGCAAGATTGTCACAAGAAATGGGTGAAAATTCTGCGCGTTCTTTAGGTGAGGCACATGAAAAAGAAAACTATTTAACTTACAAAAAACAAAAATTAGAAGATGGTGTTGTACCAGATGAAATTTCATCTGAAATGGATTTACATAATAATGAAGAGGGGTTAAAGTTAATTACAAAAGGAAGTCTTGTTTCTAAAAAAGGATTAATTTATAGAATTATAAATGCGATTAACAAAGGAAAAATGAAAATCATTAAAAAAGATAAAAAAGGGAATTTTTTAACTTGTAAGGGTGAAGTTATTAAGAGAGAGGAGCTTAAAGGTAAATGGAAAAATAATAAGTGTTTAATAGCTTCTAACAAACAATAAAACCTCATTTTTTATTTATAAAAAGTACTACAACGTATTCGTTCAATAGACATGGTGCTTATAGGGGGTATCTCTTAAAAAAAGCAACTACGGTAAGGTTTCTATTGATAAATATCATAAAAATTTACTGAAGTAAAACTCTACTTTTGCCTACTTAAATGAAATTCAGTTTTTTATAAAATTACATTAAAATAAATATTAAAATTTATGGAATTTTTTTCAGAATTACTCTCTAAAGATTACTTTGTGTTATTTCTTGTTATTGGTTTAGGAATAGCACTTGGAAATATTAAGGTAAAAGGTATCAATTTTGACACTTCGGCTGTTATTTTTGTTGCAATTTTTTTCGGGTATTTATATAATTTAAATGGTATTACTTTTAATATTCCACCAGTTATACAAAGTGTAGGGTTGGTATTATTTATTTATACGATAGGAATGCAAGCAGGTCCTTCCTTTTTTAGTTCTTTTAAAGAACAAGGAAAGAATTTAATAATTTTGGCAGGAATAACCGTTTTAACAGGTGGTATTACTGCAATATCTATTTCTTATTTGTATGATGTAGATATGAATATGATGAGTGGTTTATTAACAGGAGCATTAACATCTACTCCAGGTTTGGCCGCTTCTATTGAGGCTTCTCATTCTTCATTAGCTTCTATAGGTTATGGTATTGCATATCCGTTTGGAGTTTTAGGTGTTATCTTATTTGTAAAATTAGGCCCAGCATTATTTAGGGTAGATGTTAAAAAAGAAGAAAAAGACTTCGCAGAGAAATCGATGTCTAACACACCAAAGGTGATTAATAAAAACTTAATTATCTCTAATGAAAACATAAACGGAAAGACGATTAATCAGTTAAGAATACGTTTTATGACAAAGGCTAATATTTCTAGAGTTATGAAACCTAATCAACTACCATTTTCTCCAACTAAAGATACAATTTTAGAAACGGGAGATATTATTAAAGCTGTAGGTACGGTTAATGCTTTAGAAAGAATAGAAGTTTTATTAGGTAAAGTTACCGATATAGAAATTCCACGTAGTGGAACTTATGAAGTAAAATGGTATGTAGTAAGTAATGATACTGTTGTAAACAAAACAATTCAAGAGTTAAACCTTCTAGAAAACTATGCAGCTACCATTACACGTATTAGAAGAGCAAGTATAGATTTAGCTCCTCACCCTTCAACTTTAATAAAATATGGTGATAAAATTTTAGTTTCTTGTTCTAAAGGAAATGTTTCTGCAGTTACACAACTCTTTGGAGACAGTTTAAAAAGAGTAGGACACACCAGTTTTTTACCAGTTGCATTTGGTATTGTTATTGGTGTTCTTGTTGGTGCTATTGCAATACCTTTGGGAGGTATAAGTCTAAAATTAGGACTTACTGGTGGTGTACTAATGGCTTCTATATTTTTAAGTTGGAAAGGGAAATTTGCTGGGGTAATTTGGAATTTATCGGGCCCTGCAAATCAAATATTACGTCAGTTTGGACTGTTATTATTTCTAACTCCTGTAGGACTAAAAGCAGGACAAAGTTTAATTTCGGCTATTGAAAAACATGGTTTAATTTTGTTTTTATACGGTGGGCTTATTACCTTAATACCTATGATTACAACGGTTCTTGTAGGTCGGTTTTTACTAAAAGTTAACTTTTTATCAATTTTAGGAGCGTTAACAGGAGGTATGACATCTACGCCTGGGTTAAGTGCAACAGATTCTATGACCGATTCTGATGCACCACAAATTGCCTATGCAGCAGTGTATCCTTTTTCATTGGTGCTAATAATTATTGTAGCAGAAATTATGGCAATGCTATAAATATCAACGATATAACCCCTAATTTTAAAAGGTAAAAGCAAAACAAAATCATCACATTAAAACGATTCTAAATAACCAAAATACCACCATTAATATTTCAATAAAGAATATCTAAATGGTACATTTGTAAAACAACAATTATAACTTAATCATACTTTTATACAATGAGCGGATTTTTCAAATCTTCAGTTGGGAGAAAGGTAGCCATGGCGCTTTCCGCATTCTTCCTCATGTTTTTCTTAATTATACATATAGCAGTAAACCTTACTTCGCTTTTTAGTGAAGAGCTATTTAATCAATTATCCCATTTTATGGGAACAAACCCTTTAATACAATTTGCTTTGCAGCCTGTATTAATTTTTGGAGTTGTTTTTCACTTTGTGATGGGTTTTGTGTTAGAATTAAAAAACAAAAAAGCAAACGGAGTTGCCTATGCTAAAAACAATGGAGCAGCTAATTCTACATGGATGAGTAGAAACATGATTTATAGTGGATTGGCTATTTTAGCTTTTATCGCACTACATTTCATTGATTTTTGGATTCCAGAATTAAACCATAAATACATTGCTGTTTTACCAGAAGATTCAACAAGATACTTCCATGAGTTACAAGAAAAATTTGTTCCTATTTGGAGAGTTGCAGCTTATGTGGTAGCATTTGTTTTCTTAGGATTGCATTTAGCACACGGTTTTACTTCTGCTTTTCAATCTATGGGAGTTACAGCGGGAAGAAAAAAAGCATTACAAACTTTTGGTAAAGTATTCTCAATAGTTATTCCATTAGGATTTATAATTATTGCATTGTTTCATCATTTTAATTATAACCATTAATCTTAAAAATATGGCTTTAGATTCAAAAGTACCTCAAGGTGCAATTAAAGACAAATGGACAACTTATAAAGACCAAATTAACCTTGTAAACCCAGCAAATAAACGTAATATAGATATTATAGTTGTTGGTACTGGATTAGCAGGTGGTTCTGCAGCGGCTACATTAGCAGAATTAGGCTATAATGTAAAAGCATTTGCTTATCAAGATTCTCCAAGAAGAGCGCATTCAATTGCAGCGCAAGGAGGAATTAATGCATCAAAAAATTACCAAGGAGATGGAGATTCAGATTATCGTCTTTTTTACGATACCGTAAAAGGAGGAGATTATCGTTCTCGTGAAGCAAACGTTTATCGTTTAGCGGAGGTTTCTTCTAATATTATAGATCAATGTGTGGCACAAGGAGTTCCTTTTGCACGTGATTATGGTGGTCTTTTAGATAACCGTTCTTTTGGTGGAGTTTTAGTTTCTAGAACATTCTATGCAAAAGGACAAACAGGGCAACAATTATTATTAGGTTGTTATTCTGCAATGAACCGTCAAATTGCTCGTGGAAAGATTGAAATGTTCAATCGTCACGAAATGTTAGATGTTGTAAAAGTAGATGGTAAAGCAAGAGGTATTATTGCTCGTAATTTAATTACAGGAGAATTAGAACGTCATTCTGCACATGCTGTTGTTATTGCAACAGGTGGTTATGGTAATGTTTATTATTTATCTACCAATGCAATGGGATCTAATGCTACTGCAGCCTGGAAAATCCATAAAAAAGGAGCCTATTTTGCAAATCCTTGTTATACTCAAATTCATCCAACGTGTATTCCACGTTCTGGTGATTATCAATCTAAGTTAACGTTAATGTCAGAATCATTGCGTAACGATGGTAGAATTTGGGTTCCTGCAAGAATTGAAGATGCAAAATTAATTCAGCAGGGTAAATTAAAACCTACTGAAATTGCTGAAGAAAATAGAGATTATTATTTAGAAAGAAGATATCCTGCATTTGGTAACTTAGTACCTCGTGATGTTGCATCTAGAGCAGCAAAAGAACGTTGTGATGCTGGTTATGGTGTAAATGCAACAGGTGAAGCTGTGTATTTAGATTTTGCAACTGCTTTTGTACGTTATGGTACAGAGCAAGCGAAAATTCATGGTATTAAAAACGCTTCTAAAGAAGAAATTAAAAAATTAGGTCAAGCAATTATTGAAGAGAAATACGGAAATTTATTTCAGATGTATGAAAAAATCATCGCTGAAAACCCATATGAAACTCCAATGATGATTTATCCTGCAACTCACTATACAATGGGTGGTGTTTGGGTTGATTATAACTTAATGACTACTGTAGAAGGTTTATATTGTATTGGTGAAGCTAATTTCTCTGATCATGGTGCAAACAGACTTGGTGCTTCTGCCTTATTACAAGGTTTAGCTGATGGTTATTTTGTGTTACCATATACAATTGGTGATTATTTATCTGATGATATTAGAACAGGTAAAATTGCTACCGATACTAAAGAGTTTGATGAAGTAGAAAAAGAAGTAAAAGATAGAATTGATTTCTTTATCAACAATAAAGGAACAAAAACTGTAGATTATTTCCACAAACGTTTAGGTAAAGTAATGTGGGATAAAGTAGGAATGTCTAGAAACGAAAAGCATTTAAAAGAAGCTATGGCAGAAATTAAAGCAATTCGTGAAGAATTCTGGAAAGATGTAATGGTTCCTGGAACTGCAGCAGAAATGAATACTGAATTAGAAAAAGCTGGAAGAGTAGCTGATTTCTTAGAATTAGGAGAATTATTCGCTAAAGATGCTTTAGTAAGAGTAGAATCTTGTGGAGGACACTTTAGAGAAGAATCTGCGGAGTTAGATGGACCTCAAAAAGGAGAAGCAAAACGTAATGATAAAGATTTCGCTTTTGTATCTGCTTGGGAGTTTAAAGGAGAACCTGCAGATGCAGTTTTACACAAAGAAGAATTAGAGTTTAACGATATTGAATTGAAACAACGTTCATATAAATAAGAAAGATATGTCAGGTAAAGGAATGAATTTAACGTTAAAAATTTGGAAACAAAAAGACGCTGACTCAAAGGGTCAGATGGTGGATTATAAAGTCACTGATATTTCAGAACATATGTCTTTTTTAGAAATGCTAGATGTTTTAAACGAACAATTAGTTAATTCTGGTGATGAACCAATTGCTTTCGATCATGATTGTAGAGAAGGTATTTGTGGTATGTGTTCTATGTATATTAATGGGGAAGCTCATGGTCCTGATAGAGGTATTACTACGTGTCAGTTACACATGCGTATGTTTAATGATGGAGATACTATTACAATAGAGCCATTTAGAGCAGCAGCATTCCCTGTAATAAAAGATTTAATTGTAGATAGAATGTCTTTTGAGCGTATTCAACAAGCAGGTGGTTACATTTCTGTAAACACTTCTGGTAATACGCAAGATGCAAATAACATTCCTATTTCTAAACATGCAGCAGATGAAGCTATGGATGCAGCAGCTTGTATTGGTTGTGGTGCTTGTGTAGCAACTTGTAAAAACTCTTCTGCTATGTTATTTGTTGCTGCAAAAGTTTCTCAATTTGCTTTGTTACCACAAGGACAAGTAGAAGCTGCAGATCGTGTTAAAAACATGGTAGCGCAAATGGATTTAGAAGGTTTTGGTAACTGTACAAATACAGGAGCTTGTGAAATAGAATGCCCAAAAGGAATTTCTTTAGAAAACATTGCACGTATGAATAGAGAGCTGATGAAAGCGAATCTTTAATACAAAAATCATATTTTATTAGAAAAACCTGCATTATTGCAGGTTTTTTTTGTTTTTATAAACTGTGAATAACAGTGTTTAAGTTTTTAATCCTTTTTTTTGTTTTAGTTATTTAATTAGTTAAATTCGGAGGTTCATAATTATAATGAATAAAGGCACCTAGTTTGTAAATATGAAGTTTGAATCTTAAAACCGAAAAGACAAAACGATTAAAAAAATATAATGAATTGTATAATTCATTATATACTTCTTTGTGTTTATTTTCTAATAAATATATTGATGACCTCGAAAAATCTAAGGACATTGTACAAGATGTTTTTATTAAATTTTGGAACACTACCATAACATTTGAAAATGAGGTAGCTGTTAAATCTTATTTATACGTATGCGTTAAAAATAAGAGTTTAGATTATCTTAAAAGTAATGAGTATAAACTCACAGAAAGAGTAGCTTCTTTTGATTTTGTGCAGTTAGAATCTGAATTGTATTTCGACAAAGAGTTTTTTTTTGAAGAAGTTTCCGTAGCCATAGAAAAGGGGCTTAAAATGTTGCCTCCAAAATGTAGAGAAATAGTAGATTTAAGTATCAACGGCTATAAAAACAATCAAATATCCGAAGAACTAGGGATCTCTATCAATACTGTAAAAACACAAAAAAAAATAGCCTACCAAAAATTGCGTAGCATTCTAAAGACTCCATATATTGAGATTATAGCTATTTTATTACTAAATAATTAAGTAAATAACATTTTTAGATATCTAATATTATGGATATATTAAAAAAAAGTTAATATTTCTTCACCCACTTCTATAACTTACTCGTTTATTAATAGAATAAGCGCTTCACAACTATTGTAAATGAAAAAAATTAGTCAATTATTAAAGTTAGTTAAGGACGTAACGTCGTCTTTTTTAATAAATCAAAGTATCGATTTCGATAGAATGGAATCTGACTTTGATAAAGAGAGCGCAAAAGAACTAATAGGGAGATTAAAAGATCCGGAAGAGCGTAAAAAAAGGGTAGGCATTGCTCTTGAAATTGATAAAGAAAAACAAAACACTTGGAAAAATATCAAAAGAGAAATAGATCCTCAGCCTAAATTAAATTATTTTAAAATATTCTCTAGAGTAGCTGCTATTTTTATTGTTTTCATAGGAATTGCTTACTTTATGTACAACAATAAACCAGCAATAATTGTTCAAGAGAACTCTATAGCTAATGAAGAGATTGTTTTAAAACTCTCTAACGGAGATACCCAAATAATTACGGGCAATGGTCAGTCTAAAATTTTAGACGATAAGGGAGTCGTTATTGGTGCCCAAACAGGGAAAGAAATAAATTACCGAAACAATTCTAAAGCTACTTCTAAAGAACTTGTTTTTAATGAATTGAATGTGCCTTATGGTAAAACCTTTTCACTTGTTTTATCAGACGGAACTGAGGTTCATTTAAATGCAGGAACGGTATTAAAGTACCCTGTAAAATTCTTAGAAGGACAAAATAGACAAGTATATTTAACAGGAGAAGCATTTTTTAAAGTTAGTAAAGACAAAGAACATCCTTTTATTGTAGAGTCTAATGATTTAAATATTAGAGTTTTGGGAACTAGTTTTAATGTGTCTTCTTATGCAGAGAATACAAATATATCTACAGTTTTGGTAGAAGGAGCTGTTAGGTTGTATGGTAAAGATGAGGTGTATTCTAATGAAAAATCTAAATTATTAGAACCTGGAAAAAAAGCAGATTGGAATAAAGAAAATCAAAAAATATCCATTCAAAAAGTAAATACTTCTCATTACACAAGTTGGATTAACGGAACGCTAGTAATAGAGAAATTAAGATTCCAAGAAATAATTAATAGATTAGAAAGACACTACAATATTAAAATCATTAACAGTAACAAAAAGCTAGCGAATCAAGTGTTTACAGCTACTTTTCAAGTAGAAAATATACAGCAGGTTCTAGAATCTTTTAAAACAAACTACTCTTTCCAATACACCATTGAAGGAGATACAATAACAATTAATTAATCAACTAAAAAAAAAGAAACAAATGAATTAAACAAAAAACGCCAAACTAGAGTATAAAAAAGATCGGAAAATGCTGGAACATTTCCCAATCTAACACTCGTATGATTTAACACATTTATTAAACCAAATTAACTAAAACAAAAGTATGAAAAAACTAACTAATATATGGGGCGACACATTTTTTCCCCATAAAATAAGTCGTAAAATGAAATTAACAGCTTATCTTATTTTTATTTCACTTTTTCAAATTCAAGCAGGTACAAATTCAGGTAATGGCAAGGTAACTTTACACCTGAATAACGTAACCTATCTTGAAGTGTTTAGGGCAATAGAATCTCAAACAGAATTTAATGTATTATACAATAATAATGAATTGAATAATGCAGAAGAGGTATCTGTAAATGTGAAAAACACACACGTGTTTGACGTTTTAAAAAACTTGTTTAAGAACACAAGTATTGAATATCGAACTGTTGGAAAACAAATTGTTTTAATTCATAAAAAGATACCAAACACTATTAAAAAAAGTGCAAAAGCAATTCCTTTAAAGATAGCTATTAAAGGTATTGTAAAAGACCAATTTGGTAATCCTTTGCCAGGAGTAAGTGTTTTAGAAAAAGGATCGACAAACGGAACAACTACAGATTTTGATGGAATTTATACCATTTCTATAAAAGATAAAAGTGCGGTTTTAGTGTATTCTTATATGGGATATAAAACAAAGGAAGTTGCCGTAAATAACCAAACGAATATTAATGTTGCTTTAGAAGAAGAAGTTGGGCAGTTAGATGAGATTGTTTTGGTAGGGTATGGTACTGTAAAAAAATCTGATATGACAGGTTCTGTTTCTTCTATAAATACAGAACAAATTAGTAAAACACAAAATGTTTCTATCGCACAAGCTATTCAGGGTAGAGCTGCCGGAGTAAGTGTTTCTAAAAGCTCTGGAAGCCCAGGTGCAGCTCCTACAGTTAGAATTAGAGGAACAGGAACCGTAAACAACTCAAATCCATTATATGTAGTAGATGGAGTGCCGGTAAGTGATGTTACCAATATTAACATGGAAGATGCAAAATCTGTAGAAGTATTAAAAGATGCATCAGCAACGGCTATTTATGGATCTAGAGGTGCAAATGGAGTTATATTAATTGAAACTAAAAAAGGGACTAAAAACAAACCAACTATCACGTATAATACGTATACAGGTTTTCAAAATAAAATAGACAATTTAGAGGTAATGAATGCTCAACAGTGGGCAGAAATAAGAAACGAAGCAAATACTAATGATGGTAATCCTTTAGATCCGGAATTATCAGATCCTGCTTCATTACCATCATATAATTGGAAAGATGCAGTGTATCAAACGGGAGTTATGACAAGTCATCAATTATCTTTTTCTGGAGGTAGTGATAAATCTACTTATTACGTATCAATAGGTCATATTTCACAAAAAGGAATTGTAAAAGAGTCTTCTTATAAAAGAACTAATTTAAGAATTAACAATACATATAAATTAAATGAAGCAATCAAAGTAGGGCATAACATACAATATGCTTTATCAGACAGAGTAAGTATTCCAGAATATGGGCCAAATGTATGGACAAGAGCATCTTTTGTTGGGTTTGCAGTAGATCCTGTAACTCCAATTTATAAAGCAGATGGTTCTTTAAATTCTACAACTTATTCTTCAGCGATTAATCCTTTAGGTTTGGCAAAATATGGTCAAAGACCTAATACTAGAGAGAACTTTTTAGGAAATCTTTTCTTAGAGGTAGATGTGTTAAAAGGTTTAAAGTTTAGATCTAATTATGGATTAGATATTACCAATGTTAAGGTAGATTATTATATTCCAGTATACGATGTTTCACCAACATATAATTCTGATGTAAGTACGTATAATTTAAATAGATCAGAAAACAGATCTATGGTACTGTCTAACACACTAAATTATAACACAACAATAGCAAAAAAACATAGTATAACTGCACTGTTAGGACAAGAAATACAAGAGTTAGAATACAACAATGTAAACACACAGCGTAGTGGTATTCCAGAAAGTGTAGCAAACCCTACTTTAGGGTCTGGTAGTGTTTCTACATCTACTAATTCAGGAGATATTTCTAAATCTAAACTGTTATCTTTCTTTGGTAGGTTAAACTATAATTATGATGATAGATATTTAGTAACAGGAACCTATAGATTAGATGGGTCTTCTCGTTTTGGAGCCAATAACAAATGGGGTAAATTTCCTTCTTTAGCTTTGGGATGGAATGTTCATAAAGAAAATTTTTACAACCTTGATGCTGTCAGTCAGTTAAAATTTAGATTAGGATGGGGAGAAACAGGAAATCAAAACATTCCCGTTACAGCTATTGCTAATACATTAAATTTAAGTTCTAATTATGTGTTTGGTAATGAGGAGTCTACACAAGTTGGGGTTGCACCTTTTAGATCTGGAAATGCAGATTTAAAATGGGAAACAACGGTAACTAAAAACATTGGTTTTGATATGGGATTCTTGGCAAACTCAATCACTTTTACAGCTGATTATTTTATTAAAAACACAACAGATTTGTTATTGGCAGTTCCCGTATTACAAACTTCAGGAAATAAAGAAAATGGATTTGAAAATGCTGGTAATATTCAAAACAAAGGATTAGAATTAACAGCTAATTATAAAAAAACAATCAACGATTTTTCTTTTAGTGTTGGTGGAAACATTGCTTTCATTAAAAACAAGGTTCTTAAACTAGCCAACGATGGCATTTTAACATCAGGGAAACAAGCTAAAGATTTTAACCGTACAGAGGTAGGGCAACCTATCGCTTCTTTTTATGGTTTTGAAATGATTGGAATTTTCCAAAATCAAGATGAGGTAGATAACAATGCTACACTTCCTAATACACAACCTGGAGATGTACAATATAGAGATATTAATGAAGATGGAGTTATTAATGATGATGATAGAAAATACATTGGTTCTCCTTTTGCAGATTTTACCTACGGATTAAATTTAGACATGTCTTTTAAGCAGTTTGATTTTTCTGCATTTTTTCAAGGAAGTGAAGGAAACAAAATTTTTAACAGAAGTATTTATTGGTTAGAAGGAGGTTTAGATTCTAACATGACTACAAATATGTTAAACAGATGGACAGGAGAAGGAACTTCTAATTCTATACCTAGAGCAACCTTTAAAAATTTTGGTGTAAATATGCCTTTATCATCAAGTAGATATGTGCAAGACGGTTCTTATTTAAGATTAAAGAATATAGAACTAGGATACACCATTCCAAAAAACATAACAGAAAAAATATCAGTTAGTAGATTAAGGTTATACGTTGCCGCTCAAAATGTATTTACATTTACCAAGTATAATGGTTTAGACCCAGAAGTAGGAGTAGATGGAGCATCTAACGATCCTTTAGATATTGGAATTGATAGAGGACGTTACCCTTCTACTAGAACAATTTCTGTAGGAGCTAATATTAACTTTTAAAAAATAAGATAATGATAGTAGATAATAAAATAATAAAATATATTAAAAATAGCTGTTTATTACTTGCCTTAATCTTGGTGTCATGTAGTGATTATTTAGATACAAATATATATGGAGAACCATTTTTAGAAAGTTTTTACAAAACTCCTGAAGATGCAGAAAGAGCGGTTATTGCTGCTTATACTCCAATGCGAGAAATGTATGGGAGAGAAAATTTTGAAACTTCTAGGTCTAATGACTTATTGTTTGGAGACATTGGTACTGACGATCTTTTAAAAGGTGGGGCAAGAGCTGGTGATGGTGCTCAGTTGTTCGAAAAAGAACAGTACAACTTAACATCATCAAACGCATCAGTAGAAAGTCTTTGGAAAGTTAATTTTAAAGGAGTCTATTTTGCAAACCTAGTGTTAGAAAAAGTTCCAACGATTACTTTTGAAAATGAAGCTAGAAAAAAAGAAATTATAGCAGAAGCTTATTTTTTAAGAGCGTATTATTATTTTGATTTGGTAAATACGTTTGGAGGAGTACCTTTAATTACAGAACCTTTAGAGGTAGGAGAATTTAACGTACCTAGAACAACACAAGAAGCTATTTACACATTGATAGAAGATGATTTAAAAGCTGCAATTCTTTCTTTACCTTCAAGATTTGATAAAGGAACTGATTATTTAGGGCATGCTGATAAAGGAGCTGCTTTGGGTTTAATGATGCGTGTGTCTTTGTATCAAAATAAAATGGAACAAGTAAAAACGTACGGAGATCAGTTGTTTATGTTGTCTTATAAATTAGAAGATGATTATGGTTCTATATTTAATTCTGTAGGAGAATGGGGATCAGGTTCTATTTTTGAAGTAAACTATTCTACAAACTCAGATAATTTAGGAGGAAGAATGCCTCATATGATGTCGCCAAGAAGTAAAGGTGGAATCGGTCTTGGACAAGTAAAAGATGATTTAAGAAATGAGTTTGAGACAAACGATCCCAGACTAGATGCTTCTTTTTACAATGTAACAGGAGGTTATGGAACCGAATGGTTTGTAAAAAAATATGCATGGGCTCCTTATACAGATTATTCAAAACCATCAGTAGGTGGAAAAGGGAATAATGCTAATAATATTAGAATTATAAGATTGTCAGATGCTTATTTAATGTATGCAGAAGCTATTTATAATACAGATCCTGGAACTGCTGTAGAATATGTAAATAAAGTTAGAAAACGTGCTAGGGGTGCAAATGCAATTACAGTTGTGCCAGACTTACCAGCAGCACTTAGCGGACAACCTTTATTAGATGCTATTTATCACGAAAGACGTGTAGAACTTGCAGGAGAAGGTTTTAGATTTCATGATTTGGTTAGAACAAATAGAGCAGAAACAATTTTAGCTCCTTTAGGATTTCAAAAAAATAAACATGAAATAATGCCCATTCCATTGTCTCAAATATCCTTATCACAAGGAGTTTTGGTGCAAAATAATTATTAGTATCTATTAAATATTAACAAGTTTTATAAAGTAAAAACCCCAAAACTAATAATTAGTTTTGGGGTTTTTCTTTATGATAAAAATAATAGAATCTCCTGTTCTATTTTAAAATATCCACATGTGTTCATGCTTAATTGAATAGCTAGATCTGTTTTGAGAGAGCCATAATTCTTGTCTTGTTTTAATGTTTTAGCTATTGCTACGTTATCACTGTTATGCGATTTCTCAATACTTTTAAGTGACAAATTGTATGCATTAACAACAATTGCGATGTTTTCTATTGAATATAACTCATAGATTTTTTAAATTCTGATAACTGATAACTGATAACTGATAACTGATAACTGATAACTACTTCCTTCCAAAATCTGCAGGAATTTCTCCCCAAGCTTTGGTTTCCCATTTAAGAATAGGATTTTTGTACGTATTATTTTTAAGCCAAGTTTCTGCTCTTTTTATCAACTCTAATAAATCTTTATTAGAAGCATCAAAATGCAGATTAGTTTTGCACCTTTTTTGTTTTACCCAACTCATGGCAATTTTAGAATCAGAATAAATAGGAATATTTTCTTTGTTCTTACTCTTTAATAAAGCAATTCCGTGCACTAGCGCCAGAAATTCGCCAATATTATTAGTTCCCTTAGCAAATGGACCTTTTAAGAAAAGTTGTTGTTTGTTATGCGTTAAAACACCTCTATATTCCATTTTACCCGGATTTCCAGAACAAGCTGCATCCACAGAAATACTTTCTAAATTAGGTCTACCAATTTTTTCTTTTTCAGTTGAAGACAAAGTAACTTTTTTAGTGTCTTTACCTACATAGTCTGCATAATTTTTGGTTGCAGCTATTTCTGCCTCATTTAAATCTGCGAAAGATTTGTATTGCGCACCTTCAAAACCATCAATTTGCTTTTTACAGACTTTCCAAGAAGTAAAAACCCCTTTTCTGCGCCCGTTCCAAACCACATAAAACTTTTTTTTACTCATTTATGGCTAAAATTACGTCTTCAATAACTCTTGGAAAGTAACGTTGTTCTAAAATATGGATCTTTTCTGCAATAATTTCAGGAGAATCATCTTCTAAAAGAGCTGTTTTTGCCTGAAAAAGGATAGCACCTTCGTCATAATTGGCATTTACATAGTGAATTGTTATGCCAGTTTCTATTTCTTTATTTTCTTTTACTGCCTTATGAACGTTCATACCATACATTCCTTTTCCTCCATATTTTGGCAATAATGCAGGATGAATATTGATGATTTTATTCGGAAAAGCATCAATAATTTTAGTTGGAATTTTCCATAAAAAGCCTGCTAAAATAATGTAATCTGCCTGCTCTTTTAAGAGATTTAGTATTTCATCCGAAGTAAAAAAAACTTCTTTTTTAAAATGTAAACATTTGATGTTTAAATTTTTACATCTATCAAACACTTTGGCATGCTCATTGTTACATAGCACAGTAGTAACCTTAGCGGTTTTAGTATGATTAAAAAATTTAATAATGTTTTCTGCGTTCGTTCCAGAACCAGATGCAAAAATAACAATACGCTTCATAACTTCATTTCTAAGCTACAAAAAAAAGAATAATTATTAACAAATAGATTATTTTAAGTGAAGATTAAATATTTTTCTTTACTTTTAAGAATCATTTTTGCGGCAAAAATTAGTTTTAATTGTTAAGATTCGTATTTTTGCCACGATTAAAATTTTAAAAAACACAAAATTATGTCAGACATTGCATCAAGAGTAAAAGCTATTATCGTAGACAAATTAGGAGTAGACGATAACGAAGTAACAACAGAAGCTAGCTTCACAAACGATTTAGGAGCAGATTCTTTAGATACTGTTGAATTAATCATGGAATTCGAAAAAGAATTTGATATTCAAATACCAGATGATCAAGCAGAGAACATCGGAACAGTAGGTCAAGCAGTTAGCTATATTGAAGAAGCAAAAAAGTAAATTTATATGCAGTTAAAACGAGTTGTAGTCACTGGACTTGGCGCACTAACGCCAATTGGTAATAATATTGAAGAATATTGGAATGCTTTAGTTAACGGAGTTAGCGGGGCGGCACCTATTAAAGGTTTTGATGCTGCCAAGTTCAAAACTCGTTTTGCATGTGAATTAAAGAATTTCGAGGTAACGGACTTTATTAATAGAAAGGACGCACGTAAAATGGATCGATTTACGCAGTATGCAATGGTAGCTTCAGACGAAGCAATTGCAGATGCAAATTTTGATTTAGAAAAATTAAACAAATTACGCGTTGGTGTAATTTGGGGAGCAGGAATTGGAGGCTTAGAAACTTTTCAAAACGAAGCTATAAATTTTGGAGCTGGAGACGGTACACCAAGGTTTAATCCTTTCTTTATTCCAAAAATGATTGCAGATATTGCACCAGGAAACATTTCTATTAAGAATGGATTTATGGGGCCAAATTATACTACAGTTTCTGCATGTGCATCATCTGCTAACGCAATGATAGATGCTTTAAATTATATTCGTTTAGGAACTTGTGATGTAATTGTAACTGGTGGCTCTGAAGCTGCAGTTGTAATTTCTGGTGTTGGTGGTTTTAATGCCATGCACGCCTTATCTACAAGAAATGAAAGCCCAGAAACAGCGTCTAGACCTTTTGATGCAGAACGTGATGGTTTTGTATTAGGTGAAGGAGCAGGTGCTTTGGTTTTAGAAAGCTACGAACACGCAAAAGCAAGAGGAGCAAAAATTTATGCTGAGGTTATTGGAGGCGGAATGTCTTCTGATGCGTATCACATGACTGCACCTCACCCAGAAGGAATTGGGGTAATTGCTGTTATGAATAATTGTTTAGAAAATTCAGGAATTAAACCAGAAGATGTAGACCATATTAATACCCATGGTACTTCTACACCTTTAGGAGATGTTGCAGAATTAAAAGCAATTTCGGAGGTTTTTGGTGATCATGCCAAAAATATTAATATTAATTCTACAAAATCTATGACAGGTCACTTGTTAGGTGCTGCAGGAGCTATAGAGTCTATTGCTGCAATTTTAGCAATGAAACATAGTATTGTGCCGCCAACAATTAATCATGTTAATGTAGATGAAAATATCAATCCAGAATTAAACTTAACCTTAAATAAAGCTCAAAAGAGAGACATTAAAGTTTCTATGAGTAATACCTTTGGTTTTGGTGGACATAATGCATGCGTTGCATTTAGAAAATTAGATGAATAATAATACCCTATGAATTTTATTCGTAAAATAGTAAAGCCTCTCAACGAAGAGGATACACAATTGTACTACGAATTAAAAAAATTACTCAATTTTTCACCTAGAAGAATAAATACATACAAAAAAGCATTTACACATAGATCTGTGCAAATGCTAGACGGTAAAGGATTGCCTATTAATTACGAACGTTTAGAATTTTTAGGAGATTCTATATTGGGCTCTGTAATTGCATCTTATTTATATAAAAAAGTACCTTCAGGAAGTGAAGGTTATCTTACACAAATGCGCTCTAAAATTGTAAGTAGAGAGCATTTAAATGAATTAGGTAAAGACCTAAACTTAATACGTTTCGTAAAAAGTAATATAGACCAATCTAACGTTGGTGATAATATTCATGGTAATATTTTTGAAGCATTAGTAGGTGCTATTTATTTAGATAAAAACTACAATACTTGTCAAAAATTTATTTTCGAAAATGTAATTGTTCCTTATGTTGATATTGAAAAACTAGAAGGAAAAATAACGAGCTACAAAGGTCTTATTATAGAGTGGTGCCAAAAACAAAAGAAAAAGTATACTTTTGATACTTATGAAGATTCTGGTAACGAAGCTATTAAGCACTTTAGTGTAAAGATAAGTATAGACGGAGAGCAAATAGCTAAAGGAAGAGCCACTTCTAAGAAAAAAGCAGAAGAGCAAGCCGCTAAAAGAGTGTATTTTGCGTTTCAAAACCAAATTGATTTAAGTTAGCCCACGATAACGTTTTCGTTAAAATTAAAGGTAATGTCCTAAACAATTAGTAATTTAGCCCTTTCATAATACAAGTATTACTTATAATCTATGCAAGTACACGCTTTAGAAATGGACGATTTTTGCGAAGAAGAATATTCTTTAATAGGAATCCATTCTACTTTAGAAGATTATAAACTTGCCTACTTATTAAATAAAAACCTAAATACTAGGTTTTATAAAGCAAAAGAGAATTTAGAGTTTGTGATAGAAGAAAAGAAAGCCTCTTTTTCTATATATAATTATGAAAATAAAGAATATGATTACGATTGGTTTTTAATAGCAAATAGTTATAGACGAGAAAACCAAACAGCAGCTAATCAGTTATTACTAACATTAGAAACAAAAACATATTTAATTCCGGAAAAGAAAAAAGTAGATTTCTTTTTAAAAATTTGTGGAGATTTAGAATATGAATTTGTTTTGAAAACAATAAATAGTATAAAAAATATTGACAATGTAATTACAGCATTTTCAATTGATAAAAACACCCTAAAGTCTAAAGACTTTTTAATATTTTAAACATGATAGAATACAAAAAAACAAAAATAGTTGCAACCTTAGGTCCAGCAATAGACACCAAAGAAAAGATGAAAGAGTTGGCAATTGCAGGTGTCAATGTCTTTAGAATTAATTTTTCGCACGCAGATTATGATGTTGTAAAACTGAATGTAAAAAGAATTAGAGAAATTAATAAAGAAGAAGGATTCAATGTTGCTATTTTAGCAGATTTACAAGGGCCAAAACTTCGTGTAGGAGTTATGGAAGATGGTGTAATTTTAAATGATGGAGACCTTTTTACCTTTACTACAGAAAAGTGTATTGGTAACAACAAAAAAGCATTTATGACCTACCAACGTTTTCCTAAAGACGTAAAAGTTGGAGAAAACATTATGGTAGATGATGGTAAATTACGTTTTGAAGTAGTTTCTACAGATAAAGACAAAGAAGTTGTTGTAAAAGTTATAGTTGGGGGACCTTTAAATTCTAAAAAAGGAGTAAACTTACCAAACACAGCTATTTCTTTACCTGCTTTAACAGAAAAAGATAAAGAAGATGCCGTTTTTGCTTTAGGCTTAAAGGTAGATTGGATGGCACTTTCTTTTGTAAGAACTCCAGAAGATTTAAGAATGTTACGCGATTTAATTGATGAACATTCAGATTATAGAGTACCAGTTATTGCTAAAATAGAAAAACCAGAAGCAGTTGCAAATATAGACGCATTAATTCCTTATTGTGATGGTTTAATGGTTGCTCGTGGAGATTTAGGAGTAGAAATTCCTATGCAAGACGTTCCATTAATTCAGAAAAAATTAGTAAGACGTGCTAAGAGAGCAAGAATTCCTGTAATTATTGCAACTCAAATGATGGAAACAATGATTGATAATCCTGTTCCAACAAGAGCAGAAGTAAATGATGTTGCCAATTCAATTATGGACGGAGCAGATGCTGTAATGTTATCTGGTGAAACTTCTGTAGGGAAACATCCTTTAAAAGTAATTCAGAAAATGTCTGAAATCATTAGAGCAGTAGAAAACTCTAGCATGATTAAAGTACCACATGAAGCACCACATATTAGAACAAATAGATTTATAACAAAATCTGTTTGTCATCATGCAGCATTAATGGCAGATAATATAGATGCAAAAGCTATTTCTACTTTAACAAGAAGTGGATATACTGCTTTTCAAATTTCAGCTTGGAGACCGAAAGCAGAAATATTGGTATTTTCTTCAGAAAGAAGAATTTTATCAAAAGTTAATTTACTTTGGGGTGTTAGAGCGTTCTTTTACGATAAACATTTAAGTACAGATGATACTGTTGTAGATATTAACAAAATAACGAAAGAAAGTGGTATCGTTTCAGTAGGAGATTTAATGATTAACTTAACTTCTATGCCAGTGGAGGCTAAAGGAATGGTAAATACATTAAGAGTTTCTGAAATAGACTAAATAGTATTATTTTATATATAAAAAAAGCATCTTGATATTTTCAAGATGCTTTTTTTTGCATAAAATGAAAGGGTAAGAATGTTTTTTAGAAGCTATTCCTGCTTTTCACTATATCTTTTTAATGAGTCATTGCGAAGTTTACTTTTTTGTAAACTGAGGCAATCTCTTTATTAGAATAGACTTTACTTGTTTAATAGGCATTAAAAAGGATGCCGTTTCAATCAGGGCTAAACTTGTTTGTCAGCTATTTGTAATTCATTAAAATAATGGCATACACAATACTTTACGCCTTTGCAATAATCTCTTACAACTTCAATTTTTTAGAAATAATAATAGCATCATTCGTTACAAAAGGCATTGGCATCATTTCTTCTGTTCTTGGTATAATAGTAAAATGATCGTTTTCTAATAAATCGTAAGAAATTTCATTTAGAATAATATCTAATTTATCCTCGTTTAAAACACTAAAAGACAACGTAACTTGTTTATTTTGATTTGCTAAATGGTAAATTAAAAAAGTACCGTTTTTTATTTCATAAATTTTCCCGTCATTCACCAAAACATCGTTTACTTTAAACTGATGTAACTTCAATTTATTTTTAGTGATAAACTCAAATTTATTCACTTTTCTATTAGATGATATTGTGATTTCTACAAAACGTTTATTGCCAATAACAGTATCTAACTCTGTTTCTACATAAGCTGAAGGAATATTTTTGAATTCGGTTTTTTTATGATATGTAAAGCGTGTATTGTATTTACTTTTGGTTTCTGCATTGGCAATACTTCCTTCTGTGGCATTTTTGTCGAAAATTTGTTTTGTGTATGAATCTAAGTTTGTATCATACGAGGCAAAAAAGGCAGTTTTATCATCAGAATTCTGAATGTAAACAAGGCTATTCGGTTTCTTTTTATCAACAGAAAAACCACTATTATAGGTTGCGAGTCCAAAGAAAATAATAGCGCATAAACCAACTGCTTTCTGCATCCAAAAAGTTTTCTTTTGATGAAAGGTAAAAATCATCAACCCAAAAACTAAGGCGATTAAAACTCCGGAAACAAACAATATTTTTAACCCTAAGCCAACCGGAAACATTTTAATTAATGGCGCAAAAATATAAATAGTAGGAATTGATATAATAGTGAATAATATACGTTTTGCTTTTTCTTCCAAATTCATAAAAATAGCAATTGCCAAAATAACCAATGCAGCAAACACCGGAATGATAAAAAAACCTGCACCTTTTAAATAGGCATTGATAAAGCAATTAATAACGAGCCAAATTACAATTGGACCAATTATTAAATCTGTTGACTTTTCGTGTTTATAAATAAATTTATTGACTTTAAATAAGACCCATAAATTCAAAAACACAAACGCAGTGATGTATTGATATCCATTATAGGTAAAACCGTGTAAAATGTCTTTATATTGAGGGTGAATGATTAATAATAACTTCCATAGACCAAAAGAAATCCCTCCGCACAGGATAACAGCCAAAATAAAGATTCCAAAACCTTTTAAAATTCCTTTTAAAGAGAGTTTTCTTTTTTTAAATCCGAAGAAAAGTAAAAGTAAAAAAATGAGAATTGCACCGATTAACATGTTAGAACCCCAGGAGAAAGGGTAGGATGCTAATTTTACAAACGGAAAATTTACATAGACAAAATCTTCATCAGAATTTAGATCGGTTAAATCTGAATTTGAAAAATAATTTACAGTAGATGTAAAATAATCTGCTTGATGTAAAAGTGTTTCTCTGTCTAAACGCTCATAAGAATCTTGTGCTGTATGATAATCGAAATGATCGCCTATAAAGGCAAAATTGAATCCATTTATATCTGCATTTTCTCTAAAAACGGTTAAATCGGTATCGTTTGGTAATTTTTTATAGATGCTGTACATTAAAGAATTTGCTGCAGGATAATTTGGTTTTGCAGCCATGAATTCTGACAATAACTTGCTGTTTTTTCCATTGGTTTCCATCAACATATAGCTTGGGCCACCACTTCCGCGTGCTTCAAAATTTAACACCAAACCAATATCTTTGGTCCAAGGATGTGTATCAACAAAAGCCTGTGCACCTAATAAACCTAGTTCTTCAGCATCAGAAATAAGAATAATAATATCGTTTTTGTGTTGTTTCTTTTTTTCTAAGAATACTCTAATTCCCTCTAAAATAGTAACTACGCCAGAACCCGCATCACTTGCACCCAAAGAGGAATGCGGATTAGAATCGTAATGCGTTAAAAGCATTAAGGCTTTACCGTTTTCAGATCCTTTAATTCTTGCCAATATATTTTCTGCAGTAGTTGCTGCAAACCATTTTTTATTTATGGCTGTTTGGGTTTGAATTTCAGTTTCCAATCCCATTTTCTGTAGTTCATTTACAATATAATGCTGAACTTCTTTATGATTTTTAGAACCCGTATAATGAGTTTCTTTACTAATATTCTTTAAATGATAAAGTGCATTATTTATAGAGAATTCAGTTTTAGACTCGATTTTTTCTGGAGAAAAAGTGGGTTTTAAATCAGAAAAACTCCAAACAATAACTCCAAGAATTATAAGAACAGAAACAAGAGAAGAAAAGGCTTTCATTTGATTATTTGATAAATATGTTTCTATAAATGTAAGAAATAAAAAAAAACTTGGTGTAAATGTTGCATAAAACAGAAAAAATAGTACATTTAAATAAAACTAAAAACTACACTATTATGGCAATTAAAAGCTTTCAAGGAAAAAGAGATACAAGTCAAGGAAAAGAAGAATCTCAAATTTTGGTATCTGATTATATGACTAAAAAATTGATAACTTTTAAAGCTGAGGATACTTTAGATCATGTAATTACTCAATTAATTACCTATAAAATCTCTGGAGGTCCTGTTGTTAATGACAAAAACGACTTAATTGGTATTATTTCTGAAACAGATTGTATTAAGCATATCTCTGAAAGTAAATATTACAACATGCCATCTGATGTTAATAATACAGTAGGGAAATATATGGTTACAGATGTTGATACCATTGATAAAGATATGAATATTTTTGATGCTGCTTTTAAGTTTATTAGTTCTCACAGAAGAAGGTTTCCTGTGGTAGAAAATGGTAAATTAATTGGGCAAATTAGTCAGACTGATGTGTTAAAAGCTGCAATAAGTGTAAAAGGAAATACTTGGAATAGTTAAACTCTTTTTTTAGATTTAATATTTGGTAAATCTGTAATAATTAATTTTTGTTTATCAGAACTTTCTAGTTCGGCTATTTTAGAATACGAATAGCCTGCTATAGGTTCTTTTAAACTTTTCCATTTTGCGATACCTGCAACGGTAATTTCTTCTCCTATTTCTATAATTGCTTCAGAATATCTTAAAGATTTATTGAATCCAAAAAAGTTTTCACTTTTAATATCATACTGTTTTAATAATGCGTTAAACTCTGAAGTTGGTGCATTAAAAATACCTGAATTTATTTTTTTATCAACTACTAAATGACACGTATAGTTTTTGGGGTTTTGATGTAGTCTTACCATGGCAAAATCACTGTTTTTTTCTATGAAAAAATCTTGAACTTTTTCTTCATTTACAATCGTTCTCCAATGGTTATTTTTTCCACTACTTTTTTTATATTCAATTTTTATGACATAAAACACACATTTTCTTTTGCTAAAAGGAGCAATTAAAGGTTCTTTTACATGTAACGCTTTGCCTGTAAATCTTGTGAATTGGTTATTTTTTAAACTTCCAATTTGTTTAATAGGTAGTTTAGAAAGGGTTCTTATAATTTTTTGTTTTGTACTAAAAAAATACGTTATAAAGATAATAAAACCAACTAATACAACAAATATAAGCGGAATTATAAAGGAGTCGAAATCTGTAGCTAATGCCATTTTTATATTATTTTAGATAAGTATAAGTTGCAATTATCACGAAGTTTTATTCTTTTCTAATCAATAAAAACGTTTCATTTTCTAAAGGCAAATAGCCTTCATTATAAATATAAAAATACGTATTCCCTGTTTTGGTTTTGTAAATAGAGGTAAAGAACTGAAAATCGAAACCTTTATCATATAATTTGGTTCTAGTAACTTTTGTTTTACCGGTTGTATTTAATTCAGATAAAATTTTGTAATTTTTTCTTAGTCGATTGTTTATATTTCTGATAAGATTTTTACTGTCTTTATTTACGCGATTGTTGTATGCATTTCTACAATAATCTGAACAGAATTTTTTATCAATTCTACCTTTTACAATTTCATTACATTCTAAACACTTTCTACTTTCCATAATTAACTTTCTTTAGTTCGTACCAATTTACTTGCTCATTATGTTCTTCAAATTCATTTACAAATTGCAAACCAATACTTTGTAAAATTTTGTTAGAACCAATATTTCCTGTTTCTGCAGCACCATAAATAATGTCTAAATTTAGGGTGTTAAAACCATATTCTAAACAAGCAATTGCAGATTCCAAACCATATCCTTTTCGCCAATATTTAGGAATGAATCGATAGCCAATATCAATAAAATCTTGAAAACCATTTAAACTTTCTTTTTCTCCTTTATTTAATTTTAAACCAGACCAGCCTATAAAATTACCTGAAGATTTTTCTATTGCAGCAAACCTGCCAATACCGTTTTCTATATATTGTTCTTTAACAAATTGAATTCTTCTTTGTGCTTCTTCTCTAGTGTTAATAGGCTTGTTTCCTAAATATTTATGAACACTTGGATTAGAATCTAATTCAAACATTCCCTCTAAATCGGTTGCTCTAAGCTCTCTAAGAAGTAATCTTTCTGTTTCTAAATGAAATTTCATAAGGTAAATGTAGTGATATTTATCCGTTTACAAACGACTACAAATAATTACAACCGAAAGTAATTGTTTTGTAACCGAATAAAATTGCAATGGTGTCGCAACTTTGCAGAGTCAAAACGAATTGACAAAAACAAATTATAAACTTGCACTGAGCATGGTCGAGGTGTTTAAAAACTTATCTTATGAATACGTTAAGAAACAAAGTACAATTAATTGGTAGATTGGGTCAAGACCCAGAAATAGTAACTTTTAAAGATGGTAACAAAATGGCCAAATTTTCTATGGCTACAGACGATAGTTACAAAGACAAAGCAGGTAATAAAATAGAGCGTGCTTATTGGCACAATATTGTTATTACTGGTGGTTTGGTTAATGTGGTAGAAAACTATGTAAGCAAAGGAAAAGAAATAGCGGTTGAAGGAAAACTAACAAACAGATCTTATGATACCAAAGAAGGAGAAAAAAGATATATTACAGAAATTATGGTGAATGAATTATTGCTTTTAGGAGCTAAATAAATTCAGTAAATTTTATATAAAAAAAGCATTGATTTAGTTATCAATGCTTTTTTTATTTTTTAGAATAGCCGTAAATGTCTTTTAATATTATATTTTTTCCGCTGATAGAATCTTTTATGTTTAAATTATATCTAATGGTAATTTTAGTATTTATGGGAGTATAATAATAAATAACCCAAACATCTGCTTCTTTAGCGCCAATACAACCGTTAGAATAGGCTTTACCCAACGTTTTTGGGTTGGTTGTTGTGTGTATTAATTGTCCGTAGCGTAAACCATTAATTTCAGTTTCTATAAAAGGTATTTGAGGCAATTTTGTAACCTTTTTGTCATCTCTGTTGGTTACATAATATCTATGTCCATTAGCAGGGTTGTAGAAATCAGGAAACCGTTCATACCCCACTATTTTTCCTTTGCCTGTTTTTGTTCTTAAATCTAAAATTCTACCAGCCATTTTTAGATATTTTTTTTCATTTCTACCAACCCGAACGGGAAAACTATAAAGCTCTTTATCGTTTTCAAAAATTCTAAGCTTATACTCGGGGATGTTTATATCTATCCTTGTGTTGGTAAATGAATTGTATATCTCTTTGGCCTTTATAGAATCTGGTATTATTAGTTGATTTCCCTTTTTTAAAACAACCATTTTCTTTTGATTGTAAACAAAAGAATCTTTTACTTTCATTAGATAGTAATCCGTGTTTTTTAGAGTATTAATTATCCAAGGATTTGCTCTTACCAACAAGTGTTCTGTTAGTTTATATGTGGTTAAAGTATCGTATTTTATGACAAGAGAATCTATAAATTGAAAGTAGTTTTCTACAGTGATATTTTTTTTGATAGTTATTTTTTTAGGAGCAATATTATTTGAGAAACTAGCTCTTATTTGTAAAAAAGGAACTGCATTTATATTGCCAATATGAAAGTATATTAGTAGCAATAAAAGGATCTGAAAATTTATTTTATGTTTCATTTTCAATGATTTAGAATCACTATGATACTAAGTTAATATTTATTATAAGGAAATGAAATGATATTTATCATACATAAAACTTGCTGATGAATATCATTGTAATTTGATATATTTTTAACTTCTTTTACTTAAGAATTTAAAATGGATTATTATGAAAATAGAACATTTAGAAGAGCGCGTTAATGATTATAAAGCATCTATTAAAACGGTTGTTGATAAAAAAACGCTATGGGAAAGTACTACTAAAAAGTTAATCTTAAACACCTTAAGGAATACTGCTAAAAGCTATAATATTGGTTGGAAGGTTCAAGAACTTAATTGGATTCATAACAATGAAGCTGTAAATATTATATTTGATTCTTTTCCGTCTGATCTTATTGATTGTACAAATAAGATTCCTGCTTATCAATTTATACAAGGAGGAGCCTTGGTTTTTTCACAATCTTATAGTGGAGATGTATATATAATGGTTCTTTTGCCTTATGTAGAGCAACTACCAATAGAAAACAATAATATAGAACTAGGAATTTATAACCCAACAGAAATTACAGCAAAACTTATTATAGAAAAAGTTGATGAATTTTTAAAAGAGATGATAAAATGGGAGGTACCATCTTATAAAACCGAATTAGGTTTTCAACATAAATAATCTAGTCTGTAATCTTTTTTCCTGTCAGATCATCTATTCTTATTCTAAATACGATGGTTGTATTTTTGGTTTCTTTTTTGTGTGAAAAATCTCCAATACAATTTACTTCTTTATGTTCTTTTTTTAAAATAAGCTCTTTAATTCCTGCTGAAAACTCATGTAAATCTTTCTTTGCCTCAGAACCAGATAACTCTTCATAAAATCCGTGAACTAATACAGAATTACAAACGTTGCTGTCTGCTTTTTCTGAAACTAATAGAGAAACTTTTCTATTATCTCTCATTGATTTTGTTTTATGTCCATCTTCAGAATAACCAATAATAATATCTTCCTTTTCAAAAAAATAGGTCATTGGTACAACAAAAGGTCTATCGATATAAATATATCCTAATTGACCTATATAATTATTTGCTAATAGGTTTTTACATTCAGAATCGTTTAAATTTGTTATCATGATGCTAAGTTTTGGTTAAAACAGATAACTAAGCTAGTTAAAATCAGATATATAAAACATGATATAAATCAGTTTTCCATGATTTGTGTTATTTCTTATTTTAAATTAGAAGTACTATAATCTTTTGATAGCCTAAAATAACTAAGCCTAAAAGTATAAATAATCAATTTTTTTACCAGAAATTATTTTAGCATTTTATTCATTTTCATAAAAGTTAAGTTTGTTTTGCAAATTATTTATTTCTTTTTTTAAAGAATCTACTTGGTTTAATAAGTTATAAATTGCATCAACCCCTTCTAGATTTATGTTTAAATCATAATGCAACCGAATCATTTTTTCTACTTCTGTTATTTGCGTAATTTTAATATAGTTATCATCATTTTCTGCAATAACCTCTATTAATTCATACTCTTTTAATTCGTTTATAAAAGCTGTAGGTATGCTGTAATGCTCACAAAATTGCTGAATAGATATTAAATTTTGAGTTTCCATATTTAGCGTTGTTTTTGTAATTCTTTAATTAATTCTATTTCTTTTTCGTTTAATTTAGTAGGTATTTTAAGTTGATAGGTAATGTATAGATCTCCAAACTGACCTTCTTTTCTATATTTAGGAAATCCTTTTCCTTTCAGTTTTACTTTGGTTCCGTTTGCTGTTTCTGGTTTAATGGTTAATTTTACTTTACCATCAAAAGTATCAACCATTAAATCACCACCTAGTAATGCGGTGTATAAATCTAAATCAACATCAATATAAAGATTGTCTTTGTCTCGTTTAAATTTGGTGTTATTTAGAATAGAAAACTGAATGTATAAATCTCCATTTGGGCCACCATTTACACCTTTTCCTCCGTGTCCTTTTATTTTGATGTTCTGACCGTTTTCTACACCAGCCGGAATTGTAATTCTAATGTTTTTACCGTTAACAGTAATTACTTGTTTTTGGGTTTTGTAAACATCTTTTAAGTTTAATTGAATTTCAGAATTATAATCTTGTCCTCTATATTTTGCATTTGTTCTTCTTCCAGAAGCCCCACCACCGCCAAACATGTCTCCAAAAATATCAGAAAAATCTTCTTGAGAATACCCACCTTGACTACTTTGAGATCTTCTTTGATGCTCTTGTTGTCTTTGTTTTTCTTGTTCGTAAGCCTCTCCGTTTTGCCAATGTTCTCCATAGGTGTCGTATTTCTTACGATTTTCTTTGTTGCTTAAAACTTCATTGGCTTCATTAATGTCTTTAAAGTTTTTCTCGGCAGTTTTATCATTCGGATTTAAATCTGGATGGTGTTTTCGTGCTAATTTTCTGTAGGCTTTTTTAATATCAGCTTCAGAAGCACTTTTAGTAATTCCTAATATTTTGTAATAATCTACAAAGGCCATTTGTTAGTTTTTTTATGTTATAAGAGCATCAATAAAGATATTAAAATTAAATTTAAAATAAAATGAGAATTGTCAGTTCTTAAAAAAATTAACTTATTATTCTGCCATCTTCCATGGTAATAATTCTATCTGTTTTTTTTGCAAAATCCTCATCATGTGTTACAATAAGTAAAGACAAACCTTGTTCGTTACTTAATCGTCTAAAAATGTTAAAAACATTATCAGAGTTATGACTATCTAAATTTCCGGTTGGCTCATCTCCCATAATTATAGAAGGGTTATTAATTAGAGCCCTTGCAATGGCAACTCGTTGTTTTTCACCTCCAGATATTTGTGATGCTTTTTTTTGAGCTAGATGCTCTATGTTTAACATCTTTAATTTTAACATTGCATCCTGCGCTATTTCTTGAAAAGATTTTTCTCCTAATTTTTTAGCAGGAAGCATTACATTTTCTAGCACAGAAAATTCTGATAATAAATAATGAAATTGAAAAACAAAACCAATATGTTTGTTTCTAATATGTGCTAATTTGTCTTTTTTATCTCCAGAAATTAATTGGTTGTCTATATATAATTCTCCTTCATAATCTGTATCCATCGTAGATAAAATATACAATAATGTAGATTTACCACAACCAGATTTCCCTACTATAGAAGCAAACTCGCCTTTTTTAATTTTAAAATTAATATCTTTTAATACATGAAAAGATACAGGCTTTTTAAAAAATTTATTAATATTTTTTGCTTCTAAAATTGTATTCATTTTACTGGCCTCTTATAATTTTAACGGGATCTATTTTTTTTGCTTTTTGAGAAGGTAAGTAACCTGCAAAAAAAGTGGATACGATGGCAAATACAATTCCTATAAAGTAATACCAAATATTAAAATCTATTGGATATGTTTTTAGCCTTGGTAAAGCTGCTGTTTTATAGGGAATTGTATGAATAATATTAGTGAATAGAAGTCCTAAAAGTAACCCAAGAACACCACCTACGATTCCTATAATCATTGCCTGACTCATAAAAATCATTTGTACATCTTTACCCGAGAAACCAACTGCTTTTAGAATAGCAATGTCATTCATTTTTTCATAAATAAGCATATTTAAAATGTTATAAATTCCAAAACCAGCTACAATTAACAACGTAAAAGAAACCGCATAGGTTATTAAATTTCTTATAGAAGTACCTGTTTCAAATTGTGCGTTGGCAGTATTAATATCTACTGCTTTTAGGTTAAATTGTTGTTCAATATTTTTAGCAAGAGGGAGTGCCTTTTCTATATTGTATAATTTTACATTAATATCTGTAACATAGTTTTTAGCTTCTCCTAAAATGGTTTGTACTGTTTTAATATTTGTAAAGCTTTGTATAGCGTCTATCTCTGTATTTCCACTTTGATAAATACCAACAATTTTTAAAGGAAAAACATCGCCTTTTATGGTACTAATTTGAACTCTTTCTCCAATGGATAATGACATCTTTTTGGCAACTCCAGAGCCAATTATAATACTGTTTTCTGTATTTTTTAAATCCTTTGGAGAACCTTTAATTACATAATCTTTAAAATTAAAAAGCCTTGCTTCTTCTAATGGATTTATTCCCGTTATGTTTCCACCAAGCTCTATAGATCCTGAGATGTAGAATATATTTGTTTTTATTTGAGAAATGGCTCCTTTAACATCTTTAAGGTTATTTAAATACTTAATAATAGGCAATGCATTATGTATTTTTTTCTGATTTAATTTTGGTTTAATAGAGTGTACAACATTAAAACTATTCTTATAACTATCAAATAAAGAAATAGGTTGTTGTTTAGAGGGTTCTATTTCATTATAAATATGAATATGAGGTGTTTGATTTAGAATTAAATCATCTAAAACATTATTTAAACCCGTCATAAAACTAACCAAAGTAATGTAGGATGCTATGCCAAAAGTAACTCCCAAAGCAGCAATAGTAGATTGCTTAAATTTAGAGAGCAAATGTGTTTTTGCAATATTTAGTATGATGGGCCATTTTACCATTATTCTGGTTTGTAAATTGTGGTGTTTTTTGAGATTCCAGAAAGCACCTCTATAAACTCCATATTTTGCAGACCTATACTAATATCTACCAAGCCATCGTCTGTTTTTACTTTGTTAAAATCTGCAAGATATTCCTTAGGTATGGTAAGTACAGAATCTTTTTTATTGATAATAATATTTGCTTCACCAGAAAGACCTGGATACAATTTTTCAGGAGCTTTATCAAACAATGCTTCTACCTTAAAAGTTTGGTTTCTGGTGTCTTTTAGAGGGTAAATTTTAGAGACTTTCCCTGTAAAAATGCGCCCATTATAAGCATCTAAACTAATAATTACTTTTTGGTTTTTGCTTATTTTTACTATATCTACTTCATCTACCAACATTTCTATTATAAAATTAGTTGCACTACCAATGGTAGCCACAGGTGCTGTAGTAGTTATAGTTTCTCCTGGTTCTTTAAAAAGTGCGTATACTTTTCCGGTTATGCTACTTTTTACTCTAAAATCTTTGGTGTTAATTAAGGAAGATTTATAATTGTTTTCTGCTTGTTTTACAGTATTTAATAATTGACTTTCTGTTCTGTTGTAGTTGTTTTTTATGAGTTGTAAATCATTTAAAGATAACTCATAATTTAGTCTTTTTGTATCGTATGCTACTTTAGAACCTATTTTTTGATTCCATAGATTTTGTTGTCTTACAAAATTGATAGAATCATTTCTAAATTTAATTTTAGCCGCAACAATTTCATCTTTAAGACCTTTTAGAATTGCTGCATTTCCGTTGTAATTTTCTTTTGCTAATGTTAAAGATAATTTAGCATTTTCGGTATTTAGTTTAGGTGCGTTATTAACTACTTGTACAATAGCGGTTCCTTTAGATATTACCTGATTTTCTTCTACTAAGTTTTTTTCTAAAATACCAGCTACAGATGCGTAAACTTGATATAAACTATCTGGCTGAATAGTAACAGAAGTATAAACAGATTCTGTAATACTTTTATATACTGGCACTATTTTTTCTTCTTTACTAGTGCATGAAGTAATAGCTACTATAAGCCAAAATATAAGAGTTAATTTTTTCACATCTATTTTTATGTTTTTTTTAATTCAATACTTAGTCTTGCAACCAACATTAATTCCGATTTATTTATATCTGCAACAGAAGCAGCTATTTTACTTGCTGTTTTCAGTATAAGACTGTTAATCTCTTTTGTAAACAAAGAAGGATGTTCTTTTTTAAAGTCGATAAACTCATTATAACAAGTTTCAGAATTCAAAAAACTTTCATTGTTTAACCAATCGAAAACAGTTTCAATTTGATAGGCAGCATCAGAATGAAAATCATCATCAACTGGGTCTACTTTTGTCCATTTCTTTTTTACAATTTCTTTTAAAACATTAAACTCTACTTCTTCTACAACATTATCAGCCGCAGCAATTGCAAAGAATAATTTTCCAAGGTTTTCATAAAAAGAAATAATAGTGTTTTGTGAAGGTTTCATAATCAGTAATTTATGAATAAAAGTAAAATTATAGAATTATGTGTCATAAAATTATGATAATAGTCAGTAAATGCTATAATTTCAATCTAAAATTTAGTATTTTTATTTTTTGTTTAATTTGATAATTTATTACTAAAATGCTAAATAAAGAGCAAGATATTTTTAATGTACTTTTTGAAGCCGTCTCTGAGGGGGTTGTAGTTGTAAATGATAAACAAAATATAGTTTCTGTAAATACATCTGTAGAAAAAATGTTTGGCTACAACCCTAGAGAACTTGTAGGAAAGGCCTTAAATATTTTAATACCACGTAATTATCATGCTGGTCATGGGGCTCATTTTAAGGGTTTTATGAATAATAAAGAAAAAAGGCAGATGGGTAATGGGAGAGATTTGTATGGCGTTAGAAAAAATGGAGATGTATTTCCGTTAGAAGCAGGTTTAAATCCGTTTGAAATTTATGGAGAAACATTTGTTATGGCTTTAGTTATAGATATTTCTGTGAGAAAACAGCAAGAAGAAGAAATCTATAAATTAAATGAAGAGCTAGAAAAAAAGGTTTGTGAAAGAACCAAAGAATTAAGTAAAACGGTTCATGAATTAAAGGAGGTAAATATTGAATTAGATGCCGAAAACCATAAGAGAATAGAAGCCGAAAACCAAATTAAGGCTGCTTTAAAAAAGGAAAAAGAGCTGAACGAATTAAAAACCAAATTTTTATCGTTAGTTTCTCATGAATTTAAAACACCTTTAAGTGGTATTTTAACCTCTACCATGTTGTTGGGTAAATACAAATTAGCAGAACAACAAGAAAAAAGAGACAAGCATTTAGAAACCATAACCAATAAAGTTCATTATTTAAATAATATTTTAAATGATTTTTTATCAATAGAAATATTAGATTCAGGTAAAATAAATTACAAATTTCATACTTTTAAACTAAGTAAGGTAGTAGATGAGGTAATTTATAATGCAAATATGCTTTTAAAAGAAGGGCAAAGAATTAAATATCCAGAAGATATAGATGAAATATCTTTAACTCAAGATGAAAAAACAGTGGCATTAGCGTTGACTAATTTAATAAACAATGCTATTAAATATTCTCCAGAAAATACAGAAATAAATATAGAAATAAGGCAAGATAAAACCACTACCACTATTAAAATTATAGACAATGGTATTGGCATTCCAAAAGCAGATCAGAAAAATATATTTAATCGTTATTTTAGGGCAGAAAACGCTTTACTTACAGAAGGAACAGGAATTGGATTAAATATTATTAAAAGTCATTTAAACAATTTAGGAGGAACTATAACTTTTGAAAGTGAAGAAAATATTGGATCTACTTTTACAATGAAGATTATTAATAAGGCAATATGAGAAAAATACTATTAATTGAAGATGATGTAGTTTTAAGAGAAAACACGTCAGAACTTTTAGAATTATCTAACTATGAAGTTATAAATGCTTCTAATGGTAAAATAGGGGTACAACTAGCAAAAAAAATAGTGCCAGACATTGTTGTTTGTGATATTATGATGCCAGAACTAGATGGTTATGGTGTATTAGAAGCTTTAACCAATAACGAAAAAACACAACACATCCCTTTTATATTTTTATCTGCAAAAACAGAAAGAATAGATGTAAGAAAAGGAATGGATTTAGGTGCAGATGATTATATAACCAAGCCTTTTAGTGAAGATGAACTTATAAATGCAATAGAAAGTAGACTTGCAAAAGCGGCTATTTTAAAAGATCGTAGAGAAACAAAACTAGCAGTAAAAGAGGAAAAAGATGACATTAGAAGCCTTAATGATTTAAAAAATTATTTTGAAGATAATGGAGAAACCTTTCTTTTTGCTAAAGATGCAACAATTTATAAAGAAGGTAATAACTCTAATTACATTTACTTAATAAATAGCGGACTTATAAAATGTCATAAGCTAGATGAGCAAGGTAAACAACTTACAACAGCGCTGTATAAAGAAGATGATTTGTTTGGGTATACCTCTTTTTCTCAAAATTTAGCGTATCAAGAATCTGCCACGGCAATTAAAGAAACAGAACTGGTTGGGCTTTCTAAAAAAACATTAACCAGCGTTTTAAATAAAAACCATAAAGTAACTTTAGAGTTAATAGAATTGTTAACAGAAGATTTAGCCGTTGTAAAAGACCAACTTTTGCAAATGGCGTATAGCTCTGTAAGTAAAAAAACGGCAAAGACAATTTTAATGTTTGCAGAAAAATTAAATAGAAAACCAGAAGATCAAATTAAAATTTCTAGAAACGATTTGGCAAGTGTTGCAGGTATTGCTACCGAAACATTAATAAGAACAATGTCTAGCTTTAAAAAACAAGGTTTAATAGAAATTGAAGGTAGAACTATTAGAATTTTAGACTTAGAAAAATTAAGAGATATTTGTTGATGTTAAATGAATTAGCGTCTATATGACCAATATCATTTTTTAAAATGCATTCTAGCGATAAATTTGTCTTTTAGATAAAAGATGAATTTAAATGAAAACTATTTTACTCCCTACAGATTTTTCAGACAATTCTTGGAATGCAATTGAGTACGCTTTAAATTTTTATAAGCACTCAATGTGCAATTTTTACCTATTACATGTTAATCGATTAAATGACGTTGTAATGGAAGATTATCTTTATAAAAATGCCCAAGATCTTCTTGTAGATGTAAATGTAGAAAGTTCAAAAAAACAATTAAAAGACCTTCAAAAAAAAATAACGTTAAACTTTAAGAATAAACACCATAAATTTTACACCGTAACAGATTCTAACTTTTTTATTGAATCTATTAGACAGCATGTACAAGAGAAAAAGGTAGATGTAATTGTTATGGGAACAAAAGGAGCCAGTGGTTTTGCTGGGTTTATTACAGGTAGCAATACAGGAGATGTTATTACAAAAGTAAAATGTACAACTTTAGTGGTACCCGAAAATGCTAAATTTAATAAAATAGAAGAAATTGCGTTTCCCACAGATTTTTCATTATCTAACGATTTACAATTATTACAACCCATAATAGATATTTTAGAAGAGAAAAAAGCATCTTTACGAGTTTTAAATATTAGTAAAAAAGTTACCGCTTTAAATGATGATCAACAAAAAAGCAAAGAATTATTAGAAGATTATTTTTATAATTATAAACACAGTTTTCATTTTTTAACAAATAAAAAAGTGGAAGATGCTGTACAATGTTTTGTAAATAGTAGAAATATAGATATGATTGCTATGGTAGCAAAAAATCTTAATTATTTTCAACAAATATTATTTCATACTAAGGTAGCCGAAATAAGTTATCATACAGATGTTCCTTTTTTAGTACTTCATGAATAAAAACAATATGTTATGGATAATTCAATTTTTTTAGCAAAGTTTTGGGGGTATTACTTACTTATTTTTTTCGTTATACTAAGTTTTAATCCGAAAAGGATAAGACAAATTTTTAACGATTTAGAAGATCAAAAATTTTTGATTATTCTATCTTTTTTATCAATTATAATAGGATTGATAAATATTTTACTTCATAATATTTGGGAGCCTAATTGGAAATTCATAATTACTTTTATTGGATGGGCTTCATTACTTATTGGGTTGTTTCTTTTTATTTTTCCGAAGCGAACCATAAATTGGTTAAAATTTGTAAACATTAAATTTGTACAAGTAATATATACACTACTTTTTCTAATAGGTTTATATCTATTAAATATAGCGTACGCTATTATAATAATTTAATTTATCTAAAGGGCCTCTTGCCTTATGGATAGATTGTTTCAAGATTTTTATTATTAACTTAAACACCATAAAGATGAAAATAAATATTCAATTTGTTAACATGTCTACAAGTGAAACTATGGAAGCTTATACCGAAAAAAAGCTAGATGGTTTGGTTAGAAAATTTGATAAAATTATAAAAGTAAATGTGTCTTTTAAAAAAGAAAACGACTCTAAAGATAAAGGCGTTATTTGCGAAATGGAGTTAAGTGTTCCAGGACCAAGATTGTTTGCTTCTTCTAATGAAAAAAATTATGAACTTGCTGTTAAAAACACCATTTCAGATTTAGAAAAGCAATTACTAAAGAGAAAGGCAATTACAAAACCTTATCTGTAAGGTCAGATAAATGTACCGTTAAATTATTATCAGACTAATAAAGACTTGTTTTTAGTCTGATAATAATTCTGCAATAGATGTGCTCTATATTTCTTTTGATAATTAATCCTTTACTAAGGAAAACTTAAGAAAATTAGAGGTTCATTTTATACTTAAAAAGCAACATATTCTATTTTAAAACCATGTAGATAAATAAGTTTATCTACAAAAAGCCCTTCTTTGGGGTTACAAAATAGTATGCATAATTTAGAATTTTATTAAAAATAAACATCATGAAAAATATACTTTTACCAACAGATTTTTCCGATAATGCATGGAATGCAATTAAATATGCAATTCAATTATTTAAGGATGAAAAATGTAATTTTTTTATAATGAATACTTATACACCAATAATTTATGATGTAGAGTATATGAACCCAGGTGTAGATAGGTTTAATTTAATTGATGTAGTAAGAAATACATCAGAGAAAGGGGTTGATAAACTTCAGAAAAAAATTGAAAGTCAATTTAAAAACCCCAATCACACATATCATAAAATTTCCTCTTTTAATACTTTAACAAGTGAAATAGAAGAGTTGCATGACAAACATGTAATGGACCTTATTGTAATGGGAACCAAAGGAGCAACGGGTTTATCAGAAATTTTATTTGGATCTAATACTGTACATATCATTAAAAATGCAAAATGCCCAGTGTTGGCAATACCAAGTAATTTTGCTTTTGAAGCTCCAGATGAAATTTTATTTCCTTCTGATTATGAAGTTTCTTTTAATAAAAAACAGGTAAAACAAATTGTAGATATTGCGGTTTCTAATACTGCTAAAGTTAATATTTTAAACACAACTTATGGCGATGATTTATCTAAAAATCAAGAAGAAAATAAACAAAAATTAGACGAATTATTTAAAAATGTTACCCATATATTTCATAGTGTAAGCAACCAAAGTGTAACGGGAGCAATTTCTGAATTTCAATTAAAAACGAGAATTAACCTGTTAGTAATGATTAACAACAAGCATTCTTTTTTCGAAAATTTATTTTTTAAATCAACAATTAGTCAAATAGGTTTTCATTTAAATGTACCTTTCTTAGTAATACCATCCGGAAAAAAGAAGCACTAAACTAAATAGGAAACACCATTAAAAAAGATATATCAGAATTAAAAAGAGTTTTCTAAACTTTAGAAAAGACAACTTTTTAATTCTGATATATATCATAGTATAATTCAGGGTTTTAAGCTAGCTTTAAAAAGTAATCTTAAATAGATGTAATATAAAAACTACGGGAGTCTAGTTAGACAAACGGAAAGCACTTGTTTATAAAATTACAAAAGAAACATAAGTATTTAAAACAAATACATAGAACATTTTAATATTTCTGGAGGATTTGGAATACGTTTTAAAGAAGGCTCACAAGATGGATGATACAGACATAAATATCATAAAGTATTCTGGTAAAAAAGTAAAATTTTCTATTCATAAGCTACGTGCCTCTTTAAAAAGAACAGGTGCAGAAGATGCTGTTGTAAATCAGATTATAAACAAAGTAAGAGATGAATTGTATCAAGGAATTTCAACTAAAGAAATTTACAATAGAGCATTTGCATTGCTTAAAAAGAAGAAAAGTTGTTTAGCATCTAAATACAAATTAAAAAAAGCAATTTACGAATTAGGCCCAACAGGTTTTCCCTTTGAAAGATTTGTAGCAGCAGTTTTAAAATATGCAGGCTATAGTGTAGAAGTAGGTACCATATTAAACGGTAAATGTGTTACCCATGAAATAGATGTAATTGCCAATAAAAATAATGAAACTACTATTGTAGAATGCAAGTTTCATGGGCAACAAGGTTTTAATTGCAATGTAAAGATTCCGTTATATATTAATTCTAGGTATTTAGATGTAAAAGCCTATTGGAATGCAAACAACAAAACAGGGCATAAATTAACAGAAGGTTGGGTGGTTACAAACACAAGGTTTACAGAAGATGCATTAAAATTTGGTAGCTGTTGCGGTTTGTATTTATTAAGTTGGGATTATCCTAAAGGAAATGGTTTAAAAGACAGAATAGACCGTTTAGGTTTATATCCAATAACCGTTTCTACATTGCTTACCAAGAAAGAAAAAGAGTTTTTATTAAATAGAAATATAGTGTTATGTAGAGAAATAATAGAAGACGTTTTTTACTTAGATCATTTAGGTATTTCTACGATTAGAAAAGATAGAATACTAAATGAAATTAAGCAATTGTGTAACAGTAAAAATCACTAAAAGATGGAACATTTTGCTAAAATAAATTTTTTGGGAGCTGCAGGTGTAGTCACTGGCTCAAAATTTTTAATTGAAACTTCAGAAAAAAATATACTCATAGATTGTGGTATGTTTCAAGGTTTAAAAGAACTAAGAGAACTGAACTGGAAAGATTTACCTGTAGATGTAAGTAAAATTGATGTAGTGCTTTTAACACATGGTCATTTAGATCATGTAGGTTATTTACCAAGATTGGTAAAACAGGGCTTTACAGGTAAAATTATTGGAACAGCACCTACTTTGTCTATTGCAGAAATTATATTAAAAGACAGTGCTAAAATTAATGAAGAAGAAGCAGAAAAAGCAAACAAAGAGAAGTATTCTTCTCACAAACCAGCTTTACCGTTTTACACGATTAGAGATGCCGAAAAAACGATACATCAATTTGAAGTAGGAGTTGAAAATAAGTGGATTGTTTTATCAGAAAATATTACCTATCGTTTTCAATATAATGGTCATATTATTGGCGCCACTTTTATAGAGTTAGATATTAATGGAAAACGTTTTGTCTTTTCTGGAGATATTGGTAGAAGTAATGATTATCTATTAGATGAACCCAAAACTCCAGAATGGGCAGATTTTTTATTTATAGAAAGCACGTATGGTAATAAATTACATCCGGTAGAAGATGTAGAAAAAAAATTAACGGGCATTATTAAAGATACTATTCAAAAGAAAGGAAACTTGATCATTCCTAGTTTTGCTGTAGAACGCCTACAAACCCTTATGTATATCTTATGGAAGTTATACAAAGAAAACAAGATTCCTAATATTCCAATATTTGTAGATAGCCCAATGGGCAACAGAGTTCTAGATGTTTTTAAACGTTTTCCTAAATGGCATAAATTACCAATGGAAGAATATAATGCCATGTGTAATCATATAAATATTATACAATCTTATAAAGAAACATGGAAAACTATAGATGATAAAAGGTCTAAAATTATAATTGCAGGAAGCGGCATGGTAACTGGCGGTAGAGTGCTAACCTATTTGCAACAAATGATAGATGAATCTTCTACAACTGTTTTATTAGTAGGCTATCAGGCAGAAGGAACCCGTGGTAGACAACTGTTAGAAGGTGCGCACGAAATTCGTTTTTATGGCAAATATTATCCTGTAAAAGCAGCTGTTAAAACCATAGAAAGTTTGTCTGCGCATGCAGATCAGCAAGACTTATTAAACTGGATGAAAAACATTAAAAATGTTCCAGAAAAGGTATTTTTAATTCATGGTGAACCTACGGTTTTAGATGCTTTTAGAGTGAAAATAAAAGACACTTATAATTGGAATGCAGTTATTCCAAAATTAGAAAATGTAGAAGAGATTGTAATATAATTAAATTCAAATAAAATGGACGTAGAGAATATTTATAAAAGTTTTAATGAAAACAAATCTATAGAAGAATTGAAGTACAATATGCTGCAATATAAAACGAGATTAAAAGAAGAAATTATAGAATATAAATTTTATAAAAACCTTTTAGAAGCCTCTATCTTTAAAGTAGATACTAGAAATTTATTCGAAAATTTAGAGATGTTTAAGAAAGATATAACTAGTACAGAAAATGAAGCTTTAGCATTGTTAAAAGAAATTGAAATACATTCAAATTCAATTACAAATAAACTTGAATGTGAAGATTTATTTTGTGATAATTTTTTTATAAAAACGCATGATGATTTAGAAAAGAAAACCTATCAATTCTTTATTCAATGTACAAATTTTAAAATTAAAATATTCGAATATTTAGAAAGTACCTTAAAGCAATAAGTACTAGTAATTTTGCAGCGCTCTGATGTATATCATTTTATATTTTTTGTTTTCAATGTAACTTAGTAGCACTAATCTATTTTAAATCTGAATTTAATACTTTTTATCATGAAAATAAAACAAGTAAATACTAGTTTCATAGAGTGGTTAAGTGCAGAGGAAATGCATAATGACTCTAAAGAATGGCTTTTAGAATTAGAATTTTTAAATGATGAATATCTTTTTTTTGAAGATTTAGTAAAATGGAATACTCTTCAATTAATCGATTTTCAATCTTATGCTAAAAGTAAAGAAATTATAGAAATTTTAAGTAGCTCTAAAAAGACCAATGACGACTTAATTAAATTGGTGAAAGAACATGAAAATAATCTGCAAGTTTTAGTAGACGGAATAGATGAACCTAAAAAAGAACAAGGTTATAAAAACAAGCATAAAACTTTAATTGTTTTGTTTAAAAATCATTTAAAAGAGCACAGAGAATTGAAACGAAATTTATACAATATTTTTAAAAAAATCAATAAAACAGAAAAACAAAAAAGAATAATAGATGTAGAATAAAATGACCACAAGCTGAAAAAATGACTTAAAGAAGGGTTAAGAATTGTGGAACAAATTTAGGCTAGTAGTTATGTTAACGCTATTTTATTTACAAGAACTATAGGTATAGAAAACAAAACCGTGTACACGAAAACATTTAGATATAAGTTTTAAGGATGACTATTATGTGCATCAATAAATTTATTACAATCTAGAATATTATAAAAATTTAAATATTTTCAATACAGGAACTTCGTTACACTGTATCTGTTTTTTAAAAGAAAGAGAACTAATATAGAAAGGTGCAATTGATATTATTGATTCATCTTCTATAAAAGAAACGGTAGATGCTTATGTAAATTTATTAGTTTTTGCTTTAGAAGAAGAACTTTTAAGGAAATAAGAAACAGAATAAAAACAGGAAGATAAGGCTGCGTAAAATTGTATTGAAAAAGAGGAATCCGCCCATTTTTTGGGTGGATTCTTTTTTATTTATATACAACTGTCCTGTTTTGTATTTGTTTTTCGTTCAGTTGATTAAATCTTTTTTTTGTTAAAAAAAACCAAAAACATACTCATTAAACGTCTAGTTAAAATAACGAAAGCAATTTTTTGTAACTTCCAACTTTAATTTAAAACTTATTTTCTATGCCAAATTACACACTTCATATTAACGGAACAGCGCGTAAAGTAACTGCCGATGCAGATACGCCATTGTTATGGATTTTAAGAGATGAACTCAATTTAGTGGGTACAAAATTTGGTTGCGGTATTGCGCAATGTGGCGCATGTACAGTACATATAGACGGCGTTGCAACAAGAAGTTGTCAAATGCAAGTTTCTATTTTAGATGATGTAAAAATCACTACCATAGAAGGATTGTCTGATGATGGAAAACACCCAGTGCAAGAAGCCTGGAAAGAGATTGATGTGCCTCAATGTGGGTATTGCCAAGCAGGACAAATTATGACTGCTTCTGCATTTTTAGCGGAAAATAAAAACCCTTCAGAAGAAGAAATTAGAGAAGCCATGCACGGTAATATTTGTAGATGTGCTTCTTATAATAGAATTGAAAAAGCGGTAAAAGTTGCTGCAAATAAAATGTCTTAATCATAAAACTACTTCACAAAATGGAATCTATTACAAAGAATAATTTTAGCAGAAGAAACTTTTTAAAGGCATCAGTTTTAGCAGGTGGTGGTATTTTAATTGGGTTTAATTTATTAACGGCTTGTAAACCAGAGGCAGTAATGCCTGTAGATATTACAAAATTAAATTTCAATGATTTTAATGCATTTATTAAAATTTCTGATGATGGTTATGTTACTATTTTTTCGCCAAATCCAGAAATTGGGCAAGGTGTAAAAACAGCAATGCCAATGCTTATTGCAGAAGAATTAGATGTTGAGTGGAGTAAGGTAAACGTGGTACAAGGAAATTTAGATACTAATAATTTTACCAGACAAATAGCCGGTGGAAGTCAGTCTATTCGTTTTAGTTGGGATGCTTTAAGACAAACAGGAGCAACCACCAAACAAATGTTGATAAATGCTGCAGCTGCAAAATGGAATGTAGATGCTAATACATGTAAGGCTTCTAAAGGAATTATTACAAACTCAAGTGGTAATACATTAGGCTATGGAGATGTTGTAAAAGAAGCTGCAGTATTAGAAGTTCCAGAAAATGTAAAGTTAAAAGAGGCAAAAGATTTTACAATTATTGGTCAGGAAATTATAAATGTAGATATCGATAAAATTATCACTGGAAAACCTCTTTTTGGATTAGACTATAAAACAGACGGAATGGTGATTGCTTCTGTTTTAAGGCCACCAGCTTTTGGTCAAATATTAGAAAGTTTTGATGCAACAGAAGCAAAGAAAGTAAAAGGTGTAATTGATGTTATTACCATAGGCGATAAAGTAAGAAAGTATGTAGCATCTGGTAAGAAAAATTGGACATTTCAAATGTCTGAAACAGATAAAGTAGTAGTGATTGCAGAAAATACTTGGGCAGCAATTAAAGGTAAAAAAGCACTTACAGCAGTTTGGAAAAAAGACAGTAAATTAGAATCTACAGAAAACCATGATACAGTTTTAACTGAAATTTTAGAAGGCAAAAAATTAAAAACAAGAAGAGAGGATGGAGATATAAAAAAGGCTTTTGCAACAGCAGATAAAGTGATAGAAAAAACATATCATTCGTCTTTTTTACCACACAATTGTATGGAACCCATGAATTTTTATGCTGATGTTACATCAGAAAAAATTCATTTAGCAGGGCCTGTGCAAACACCAGAATTTGCAGCAAATGTGGTTTCAGATTTGTTGGGTTTTGATATTGATAAAATCTCTTTAGAAATGACCAGAATGGGCGGTGGCTTTGGTAGAAGATTGTACGGAGATTTTGTGTATGAAGCTGCAGAAATATCTAATACAATTAAAAAACCTGTAAAATTGGTTTCTACTAGAGAAGATGATATGACAACAGGCGTTTATAAACCTGCTGTAAAATATAGAATAAAGGCAGCTCTAAAAAACGGACAAGTAACCGGTTATCATTTAAAAGAAGCAGCAGTAGGTGGTAATATGTATGGCATAATTGCTAATTTTTTTCCAGCAGGATGTATTCCTAATTATAAAATAGAAACGGGCAGTTATAATAGTAATATTACAACTGGTGCATGGAGAGCTCCTTATACCAACTTTTTGGCATTTGCAGAGCAAAGTTTTTTTGATGAATTAGCATCAGAATTAAATGTAGATACCATTCAATTACGTTTAGATTTATTGCAGAATGTAAAAGGTACTACAGATAAAAAGATACAATATTCTGGACAAAGAATGGAAGACACTATTAAACTAGTGAAAGATAAAGGAAATTGGGGAAAAACAGAAAAAGGAGTTTTTCAAGGTTTTTCTGCATATTATAGTCATAATACACACGTTGCAGAAATTGCAGATATTGTATTAAAAGACGGTCTTCCGGTAATAAAAAAAGTAACTGTTGCCGTAGATTGTGGTATTGTTGTAAATCCAACAGGAGCAAGAAACCAGTTAGAAGGTGGCGTTTTAGACGGAATTGGGCATGCCATGTATGCAGATTTCTCTTTTAAGGACGGAAAACCAAATTCTAAAAACTTTGATACGTATCGTTTAATTAGAATGCAAGAAACTCCAAAAGTGGAAGTGCATTTTGTAGAAAATGATTTATCGCCAACAGGATTAGGAGAACCAGGTTTACCGCCTGCAGGAGGTGCCGTTGCAAACGCAATTAACGCTGCATTAGGAAAAAGAATTTACAAACAACCGTTTATTAACGAATTCAAAAAGAGTAGTGTTTTAGGTTGATCTACTAGAAGTATTAAATTTAAAATGAATTTTGAGTAAAATGAAAATCGCTAAAAACAAATGAATGTTTTAGCGATTTAGCATAGGGAGAGTAACTTTAGTTTGTTATAAATTTAGGGATTTCTAACAAATTACTTCTCTAAATACTTTATAGGGATTATATTTCCTTGGTGCTAAATTATTTAATTATTTGATGTCTAGTGATTTATTTCGTTAAAGTGAATAAAATGATCTGTGAATCGTTTATAATTCTCGATATAAAGTTATATTATGTGTTGTAATTTATGAATAATAATTTATTTCTTGTAAAAAATTGTAATTTTCTTTTAAATATTGAATAATAGTTGTTTTTATTTAAAAACGCTATCCCCTAAAAACTTATTGCTTTGAATAAAGGAGAAGTCTCACAAACCAGATTGTACAATACTGCGTAACTTTATGTGATTTCTCTTTATATCAAAAAAGATAAAACTATATGCAGAAATACTTCTGTGAAAACATAAAAGAAAGTCGCTTTTAGCGACTTTCTTTTATATAAATAAGTTTGTATTAACTAACCTGTTGCCCATTTTTAACTGCCTTTGTAGGTTCTACAAAAGCTAGTTTTCCATCAGGAGTATCTGTCATTAAAATCATTCCTTGGCTTTCTACACCTCTAATTTTTCTTGGTGCTAAATTTACTAATACAGACACTTGTTGGCCAATAATATCTTCTGGAGAAAAGCTTTCTGCAATACCAGAAACAATAGTTCTTGTGTCTATACCAACATCAACTTTTAACTTTAAAAGCTTCTTTGTTTTAGCTACTTTTTCAGCTTCTAAAATGGTACCAATTCTAATATCTAATTTGGTAAAGTCATCAAATTCTATGGTTTCTTTTTGTGGTTCTACCACTTTATTTTCTTGTTCGTTGGCAATTTTAGTCGCTTCTAATTTTTCTACTTGAGCTTCTATCGTTTTATCTTCAATTTTAGAAAACAACAATTCTGCTTTGTTTATTTGGTGAGCTGCTGGTAATAAAACATCCTTTTCTGTAACATCTTCCCAAGAAAGAGCATCATCAATATTTAAAATCCCTTTTAATTTATCTGAAGTAAACGGTAAAAATGGTTTAGAAACTACGGCTAAAGCAGCAGAAATTTGCAAAGCAATATACATAATTGTTTGTACGCGTTCTGCATCTACTTTTATAACTTTCCAAGGCTCTTCATCTGCTAAATACTTGTTACCAAGTCTAGCTAAGTTCATTAATTCTTGGCTTGCTTCTCTAAAACGATATCTTTCAATAGACTTTCCAATAATATTCGGAAACTCTTTTACAGCAGCTAAAACATCTTCATCTACTTCTGTAAAATCATTTGGAGCAGGAACAATCCCTTCATAATATTTATTGGTTAAAACCACTACTCTGTTAATAAAATTACCAAAAATAGCAACCAATTCGTTGTTGTTTTTAGCCTGAAAATCTTTCCAAGTAAAATCGTTGTCTTTACTTTCTGGTGCGTTTGCCGTTAAGGTGTAACGTAAAACATCTTGCTGATTTGGAAATTCTTCTAAATATTCGTGTAACCAAACAGCCCAATTTTTAGACGTTGATAATTTATTTCCTTCTAAATTTAAGAACTCATTTGCAGGTACATTATCTGGTAAAATATAATCTCCGTGTGCTTTTAACATGGCAGGGAAAATAATACAGTGAAAAACAATATTGTCTTTCCCTATAAAATGCACCAATTTAGTATCGTCTTTTTTCCAGTAATCTTCCCAATTTTTGCCTTCTCTTGCTGCCCATTCTTTGGTAGATGAAATGTATCCAATTGGAGCATCAAACCAAACATATAGCACTTTTCCTTCGGCATCTTTTAAAGGAACCGGAATTCCCCAATCTAAATCTCTCGTTACGGCTCTTGGTCTTAAACCATCTTCTACCCAACTTTTTACTTGTCCGTAAACATTAGGTTTCCAATCTTTTTTATGCCCTTCTAAAATCCACTCACGTAAAAAAGCTTCGTGTTTATCTAAAGGTAAAAACCAGTGTTTTGTTTCTTTTAAACTTGGTGTGTTTCCTGTAATAGAAGATTTTGGGTTTATTAAATCAGTTGCATTATGGCTTGTTCCGCAGTTTTCACATTGGTCTCCATAACTTTCTTCGAAACCACATTTTGGGCACGTTCCAACCACAAATCTATCTGCTAAAAACTGATTTGCTTCTTCATCATACAATTGAGCAGAAACTTCTTCTATAAATTCGCCATCATTATACAATTTTGTAAAAAAATCAGAAGCAGTTTCATGATGAATTTTAGAGGAGGTTCTAGAGTAGTTATCAAAAGAAATTCCGAAATCTTCAAAAGATTTTTTAATAATTCCGTGGTATTTATCAATAATCACTTGCGGAGAAACACCTTCTTTTTTTGCTTTCATTGGTATGGCAGCACCGTGCTCATCCGAACCAGAAATGTAGGCAACATCATTACCCGTTAAACGTAAATAACGCGCATAAATATCTGCAGGAACGTAAACGCCTGCTAAATGACCAATATGTATGGGACCGTTTGTATATGGTAAAGCGGCAGTAATTGTATATCTTTTTGGAGCACTCATGTGTTCTATGTATTAATTTTGGACTGAATTTTGAAGTGCAAAAGTACGAAAAAGGGAGTTTTAAAAACCATTGAAAATTAATACATTTACAGTAAATACATTTTTAGAGTATTCCAACCAAGAAACAAGACCCATTTTGAATAAAAAAACGATTTTTACCGCCTTAGTTTTGATGATTTTCTCATCCGTAAATGCCCAAGATAAATTAATTACGCCACCTTATTTACAAAAGGGAGACACGATTGCTATTGTAGCGCCTGCAGGAATTTTAAAAAATAGGCAAGAAACTATTTTTAAAGCAAAAAAATTAGCAGAAAGTTGGGGCTTAAAAGTAGTTTTAGGAAAACATATTTTTAATCAGAACGGTCATTTTGCAGGTTCTGATGAAGAAAGAACGGCAGATTTTCAAAAAGCTTTAGACAACCCAAATATAAAAGCAATTTGGGCAGGACGTGGTGGTTATGGTTCTGTAAGGGTTTTAGATAGATTAGATTATACGGCATTTTTAAAACATCCAAAATGGATAATTGGTTACTCAGATATTACTGCTTTTCACAGTCATATTCATAATTTAGGTGTAGAAACCATGCACGCAATGATGGGCACTAGTGTAGATGATAAACCAGAATTAATTGTAAAAACTCTAGCATCGTTTAAAAAAGCACTTTTCGGAAAACAATTAAAGTACACTATTCCTTCTTCTAAATGCAATAGAAAAGGCACTGCTAACGGACAAATAGTTGGTGGAAACTTGGCATTATTATCTTCTATGTTGGGCTCAAATAGTCAGACGGATACTAAAGGAAAAATACTTTTTGTTGAAGAAATTGGAGAATATAAATATAGCATCGACAGAATGTTACAAAGCTTAAAAAGAGCGGGTTATTTTAATAATTGTAAAGGTTTAATAATTGGTGATATTTCTAAAATTAAATACAATTCTACCAAATGGGGACATACTATTGAAGAACTAGTTTTAGATGTTGTAAAAGAATACGATTTTCCTGTTTTATTTGATTTTCCTGCCGGACATAAACCAGATAACCGAGCTTTGATTTTAGGAAGAAATATTGAATTAACCGTTGGATTTGGACAGAGTTCTGTTGTTTTTACAGAATAAATTAATGTGTTTTTATAAAGTAAACCTCAAGGGTTTTTAAAATCTTTGAGGTTTGGTTAGTCAATTATTTTGTAAATTAACACATTGGCAATTTGATGACTGAAAACTGCCACTGAATACTTTAAACTATTACTATGGCAGAACACAATGAACTTGGTAAAATAGGAGAAAAGTTAGCCATCGATTTTTTATTAAAAAGCGATTATAAAATCCTAGAAACAAACTATCGTTATTTAAAAGCAGAGGTAGATATTATTGCTCAAAAAGGAGAAATATTAGCTGCTGTTGAAGTAAAAACAAGAAGTTCAGATTATTTTGAAGAACCACAAGATGCTGTAAAAGAAAAAAAAATTAAATTATTAGTTTCTGCAATAGATTATTATGTGGTAGAAAAAGATTTAGATGTTGAGGTTCGGTTTGATATTATTGCCATTATTCATCAAAAAAATAAAACAAAAATTGAGCATTTAGAAGATGCTTTTCTTCATTTTTAATCGCAGGGCGATAGCCAAGTATTTAATTCCCTATTGGCTTTCCTACAAATGAAAAGTATTAGTCTCGGAAGCATACTCCTTGCCAGTAGATCGAGGTTGTTGATTCAGTTTTTGACAACCGATATTTTTTAGAGCTAAACGTATTTAGGTAAACCTAAATCTCAGAATTAATAGCATAGATACCTTTCTGAACATCGTATTCGTTTAATTTGAAAACATTTTTTTAAAACCCTAAGTTTTAGTTTCGTCTTATGATGAAAAAAAACTTTTGGTTGGGTGTTTTCTTAGGTGTTTTGGGCATTGTGCTTTTTTCTTCTAAAGCAGTAATGGTGAAGCTTGCATACAATTATAATGTAGATGCAATTACCATGTTGTTACTAAGAATGTTATTTTCCTTTCCGTTTTACGTAGTGATTGCCTATTTATACCGAAATAAAAATAACGAGATTAAAACTACCAAAAGTGATTATTATTGGGTGGTATTTTTTGGGGTAGTAGGTTATTATCTAGCAAGCTATTTCGATTTTGAAGGTTTAAGCTATATTAAAGCAAGTTTAGAACGTATCATTTTATTTGTTTATCCTACCATTGTAATTTTATTAAATAGGCTCTTATTTAAACAACCTATTACCAAATTTCAAGCACTTGCTATCTTTTTATCTTATTTAGGAATTGTAATTGCTTTTTCTGATGAAGTAGACATTTCTGGAAACAACGTGTATTTAGGAGGCTTTTTTGTGCTTTTAAGTGCCATAACCTATGCCTCTTATTTGGTTGGAAGTGGTTGGTTAATTCCTAAATTCGGAGTGGTTAAATTTACGGCTTATGCCATGTTAGTTTCTTGTTTGTGTGTGTTTGTACACTTTAGTTTTATGGGAGAAACAGACTTGTTTAATTTACCTTGGCAAGTCTATGGTTATGGATTTGTAATTGCAATCTTTGCAACGGTAATTCCTTCTTTTTTAGTAAGTACTTCCATAAAAATGATTAGCTCTTCTAATTTTGCAATTGTTGCGGGTGTTGGGCCAATATCTACAATTGTATTAGCGTCTTTTTTCTTAGGCGAGAGATTAACGTTACTTCAATTTTTTGGTACATTTTTGGTGATAATTGGTATTGTTATCACCTCTTTAAAACAGGCAAAGAATAAGAAGTGATCTATTTACTTTAAAGATTTTATAATTGCTTCTCTTAGATTTTTAACATCAGATTTTTTGCTGCCACTATCTATATAAGTAATTTCTCCTTTTTTATTGATGATAAAATACGATGGATAAACCTGTTGTTTGTTAAATTTTCGGCTAACATCCATAGCAGAATAAGCAATTTTAAAGTGAAAAGGATGTACTTCTAATAATTTTTCTATAACAGGTTTTCTGTCTAATGCAGGTGCAATAAATAAAATATCATCTCTTTTTTCAAACTCTTTTACAAGGCTATTTAATGTAGGAATATCGGTTAAACATGGCATGCAAGAGGTAAACCAAAATTTTAAAACAACTACTTTTCCTTTAGTGTCTTCATTGGTTAATTTAGAACCATCTATAAGCCATAATTTAAAATTTGGAGCAGTATCTTTTAATTTAAAATTTTGCTGACTCAAAACGGATAGACTGATAAACAAAGTACATGAAAATAGTATGTTTTTTAGCATTACTTTTCAGTAAAAAATTGTTTTACATCTTTTAATAGCTCTGGTTTTGCTATAATTTTTTTGTTTGCATCTAAAATAAAATAACTTGGTGTAGAAACAATATTATAGGTTCTGGCAGTTTTATTTTGCCATTTATTTAAACCTAACACATGATGCCAATTAGGTAAAGTTTTTTTGTAGCTATTCCAACCAAAAGCATCTTTTTCTAAAGAAAACGCAATTACTTTTACTTTTTTATTTTCTTTTAAATATTTATATACTAGTGGAATTTCGTGTAAACAATGAGAGCAAGTAGTACTCCAAAATATCAATAAATAATTTTCTGCATCTTTTAATTTAGAAAGCGTGAGTACTTTACCGTCTTCTTTCCAAGAGAAATCTGGAGCTATTCTACCTATTTCTGCTGCAAATAAAGCTTTTTTTCCCTCTTTAAATTTTTTATCTTGTAGGTTAGCTGGTAATTTGTTGTAATGAGTTTCAAATAAATAGTCTATTAATTCTAAGTTCATTGATGTTTCAAACTGCGTAACTAAAAATTCAATTACATCTTTTTTATAAGTGACATTATTAATTTTAGAAAGCACTGTATCTACAGATTTTTTAAATAAATTTTGTTGTGTTTCCTTATCTTCAGAATAGTTAATATAAAAGACATAATCTGTTATTCTACTAGTTAAAAAAGAAGAGTTTAGTAATGTTTTGTTATTAAAGTCAATATTGTCAAAAAAAGTATCGATCATATTAGACATATACTTTTCTGGAGTCTCTAGGATTTCTGGTGGGTTATTTCTTAAGGAAGCTTTTATAAATGGCTGAACATACATGCCATTTGATGCTTCTAAATAATTTTTTTGAATATCATTTACTTTATTTAAAGCCTTTTTGTATTTCTTTTTTAGATTTAAATCGGGGCTTTGTAAGGCTGCAACTTGTATAGAATCTAATGTTTCTTGCGCTTTAGAATTTTTGTCTAAATAACTTTTATATACCATATTTTCTTTAGAGGTTGTAAAAGTTACCGTTTGGTTTGCATATTTTGGATTAAATCCAAAACTTACATCTTCTTTATTAAAAATAAAATCTACAAAACCTGCATTTTCTAAATTATAGGTTATTCTATAAGAACCTATTTTTGTGTTTTCTGGTAATGTAAAACTAAAGCTGCCTAAGGCTTGTTTTTTGCCTTGAACACTAATAGTATCTATCTTAATTTTAGAGTTTTGAATAAATCTTTGTGATGCACCTTCTATTTTGTACAATATAACCCAATCTGTATCTATTGTTGGAGACATGGTGGCATTAACTGTATATTGTGCGTGTGCGAATGAAGAAATTAAGAATATAAGAGCGAGTATTTTTTTCATTTTTTTTTACGGTTGATTTGTTCTTTATAAGCTATTTTCAAGAAGCGTACCAAAAGTACTATTTCTCTATTAAATTAGGTATATTGTATCTTAAAAAATCTAAATTATGCCTTTTAATAATAAAGTTGCTTAGTTAATTGGCGCTTCATCCGGAATAGGGAAGGCATTGAAAAATGCTCGTTGATGAGATTTCACTGTTATGAGATTTCTCCTTTCGAAGAGATGACAATTGTACTGTTTTAGGTGTTTTCTATTACTATTTCTAATTTTTTTACTACCCAGTTTTATCATCCGACTTTAGGAGAAACCCCTTCTTTTTAATAGTGTGTAAGAATAAAGGACTATTAATATTTTAAGGCATCAAAATAGTTAATTACAGCCTCTTTCATTAAAACCGTTTGTTCTCCAGGTTTTAAGTTTGGCAGCTCTGTAAGTGTTTTGTAATGTGGCCAACCATCATCATCAAAAAATTCAAATTCGTAATAGCCATAAGGTTCAAGAAGCTTACAAATAGCAATATGCATTAAGTTTACTTTTTCGTCTTTTTTAAATTCTATTTTTCCTTGCCCTAATTCTTGTACGCCAATTAGATAGATAATTCCATCCATATTTAATTCATCTCCATCTGCAAATTGATTGGTTAATTTGCTAACTAACAAATCCCACTTTTCTTTTAAGGTCATTATTTTTGGCATCTTATTATTTTATAAGTGGTAAAGATACAACCGACATTTTTAAATTGACAAAAAATTATGTAGGTTTGGGGAAATTAATTTAATGAATATTTTTGATATTATAATAGCATCTTTGTTGCTTTTTGGTTTTGTAAGAGGATTATTAAAAGGCTTGTTTGTAGAAATAGCCTCTTTGGTAGCGCTAATAGTGGGTGTGTATGGAGCAATCCATTTTTCTTATTTTGCTTCCGATTTTTTAAAAGAGTATGTTTCTTGGAAACCAGAATATATTTCTTTAGCCTCTTTTGCTATTACTTTTGTAATTATAATTGTGGTAATTGCACTTCTTGGAAAAGCATTGACTAAAATAGCAGATTTTGCTTCTCTAGGAATTATAAATAAAATATTAGGAGGTGTCTTTGGAGCACTAAAAATAGGATTAATATTGAGCGTTGTTTTTATTTTCTTCGGAAAAATGAATGATACAATCCCTTTTATAGAAAAGGAAACATTAAAAGAATCTATTTTATATGGCCCAGTAAAAAAAGTGGCACCAACTATTTTCCCTTCAATAATTAAGGAAGAAAAACCTGTATAAAAGTTTTTCGGTTATTACATATAGTAAAGTAAAGTTAAAAATAACCCCCAAGGAATTTCCCTTGGGGGTTATTTTTAATCTAAATGATAAATTTGCATTATGTCTTCTAAATATTTTTCAAAATTGATTTTGAGATCTATTAATTTCCCTGTATGAATATCTAAAACCCAGCCATGTACCTTTAAACCACGATCTCTAAATGCTTTTTGTACTGCAGCAGTCTTAATTAAGTTTACGCACTGTTCTTTTACATTTAACTCTACTAATCGTTCGTATTTTGTTTTTTCATCCTTTATAGAATTAAGTTCTTTAGAATGAATTCTATATACATCTCTAATGTTTCTTAACCAGGGGTTTAATATACCCAGATCAGAAGATTGCATAGCAGCTTTAACACCACCACAACCATAATGCCCACATACAATAACATGTTTCACTTTTAAATGATCTATTGCATAATTTAAAACAGACATTACATTTAAATCTATACTAATAACCATATTGGCTATATTACGGTGCACAAAAACTTCTCCGGGTTTTGCTCCCATTAGCTCTCCTACAGGAACTCTACTGTCTGAACAGCCAATATATAATAATTCAGGATTTTGTCCTTTTCCTAATTCTTCAAAGTAATTTTCATTAACAGATAATTTCTTTTTTACCCAATCCTCATTGTTTTGGAATACCTTATCTAAATCCATATTTTTTAAGCTTTAAATATTATTTTATATATTTTTTTTAATCCAATTTACCGATGCTTCAAAAGTTTCGAAAATGTGTTCTTTAGGAATAAAATCTGGAATAATATCAATCCTTTCCATCATGTATTTTGGTTGTGGTAACAATTCTACGAATAAAACTTCAATGTTTTTTTTCTTTAAATCTTGTAGCATATCTTCCATAGCATATAACCCAGATTGATCCATATATTGCATTCTACCTAAACGTAAAATTACAGTTTTTGCAGTTTCGGGAATTTGAAGATAAAGTGCTTGAAAATCGCTAGTTGATCCAAAAAATAAAGGTCCTTTTATATGTTTTATAAAAACTTCTTCTTTTAAATTTTCAGGAAAACTAATTTCATCATCCCAAGCTTCTTCTTTAAGAGTCTTAACATCAGATCTTTCTGCTGTTAAATCTCCAATTTTTTTCATAAACATTAAAGAAGCTATTACTAAACCAATACCTACAGCGTACACTAAATTCCAGAATGTTGACAGCAGTAAAACTATAATCATTATTAATACTTCAGAACTTAATTGAATAGGTCCAAATTTAATATCTCTTGGTAAAAAAGGGATGGCTTTTAGGCCTTTATAATCCATAACTCCAATACCAACTGTTATTAAGATCCCTGCTAAAACAGCAGCAGGAATTTTAGAGGCTATAGGGCCTAAACCAAGCATAATAATTAACAACATAACTCCAGCTATCATTCCTGAAAGTTTAGTTTTTCCTCCTGCATTAATGTTTACAACAGTTCTAATTGTTGCTCCGGCACCAGGAATTCCACCAAATAATGCGGCAATACTATTTCCTATTCCTTGACCAATTAACTCTCTATTTGGCTTATGTTTTGTTTTGGTCATGTTATCTGCAACAACACTTGTTAAAAGCGAATCTATGGCACCCAACAGTGCTAATGTTAAAGCTGTAAAAATATACGGAGTAATATTATCGATAGAAAAGCCTGAAAAAACTTCCCATTTAATGGAAGGTATTCCACTAGGAATTTCTTGAATTTTTTTATAATCTAAATTAAAGGCTACTGCAATTCCAGACATTACAATTAAAGCAACCAACGTACTCGGAATTTTAGTGGTAATCCGTTTAAAACCATAGATTATAAAAATGGTTCCTAATGCCAATATAAGTTCTAGCCAATTAATATTTTGTAGCGCTCTAGGAATAGCCTTAATAGCGCCTAATGCACCAGAAGTTTCTTTTGCGGCTAGTATTTTAGATTCGTTTTCTATTTCTATAGGTGTAATTACTTCTGCTTTAGAAATAGTTTCTTTAAAGTTTTCTAAAACTAAAACACCTTTTCCCGCCTCTTCCTTTAAGATATTTTCGAGAATTACTTCGTTTGCTTGCGCTTTAAATTGAGATACAAATTCTATGTCTTCTTTTGGGTAATAGCCAACTGTTGGTAATATTTGTGTAAGTAAAATGATCAATCCAATGGCGGTCATAAATCCAGATACAACAGGGTACGGAATGTATCTAATATATTTACCTAATCCAATTAAACCTAATCCTACTTGGAATAATCCGGCTAATAAAAAAACCGTTAAAATTGCGGGTAAAGCTTTGGTAATATCTCCATCATTTGCAGCAATTATACCCGCTACAACTACCATACTTACTGCTGTCATTGGGGCAGTGGGGCCAGAAATTTGTGTACTTGTTCCACCAAAAAGGGCGGCAAAAAAACTGATAAAAATAGCGCCATATAAACCTGCACTTGGGCCTAAACCAGAAGAAACCCCAAAAGCTAGTGCCAATGGTAGGGCAACAATACCTGCAGTTATTCCACCAAATGCATCACCTTTTATGTTTGAGAATAATTTTTTCATAAATTTTTAGATTCAGTTTGATAATTGTTGCACAATTTAATACTTATTTTTTCAAAAAAAGCCAATCCTTTTAAAGGATTGGCTTTTTTAAAGAACTAATTTTTAAATTAGTAGAATGTTACTAAACCATCCTTAATATCATACATAGCACCTACAATAGTAATTTCTCCATCATCTTCCATTTCCTTTAAAACAGGACTTTGACTACGGATATTATCAATTGTCATATGAACATTTTTATCTGAAACCTCATTTACAAACTCTAGATTACTAGAGTTTCTTAAGCTTGGGTCTTTTGGTTCTATTACCGCATTAACGGCGGGTTTTATTTTGTTAATCAGTGCTGTTAAGTTTCCTAGTTTTGCGTTATCGCAAGCACCCTTTATGGCACCACAAGCAGTATGTCCTAAAACAACAATTACTTTGGTTCCTGCTAGTTTACAGGCAAATTCCATACTACCTAAAATATCTTCATTTACAAAATTACCTGCAATTCTTACACTAAAAACATCTCCGAAACCTTGATCAAAAATTAATTCGGCAGATACTCTAGAGTCTATACAGCTTAAAATAGTAGCAAAAGGAAATTGACCATCACTAGTATCGTTTACCTGCTCTAAAAGATTTCTGTTTACTTTTAGGTTATTTTGAAACCTTTGGTTTCCTTCTTTTAAAAAATCTAACGCTTTTTTAGGCGTCATTGTAGCTTGCGTTTCTCTTGTATGTGCTTTCATAATATTTTGTTTTATGTTGTTAAAATAAGTGAGCAATTAAGATTGTTAATTACCTCTTTAATATTTGATTTTGTCATATTGCTATGATTTCTATTTACTAAAAGTAAATTAATACTACTTTTTGATAAGTAAGTAGATATGTTCTTTACCACATTATCTCCTTTTTCAAAAACGTACTCAGTTGTATTTTTATCTTTTGAGAACGATTCATCTTTTAAATTGCTAGAACTGTCTAAAATTTTAAAAGATGTTAAAGGTTTTTTAGATGAACTTAAAATATTCTCAATAATTACGTTTTTAGATTTTGTCTGATTCAATGAACCTAAAGATAGTTCTTTATTTGGTTCTAAAGGATTAGTATCATCAGTAATAACAATTGTTCCTTTGTATTTTTTAAGGATAAACTGAGTAATATTATCACGCATAAAATTTACTATTTTAGTTTTTCTTTTTCCTAAAACAATAATGTCTGGTTTGTTTTCATTAATATGGTTTTCTATTTCATTTTTTAAATTTCCAATGGTAAAAGAATAATTTATATTTATCTGATACTCTTTAGCAATTGGTGTTATTAAACCTTTAATGGTTTTATCTATAGAAAAATATTCTTTGTTAAATGTTCTCATTGCAGATAATTGACTTTCTTTTTCTACAACTTCTGTTGGTTTTTTTACATAGAAAAAGTTAATATCTGCATTTACTATTTTGGCAATACTTATACTGCTTTTTATAGTTTTACCTGTAGATTTATTTAAATCTGATAATACTAAAATTTTATATTTTTTTTCTTCTTTCATCGATCTTAACTTAAACTTAAATCTGATTTTGGTCTATCGTTAAAAAAATGAATAAAACTAGTTGGGTTTTCTACTATACCACGTTTAGAGATTAACTTTATATCAATATTTCTTTCTTTTGCTTTATGCAAGAAATCTTCTAGAATTTCGATAATATCATTGTCTAAATACCTTGTTTTAATTAGGTTTATTTCTAAAGATGTATCTCTAGGTAAACTATCTAACTCTTTTAAGATGGCACCTTTGTTAAAAAATGTTACCTCTTCTGCCAAAGTCATTTTTATTTTATGTTTACCATTACTTTTATCTTCAATGTGAAGAAAGTGAGAGTTTTGATAACTCTTTAACAAGATAACAACGATTCCTACAGCAAGACCTAACCCAATACCTACTAATAAATCGGTAAAAACAATACCAACCACGGTAACAACAAAAGGCACAAATTGTTTCCATCCTAATTTATACATTTGTTTAAAAAGTGCTGGTTTTGCTAACTTATAACCTACAACTAATAGAATAGCAGCAAGAACAGATAATGGAATTTTGTTAAGTAAGCTTGGGATTAAAATTACAGAAATTAACAAAAAGAAACCGTGTAAAATTGTCGATAACTTTGTTTTTCCTCCAGACTGTACATTTGCAGAACTTCTTACAATTACTTGAGTAATTGGTAACCCACCAACTAAACCAGAAATAATGTTTCCTGCTCCTTGCGCTAACAATTCTCTGTTTGTTGGAGTTACGTTTTTGTTGGGATCTAATTTATCACAAGCCTCAACACTTAATAAGGTTTCTAAACTTGCTACTAAGGCAATTGTAAAGGCTACAATCCATACTTCTGGGTTTGTAATGGCTGCGAAATTAGGGAAGCTAAACTGACCTAAAAACGAGTTAAGATCTTCTGGAATAGGCACACTTACTAAATGTGATGTTGATATAGCCAACGTTTCATTAGAACCTGTTAATAGATAAAAAATAATACCTAATACCACAGCAATTAATGGCCCTTGAATAACTGTGAAAAATTTAGCCTTTTTAGCTAAAACGGTATCCCAAAATAAGATTACAGCCAATCCTAATACACCAATAACAACAGATCCTAAAATAAGGTGATCAAAGATATTAAAAAGAGAAGAAAATGTATTTTCTCCAGAAACCTCTAAGAAACTATCTGCTCCTTCTGGTTCTGCATCATACCCAAAAAAGTGAGGGATTTGCTTTAAAATAATAATGATACCAATACCGGTTAACATTCCTTTAATTACAGAGGATGGAAAATAGTAACCAATAACTCCTGCTTTTAAAAAACCGAAAATTAATTGGATAATTCCTGCTAAGACAACGGCTACTAAAAAATTCTCATAACTACCTAAAGTTCCAATGGCTGTTAATACAATTGCAGCTAATCCGGCTGCAGGACCACTAACACCAAGTTTAGAGCCACTAAGGCTACCTACTATAACTCCACCAATAATTCCTGCAATAACTCCAGAAAATAATGGTGCTCCACTTGCTAATGCAATACCTAGACATAAAGGTAATGCTACGAAAAACACTACAATACTTGCAGGTAAATCATTTTTAATGTTTTTAAACATATGTAATATATTTTTCCTCTATTCTTGATTAAAATAGAGTTTTTGTTAAGTTTTATAAATTTTTGTTTTTTTTGTGCGGAAGTTAAAACACAAATTGGGGTGGTGGAGTGGTTTTTCTAGGAAATAAAGAGGTGTAGTTCTTAGAAGTAAACCTTACAATTTCTCTTTTTTGAATCTTTTTGAAGAATACTGATAAATAAATATTTGGAACAACTTTTAATTCTTTAAAGGTTTTTATTTCTTCACTGTCCTCTTCTTCTTCATTTAAACTTAAGAAAATTGAAATATCTTGATTTTCATCTACTAAACTAATAATAGTTGGTGCCGTAAGAACACCAATAAATAGGATAGAGAAAAAGAAGGCAATTTTTATTTTCAAATGTATTTTTTTCGAATTGCTAAAATAACAAAGCAAAATATAAAAACGTGTTAATTAAAAATTATTTATTATTTTTATTTTGTCAGCAATAATCCAACCTAATTTACCATCCTTAATTTTAATCTTTTTCCAATTATCTACACCATCTAAAACAAATACTTTTGTTCCTTCATGCAACGTAAATACTTCTTCAGAGTTTAAAGTGGGTGCATTTCTAACAGCTGTTTTTTCTGCAAAAACAATAGCTTCAATGTTCTTTTTAGAAAAATTATATTGATTGTAAGTAATAAATAAAGCGGCAATTAAAAGTATAAAACTAATCATGCTTATGGTAAAATAAAACCGTTTTTTAGAAGAACCTTTAGCAAAATAAAATAATAAAAATAAGAAACTACCTAAAATAGAAAGTACAACCGCAACAATTGCCCATTGGTTGTAAGAGAGTGGCTGTAAAAAGTTAGCATTAAATTTTTGCAATACCGTTTTTGGTAATTCTTCAATATTATCTAAAGCTAAGCGTTTTGCAAACACCAAATTATTTTTTACATCCGTATTTAAAGGATTTAATTTTAAAGCCTTTTCATAATAATAGATCGATGGACCTACTTTATTTAATTTATAGTAAGAATTTCCTAAATTATAATACAATTCTGATGATACTAATTCTTTTGCTTCTACCTTTTTGTATAATGCAATAGCTTCATTAAACTTGCCGTCTTTATAAAAGTTATTTGCAGAAACAAATAAGCTATCTACACTTTGTGCAGTAACCGAATTTGCAATTATCAATAATAAAAATAATATTCTTTTCATTTTTTGAGTAAATAAATTTTACCTGTTCTCTCTGTGAGTGGCATTTTATTATAATTGTTTATCTAATTGAACAATAACTTGTTTTGCTCTCTCAAATTCTGCTTCCATTTCTGTATTCGTTATTTGAGAGTAACGCGCCATGTCAGAATGTTTTAAAACTTCAATAAATTGATCAATTGTTGTTGGTTCAATCTTTTTGTTTTCTAATATTTCTGTAATTTTTTCTGTACTAATATCCGCTGTTTCAATACCTAACTTTGCTTTTAAGTAATTGTGTAATGCACGCTCTAGGGCTTCGTAAAAAGCTTCTTTTTTACCTAATTGTTTTTGCGCTTCAGATAAATATTTCTTAGCTAATCTTTCTGCTTTTCTAAGTTTATTTCCAATAAGATCATTACTTCTTTCTTCATTCTTTTTAGCAATAAAAATACCAATAGGAATTGTAATTAATGGTAATAATAATAAAATATAAAACAAGTTAGATTTAAAGAAGTCATCTGTATCTAAGCGTTCTAAGCTGCTTTTTGTTTCAATGTATCTAAAGTTTTTACCTGTAGAAACTACATCGTGTTTTTGCGTAGCATTGGTGTCTACAGCAGGTTTTAATTCTTTACCTTCTAATACATCTACATAGAAATCATCTGTTGTAATTGTATGGTATTTTTTTTCATCCGGATTAAAGTAAGAAAAGGAAACGTTTGGTATTTTATATTTTCCTTTATACTGAGGAACAATCGTGTATAAATCTGAAACAGTACCCGAAATTCCGTTAGGACTTACTTGTACTTTTTCTTTTCTTTCTGGTTGATATTTTTCTAGCTCAACCGGAGTAGTAATCTCTGGTAATTCAAATAATTTTAAATTTCCATCACCAGAAACGGCTACTTTTATTTGCGAACTTTCATTTGCTTTTAAGACTCCTTTACTTAAAGTAACATCAAAATTAAAATCACCAACAGCACCTGCAAAGTTTGTTGGTTTTCCTTCTAAAGGAAGACTTCTTGGGCTAATTATTTTTTTTGCTGATGCAAATTCTTTTTTAACATTTTTTGTAATTACGTTTCCAAAAAAATCAGCTCTTCCTGTAGGTACCCCAATAACAATGTCCATTTTCATAGGGTCTATCGTTAAATTTCCTGTTTTTGTAGGTATTAATAAGGCTTTTTGAAGTACAATATATCTATAGTCTTCACCGTTGTATTTTCCCATTTTTACGGGAAAACTCTTTATTTTAATGGCTTGGTTCCAAAAACCATTGTATTGTGGTGCTTCTGTAACGCCTGTATCATAAACACTAACATTTTCACTTACATATAATCTGTATTCAACATAAATTCCTTCTCCAACATACGGTCTAGATTTAGAAATTTCTGCTACTAAATGAATGTTTTGTTGTGCAATATAATTCGGATCATTGGGGTCTTTTGGTATTTCTACTGCATCTAAAACAATAATTTTTATAGGATCTGTTTTTATTGTTTTTCCATCAATTTTAATGCTTGCTGTTCCAATAGTTAATTCTCCTTTTCTATTGGGTTTAATAATGTAAGTGTATGATTGCGCAAAACTAGATTTTCCGTTTATCCAAGACTGACTTACAGACTGGCTAGGCCCACCAACTACTTTAAAATTAGTAAAATTTGGCGGAGAAAAATGGTCTCCACCTTGTTTGTTTATTGTAAACTCAATGCGTAAACGTTGGTTTACACCCAATTTATTTTTACTCACTTTTGCTGTTAAAGTTGCCTTTTGAGCTACTACAGAAACGGTTACTAAAAATAGAAATATGAATATTAATTTACTTTTCATTTATTTTAAATAGAATTCTCTTAAACAATTAAACGAATAAACAATAACACAGTTTTAAAACTACCAATCTTTTTCTTGTTTTACTTTTTTGCCTTTTGCTTTTTTAGCATTCATCTTCTTTTGAGTTTTCTTTTCCTCGTTATTTAAGCTTTCTAGCAATTGTTTTATTTGTTGCGGAGACATTTTACCTTGTTGTGGCTTCGGTTTTTGTTGGTCTTTTTTCTCGTCCTTTTTAGGATCTTGGTTTTTGTCCTTGTCTCCTTTACTGTCTTTGTCTTTATCGTCTTTCTTATCCTTGTTATCTCCGTCCTTCTTGTCTTTATTTTGATCCTTTTTGTCCTTGTTATCTTTGTCTTTATCCTTGTTATCTTTATTTTTGTCCTTATTTTTATCGTTTTTCTTATCTTTATTATCTTGCTTTTCTTTTTCTAATAATTTTTGAGCAACGGCTAAATTATAACGAGTTTCATCATCAGTAGGGTTATTTCTAAGAGCATTTTTATAAGCATCTACAGCAGGTTGATATTGTTTTTGTTCCATCATGGAGTTACCAATATTATGGTACGCTTCTGCCTTTGTAAATTTGTCTTTAGCTGTTTTTGCTGTTAATTCGTATTGTGGTACGGCTTCTTTAAAATTTTTATTTTGATAAAAAGCATTTCCTAAGTTGTAAGATGCTTTATCATAGTTAGCATTGTCTCCTAAAGATTTTTGGTAGGCAACTGAAGCGTCTGTAAATTGATTTTTATTGTACAATTCGTTTCCTTGTCTTAATAACTTTCTAGCTTTTCGTTGCAAGGCAATAGAATCTTGTTGTGCTAAAATTTCTTTTGATGAAAATAAAAGCACAAAGATAATTAGTATGTATTTTAATTTTTTCATGATTATTTCTTTATGGGTTCCTGTTCTAGACTTTTGCAGACTAGTTTTTAGGAATTATGACCCCCATTCTTACTGTAATTTTTAATTACAAAAGAACAATACAAAAGTAAGTCATTCAAAAAAAGAATTTTGTTAAGAAGTTGTTATTTTTATTAAATAATAAGCTAAAAAATAGAGACTCTTTTTTTGCTAAAATACTATTAATACCTAGAAATAAAGGCTTTTTTAGGTTTTAAAAATCCTAAAATATTAGGAGTAGTTTAGATGAATTTGGAAGTGGTTAAATTGTTGAAAAAATAGAATTTTTATCTTTTGTAGATTTTCTAAAAATGAGTTTTTTAAAAAGATATTATCATTTTAATAGAAATGTATTTTTAGTACTCAAAAACAGGCAACTTTTTATTTACAACATAAACAAATACGCAATCCATTAATTAACATAGTGCTGTTAATTAATGGATTGCGTAATTTTTTTTACAAACTAAAAAGTAAGAAAATGTTGTGCTTTTAATTTAGTTATGCAGCTAATTCACGAGTTAACCATCCGCTTTTACCAGCTGTTGCAATTGCGTAGGGTGTAATCCAGAATAAGCCAAAAGTATATAAAATACTGTATGAATATGCCCACAGTGCTTCTTTTAAATCATATTTTTTAGTATAAAATAATACAGGAAATGTTGATGTAATTAAAATACTTAATAAGGTTGAGCTTATAAATAATACAGGGTGCATAAAAATAAAATACATCATAAAAAATAAAAAGGGATAAGACATAATCATTTTTATGGACTGAGTTACAAACAACAATCTTGATCCGAATTTACTACCTTCTTTAAAGTTTGTAAATACATATTTATACATGGCTATGTTTTCTCTAACATTACTTCTTCCCCATCTAATAAACATTTTATACAAGCCTGTGTAATCTTCAGGAACATTGGTATAGGCATATGCATTTTTTTGAAATAACACGCTGTAACCTTGTTTTAAAATCATATTAGTTAATGCTCTGTCTTCTCCAATATCAGAAGCTTTTCCCATAAATTTTTGGTCTATCCATTCTGGTAAACAAGCAAAAACAGCAGTTGATCTATAAGCGGCTAAAGCACCAGGAGTACATAATACGGAGTTTAAACTACTTTCTGCAGAACGTTTAAACTCGAAACTCATTACAAAACTTACATTTAGCATTTTTGGTAATAAAGCTTTTTTATTATTCAGTACTTGAATATTACCCGCAACAGCTCCACATTTTTTATTGGTAACTAACGGACTCACTAGATTTCTAAGAGTGTCTTCTTTAACGATAGAATCACTATCAACAGTAACAAAAACTTCTCCTTTACCCATATTAAAACCACGGTATAAAGCATGTCTTTTGCCCATGTTTTTAGGTTGTTGCATAATGGTTACTTGGTCTCCTAAAATTCTTTTAGCTTCTTGCATCCAATACCAAGTATCATCTTTACTACCATCATCTATAGATAATAATTGTAATTTTTCTTTTGGATAATCACTTTTAGCTAAGCTTTTTAAAGTATCCCAAACTTGTTTTCCTTCGTTGTAAGCTGGTACAATTACGGTAACGGTAGGTAATTCTTCATTACTTACAGATGGTATTGGTTTGTATTTAAAGTATAGGTATATATCATATAGAAAAGTCATTGCTCCAAATGCAAAAAGAGCGGCGGCCAGCATAAAAAAAAGGAAACCAAAGTTGTTGTTTAGTCTGTTGATATTAAATTTAGAAAAATCATCTTGTAACAGATAAACAGCATAGGCAGCTCCTATCATAATAACAAATGAGCCTGCTAGTGTAACAATAGCTTTAAAATTAATAGGAGATTTTTTTTTATCTTCTATAGAAAATTTATTATTATGTAATTTTAAACTAAAGGTTTCAGATTTCATGTTGAATATTATTTAGATCTTTTGTATCTAAATGAAATCAATTAATGTACCAGTTGATGTAAATACTTGTTTACAGATAGTTACCTTTTTAAAGGTGTTTTAAGTGTGTATTTTTTACCCATTAAGTGGGTAAGAAGTATCCTTTTTAGAATATAAAATACACTGTTTTTAGGAAATAAATAAAAATAAAGAGCCGATTAAAATATTAATCGGCTCTTTATAAAAGTAGTTCTATGTAAAACGATGTAAGTATTTAAGAAATTAGTCTTTTTAAATTAAGTGGTTACTTCGTACCTCGGAATAACAGAGTTTATTATTTCTTCGTTTTTTCTTCATCAAACAAATCTACTTTTCGTAACCATTTTGTTTTCTTATCAAATAAGAAAATATCAATAAGCAAGAATAGTAAGCCAATTGCTAAAAACCATTGAAATTGGTCCTTGTAATCGGAAAATTGTTTGGTTTCGAATTCGCTTTTTTCTGCATTTGCAATAATATCTGCAATTACTGAAACTGGCTTTTCTGTTATATTACCATCAATATACTGTCCGTCTGCAGCATCTGCAATACCTTCTAAAATGTCTGGCATGCGCTTGGTAATTACTGTTTCTCCTTTATTGTCTTTTTTATAGCCAATCATAGAGCCATTTACGCGCATTGGTATTGGTCCTCCATTTTCTGTACCCACACCAATGGTGTAGATTTTAATACCTTCGTTTGTTAATGTTTGTGCTACTTGTTTAGTTTCTTCTTGATGATCTTCACCATCGGAAATAATGACTAAAAAACGGTTGGTTTGGTCATCATTATTATAATATGTTTTTGCTAGTTCTAATGCTCCGTTGATATCGGTTCCTTGGCTAGAAACCATATCTGGATTGGCGTTTTGCAAAAACATATTTGCTGCCGCATGATCTGTGGTTATTGGTAAAAGAGGATACGCATTTCCTGCATAAATAATAATACCAACTCTATCTGAGCCTAATTTGTCTATCGTTTTAGAGATAATTTGTTTTGCTTTTTCTAATCGGTTTGGAGCAATATCTTCTGCTAACATACTTTTAGAAACATCTAAAGCAAAAACGATATCTACACCTTCTCTTTTTACCGTTTTTAGTTTGGTTCCCATTTTTGGGTTTACTAAAGCTATTACTAAAAAAGTGATTCCTAACAGTAAAAATACCAGTTTTAAAACGGATTTAAATGTGGATGAATTTGGCGCTAATTTTTGTATTAAATCTAAATCAGCGAATTTCTTTTGCGTTCTTTTTTTCCACCATAAAACCAACAAGAAAACAACAATCATTGCTGGAATGATTATTAAAAGGGAAAAATAAATTGGTTCTTCTATACGATACATTGTTTAATTGTTTAACTGTTGAATTGTGTAATTGTTGCTTGTAAAACCTGAGTGAGCACGGTTACACAAATAAACTATTACACGATTACACCTTTTTACACAGGTTTTAATTGTGCTTTGCGTAAAGCGTTTAACATGTTAGATATTTTATAAATTCTCTTACGCAAGTCATTATAAATTTCTTCGTTTATAAATTGAAGTTTATGACATAAAATAATATGATTTAAAACTTCCATTGTTGAGCTAAATGCTATTGTTGAAAAATGTGCTTTGTCTTTATTTGTAATTCTAGATGTACCTTCTGCTATATTTGCTGAAATTGAATTTGACGCTCTTTTTAATTGACTTGTAATTCCGTATTTTTCATCAGTAGGAAAGTTTTTAGTGATACTATAAACCTCAACAGAGAAGTCTATAGCTTCTTGCCAAACCTTTAGTTTTTCAAATGAAAATACATACATCTTTTTTTGTTTAATTGTTTAAAAGTGTAACTGTTAATTTGTACTTTTAAATACATAAATGTTTCCATTTTTTTTTAAATTTAAACTTCCTAGTTTTATGAATTAATAACGTCTTTTACAATTACACGATTAAACAATTCATCAGTTACACAACATTTTAAATAAACGACTTAAAAATGGTGTTTCTCAACAAAAACTCTAGTAATAAGAATCCTAATCCAAAAAAGACAAAAATTCTATATTTTTCTTGATAATTGTAATACTTAAATTCCTCTATTTTCGTTTTTTCGAGCTTGTCAATTTCATCATAAATCTCTTTTAAAGATTCATTATCTGTTGCTCTAAAATATTTTCCTTGTGTTTCTGTGGCAATTTCTTTTAATAAATCTTCATCAATTTCTACTTGTTGTTTTTTAAAGTTTAATTGACCGGTTCTTGGATCTCTACTCCACGGAAAATCTGCCATTCCGTTGGTTCCGATTCCTATGGTGTAGGTTTTAATTCCTAATTCTTTTGCTAATTCTGTAGCTGTTCTAGGATCTATATTTCCAGAGTTATTTACACCATCCGTTAATAAGATAATTACCTTACTTTTTGCAGTGCTTTCTTTTAATCTGTTTACTGCAGAACCTAAGCCCATTCCTATGGCAGTTCCTCCTTCTAATTGTCCCCATTTTAATTCAGAAATAGTACGTTTTACTATTCCTTTATCGCTTGTAATTGGCGTTTGGGTAAAACTTTCTCCTGCATAAACTACAATTCCTATTCTGTCATTGGGTCTTCTGTCTACAAAATCGATAGCTACTTTTTTAAGAGCTTCTAGTCTGTTTGGTTTTAAATCTCTGGCAAGCATACTTGCAGAAACATCAATTGCCATAACAATATCTATCCCTTTATTGGTCTTTGTTTTTTTACTAACAGAAACATTTCTAGGTCTTGCTAAAGCAACAATAATTGCAGCTAATGCTAGTAATCTTAAAAGATATAAGACGGGTTTTAATTTAGATAAAAGTGAATCTGTATTAAAACCTTTTATACTTGGCATTGTTAAGACTGCGGTATCTTTTTTACGGATAAAAAAGTGCCAAACGGCTACTAATGGAATTAATATGAGCAGCCATAAAAATTCGGGACTATGAAATTCAAAATTACTCCAATTCATCATTTTCTTCAATAATTGGTTTAGGTTTTAAATTACTCACAATATCTTGTGCGTCTTTTCTATCTTCTTCGATTTCTAAGGCTAAAGGTTTCGATTTTGCAAATTTTACTAAATCAGCTTCTTGTAATAAACCTTTTAACTTTTTAATAGTATCTTCTGATGTTTGAATCGTTTCTGCATCTTTAAAATCCTTTAACATATCTATAACCTGATCTGTAGTTTTTTCTAGGGCAGGCACATGTAGCTCTCGCTCTATGTAACCACGAACAATTTCTGTTAATTCACTATAATATTCTTTTACTTTATTGTTTTGCCACAATAATTTTTCGTCTAATTCATTTAGTCTAAAAATAGCTTCTTCATAAGGCGGCATTGCTTTATAAGTATCTTCTTCTATTTCTTCTTTTCTTTTTCTGATTACAAACCAATAAATCCAGAAACCAATGATGGCTAAGGCGGCTAAAAGGATATAAACATATATTCTGAAATCGTCAAAAGTATATGGTTCACTTTTAATAGATTTAATAGGGAATTTCTTCACCTTGGTGGTGTCAATGGCAATTGTTGCTACATTTACTAATAAAGAATCTGTTAAAAAAGCCTGGTTTTTTATAAATACCTGTTGTTGCGGAATGTAAAATGCACCACTATCAAAACCGGTTAAAATATACTTTCTTATTAAGGAGTTTTTTACAGTGTCTACTTTGGTAGAATCTATAATTTCTAGACCTTTTAGATGCAACTTAGGCATGATTACATTCTGTGTGTCATCCACGGTAATCTTTAACTTAAACTGCTCACCAATTCTAATATTTGTGGTGTCGATTTCTGCTCTTACCAATGGTTTTTGTGCAAAACTTATGGTTGAAACGAATAGTAGTATGTAGAATAGTTGTTTTTTCATTTTTAAGGGTAACTGCGTTACTATCTTCCTTTATGTTTAAAGTAACCTAATAATTTTTTTACGTAGTTTTCATCAACTCTGGTGTTAACAGTACCTGCGCCACTTCTTTTAAACATGTTTATATAATAATCAGTTAAACGTAAAGCATTTGCTTTGTAACTTGTTCTTACAGATTTCGATGCCGTATTTATCAACTGTACATTGCCAGTTTCTGAGTCTAACATAGGTACCATTCCTAAATTAGGAATTTCTTCATCATGTTTGTCAAAGACTCTTATTCCTGTTAAATCATGCTTATTAGCTGCAATTTTTAATGTTTTTTCATAATCATCATCCATAAAATCGGATAACATAAAAACAATTGCTCTTTTTTTCATCACACTAGATAAAAATTTTAAAGCAGCAGCAATGTTGGTTTTTTTACTTTTCGGTTTAAATTCTATCAGTTCTCTAATAATTCTTAAAACATGCCCTTTTCCTTTTTTAGGAGGAATAAAAAGCTCTACATCATCAGAAAATAAAATTAAACCTACTTTATCGTTATTCTGTGTAGCAGAAAAAGCTAATGTTGCAGCAATTTCTGTTACGGTATCTTTTTTAAACTGGGTGGATGTACCAAATAATTCAGAACCAGAAACATCTACTAAAAGCATCATGGTTAACTCGCGTTCTTCCTCAAAAACCTTTATATAAGGTTCGTTATAACGGGCGGTAACATTCCAGTCAATTGCTCTAACATCATCGCCAAATTGGTATTGTCTTACTTCAGAAAAAGTCATACCACGTCCTTTGAAAGATGAATGGTATTCACCTCCAAAAATATCATTAGACAAACGTTTTGTCTTAATTTCTATTTTACGAACTTTTTTAAGTATCTCCTTAGTTTGCAACGTGTAATTGTTTAATTGTTGAAGCGTGTAATTGAATCGGTTTTTTTAAAACATGAGTAAGCAACTGCCAACTGCAACTGTTTTTACTGCCAACTTTTTTCTATGGCACTTCAATTTCATTAATAATTGAATTGATAATATCTACAGACGTTACATTTTCTGCTTCCGCTTCATACGTAATACCTATTCTGTGACGTAAAATATCAAAAACAACCGCTCTAACATCTTCTGGAATTACATACCCTCTTCTTTTGATAAAAGCATAACATTTTGCTGCTTTTGCAAGGTTGATACTTCCCCTTGGAGATGCCCCGAAACTGATTAAATCTTTTAATTGTGGTAAATTATATTTTTCTGGATAACGAGTTGCAAAGATGATATCAAGAATATATTTCTCAATTTTTTCATCCATATACACTTCGTTAGCTACTTCTCTTGCTCTTAGAATTTGTGCTACAGAAACTACAGGATTTACTTTTGCAAATCCGCCAGATAAATTCTGACGCATAATAATTTGTTCGTCTTGTAATTTAGGGTAATCAATAACAACCTTCAACATAAACCTATCAACCTGTGCTTCTGGTAAAGGATAGGTTCCTTCTTGTTCTACCGGGTTTTGAGTTGCCATTACTAAGAAAGGCTCGTCTAATTTAAAAGTAGTGTCTCCAATAGTAATCTGACGCTCTTGCATAGCTTCTAATAAAGCAGATTGCACTTTTGCAGGTGCTCTGTTAATCTCATCTGCTAATACAAAGTTTGCAAAAATAGGCCCTTTTTTAATTTCGAAATTGTTTTCCTTCATGTTGTAAATCATGGTTCCAACAACATCTGCAGGTAGTAAATCTGGTGTAAACTGAACTCTACTAAAAGAAGCTTGTACCGCTTTAGATAAGGTATTAATTGCTAATGTTTTTGCTAATCCAGGAACCCCTTCTAGCAAAATATGACCGTTTCCAATCAAACCAATTAACAAACTTTCTATCATTTGTTTTTGGCCAACAATTACTTTATTCATTTCTAAAGTAAGAATATCTATAAAGGCACTTTCTCTTTCTATTTTCTCATTAATAGCTCTTACATCTACATCCATTGTAATATTGTATTAAGTGTTATTTTTTACGAAAACAAAGCTACAATTTTAACATATTGGTATTTGTTAAAAGTAGGTTAAAGATGTGTTTTTTTTTAATTTCTAATAAAACGAAAAAAACAAAGAAAGTGTTAAATTGTTGTGTTTATAATTCTAAAACCCGATATTTAGCTTATATAATTTTAAAATCAGTTAATATGAAAGAAAATTACTTAATTAAAAGCGTATTAATTACCCTAATTTTAATGCTTCCTTTAGCTATGGCAGCACAAACTATAAAGGGTAAAGTTACAGATTCATCTGGTGAAGGATTGCCATATATGAATGTTGTTGAAAAAGGAACAAGCAACGGAACCGTTACAGACAATAACGGAGAGTTTTCTATAGCTTTAAAAACATTACCTTCTAAATTGGTGGTTTCTTCTATGGGATTTGCTGCTAAAATAGTAAAAGTAACTAGTATTAAGTATATAACAATTTCTGTAGAAGAAGACAATTCTTTAGAAGAAGTAGTTGTTGTTGGTTCTAGAAATCCTAACAGAACAGCCATAGATTCTCCTGTTCCAATAGATATTGTAGATATGAAAGAACTAGCTGCATCTTCACCGCAAGTTAATTTAAATCAAATTTTAAATTTTGTGGCACCTTCATTTACGTCGAATACACAAACAATTTCTGATGGTACGGATCATATAGATCCAGCTTCATTAAGAGGTTTAGGACCAGATCAGGTTTTGGTATTAATTAATGGTAAAAGAAGACATACTTCTTCTTTAATAAATATTAATGGAACTTTTGGTAGAGGTTCTGTTGGTACAGATTTAAATGCAATACCAGCAGCATCAATTAAAAGAATTGAAGTTTTACGAGATGGAGCAGCAGCACAATATGGTTCTGATGCTATTGCGGGTGTTATTAATATTGTTTTAAATGAAAGCGTAAATGAATTGGCTTTAGTAGTAACTACTGGTGCAAATTTCAGTAAAAATGCAAACGGACAAACTGGTGGTGTAGACGGACAAACCACTAATATTAGTGCTAACTACGGATTGCCTATTGGTGATAAAGGTGGGTTTATTAACTTTACTGGAGATTTTGATGTAAGAGAAGCTTACAACAGAATGAAAGATTGGGAAGGAACTATATTCAATTTATATAATACTGTTGAAAGATTTGCAAATAATGATGGTTATGATTTAACCAAATTATTAGATAATGATGTTAGTGATGTTATACAATATGCAAATCAGGCTGGTATTAATTTAAATGGAGCTACAACAAAGACTCAATTACAAGGTATTTTATCAGGAGATAATACAACTGCAGAATTAGCTGCAAGAGGTTTAGAAAGTAAAGACTTTAACATGAGAGTTGGACAGTCTAAAGTACGTGGAGGTAGATTTTTTGCCAACTTTAAATTACCTCTAGATGATAATGGTACAGAATTATATTCCTTTGCTGGTTTAGGTTCTAGAGATGGAAACTCTGCTGGTTTTTATAGATTACCAAACCAAAGTAGAACATACACACCTGCATATATTAATGGTTTTTTACCAGAAATTAATTCTACTATTTCAGACAAATCTTTAGCAGTGGGAATTAAAGGTAAAATTGGAGAATGGAATGTAGATTTTTCAAATACGTATGGTAAAAATGCATTCAATTATATGATTGGGAATACATTTAATGCTTCTCAAGGAAATGCTTCTCCAACAGTTTTTGATGCTGGTGGTTTTGCTTTTGCTCAAAATACCGTAAACTTAGATTTAAATAAATTTTATAAAAACACTTTTCAAGGTTTAGGTGTTGCTTTTGGAGCAGAATATCGTTTAGAAAACTATGAGATCACTGCAGGAGAAGAAGCTTCTTATACTCAGTATACAGCAGCAGGTGAGGCTATTAAGACCTCTACGCAAATTCCTTTAGTAGACTTTTTTGATGCGGCAAGACCAGGTGGTTCTCAAGTATTTCCAGGTTTTAGTCCAAGTAATGAGTTGTCTAGAGGTAGAAGTAGTATTGCTGGTTATTTAGATTTAGATGCAGATTTTACAGACGCTATTTCATTAAATTTTGCAACACGTTTTGAAGATTATTCAGATTTTGGTTCTACTGTAAACTTTAAATTAGCAACTTTAATTAAAGCTTCAGAGAATTTTAGAATTAGAGCTTCTTTTAATACTGGTTTTAGAGCACCTTCTTTGCATCAAATAAACTTTAATTCTACCTCAACTATTTTTGACCAAAACGGAGATCCGCAAGAAGTAGGTACTTTTTCAAATGAAAGTAGAGCAGCACAATTATTAGGTATTCCTCAATTAAAAGAAGAAACTTCTACTAGTTTTAGTGCAGGGTTTACAGCAAAATTACCAGATGCGAATATTACTTTAACTTTAGATGGTTATATTGTTAATATTGATGATAGAGTGGTTTACACTGGGCAATTTAAAGGGCCAGGTACAGGAACAGAATTAGATAATTTATTGGCACAGGCAAATGCTTCTGCAGCATCGTTTTTTGCAAATGCAATAGACACAGAATCTAAAGGAGTCGATTTTGTAATTACACATAAAGCAGATATTGGAGCTAACTCTAGATTAAAAACAGATTTATCTGCTACTTTATCTAAAACAGAACAAGTAGGAGATATTAAAGCATCTACAGTTTTAGAAAATGCAGGTTTAGTAAGCACATATTTTCCTGAAGATAGTAGAGTGTATTTAGAAGAAGCGGTGCCAAGAACGAAGTTAAATTTAACAAATAGCTTTACAACGGGTAAGTATAATATCTTCTTAAGAAATGTGTATTTTGGTGAAGTAACAGAGGCAACAACAGTGGTTGCAAACCAACAAGTATTCAGTTCTAAAGTGGTTACAGATTTATCTTTGGGTTATAAAGCAACAGATGCTTTAACGTTAACAATTGGTGCAAATAACTTGTTTGATATTTATCCAGATATGGCAGAAGCTTCTTATAGTAATAGAAGTGATGGTCGTTTCGATTGGTCTAGAAGAGCACAACAATTTGGTATTGGAGGTAGATTCTTATTTGCAAGAGTAAGTTTTAACTTAAAATAAACTGATTATTTTACATAGAAAAAGCGGCAATTTGCCGCTTTTTCTATGTTTATTATTTTCTAAAGTATTTAAACTGAATCAGAGAAGGTTTATTTTTATGCTTTTAACAACTTAAATGTAGTGTCAAATTCTCCATAGGTAAAATACTGAATCCAATCTCCAAGATTTACATATTTACTATTTTCTTGTAGTTCTATTTCTAAAGGAAGGTGTCGGTGTCCAAAAACAAAGTAATCGTAATGTTGTTGGGTTAGTTTTTCTTTACAATACAACACCAACCATTCGTTTTCATCACCTAAATATTTGGCATCATCATCACCAGAAATTAATTTGTTTTTTACTGACATATAATGTCCTAAACGTACGCCAATATCTGGATGCAACCATCTAAAGATCCATTTGAATAATGGAAACGTAAACACTTTTTTCATGCGTTTGTACCCATAATCACCAGGACCTAAACCATCTCCATGACCAATTAAAAACTTTTTATTGTTGATTAAAAACTCTTGTGGCTCATGATATACAGGAATGTTGAGTTCTTTTTGGAAGTAATCATTCATCCATAAATCATGATTACCAATAAAAAAGTAAATAGGAATTCCAGAATCTTTTATCTCTGCTAATTTTCCTAAAACTCTTACAAATCCTTTAGGAACTACGGTTTTATACTCGAACCAAAAATCGAATAAATCGCCTAATAAAAAAATGACTTCGGCGTCTTTTTTTACTTCATCTAACCAAGTTATAAACTTTTTTTCGCGAGGAAAACTAGCTTCTGGAGTGGGTGCACCAAAATGTTGATCGGATGCAAAATAGACTTTTTTATTTTCTGATGTTGTTATAGAAATCAAAAGATGAATTATTTATATCGGTAAAAATAGAAAAACTAATTTATAAACGGGTGAAAGCCATTAAAAAGGTTAGACACTAATTTCACTAAAAAACCACTAATTTCTAAAAACTACTCTTTAATAATCTTTTTATACAAGTTACCAGCATCCGTAAAAACTTTAATAAAATAAATTCCCTCACTTAGTTTACTAAGATTAACCTGTTTATTACTAGATGTAAAAATTTCTTTACCAAGTGTGTTGTAGATAATTACGTTTTTGAATCTGATATTTTTTGAGGTTTCAATAGTTAAAACATCATTTACAGGATTCGGAAACAAAGAAATATTTTCTGATACAAAAAGATTGTTTTCAATACCTAAGGTAACATTGTTGTTTTTAGAAATTAAATGAGCATCTGGATCAAATTCTACGGAACTTACTGTGAAATTCACAGTTTCTACAAAGGTTTGTCCGTTTGTAGTATTGTCTAAAACCAGATCTAAAACCTCACCATTGGTTCCGTTTAACCGTACGGGAACATTGGCTTCAAAGAAAGTAACAGAATAATGACTCTGGGTTTGGTTTAACTGTATACTAAAGGTATTGGTTGTTGGTTGATGCCATTCTACGTTATAGGTAGGGTAGCCTTGGTTGTAAATCCAGTCGTTAAAAAATTCATTTAAATCTAAACCACTTTCGGTTTCTAAATGAGTAATCAAATCTGGAGTTTTTGCATAATTATATGCCAAATTAGGATCTGAAATATAGTTTTTTAAAGCAGCAAAAAAATGCGTGTCGCCCAATTTTTTACGCAACATGTGTAAAACCATCGCGCCTTTATTATAAGATAATCTACTATTAAAAATTCTACTTACGCTTGTGGTGTCACTATCTGAAAGGTACACAGCGCCATTTGTGGATGAGGTTACAGAATTGATAGTAGAATTTCTCCAGCTTTTAAAAGAAGCATCTCCATCTAAGTGTTCTATTGTTAATCCAGAAAGATAGGTTGCAAAACCTTCATTTAACCAAATATCTTTCCAACTACCACAAGTAACTTTATCTCCAAACCATTGATGCGCCAACTCATGGGCAATTAAATTTCTACCAAAACTCCCCATAAAAGAAACGGTGGTGTGTTCCATTCCGCCGCCCCAACCAAATTGAGCGTGTCCATATTTTTCATTTTTATACGGATAATCGCCAAATAAATCGATAAAATGTTTCATAATATCTACCGTAACTAAAGTGCTGTTTTGGGAAGAAGATAAACTTTCTGGATACACATAATTTACAATCGGAAAGTTATTCTCATTGTGGGAAACTTGGTGCGAATAGGTTTCATAATTAGTAACTGCAATGGCAATTAAATAAGCCGGAATTGGGTATTGATGTTTAAAATGGGTGGTTTTACTACCTAAAGTAGTTGTTGTGCCTTGCTCTAATCCGTTGGAAACGGAAACATATTGCTCTGGAGCCGTAATATACACATCAATTGTATCAATTTTATCATTCAAATCTTGTTTGCAAGGCCACCAACCTAACGCGCCATAAGGCTCAGAAAGCGTCCAAAGAACGGGAGTATTTGCGGTTCCGTGTGTGTTTACTTCAAAAGAACCAAAACCATTACTTGTTGGGTTTCCGTTGTAATCGATAATAACTGATGTTGAATTCCCTTGGTTTAAAGTATTCTGAAGTGTAATAACTAATTCGTCATCTGAGCTTTGAGAAAAGGTTACTGCATTTCCATTCTGAGTTACCGAAGTAACGGTCATATTATTATCTAAATCGAAAGTAACTGTTGTTAAATCGTCTAAAGCGGTAAAAGTGGTGGTTACTTTACCTGTAATAGCTGCTACCGCAGGATCTACTGAAAACTCTAATTTATGATAGGTAATATCGTAATTAGACGTGTTAGGATTTGCTTTAAAATGAATTTTTGTTGCAGCAGATTTTGCTTCTGCTTCTGCAATTTTTATGATTTCTTGCGCAGTTGCATTTGAAATATGGGTAAAAATAAGAAGGCAGACAACAAGAAAACGAATCATAACGAATAGGATTAGAATTTAAAAGTACTGTTTAAAATCTAAAATAAAAAATATAGGTGTTAAAGTAGTTCTGTAATTTTTTAGAATGTACCTATCTTTGCAGGATGTTAGAAGATAAAAATACACAAAAGACGTCGTTGGCCGAACTAGGTGAGTTTGGTTTAATCAACCATATTACACAATATTTTAAAGTGCAAAATCCATCTACAATTAAAGCTGTTGGAGACGATGCTGCTGTTTTAGATGCTTCGGAAAAACAAACGTTGGTTACCACAGATTTGTTGATAGAAGGCGTGCATTTCGATTTAAGTTATATGCCTTTAAAACATTTAGGATACAAAGCGGTAATGGTAAATTTATCTGATGTGTATGCAATGAATGGAGTTGCAGAACAAATTACAGTTTCTATCGCGGTTTCTAACAGATTTCCGCTAGAAGCAATTGAAGAATTGTATGCAGGAATTCAGTTAGCTTGTGAAAGTTATAACGTAGATTTAGTTGGTGGAGACACTACTTCTTCTACCAAAGGAATCTTAATTTCTGTTACTGCAATTGGTAAAGCAGCAAAAGAAGATGTTGTGTACAGAGATGGTGCTAAAGAAACCGATTTAATTGTGGTTTCTGGAGATTTAGGTGCTGCTTATTTAGGTTTACAAGTCTTAGAAAGAGAGAAACAAGTTTTTAAGGTGGATCCAAATAATCAGCCAGATTTAGATAATTATACCTACTTAATTGAACGTCAGTTAAAGCCAGAAGCTCGTAAAGATATTGCTGGTTTGTTAAAAGAAATGGAAGTAAAACCTACTTCTATGATTGATATTTCTGATGGACTTTCATCTGAACTTTTTCATATTTGTACGCAGAGTAAAGTAGGGTGTAAGGTATACGAAGATAAATTGCCTTTAGACCCGCAAGTAATTTCTGCTTGTGAAGAGTTTGAGTTAGATTCTACCATGGTTGCGTTAAGTGGTGGTGAAGATTACGAATTGTTATTTACAGTACCTATTGCAGATTTTGATAAAATAAAAGGAAATCCTAATTTTTCTATTATTGGACATATTACCGCAGAAAACCAAGGTTTAAACTTAGTAACAAGAGCGAGCCAAGAAATTGAATTGAAAGCACAAGGTTGGAATGCTTTGAAGAATGAATAAATACAGTTTAATATTATAAAAAAAAGGCGAAAATTTTTAAATTTTCGCCTTTTTTATTTTATTGATGAGGTTCGTTTAACGTGTTTGTGTATGCTTAGTTGCGTGGTTTGGCAACTAATTTAGTAAACTTTTACGAACCTGAGAATATTCCGAAGGAATATTCCAGATAAGCAGAAACCAAGCAATTAAATATACACGGTGTTGTAAGCAGGCTTTTTTTATTCATTATATTTATCTGCAAATCTTTTTCCCATTTCTCTTTGTCCTTTAGAGTCAAAATGAATTCCGTCGCCTCGATGTTCAAAGTCTTGTGTGTTAATATATTTTGAAAATGTATCTTTTTCTGTGTAACTATGAATAGCTGAATTAATCCTTTGCCATTTTGCATTGTCATTATAATAGCTTCCAAGTTCACCTATTAAAATAGGCAAAGAATCGTTCTCAACTATTTGTCTAAATTTATTAAATAAAATTGACAATCTTTTTTGATATTTATTTATATTTTCTTGATTAGTTGCATCGTTTTCTCCTTGATGCCATAATATGCCTTTTATTGTTCCGATTTTTTTTCCAACTTCTACTTTTTCTTTGAAATTAGATAATAAATTTACTCCTCGAAACTTACTGTCATTAATCCATTGTTGAATAGAACTTCCTCCTACTGCTGTAGGTAATATCAAAACATAATTGTTATTGGGTAAATTATTTAAAATAGCATTCCCGAATGAAACGCCACAATCAAGTCCAGTTCTTGAAGGTTCATAATAATGTAAAGGTTCTTTAGCTAAAATTAAATTTCCTTGCTTGTTTAATGTTAGTAATTTGGTGTTAGGAACCGTATCTATTGGTTCTATTTTTCCACGTCCAGCCATATTAGATTGACCTGCCATTATAAATACAAATACGCTGTCAGGATTGGGTGTGTTTGTAAAATATTCAACCTTTTTAGGAAAGTTAGTTCTGAACTCTTTATTGTTTTTATATGTTGTATACCTCTCATATATTTTTGGCATAGCATATATAGCGAAAGTGACACTTAAAATAAATAATACAATAAATAAATTTTTATATTTTTTTAAAATTTTCATTTTAGTCAATGTTTTCGTACGTCTTTTTTTTAGCTTGTTGCCAACTCTAATGATATCCAACGTTTCAATGTTTTATATCAGAAGTTAAACGAATTTAGTTGTTTTTTTTGAGAAAGTCATGTTTGTAAAAGGATCCAAACGACAATAATTTCACAAATGGCATTTATCACTTATTTATTAATTTAAAAGTTCATATCAATATTTAATAATTTAAATATTTGTTCTTTGCTTTTTATATAAATAACTCTTTTATCAATTTTAATAATTCCTTCTTCCTTAAACTGTTTAAGGCTTCTTCCTAAACTTTCGGGAGAAGTGCCAATAATATTCGCTAAATCTTCTCGTGTTAAATCAATACCACCCGATTTATAATGTTTTTGAAAACGATTTTCTAAAATAAGTAAATTAATACCCAAACGAGCATTTTGATTTTTTTGTGCTAGTACAGCAATAATATTGGCAAGTACCCCAAACTCATGACCAATGTTTTTTATAAAAGTTTGTTGCAACGCAGGTATATCTTGTAATAATTGAAAAAAAACATCTTTAGCTATAAAATTTACTTCCAAATCTTCTAATGCTTCGCAAGAATCTTGATAACGTTCTTCACCAAATAAGGCATGATAGCCTAATACAGCACCCGTTGTGTAGATATAAAAAATTTGATCTGAACCAGAAAAACTGCGTTTAATTTTTTTCGCTTTTCCTTTCTTAATTTGAAAAATGCCCGTGGGCACTCCGTCTTCATAAAAGAGATGACTTCCTTTTTTTATAAATAATAGCTCCATTGCATTGTTTACTAATTTTTTTTCATTAGAAGTTAATGCTTCAAAAAGTAGATCACTTTGAAAATCAAATTGTGAATAAAAGTTTTTCATAAGTCAAATATATAGTATTAAAACATAACATTTGTTATAAATAGAAATAACATTTATTGTACATTTGCGTTCGATTTCAATTAATTTAAGAATGAAAGCAGTATTATTTCATTAGAAATTGTTTTAGTACTAGAAAAAGTATTTGAATTAGGTATTGCAAGAAATATAAAATTAGAAATAAGCAATTGTAGATTACATGTACAATCTAAGTTACTAACTGTTTTATGAGAAAAGGAACAAAGCTGTATAGCATTTTAAATTTAAAATGTCCACGCTGTCAAATAGGAAATTTATTTAAAAATACAGGGTTTTTTGTGTTTACAGAAATCTTAGAAATGCCAGATAAATGTGCTCATTGTAAACAAGATTTTAAGATTGAACCAGGTTTCTATTCCGCTGCATTATGGATCAGTTATCCTATTGTGCTGATAACATTTATACCATTGGTAGTATTGGGGTTTTCATTAAATAGTATTCATAGCTTTTTTAAATATTTGTATCCATTACTAGTACTTTCTAGCTTTATGCTACAAATACCATTAATGCGGGCTGCAAGGGCTATTTTACTAAATATTACTATCGATTATAGGGCAAAGTGATAAAATATAAAACAGATTTATCAAAAAATTAATCAATAAACAGATGAATAAAGAATTTGTACCAAAATTATTTTCTCTTTTAAAGCAAGGGATATCAAAAGAAACGTTAACAAAAGATATCCTGTCTGGATTAATTGTAGGAATTGTTGCGTTGCCTTTGGCAATTGCTTTTGCAATAGCATCAGGAGTTTCTCCGGAGAAAGGTATTATTACAGCCATCATAGCTGGTATATTTTTCTCGACTTTTGGAGGGAGTAGAGTTCAGATTGGTGGGCCAACGGGAGCATTTATTGTTATTGTTTATGGTATTATTCAGTTGCATGGAATTGATGGTTTAATCATTGCTACCTTTATGGCAGGTTTTCTAATGATTGGAATGGGATTATTAAGGTTTGGAAACTTACTAAAATATATTCCATACTCTCTTATTGTTGGTTTTACTAGCGGAATAGCCTTAATCATTTTTTCATCTCAAGTAAATGATTTCTTTGGATTGCATATTTCAAAAGTTCCTGCAGATTTTATAGATAAATGGATTGTCTATTTTGAAAACTTTCAAAACTTTAACTGGTATGCAATTGCAATTGCAGTAGGTTCTATATTACTTACCATTTATTTTCAAAAAATAGTAAAAAAAATACCAGGTTCTATCATTGCAATTTTAATATCAACCCTTTTGGTTGCAAATTTTGATATTCCTGTAGATACTATTGAAAGTAATTTTGGAGCCATACCTAACAAGTTTGGTTTGCCTCATATACCTAACGTAAGTTTTAGTACCATACAAGCACTTTTACAACCAGCATTTGCCATTGCAATCTTAGGTTGTATTGAGTCACTGCTTTCTGCAGTAGTATCAGATTCTATGATTGGAGGAAAACATCGTTCAAATATGGAATTAATAGCTATGGGAGGCGCCAATATTGTATCATCGTTGTTTGGAGGGATTCCGGCTACTGGGGCTATTGCAAGAACTGCCACAAATGTAAAAAATGGTGGTAGAACTCCAATTGCAGGTATTGTACACTCATTGGTTTTATTAGCAATAATGCTATTATTTGCACCGTATGCTAAATTAATTCCAATGTCTTGTTTGGCAGGTATTTTAATTGTTGTGGCTTTTAATATGAGTGAATGGCGACAATTTAAATCTATTTTAAAAGGGAATAGAATGGATATTATAATTTTGCTAACAACCTTTTTTCTTACTGTTATCTTTGATTTGGTCGTAGCCATAGAAATAGGAATAGTACTTTCTAGTTTTATGTTTATGAAACGAATGAGTAAGTCTGTAAATATTCAAGATTTTACTTCTAATACTGAAAAAGGAGAACACCTCTTTGATGATGAATTATTAGACATCCCTAAAGGAGTTATTTTATATGAAATTAATGGAGCTTTATTTTTTGGGGCTGCCAAACATTTTCAGGAAACTATTATAAATACAAATTTACAGCCTAAGGTTATTATTATTAGAATGCGTTATGTGCCACTAATAGATGCTACAGGTTATCAGAGTATTAAAGGGATATTAAAAACGTATGAGGAACGAAAAATAAAAGTGATTATTTCTGGTATTGGAAAATCATTAAGAGAAGATTTTGAAAAAAATGGAGTATTCTCATGTATAGAAAGCAATCTTGTTGTTGAAGATATTCATTTAGCGATAAAAAGTGCTAAAGAAAATCTAGAATATTTTACAGAGTAAACTATTTAATTAGTTTGATGTTTATCTGTAGTATAGCTTCCATAAAAACGATTTACTTTTTAGATTACAAGGAACTATAATGCAACCAAACGTTGATTTTTTTTAGAAATAAAAGAAAGAAACTATTCGTATTTTAATTTCAGTGCTTTTCTTTTACTTTGGTCAGATCGTTTTTTTTGTTTCCAATAAGGTTCATTACTACTCGCTTTTAGTTTGGCAGTTGTGGTTAAACCAGTTCCGTCATTTTCTGTCCAACTTAAAATTTTGTATGGAAAATCTTTTTCTACCTCAATGCTAAGTGTTCTATTTATACTTAGATACTTTATTTTATAAGTAAGCGTTTTTTCTGATGTGGTTTTACTAATATTAGCTTTCTCAACATCCAATTTTTTATAGTTAAAACGGCTGTAAATCGTAGAAGGAATCAAATTGATTTTTCCTTCTGGTAATTGTCCTTTTGCAATACGAATTTTAGTAAATAATGCTTCTTCTAAATAAGTGGCATGTATTGTTTTCTCTACGTCTCCATCAGCTTCAAAATAAGAAAATTGTTTAAAATTATAGGTGTCATCAGCAAGGTTTAATTGCGTAAAAGTATGTCCGCACCATTCTTGTATACTTGTAGAAGCTTTTAAGGTAAAAGGATGGTTTTTAGTATTGATAGGAGTAAAGGTAGAGGTAACAATAGAATAATCGTAAATACCCGTATTAAATTTACGAACATGGTTTAATTTCATCACAGAAATGTTATCATTTCCCGCTTTTTGCGGATTGTCTAATTTAACCTGCTTGTTTAAAGAAAAAGGTTCTGTAACAAAAACTAAGACAACTTCTCCGTCTCGTATTTCGCCATATCTAGCTTGTTTTAAGGTATAACTACTCAATTCAGCCTTACCAGAATACCAGTACTTATTAAATTGATCGTTTATAGAAATAGGGTTGTTTACTTCTTTTACACTTGCTTGAGGCGTTGTATTGGTTTGTCCGGATTGGCAACCAATAAAAGAAAAAAGAATTAGGTATAAAAGGGCTGTTTTAGTATTCATTACGTTTTTTGTGTTAATTAGCTGATAATAAATCAGTCGTAATTTAAAAACGAAATTTACAAAACCTATATTTCATTATTTTTTTCTGATAGAACCTTCATTAAATACTCATTTTGTTTTTCTAAAAGCTCATTGGTTTTGTTCATCAACTCAATGTTTTTAGGAGTTACAATAGCTTTATTTTTAGGATCGTCTGCTTTCTTTTTCATAGAATTCATTGCTTTTACAATTACAAAAACAGTAAAAGCTATAATTAAAAAATCTATTCCAGCTTCAAACAATTTACCATAACCAATAGCAATTTCATCAACCGAAATTTTATCTTTAATAAGTACCGCTTCTCTTAGAATAATTTTCTTGTTTTCCCACTTTGTGCCATCGGTCATAAAAGCCAATGGAGGCATTAAAACTTCTTTAACCAATGTGCTAACTACTTTATTAAAAGCCGCGCCAATAATAACACCAATAGCAATGTCTATCATGTTACCTTTTACGGCAAACTCTTTAAATTCTTCTAATAATTTAAATTTCATAACTTATAGTTTTACAGCACCATTAAATTACAACCTCTAATATCAGAATTATCAAAACGACCAATAATTTCGAAAGTGCCATTTTTGTCTACTTTTCCTAAATCTTGGGTGGCAATAAATGAGCAAGAATTATAATTGGCTAAATCAATCACGTTAATTCCGCCTGTTTTTCCTGGTTGTTGTATGGTTAAAGCATCTTCGGTATCTCTGGTAAGAATTTTCATCCAAGGCGGTGTATCAAAAATACCGTTTCCGTTAGAATACGCCTGACTTAATAATTCTGTCATTCCGTATTCCGAGTGAATTTCTGTAACTCCAAATCCGTTTTGTAAAAGCTGATGCAGTTCATCTCTAATCAATTCTTTTCTTCGTCCTTTCATACCACCAGTTTCCATAATAATGGTATTTTTTAGGTTGAATTGTTTCATTTCTATCAAATCTAACAACGCAAAAGAAACCCCAATTAAGAGTGTTTTTTGTCCTTTTTTGTCTAATTCGACTAATTTTTTAGCTAATTCCTCAATATTATTCAGATAAAACCCACTTTCTGAGTTGTTAGATTTTTTTATTAAATCATCTACCATAAAAACCAAAGAAGACCCATTTCTTTCTAAATAATTAGGCAATAAAGCCAAAACAACGTAGTCTTCTATATTGCCATAAAAATGGGCAAATCCTTTTAGGTAACTTTCTTTGTACACGTTAATGTCCGTTACAAAATGCTTGCTTGTTAGGCTCCCTGTAGTACCAGAACTGGTAAAAGTTTCTTCTATTTCTTCTAAAGAAGAAAGCACTTTTCTACTCTTAAAAAACTGAATAGGTAAAAACGGAATTTCTTCAACCTTAGAAACACTAGAGGGATGAATGTATAATAAATCGCAAAAAGATCGGTACACTTTATTGTTTTTAAATTGATGTTTAAAAACTTCTAAAGCAACTTGCTTAAATTCTTCTTGGTTTTGGATGTTAAAAATATTGTTTTGCATATACTCGAAAAAATTCTCACAACAATTTTGTTGTGTTTTCCTTTAATTATCATTCCCTTGAAAAAGGGAATCTAAACAAAGAGTTTTGCTAAACAAAATCTTTGTTCTGCAAAAATAGAATTATTTAACGCAACCTTTTTAAAATTTCTGCATCTTGTAAGAAAAGAACCCTTTTTATGAAGTTAAAAGCATTTTTTTTACTCTTATTTTTTACAATTATTTCTTGTGAACATAATAATGATGATGATTTAAATTATAAAACATTAATTATTGCATCTACAAAAGTTGATTGTGTTGGTGTTGATCCTCAAAAATGTTTGTTAATAAGAGAAGTAGATAAACAAAACTGGGAATATTTTTATGACTCAATAATTGGTTTTAATTATGAAGAAGGTTTTGAATTTGAAATTTTAATATCAGAAGAAGAAATAGAAAATTCACTACAAGATGCATCATCTATAAAAACTACCTTAATTAAGGTGATTTCAAAAATTGAAAAAACATCAGAAAATTTACCAAACTAAAAATTTAAAAATAATGAATTTTAAAAATATATTTATTTTATTTTGTGCAACTGTATTATTTTCTTGTGAAAATAATGAAACAATTATAGAATCAGATAATTTATTAATAGGGTTTTGGGTAGCACCAATTTATGATGGAGAAACCATAACCTTTACAAGAACAAACTCTTTACCAGATGATGCTTATGGAATTTCATTTACTCAAAATGGAGATTTTATAGAACATACTTCTGGTTGGTGTGGCACGCCACCTTTAACTTTTTTTAATATTGAAGGTGATTTTCAGCTAGAAAACACATTAATTAGTATTTCTACACAAAGTTATCCAACAAATTATGCTTGGAGAATTATATCGCTTACAGATACCGAATTAGTAGTAAAAAGAGAACTAACAGAACAAGAAATAGAACATAGAAGTCTGATGGATTTGTTTAATGAAATTCAGAATTTATCTTATAGCGTTTCTTGCTCAAACGCAGCTGATTGGCTAATCACAGAATATGGGGCAAAAGCTTGTGGAGGACCTCAAGGTTTTATAGCGTATTCATCATCAATTGATACGGTTTCTTTTTTACAAAAAATAGAAACGTATACACAAGCAGAAAAAGATTTTAACTTTAAATATGGAGTTGTTTCTGATTGTTCAATACCAAGTGCTCCAATTTCTGTTGAATGTCAGAATGGGTTTCCGGTATTTACATATTAATAAATTAATACATATAAAATGAAAAAAATTACACTACTCTTAATTTCCTTACTTGTTTTCTATTCTTGTTTAAACAATGATAATGATATACCAAATTATACGTTTGAGTATTTAAAGATAGATGAAGCCATAACGCCTGCAAGTTTTACTTTTGGAGAACAAGATACTATTACTGTAAAGTACTCTTTACCTAATGGTTGCTATTCTTTTGATCAAGTTTTTTACGAATCTAAGGATAGTACAAGAACTGTAGCTGTTAGAGCATTAGTTAAACTTGATCTAGCTTGTACAGAAGCAATTGTACAAGAAGAAAAGAGTTTTGTTGTTAAAGCAACTCAAAAAGAAGATTATATTTTTAAATTCTATAAAGGAAAAGATAGTATTGGAGAAAATATTTTTGAGGAAGTGATAGTTCCTGTAAATTAGAGCCATCAAACTAGAAGAACTCATAAAGGAATGCTGCAAACAAAAAATAGCAGCGAAATCTCAGGTTTATCAGCTTTTTTCTGATAAGCTATTTGCTGTTTGTTTAAAATATTCGCGTAATTATCAAGACGCAGAAGATAATTTACAAGATAGTTTTATCACGATTTTTCAGAAAATTGAGCAATATAAAAATAAAGGTTCTTTTGAAGGATGGTTAAAACGAATCACTATAAATACAACTTTACAAAAATACAGAGAGAAATCGCCTTTACAAATTGTAGAAGAAATTTCTAATGAAGTTGAGGTTGAAGAACTCAATTTAGAAAACGCTGTTTTTAATGTAGATGTTTTGTTAGGTTTTATTCAGCAGTTACCAGACAGATATAGATTGGTTTTTAATTTATATGTTTTAGATAATTATTCGCATAAAGAAATTGCAGAAATGTTATTGATTTCTGTGGGAACTTCAAAATCTAATTTGTCTAGAGCAAGAAAAATTTTGAAAAAAGAATTAGAAAACTATCAAAAGAATAGTTCAAAAAGACTAATTAATGGATTATAAGAATTTAGATAAGCTGTTTCAAGAACAACTAGAAAATTTGGAGGCAACTCCAAATAAAAGGGTTTGGAACAATATAGAATCTAATCTTAAAAAGAAAAAGAGGAGAGTATTACCTTTTTGGTGGTTTGCAAGCGGAATAGCTGCAATGTTACTTTTAGGAATGTTTTTATTCCCTTTTTCTACTAAAGAAACCGATTTTATAAATACAGATTCTAATATTATAATTACAGAAATTCCTGAAAATGAAATAAAAATTATTGAAAAACCTAAAATGGATGCCCTAATTAAAAAGGATATAAATGAAAGGAAAAACCTTTTTGCAATTAAAAAAACAATTAATAATAGAAAGAATACGGATCAAAAAAAGGTTAATGAACAAAGATTAGTTAGCATAAAAAAAGCTATAAAGAAAACTTCTATAGCTGATAATTTAATTAAAAAAGCAGTAATTTTTTCAGAAAATAATATTAGTAATAAGTCTATTTCTTTAGATAGAAAAGGTAAGGTTGTTAAGAATAGAGTTGCTGATAAAGAAAAAAAATCTAGTAAACATAAAATTGATTTAAATAAATTTATAGAAAAAAAGGATAGTATTTTTTCTGTAAAACCATCAGGAAATAGATGGTCTGTTGCACCTGTTTTTGCTGTATTAAACTCAAGTTCATTTTCTAACTCTTCTCCTGTAAATAAGAGTTTGGCCAATACAACAAAAGGTAAAAGTTCATTTTCTTATGGTTTTCAAGTAGGATATCAAATTAATAAAAAATGGAGTGTTCGATCTGGTGTTCATTTACAAGAAATGGTTTTTGTAAATAATCAAGTAACTGCTGTTTCTTCAATTGCTTCAAATTCTTCACCTATTGCATTTAATAGTGGAGGTTCTTTTTCTTTTAATAAAGCAGATGTTCAAAGCTTGAGTTCTGATAATAATTCATATTTAACTAGAGCTTATTTAGATGGAGATTTAAGTCAGAAATATGGATATATAGAAATTCCAATAGAAATAAAATATAATTTATTAGGCACTAAAAAATTTAATGCACAAGTAGTTGCTGGGTTTAGTTCTTTATTTTTAAACAAAAATGAAGTAAATTTTAATACTCAGTTTATGTCTAAATCTGGAAAGGCCAATAATTTAAACCACATTAATTTTAGTGGAAATTTAGGATTCGATTTTAATTATTCTTTAAATAAAAAATGGTCTTTAAATTTAAGCCCCATGTTTAAAGCTCAGTTAAATACTTTTAGTAAAGATTCTAATGGTTTTTCCCCTTTTAATTTGGGTGCTTACTCTGGTGTTAAATATAAATTTTAGAATAGTTTTATCCCTTGTTATATGATCTTTAACGAGTTTTATGGTTCGTTTATCGAAATATAATGATCTGAGCTGTTTAAAAATTTAATTTTGCAAAACGATTATTTATATACTTTTGTTAGAAAATGATCTTTTTTATTAAAATAAAATTAATATTAATACAAAATATGACATTTTTTGCAAATACATATAGAACCTTAAGTGGTACTAAAGAAGTTATAGAAATACCAGGAAAAAAAGCCACACAATGGATTATTTATAAGGATGGTAAGCCTGCTTATTTTGTAGATTTCTACGATTTAGAAATAGAATCTAATGCTATGATGAATAGTTTGGTTTTGTGTACAAAAAGAAGTATTCATGAGGTTTTAGAACTCATTAATAAAAAGAATAATATTAAGTTATCTGTACCTCTAATATCTAGATTAGGTTATAAAAAGATTATAAAAACTAGAAAAGTAGAATTAGATTTAGAACCAATACCAGAAGAATGGTTGGCATATTCTATGTAATTTATTTTAAATAAATACTTTTTTGCTATATTAGTTTATAAGATATCTTTTATTCAATATAGCAGTTCTCCCTCCAAGTAGTCTCAAGTTTCTTTAAATTAACAAAATAATCAAATATTTCAGGAATATTTCCACTACTCATTCCTGCGTCTAAAGCAGTCTGAAGGTTCCCAGAAGTTCTTTTGCAATAGGGAACCTAAATCACTTACGTTATCTACTGCGTAGTTTTTACAGAATTTCATAAAAGGAGAGTTTGATGGTCCAGAAGACATAATATCAAACAATTGTTGTTCGTCTACGCTAGCAAGTTTTGCAGCAGCAAAAGCTTGAAACATTGCTACAACAGTAGTCATACCCATAAACTTGTTAATTAACTTAGTAGTGTATCCTGCTCCTAAAGTCCCTAAATAGAATATATTTTATCCCTGTTCATCAAGAACTGTTTTATTTATGGATAGCTAGTTTCTTTATTTTAATTATTCTTAGAATTTTAAGCAAAAATTAAACTATCTTTAAATTATACAGTCTAATGTTTATGAAATCAGAACATATACAACATTTATATAACAGAGTTGGTTTTGGTATTACACCAAAAGAATTGGCTCGTTTATCTAAGAAAAGTAAAAAATACGTAGTAAACGAGTTATTTGCTTCTTCAAAGAAAGTAACTTCTTTATCTGTAGATACTTCTTATTTAAAAGGGATTTCTTTTAAAGATTTAAAGGAACCAAAACAAAGAAGAGAGCTCCAAAAAATTAGTAGGAAAAAAGTACAAGAATTTTCTACAGCTTGGTTTCAACGGTTAAATAACCCTTCCGAAATTTTACGAGAAAAAATGACCTTATTTTGGGCAAATCATTTTGTTTGTGAGAGTAAAAACATTTTATATGCAGAAAGCTACAATAATATGTTGCGAAGAAACGCTTTGGGAAATTTTAATAATTTCACTAAAACTGTTTCTAAAGAAGCAGCAATGCTTGCATATTTAAACAATAAACAGAATAAGAAAGAAAGTCCTAATGAGAATTTTGCGAGAGAATTAATGGAGCTTTTTACCTTAGGACAAGATCAATATACAGAACAAGATATTAAAGAATCTGCAAGGTCTTTTACCGGATATACTAATAATGTAAAGGGAAAATTTTTCTTTAGAGAAAAATATCATGATGAAAATAATAAAACTTTTTTTGGAAAAACTGGTGATTTTCAGGGAGATGATATTATAGACATCATTCTAGAAAAAAAGCAATGTGCACGTTTTATATCAGAAAAAATTTACCGCTATTTTGTCAATGAAAACATTAATGAAAAGCATGTAAATGAAATGGTAGAGGTGTTTTATAAAGATTATAATATAGAAAATTTAATGCGTTTTGTATTGCTTTCTAAATGGTTTTATGCTGATGAAAATATTGGAACCAAAATAAAATCGCCTATTGAATTTTTAGTTGGTATAAATACTATTGTGCCTTATACAATAGAAAAGCAAAATCAAGTTTTATTACTGCAAAGATTGTTGGGGCAGATATTATTAAGTCCGCCAAATGTTGCAGGTTGGAAAACTGGCCGTAATTGGATTGATAGCAATACCATTGTTACACGTTTACGCTTGCCCTCTGTATTATTAAACAATGCAGAAATTGCATATTCAGAAATTGGAGATGAAGAAACCATGATTACCAATTTTAAGAAAAGAAAACTACGCAGAAAAGCTTTTATAAAGGTTTCTGCAGATTGGAATTCTTTTGAAGAAAATTATAAAAAGAAATCTAATAAAGAACTGGTACATCAAATTATAACAACAAAAATAAATAGTGGAACCGAAGTAATGTTAGAAAGAAATCAGCAACTTTCTAAGCACGATTTTGTTGTACAATTAATGAGTTTACCTGAATATCAACTTTGTTAACCTCTCGACTGCGCTCGAGATGACAAAATTTAATTTATCGCCTTAAAAAAAAGCATATTTAAAAACATTAAAAATAGACACATGAAACGTAGAGATTTTTTAAAACGGACAACTTTTGCTTCAGGGATGTTTTTTGTGCCTCAATTTTTAAAGGCTTTTGAACAGCTTCCTGTGAAAACATTTAGCAATAAAAAAGTAGTAATTATTCAGTTAAAAGGAGGTAATGATGGTTTAAATACTGTGGTGCCTTTTAATAATGATATTTATTATCAACAACGAAATAACATTGCCATCAATAAAAACGATGTATTTAAAATTTCTGATGAGGTTGGGCTACACAAAAGTCTGCAACCTTTACAAGATTTATATAACAAAGGTTTTGTAAGTATTATAAATAACGTAGGATATCCGAATCCTAATTTATCTCATTTTAGATCTACAGATATTTGGCAAACAGCCAGTGATAGTAATGAATATTTACAAAATGGTTGGGTGGGCAGATATTTAGATTATACCAAAGGGAATCCGTATGCTGCCATTGAAGTAGATGAAAGTCTGTCTTTAATGATGAAGGGGAAAACGCAAAATGGATTGGCAATTACAGATCCAAAAATGTTTTATAACTCTATGCGTGCGCCATTTTTTAACAATGTGGTAACCAATTATAATGATGCACATTTAAGCGAACATAATTTAGGGTATTTGTACAATACCATGATTGATGCAAAATCATCTGCAAAACACATTTTTGAAAAAAGCAACACAAAAAGTACTACAGCAGCATATCCTAAAAATATTTTTGGAAAACAACTTAATACTATTTCTCAATTTATAAATTCTGGTTTAGAAACACAAGTATATTATGCAGGTTTAAGTGGTTTTGATACACATGCAAACCAAGCAGGTACACAAGAAAGGTTGTTAAAAGTGTATGCAGAAAGTATGGAAGTGTTTATAAATGATTTACAAAAAAACAACAGTTTTGATGATGTGTTAATTCTTACTTTTTCTGAATTTGGCAGACGCGTAAAACAAAACGAATCTAAAGGAACAGATCACGGTACAGCTAACAACGTTTTTGTGATGGGAAAAAACCTAAAGAAACAAGGTTTGTATAATGATTTACCAAATTTAGGCGATTTAGATAAAAACGGAAATCTTAAATACGAGATTGATTTTAGAGAGATTTACGCTACAATTTTAGACAAATGGTTGCAAGTAGATGATGTTGCTATTTTAAATAAATCTTTTTCTAAATTGAATTTTGTTTAATGTTTGTTATTGATTAAAAAACCTTTAATTTCGTTTTAATCATGATAAATTTACTTTATCATTTTCAGTTATCCATAACAGAAAAATACTTAGAAATAAATGAATTCATTTTTAGCAGACATCATCGTTAAAACAACCCTAAAGTTTAAGGATAAAAAAAAATATCCGAAAGGAAGCCCTTCTGAATATAAACTAGCAAAAAGATATAGAGAAATTACGGTTAACTTTAAACGTAATTTAAAAAACGTAACACTTATAGTAATTGGTATCTTTTCGGCCTCTTTTGGTTTTAAAGGTTTTCTGCTAACAAACGATTTTATAGACGGTGGAGCTACAGGTATTTCATTACTAATAGCTGCAGTTACTGGCATTCCGCTTTATATTCTTATTATTTGTATAAATATTCCTTTTGTATTTTTAGGATATAAAATTATGGGAAAACAGTTTGCCATAAAGACGGCTTTGGCAATTACGGGTTTGGCACTTTGTGTTGCAATTGTCCCTTTTCCTAATGTTACCGATGACGATTTGTTAGTAGCAATATTTGGTGGTTTCTTTCTTGGTGCAGGAATAGGACTTGCTATTAGAGGCGGTGCTGTAATTGACGGAACCGAAGTTCTTGCCATTTACTTAAGTAGAAAAGTAGGAGCAACTATTGGAGATATTATTATATTAATTAATGTTGTTATTTTTTCTGTTGCTGCCTATTTACTTTCTATAGAAGTAGCACTTTATTCAATGATAACTTATATGGCAGCTTCTAAAACCTTAGATTTTATAATTGAAGGAATTGAAGAATATATTGGGGTAACTATTATTTCTTCTCAAAGTAACCGAATTAGAGAAATGATTGTAGAAAAATTAGGACGTGCTGTAACTATTTATAAAGGAGAAGGTGGTTATGCTAAACATGGTGTTTCTAAAGAAATGAATATTATTTACACCGTAATTACTCGTTTAGAAGTAAATAAATTAAATACAGAAATAGAAAAAATAGAATCGAATGCTTTTATAATTATGAATAGTATAAAGGATATAAAAGGAGGGATGATTAAAAAAAGACCTTTGCATTAATTAGATTCTTTTTGGTAAAAGGAAAATAGTTTTCTAACCATATTGTACTTTTCTAATAACTCTCATGGCCTCTTTATACTTAATGTAGGTGGTTTTGTCTTCTAAATTTTTTAGATAGTTTTTTACTTTTCTAAGTTGTTTAGAAACTTCGATAAAACCATGTAAATAACAGATTAAATAATTGGTGGGCAAGCGAGAAACTTCTTCTTGTTCTATTTCTGAAAGCGGAGTTTTATTCTCAATTTTTTTGGTGATGGAGTTACAGCTATTGTAAATATGTAGCATAATATTTACATTAAATTTTGGAGGGACAAACAAAAATTCTTTTACAATATCATGTTGTCCGTTTTCTTTAAAATGGATGATTGTTTTTTCTAAAGGATATAATTTCTCTTGCTTTTCTAAACCTAAATAAATGTATTCGGTTATAATAAATGATTGATTATTATAACTAATTTGTACATCATCTAGAGCAGAAAAAAACAGTTTTACTTGCTCGTTAATTAATTCGATATCTACTCTAGAAAAGAATTCTTCATTATTTAATATTTTCTTTTCTCCTGCCCAACACAACACAAACTGTTCATTAAAAACTTTGTATTGTGGGTTGTATTCTGGCTTGTGATTGTTAATAAAATCGAAAACACCGTCTAAAGTTAATTCTATATTATTACGAGCGTTTTTCTCTATAGCTTCAACAATTTCTTTGTTGGTATTTCTTAATTCAAATTTTCCAGATGTTGGTAAAGAATTACTTCCGCGTCTGTAAAATGTAGTTCCTTTTCTGTATTTCCAAGTGTTTTTTAAAAGTGATGTAATTTTATTATTCGGATGAATGGTTACCAATCCGATTACTTTGTGACGCTGTAAGCTAGGAAAAGGAACATTTTCATATTCAATTTTTGGAGGATTTTTTAAATAGGCATTTATCAAATTCTGAATCTTGCTATCATCATAAAAATCGACCCCAATAATTTTGTTTTCTTCATCTTCAACACCAATTACAATGTAAGAATTGTTCTCTGGATTGGAATTAGAAAGCGCACAAATATGTTTTAAAAACTTTGCTTTTCCGTCTTTTGCACTTAAAGATAACCGTTGCTTTTTATCATAAAAACTATTCTCATCATTGTGAGAAAGTAGGTTTTTGATAAGTAAGCGTTTATTTATCATTTTTATGGCATTTCTTCTCCTTGACTAGCTTCTAAAAGCAAAAACCAATCTTGTAATTCTAAATTAATTTCTACAGCTTTATTGGTATTTAGAATGCGTTCTTTATTCGTAGTTCCAATAACTGGAGAAATTTTTGCAGGATGTTTTAAAATCCAAGCTAATAAAAGTACATCTTCAGAAACTACATATTTTTCTGATAACGTTTTTAAAACTTTTTTTATTCGTAAAGATTGAGGTGTTTCATCTTTAAAAACACTTCCTAAAGGACTCCAACACATTGGTTGCATACTCTTTTGAAGCATTTGATCTAAACTACCATTTTGCATGGCTACATGCTGTGTCAATGAAAATTCTATTTGATTTACAGAAACAGGAATTTTATCAGCAATTAAATCAATTTGAGAAGGCGTAAAGTTTGATACCCCAAAGTTAATTATTTTTCCACTTTCTTGTAATTTAGAAATAGCTTCTGCAATTTCGCTAGGTTGCATTAACGGACTTGGTCTGTGTAATAGAAAAGTATCTAAATAATCTGTTTTTAAGTTTTTAAGAGATTGTTCTACACTCCAAATTATATATTCTTTCGAATAATTATAATGCTTTAATTTATTTTCTCTAGCTTCTCCAACAAGTTGGATACCACATTTAGAAACTAAATTAATTTCTTCACGAGCAATTCCACTTTCTAAAAAAGCCTTTCCAAATTCAGCTTCAGTAGAATAATCACCATAAATATCTGCATGATCGAATGTTGAATTTCCGTTTTCTATACAGAATTGAAGCATATCAACTTGTTCTTTAGTAGAGAATTGTTTTCCCCATTTTCCCCAGGACATGCATCCAATTATTATTTCTGATTTTGGCATGGTTATTTTCTGTTCAAAATTGTTGGTGTAGCTTGTGCTGTTGGATACACTACTAAATCTTCTATATTCACATGATAAGGTCTCGAAATTACAAAATAAATAATATCTGCAATATCTTCCGCTTGTAACGCTTTATAACCTGCATAAACGGATTTAGCCTTTTCTGTATCCCCTTTAAAACGGACATCAGAAAACTCAGTTTCTACCGCTCCAGGATGAATAGCGGATACACGAATGTTATGTTTGTTTAAATCGATTCTCATTGCCTTATTTAAGGCATTTACAGCATGTTTAGACGCACAATACACATTTCCGTTAGCATATACGTCTTTTGCGGCTATAGAGCCAATATTAACGATAAAACCATTGTTTCTTTCTGTCATTTGAGGAATGATCGCTTTAGAAACGTACAACAAACCTTTTACGTTAATATCTAACATAGCATCCCAATCATCAATATCGCCATCTTGTATGCTAGATAAACCATGTGCATTCCCTGCATTATTGATTAAAATATCTATTTGTTTAAAGTTTTCGGGTAATGAATTGATAGCAGTTGCTACTTCAGTTCTTTTAGAAACATCAAACTGTAAAGTAGTTACTTCTGTTAGCTTACTTAGTGCTTCTTTTAGTTTTGCTAATCGTTCTGCTCTTCTTCCACAAAGAACTAAACGAATGTTATTTTTTGCGAAAATTTCTGCAGTTGCTTTTCCAATTCCAGAAGTAGCTCCGGTTATAAATGCTGTTTGTTTCATTAGTCTTATTTCTGTTATTCCTGCGTTAGCAGCAGTTTAATTTTAAACTGTTAAATTGTTCTATAAAATTAAGAAAACATATTTTGGTAGTTAGAAATTTAAGCGTAAAATTTTATTAAATTATGAACAAAGAAAAAACCGTCCTCCACAGGACGGTTTATCTTTCAATTGGTAACTAACCAATCAAAAATCAACTAACCAAACTTTATTTTAAATTTCTTCTTTCTTTTATCTTTCTTATTACTTTAGTACGTTTTCTGCCATCATTCCTTACAATATCTTTTGCGCTTGTTTTAGAATTTTCACTTTTCTTAAGTACTAAATAACCTCTTCCAGAGAATTCGTAAGTTGTTCCTGACTTATAATTATAAAGTGCTATCCTTCCATCGTTAATAACGCTCAACTTAAACTCCTCTGTATCGCCGCCATCATAAAATAATGTTAAATCCTTTATGTCTTCAAAACCGTTTATATCAGAGATTTCATATCCGCCCACAAAATCCCAAATATTATAATCAACTTTAGTGCCAACTTCTTCTTGAGAACTATAAAATGTTGTTATATCTTCTGGTTTAAATGCTAAATAATTTTCTGAGTCAAAGGCATTTGGTACTCCACCTTTTGTACTTACTTTTTCCCAACCAATATATTCTTGTAAAAAGTATTCTATGTTTTCGTAGAACAATTTATCGTAATCAAATTCATTTACTTGATATCCAATTAAGTAATAGCTTACATTCTGTCTGTAGTTGTATAATTTAATTTCATTGTTAGAAAGTACGGTAACTTCAAAATCATTTGCACCATCTATATCATGATTGGTTTCTAATTCGCCATTATACGTGTTGTAAGTTCCAACATCAATTCCAAAACCATTTCCGGTTCTTCCAATATCTACAATGTTATTGTTTGCGTATAAAATCCCATTTACAAATGATAAAGTAAATGCACTTGCAACATAAGGGATGTCTCCCGTTCCTGTTTTTCTGTTATAGTCTACATACCATAAGTCATAATCTGTGACTACTTGTTCTAAAGAAACTTGATTTTGATAATTATCTTCATATGAATCATGATAAACTGTAGAACAAGAGCTAAATAGTGCGCTTGTAATTATAATTGTTAAAAGTAGTTTTATTGATTTCATAAGATTGATTTTTATGGTTATGTTGATGTAATTTCAAAATACGTGCCAAAAAATAAAAACCACTCAGAATTGAGTGGTTTTTAAGATATTTTTTATCTTATTGTATTTTAGGATAAGCACTAGAATCTCGTTTTTTAATTCCTGCTATTTTATAGTATTTTGTTTTTCCATCCATTTGATAAGTAAGAATAGCTTCACTTTCTAAGAGTTTAAAAGGAAACGTATCTGTTTTAGGGATTTTATTTTTTAATTCTTTTCTAGTATCTGAATGTAAAATTAAATTCCGTGTGTTATTTTTTGAAGTATTATAATTTGCAACAATTAATAAACCGTCTTTAAATTCAACTTTTTTTACTTTTTTTCTAAAGTATAGAGAATCAAACTCAATATTAGACTTTTCTTTTAATTCAATTAGAACATTGATACCACTAACACCTGGTTGTCCTCCAGACCAGTGCATATAATCGGCAGTTTTAATTGTAAAAGGTACGTTTTTTACAAATTGAGTACTTCCACATTGTGAAAAGCTAAAGATAATGGCCAATATTGATAAAATTTTCATTGTTCTCATTTTAAGAAGAGTTTCAAATGCTATGCCAAGGTAAAAAAAAAGAGCTTATCAATATTGATAAGCTCTTTTTTATATATGTTTCCGCTTTCGCAGGAGTAATAAAAATGTTTAATTCTTTAAAGCTTCTGCTCCACCAACAATCTCTAAAATTTCATTAGTAATTGCTGCCTGACGTGCTTTGTTATAAGTTAACAATAAATCGTCTCTTAATTCTGTTGCGTTGTCTGTTGCTTTATGCATTGCAGTCATACGTGCACCATGTTCAGAAGCAAAACTATCTCTAATAGATTTGTATAATTGCGTTTTTAAAGACTTCGGAATTAAAGCTTCCACAATTTCTTCCTTAGATGGTTCAAAAATATAATCAGAATTTACAGATTCTGCATCTCCTCCTTCAATAGGTTTAATTGGTAAAAATTGTTCTACTTGAGGAATTTGAGTAGCAGCATTTTTAAATTGATTGTAAAGAACTTCAATTTTATCGTAGGTTCCATTTGCATATAAACCCATTAACTTTTCTGCAATAGCTGCAACATTATCAAAAGTTAAATCATCGTAAATGTCATTTCTAGAATCAACAATATTATAATGTTTAGATAAAACATCACCACCTTTTTTACCGATAGCAAATAAATCTACTTCAACATTGCTGTATCTTTCTTTTACCGTTTTAATAACTTCTTTGGTTATTGATGAGTTAAAACCACCACACAAACCTCTATTTGAAGTTACTACAACTAATAAAACCTTAGAAACCTCTCTTTGAGTAGAATATTCTCCTCCAGCATCACTATCTAAAGTTGCACTTAAATTCTGCAACAATTCAGTTAGTTTAGATGAATACGGTCTCATTGCCGTAATTGCATCTTGTGCTTTTTTCAACTTTGCAGCAGATACCATTTTCATGGCAGATGTAATCTGCATTGTTGAGTTAATAGAAGTAATTCTATTACGTATTTCTTTTAAGTTTGCCATTCTATTGGAATTTTGAAATTCCCGCTTGCGCGGGAATGACAACTATTTTTTATGCAAAATGAGTAGATATTTCTTTAGCTGCTGCTTCTAAAACAGTAATTGTTTCTGGAGTTAATTTACCAGATTTTAATGTATCTAAAGTATCTCTATGTTTTGAATTTAAGTAATCGATATAATCTCTTTCAAATTTCTTAACTTGGTTTACAGGAACATCTTTTAATAAGTTCTTAGAACCTGCATAGATAATTGCAACTTGATCTTCTACTGAGTAAGGATCATTTTGAGCTTGTTTTAAAATTTCAACATTACGTTGTCCTTTAGAAATTACACTCATTGTAGCAGCATCTAAATCAGAACCAAACTTTGCGAATGCTTCTAATTCACGGTATTGAGCTTGATCTAATTTTAAAGTACCAGATACTTTTTTCATAGATTTAATCTGTGCGTTACCACCAACACGAGATACAGAAATACCTACGTTAATTGCTGGACGAACACCAGAGTTAAATAAATCTCCGTCTAAGAAAATCTGTCCATCTGTAATCGAAATTACATTTGTTGGAATATATGCTGAAACGTCTCCTGCTTGAGTTTCAATAATTGGTAATGCAGTTAAAGAACCTCCACCTTTTACAATTCCTTTTAAAGAATCTGGTAAATCGTTCATTTCACTAGCAATTTTATCATCATTGATTAATTTTGCAGCACGTTCTAATAATCTTGAGTGTAAGTAAAATACATCTCCAGGATACGCCTCACGTCCCGGTGGTCTTCTTAATAATAAAGAAATCTCACGGTATGCAACTGCTTGTTTAGATAAATCATCAAAAACAATTAAAGCTGGTCTACCAGTATCTCTAAAAAATTCTCCAATTGCAGCTCCAGCAAATGGTGCATATACTTGCATTGCTGCAGGATCTGATGCATTTGCAGCAACAATTGTAGTATAAGCCATTGCGCCTTTTTCTTCTAACATGTTTGCAATTGCTGCAACAGTAGAAGCTTTTTGACCAATAGCAACATATATACAAAATACTGGTTCACCAGCATCGAAAAATTCTTTTTGATTTAAAATAGTATCAATAGCAACTGTAGATTTACCAGTTTGTCTATCTCCAATGATTAACTCACGTTGTCCACGTCCAACAGGAATCATTGCATCAATAGATTTAATACCAGTTTGTAATGGTTCTGTTACTGGCTCTCTATAAATAACTCCAGGAGCTCTACGCTCTAAAGGCATTTCGTAAGTTTTACCTGTAATTGGTCCTTTACCGTCAATAGGGTTACCTAAAGTATCTACAACACGTCCTATAACGCCTTCACCTGCTCTTAAAGAAGCAATACGTTCTGTACGTTTAACTATAGAACCTTCTCTAATAGAAGTGGAAGCACCTAATAATACAACACCTACATTATCTTCTTCTAAGTTTAATACGATAGCTTCCAATCCGTTTTCGAATTCTACTAATTCACCATATTGAACATTAGAAAGACCGTAAACACGAGCAATTCCATCTCCTACTTGTAAAACAGTTCCTACTTCATTTAAAGTCGCTTTGGCTTCAAAATTTGTTAACTGTTGCTTTAAAATTGCTGATACTTCAGCTGGTTTAATACTTGCCATCTTTTATGATTTGATGTATAATTAAATTTTTGGAATGTAATGACTATTGTCAAATTCCTTTTTCAATTCGTTTAAATAATTAGAGATACTTGCGTCATATTGCACATCTCCAACACGTAAAATAAATCCTCCTAAAATATCAGGATTTACTTCGTTTACTAAATTTGCTTTTTCTCCTGTTAATGCCACTATTTTAGCTAAAAAAGCATCTTCTACTTCTTTCGTTAAAGGAATAGCAGTTGTAACTTTAGCTTCTTGCAAATGCTTGTCATAATCATATATGATTGCATATTGTTGTGCAATAGACAATAGCATTGCTATTCTTTTATTATCTTTTAATAAATGAAATAGGCCAAGAGTAATATTGTTTACTTTACCTGTAAATAAAGCGTTTAAAACTTTTGTTTTATCAGAAGATTTAACAATAGGGCTATTTAACATCACTTCAAAAGTTTCGTTTTCAGAAATTGTAGTAGCTATAAATAACATGTCTTTATTTACTACAGTTTCTTCTTTTGAATCTTTAGCAAGGTTTAAGATTGCTTTTGCATAACGTAATGCTGCTCTTGTGTCCTTCATGCTTTGCTTAGTTTAAAGTAACATCTTTTAAGATTCCTTCAACTAATTCTAGTTGATCTTTCTTATTAGATAATTCTTTTTTAATTACTGATTCTGCAATACCGATAGATAATTCTGCAACACTCTTTTTTAATTCTGCTAATGCTGCTTGCTTTTCATGATTGATAGCTGCTTGCGCATTTTCTATTAATTTAGAGGTTACTTCTTTTGCATCTTCTTTAGCTTCAGCTATCATATTATCTCTAATATCTCTAGCATCTTTCATCATTGTTTCTCTTTCTTCTCTAGCTTCTTTGATCAACTTCTCATTATCCGCTTGTAAATTTTGCATTTCTTTACGAGCATTTTCTGCAGCTGCTAAAGCGTTTTCAATTCCAGATTCTCTTTCTTCTAAAGAAGTTAATATTGGTTTCCATGCAAATTTTACCATTAAAGCGATTAACGCTAATAGTAAGATTAACGAAACTACAAATAACCCTGGTGAAAAATCGTTTAATAAAGTTTCCATTCTATCTATAAACTAATTAATATTTTTATTACTTTTTGTTTAATTTAAAAGAGCTCTTTTCGGTTTCTTTTAAAATTGTTATTCCCATTAAAATGGGAATTTAAAAATAGGTTCTGTAACCAACCGTTACAGAACGCTATCTTTTTGTGTTAGTTTGGATTATTTTCCTAAGAATAATGCACCAAATGCTAAACCTTCTAATAATGCAGCGATAATAATCATTGCTGTTTGAATTTTTCCAGTTGCTTCTGGTTGTCTAGCAATACCTTCCATTGCTTTTCCACCAATTTGACCTAAACCAATTCCTGCTCCGATTACGATTAATCCTGCTCCAATTAAATTGTACATAATAAATGTATTTTTATTAAATTAAACAAATGTGTATTAATGATGCTCAGGCTCTGCTACTGCCATACCAATAAATAATGCTGAAAGCATTGTAAAGATATACGCTTGTAAAAAAGCTACTAAAACTTCAATTAATGTTATAAAAAATGATAATGCTAAAGACAATCCTGTTGCTCCAACCACACCTAGTGATTCTTTTAGAGTAAACATAATTGCTATTAAGCTCATTACCACAATATGACCTGCTGAAATGTTTGCGAACAAACGTACTGATAATGCAAAAGGTTTAATTAAAAACGCACCTGCTAATTCTATAATTGCTAAAATTGGTCTAATTAAATATGGTACACCTGGCATCCATATCATGTGCATCCAATATCCTTTGTTACCACTTACAGTATAAATTACAAATGTAAAGATAGCTAAACAAAGTGTAATTGTTATTTGCCCTGTTACGTTAAATCCTAATGGAGTTAACCCTACTAAATTTAAAACCCAAATAAAGAAAAATACTGTTAATAAATAACCTGTAAATCTTCTATAATGTTTTTCACCAATATTTGGTCTTGCAATTTCATCTCTAACATATAAAACTAAAGGTTCTAATACTCTTGAAAAACCTGTAGGAATTTTTTTCGTTTTGTATTGTCTTGCCAATCTAGAAAACCAGAACAACAACAATAAACCAACTAAGAAAACACCTAAAACAGTTTTTGTTATAGAAAAATCTAAAGATTTATGTGCATTTGTTGCATGGTGATGCTCATCAAAAGCAACATGAGAAGCTCCTTTTTCGATTTCGTAAATTTTAGAATGAATCTTTGCAAATTTCAATCCGTTTTTTTCTACGACAACATGACCATCATCATTATGATGAAATTCTGAAGACATAAATGTTACCAAACCTTCACTTGACCATAAAATTATTGGCAAAGGAAACCCAATGTGTTTCCTTTCTCCGTGATCATTGGTGTATGAAAACAAAGTAAAGTCATGAGCATCCTTTATGTGGTGTAACACATAAGCATCTATTTTTTCTTTTGTATCTATACGTCCACCATCACTTTGGTTGTCGTGTTCATTGTTAGATTCTGAGGCTAATCCCACTACAGTAAAGAGTGAAATTGTGGCTATTAAAAGAAACTTTATTGATTTTTGTGCAATCTTCATTGTAAAAATACGCTTTCTAAATTCGCGGCAAAGATATAGAATTATTCAAAACTACAAACCTTTTTTTTGGCTATTTCTATATTATTGGTTTTTCTTCAATATTTTGGCAACAAAAAGAGCTTCTGTTAGTAAAAATATAATCATTGGTATAAATAGGGATAATCTGGCATAAAAAGACAATCCTGCTTCCGTAAATATTGATTTATAAAAGATTGCACTAAATAAAGTGAGTTTTAATAGTATGGTACCAAGATAAATAAAACCTAGCTGCTCAAAAACTTTGTCAACTGTTGAAAAGATTAAAAAGTTACTACAAATTAACAGCGAAAATACCAAGTGAAAAATGTATATCTTCTTTAAAGAATAGGGTAAGATAATATGATGGTTTTCTATAAAATAACTGTGTAGAGAAAAGCTTAATAAGAAAAGAGTAAAGAATACAATAGAAAAAACGAGTAGTGTTTTAATCATTAATTTTGTTGGCTTGTTTAATTAAGGAATACATCGCTAAAAAAATGGCTAATAAAGTTACTGTCTCTGTTAAGAAATTGGCTGCAAATTTTTTGTCTAACCATTCTCCTAATAAAAAGCCCAAATAAATAGTTAATCCCATTTGCAAACCTGCGCCAGAGAGTTGCATTGCTTTATTAAGCGGTTTTTTCTGATTGGTTTTTTTTGTCATTAGTAGCGTTTAATTCTTTTATAGCTCCTTTCATGGTACATGTGGCATTAAATGAGGCACCTGGCTCTACAGAAAGTTTGCCAATTACTACTTCTCCAGAAATGGTTGCAGTCGCTTTTATAGTTAAGATACTTGATACTAAAAGTTGTCCTGTAAATTTACCTTCTATATCTGAGTTTGTACATTGTACTTTTCCTTTTACAAAACCTTCGGCACCAATAATAACTCTTCCGTTGGTTGTTAAAGTTCCTTCTAAGGTTCCATCAATTCTAAAATCACCATCAGATTTAATATCACCTACAATTCTAGTGTTTTTTGCCACAACATTTCTTTCCATAACTTTATTTTTTTGTGGAGTTTTATTTTTATTACTAAACATTTTATTTATTTAATTGTTTAATTATCTCTTTGGCTTTCTTTCCTTCTTCTGTATTTCCATAGCTTACAGCTACAAACTCTAACGCCATTAGGTATTCATCTTTAATTCTATATTTACCGATGGCATACGCTTTTAAAAGTGAGAATTTAGGAACTAATTTTGAGTTTGGAATCAATAAAAGGTATTTGTCTATTTTTTCGGTTACTTCAAAATATTTGGCTTTTTTATAAAGATAATAGAATTCTTTGTATTTTTTTTCTATTTCGTTCACAGAAACGTTCTCTTCAAAAGGTTTGTTAGGGTTTCTAATAACTTGTGCAAACTTAGTTGTTGGGTAGTCTGTTAGAATTATATTTTTATGTTCGTTTGCTTTTGCATTATCTCCTAAAGCTTTGTAAGAAAGGTATAGATGCCAATTAATTGGAAGAATTAATTCTTTTTCGGGGTTTAAAGTAGTTGCTCTTTCTAAACGTTCAATAGCTAGCTTAGGGTCTTTAAATTGTTCTTTGTAAATAACGCCTAGTTCATATAAAGCGTTATTTCTTTCAATATTTAAAGTGTCTATTTTTCCTTTTTCGGAAGGAATTGTTTCTAAATAGCTTGCTAAGTTGTAACGTAAATTTTTTGTATTTACTACCAAAGAATCTTGTTTTGTTATGTTGGTTGCTGTTTTAGCAGACCATCTCCAATTGTCTTCTAATGCTCTATTTCCCCAAATTTTTTGAAATTCTGTTTTACCAAAATTTAAAGATTGTGAATTGTAAAAATACCATTTTCCTTCATTCTTAGATTTTAAAAGATCACCACCAAAAGTGTCTCCAAAAGCTTGCTGATTTAACTTTAACTGTGCAGCTTCTTCATCTTGCTTTTTTAAATTGTCTATATATTTTTGAAAAAAGGCTTCTTGTTCTGGTTTGGTAAGTGCAACAATTTTTAAAATACTATCGTTTTTGGTTACAGTTTCCTCAAAATTAATTAAAGCAGCTAGGTTTCTATGTTTTCTTTTAATCCTTCTAAACCTTAGGTTTAAAGTATCTGTAGCAATGTTAATAATACTATCATAGTAAGAACTTGCAATTACGTATTTAGAATTATTAAAGTTGATGTTTCCTAGTTTTTCGTAAGTAAAAGTTTTTTGTTTTACATTATCAGATGCTGTTCTAAGAGATTTATTATAGTAATCTACAGCTAAATTTATACTATCGTTTTGCTCATGTAAATTACCAACTTGGTAGTACAGTTCATTTAAATAGGGTCTGTTGTCTCTATCCTTAATTAATTTGTACATTTTTTCTAAAATAGCTGCAGAAGTAGAATCTGTTGTAGAATTTTTAGCCAACTCAATATGAGCATGCATTTTATATTTATAAGGAGCTTTTTTAAAGTTGATGATTTTATTAAACGCCAATTGTGCAGAATCTTTCTTGTTTTCTGAACTATAAATTTGTCCTAAAACAAATAAGTTTCTTGCTCCCTGGTTTCTATTTTTTAATGTTTCTGTAGATTTAATTAAATACTTTTTTGCATTTTCAATACTATCAGATTTTATGTAGGCCATTGCTAAAGCTGTGTAACCTTGTTCTGCCGTTTCTACTGGTAAATCTAACTCTAAGGTATCTCTAACTTGCAAAAGTAATTTCATAGATTCTATGGCAAACTCCTCATTATCATTTCTAATATTAGCTTTAGCTCTCCATATTTTTGTTTCTGCAATTAAATTTGCATTAGGATACGTGGCAATTACATAATTAAATGCTTCTATTGCTGGTACAAAACGTTGCTCATAATAACGAGCCTTTCCTAATAAAAGATAGGCATCATCAATTTGTCTGTTGCGTTCTAAATCTTTTATGTTCATTCCGTGTTTTTGGATTGCTTTTACAGCTTTTTCTTCTGCAATACCAAATGGAGTACTCGCTTTTTCCTCTTCTTTTTTCTCATCATCATCAAAACCAGCTCCCAAACTAGATTTTATGGTAGGTATAATGATTTTGTCTTCTTCAAATTTTATGGGTTCTATAGGCAATTGCGTAAACCAATCGTCTTTATAGTTGTCATCTATGGCTTTAACACCTTGTTTCAATGCTTCGTTACCATTAAACAATACATTGTATTTAGTGTTTAAAGTATGCCAATTTCTACTAATAAAGGTGTTTTTTCTTGTGCTACAAGAGTATAAAACCGAAAATACGGCAATTACTAAAACTATTTTTTTGGTGTAATTCACACGGATATATCTTGATTAAACAACTAATTTAAATACTAAGAAACTTTCATTTAAAACTAAATTCCATCGAAAATAGTATAAATAAGTGCGTAAAAATAGTAATAAATTAAGAAAAGAAGGCTTATACAGAAAAATAGCTTTCTAATTCTTGCAAAGTTTCTGTAGAAGTTTCTATATCTTTTACCACATTTCCTTTGTCTAAAACCACAATTCGTTCGCAAACTTCTGTTACATGCGTTAAATCGTGACTAGAAATTAACACTGTAATATCTCTATTTTCTGTTAAGGTTTTAATGATAGCTTTTAATCTAATTTGGGTTGTTGGATCTAAATTAGCAAAAGGTTCGTCTAGAATTACAACTTTCGGATTTCCCATTAGTGCAGCTACAATTCCGGCTTTTTTCTGATTTCCTTTACTTAAATCTCTCAAGTATTTTTTCTTTCCGATTATTTCATCATTAAAAAAGTCATCAAATTGAGTTAAAAAAGAGGTTACGTCTGCTTTGTTCATTCCGCGTAAATCTCCTATAAAATAGAAATATTCTTCAGCTGTTAAATAACCGATTAAAAAAGATTCGTCTATAAAAGAGCCTGTAAAGTTTTTCCAATCTTCACTTTGGTTTACAACAATTTTATGGTTTGTAATATTCCCTGTTGTTGGGCGAATTAAATCTAACAAAATATTAAATAAGGTAGTTTTTCCTGCACCATTATTGCCAACCAAACCAAAACTTTGTCCGGTAGGAATTTCTACTGAAGCTACATTTAAAACTTCTGTTTTCCCGTATTTTTTAGTAATTGTATCTATTGTAATCATGTTGTCTTTTTTAAAGTTAAATTAAGCTTCTTTGCCAAAAGCATTAATCATAATATATTTGTCTTTAATGTATTTTTTTTCAATAAAATTCATGGCATAATTTTTTAAAACCAATCCTAAAACTCCTACTAATGCAATGGCAATAATACCTGCGTTAAAGTTAATGAGTGAACTAAATGCCCAAAACAATAACATTGGTATGCCCATTATTGGTATAACTACTAAAAATTGAGTGGCGCTTGTGCCTTGTGTGTTTCCAAAACCTCCTTTTGTTAAATCGATTCTTTTTCTATTAAAAGAGCCTGCATAAAGTAAAAACAAAGAATTAAAACCAATATTAAAAATAGCACCTGCGGAAATCATTAAAAAAACATCTATTCCATAATACAAGTACGGAAAACTTAAAACATATAAAATTGTGGTCATAGCAACCATTAAAACCCATTTAGATTCTAAAAATTTACGGTATCTAAAACTTTGACTCATTAACATTTTATAATGTGCGCTGTCCCAGGCGGGAATAAATTGGCCATAATTTAATGTAAAACCTCCCGTAATAAAAAGTGATGCAAAAATTAACATTGCCGGCATTTTTGTATACGCGTCATTGGTGAAAAATATTAAACCGTAAAACAAGAATAAGAAGGACATTAAAAAAACCGTTTTGGTTCTTTTGTTTCTCCAAATTAAACGAATATCATTTTTTATAAACGGAGCAACATCTCCTAATCTATCAGCAAAAGATAAATCTGCAGATTTTGCTTCTTCCACTTTGGTAGCAACTGCTTCATCTAAATATACTTGTTTGCGCAATTGTTTGTAATTCAATTGATATAAAAATGCCAAAATTATTAGACCTACCAAAGCGTAAATAGGGTTTTGATAAATAGAGTCGAAAATTGCGCCTCCAGCTTCAACTACATGATAAATCCCAAATTTTTGCAAACCAATTAAACTCACTAAAACAGCTCCTATAATTACTAGTGCTTTGTTGTTTTTGTTTATTAAAAAATTTAAAAAATTAGAAGATTGAATAATTAAAATCATGGTTGCTAACCAACCTAAAACACCTTCAATATTGTAGCCTTCTTTTATTAAGACGATAGAAAACGGAATGTAAAAGAACAGACTTAAAATATTAAAAACAGAAAATACAGATTTTCCTAAAACGTAATGTACCAACTTACTTTTTGGAATGGGTAAAATAAGCAGCGGTTTAATATTCATGATAGGTAATTTCTGCATTAAATATCGAATAATTAAATCTGCTAGAATTGCAAAAAGTAAATAAGAATTCACCAATTGTAAAGGATCTGATGCTGGAAATTCTTTCTTTAGAATAAAATAGCCCCCAATTCCTATGGCTAAAAAAGCAACTAAAAAGTACAAGACAAAAAAGCCCATTATTATTTTTAATGCAATTCCTTTTTGCCAATGCGAAGATCGGAAATATTGTCTCCATTCTAATTTTAAAAAATGTGAAATCATAAGTTTGGGTTGTTAAGTTGATTGATGATAAGTAGTTTGGAAATGGATTTTGTTACAGATTATTTACCATTTTATATTCTGGATAGGTTTCTTGTAGCAATTCTTCTGCCTTTTGAGGCATCATAAATCCAGTGACATAAAATAAGAGAATTACACAGGTTAATGAAAATGAGATTAATAATAACCAATGGTTTTCTAAAGTGTGAAATGGCATCTTAATAATATTAAGAAAATTAAATAAGTTGATAAATGCCAAACCAGAAAAGCCTTGTCTGGTATCTCCAATCATAGATTCTAAAAGAAATATTTTTTCTTTTTGCTGTTCTTTATTTTTATGTTTTCTCTTAGCTTTTTGCTGTTTTATTAAATCGATTGTGACTAAAATTAAAAGTACTGCCAATAAAATATATTCCGAAAAAGGAATTTTTAAAAGGAAGAATAATGATAAAAAGATACTAAGTGTTATTACCAATTTAGGAAGTGTAAACCATTCTTTAAAGAAACGCCAAAGTATTTTTACATAACGTTTGTTCATTACTTTCTGTCTGCTTTCTATAATACCCATAAAACCAAAAACGCCAAATTTTTTGAAAGAGGCATCTCTAGCTTCTACAAATGTTAACAGTGGTTGAGCTACCCAAATTTCTTCAATATCATTTGCTAAATGATCTACCAATTCGGTTTGTACATCATAATAATAAACATAATGTTTTTTAGTGAATTTGTAGAGTTCGTCTATGTTGGTATTTGTTAGTTTCATAGCTTCATTTCACTTTTCATTTTTTCTATTTTATGTATTGCCTTTTTATACAATTTAAAACCTGAATAAGTTGCAATAAAATAAAGCGGAATTAGTATTAATAATATCCATTTTTGATTAGTTTCTGAAGTGTATTTTAAAAATTGAATTGGTGTTCCTATCATTAAAAAAGCAAATAAAAAATAAGTAGTTCCATAATCTAAGTTAACAGACCTACCATATTTTTTTCCTATTTGTTTTATTGATTGAAATAAGAAGGTAAGAAGAGGTAAAAAAATAAGAGCAAAACTTATATTTTTAAATATTTTAAAACTAAAATACTCAGCAATTAGATAATAGATAAGAACACTAAAAGTTGAAATTACTATATTCTTGGTAGATTTAAAAAACGATACAATTCCTTTACCATATTCCCTCCTATATTTAGCATTCGTGTTTTTCCAACCTATTGTATTTATATTTTTTAAGGTTCCTTTCGAACCTATTCTTTTTAAAGATGTAGCTAATTCCTTTTTAAAGTCAATGCTTATAGCGTTTTTTTCTATATCAGAAACAATATGGTCTATCATTTCTATTCTAATGTCCCAATATTTTATGCCTTCGTTTTCTAAGTGATGGTCTATGTATTTTATTTGTTCTTTTGTTAATTCCATAGTTTATACAATTACATTTGGATATTGTTCTTTCACTATTTTTTTAGTCAGATGAAAAACAGATTCTCCAGACCAATAAAACAATAATAACAAAACAAATACTCCTAATTGAATATTGTTATGTATCGGGTTTAAAAAACTTTCTGCACCTCTAATATTAGTGATAGAATTAAAGGAAATGAAAATGAAGTTAAACATTTGCAAAAAGTTATTCGTTTTATTTAAAATTAAAAAACGGGCTTTTTGTTGTTTTTTAGTTTTCCAACTTTGATAGAAAATTCTTACAATAAGAATGAGAAGAAAAGAGTATAACCAAAAGAAAAAATCTTGTTTATCGTTAAATAAATTCATCATTAAAAATAACGCATAAAATAAAGTGCCAGAAATAAGAATCTTAGGAAATTTGAAAAATGAAACTAAATAGTCAAAAGACTGTTTATAAAAGATCTTATGAACCGATTTTGTTTTCTCTTTTAGCAGTTTATTAAAACCGTTATCAGAAAAACTGCTGTGAATATTTTCAATTTCTTTTTTAAAATCTAGATTTGGATTCTTATCTAGTTTATCTTCTAAAATATTAGCAAAATGATCTACTATTTCCGCTTTTACATCGTAGTATTTAATTCCGCAAGAAAAGATGTAATTGTCTATTTGTAAGAGTTGTTCTTTTGTTAATTCCATAATTATGAAATTTTATATTTTTTAATTGCTTCTTTGTGTTTTTTGTAGAAATGGAAATAACTAAAAGTAGAAAAAATAAAAGCTATTAAAAAAGCTAACTGTGAATCCATTAAGTTACCATTTTTATTAAAAAAATCTAAATCGAATAAAATAATAAAGCTAAAGATAAAATTCCAACTCTGAGTTTTTAAAATAAAACTATAAGTAGTTTTTGTTTTCTCTTTAAATTTTAAAATAAACAGCAAACCGAATACTATAAAAGTTAACACTGTTATTGTTTGTAAAAATAAGTTTAATTCATTTTTTATGTTTTCAGTAAAGTGTAGATCGATTATTGTTAAAATGAACAAGGGAATTATAAATGACAAAACACTAATGAAATAATATCTTTTAAAAGATCTCTTCGCTTTTTCTAATGCAATTTTAGGTAGAGAATATGCAACTCCAAAAATCCAACTAGACTCTTTTTTTAAATGAATGTTCCATTTATTAGCAACTTTATGAAACGTAGTTTTAAAGTCACTTTTTTCTATTTCAATTTTTGTTTCAATATCAGAAACAATATGGTCAAAAACTTCTGTTCTTATATCAATATAAGTAATGTCTTTTTTATCTAGATAATTTTCTACTAATTGTAGTTGTTCGTGTGTTAATTCCATAGCTAAAATTTTTATTCCAAACTTAATTTAGGATTTACCAATTGTTGCATCGTTCTTAAAAACTCTTGCATTTCATCCAACTTGTTGGCAGTTTCTTTAGTGCCACTTTCGGTAAGTTTGTAATATTTTCGTAGTCGGTTTCCTACTTTTGCAACTTCTACATCTAGTAAACCATCGGCTTCTAATTTGTGCAATGCAGGATATAAAGCACCTTCGGTAATTTTTAATTCGCCTTTTGTAAGCTCTTTTACTTTCTGCGTAATTTCATACCCATACATTTTATCATTCGTTTCTAACAACTTTAAAATGATGGTTTGTAAAGAGCCTTTATATAATTTCTGATTTCCCATTTTTTGATGTGTAATCGTGTAACTGTTTATTTGTGTAACTGTCATTGCGAGGTACGAAGCAATCTTATAGTTTAAAGCGACAGATTGCTTCGTAAACTCGCAATGACATTTTATTGCTCACCAAATATACATAATTTTCTTATGCATTAGATTCTTATGTATCATTTTTTGTCCCAAAAAAATCCTGAAAAGTTAATTTCAGGATTTATATCATTAAAATTGAGCGTTATTCAAGTGTGTTTTCATAAGAATAGAACACAAGAGTAAGAGTCCCTTGCCGAGCCTGTATTGAGCGCAGTCGAAATGGGAAGGTTAGGATGGGCTTTTTTTATTTCGTCACTTTTAAAACATCAGCAATAATCCGTTCTAGCTCTGCTTTTGGTAAAGCGCCATTTGCCATTTGAGGTTCTCCTTCTGCAGGGCAAAATAACATAGAAGGAATACTTCTAATTCCAAATGCTGCGGACAACTCTTGTTCTGCTTCGGTGTCAATTTTGTAAATATCTATTTTGCCTTCATATTCTTGAGATAAAAGCTCTAAAACAGGTGCTATCGCTTTACAGGGTCCACACCAATCTGCATAAAAATCTATTAATGCAGGTTTGTTTCCTTTAAATTTCCATTCTTGGCTTTCTTCAAAATTAAAAACCTTTTCTAAAAAGGTTTCTTTAGTTAAGTTTTCTGTCATAATATTTTAATTTACTTCCGATAAAGTCGGTAATGTGTTATATGTTTTTACACAAAAGTAGTCGTTTTAATACATCATAAATTACAAAACGGTGATAATATGAAATCTAAAATGTTAAAAATGGTTAAATAACTATTAATATGTTAAATAACTCTTAATTTTGATTTGTTACTAAACCTAAGAACTTATGAAAAATAAATTAATCATCCCTATTTTATTTGCAAGCGCAATTTTTGTTTCTTGTAAAGAAGAAATTAAACAAAGAAATATAGACGTGAAGTACCCCGAAACAACAAAAAAACCAGTTATAGATTCGTTATTTGGAACCGCTGTAGTAGATAATTACAGATGGTTAGAAGATGACAGAAGTAAAGAAACCGAAGCTTGGGTAAAAGCAGAAAATGAAGTTACTTTTAATTATTTAAATAAGATTCCATACAGAGACCAATTAAAAGAGCGTTTGTCTGAATTATGGAATTACGAAAAAGTAGGCACGCCTTTTATAGAAGGAGATTATACCTATTTTTCTAAAAATAATGGATTACAAAATCAGAGTGTTATTTATAGAACTAAAGGAGATTCTGAGCCTGATGTTTTTTTAGACCCAAATACTTTTTCTGAAGATGGAACCACTTCTTTAGGTTCTTTAAGTTTTTCTAAAGACGGAAAAACAGTTGCTTATGCAATTTCTGAAGGAGGTTCTGATTGGAGAAAGGTTATTATAATGGATGCTGAGTCTAAAACGATTAAAGAAGATACGTTGGTAGATGTAAAATTCTCTGGAATCTCTTGGTACAAAAACGAAGGTTTTTACTATTCTAGTTACGATAAACCTGAGGGAAGTGAGTTATCTGCAAAAACAGATCAACACAAATTATATTACCATAAACTAGGAACTTCTCAAAAAGAAGATGCCGTTATTTTTGGTGAAAAAGCATCAGAAAAACATCGTTATGTTGGTGGTAATGTGTCTGAGGATGATCAATATCTTTTTATCTCTGCAAGTGTCTCAACATCGGGTAACAAGTTGTTTTTAAAAGACCTTTCTAAATCAAATAGTCCTTTGGTAACTGTTTTAGATCACACAGATAGTGATACCTATCCGATAGACAATGTTGGCAGTAAAATGTATTTAGTAACAAACTTAAATGCTCCGAATAAAAAGGTAGTAACTGTAGATGTTGCAAACCCAATTCCAGAAAACTGGAAAGATTTTATTCCTGAAACAGAAAATGTATTGAGTTTAAATTCTGGAGCAGGCTATTTCTTTGCTACGTATATGGTAGATGCGGTTTCTAAAGTGTTACAATACGATTATGATGGAAAATTAATTAGAGAAGTTAAATTACCAGGAGTTGGAACTGCCGGTGGTTTTGGAGGAAAAACAAAAGCGAAAGATTTATATTTTTCTTTTACCAATTATAGCACTCCAGGTTCATCTTATAAATTCAATCCTAAAGACGGAACATACGATGTTTATTGGAAGCCTTCTATAGCTTTTAATGCGGATGCCTATACTAGTAAACAAGTTTTTTATATATCTAAAGATGGAACAAAAGTACCGATGATAATTACACATAAAAAAGGTGTGGAATTAAACGGAAAGAACCCTACAATTTTATACGGTTATGGCGGTTTCAATATCAGTTTAACGCCTTCTTTTAGTATTGCAAACGCAGTTTGGATGGAACAAGGTGGTGTATATGCAGTGCCTAATTTAAGAGGTGGAGGAGAATATGGTAAGAAATGGCACGATGCAGGAACACAAATGAAGAAACAAAATGTGTTTGATGATTTTATTGCAGCTGCAGAATATTTAATTGCAGAAAAGTATACTTCATCAGATTATTTAGCAATTAGAGGAGGATCTAACGGAGGTTTATTAGTAGGTGCAACCATGACACAAAGACCTCAATTAATGAAAGTTGCTTTGCCTGCAGTTGGTGTTTTAGATATGTTGCGTTATCATACTTTTACTGCTGGCGCAGGATGGGCGTATGATTATGGAACTGCAGAAGACAGCAAAGAAATGTTTAATTATTTAAAAGGATACTCACCAGTACACAATGTAAAAGAAGGTGTGCAATATCCTGCAACCTTAATAACTACAGGAGATCATGACGATAGAGTGGTGCCTGCACACAGTTTTAAATTCGCAGCAGAATTACAAGCAAAACAAACAGGAAATAATCCTACGTTAATAAGGATAGAAACCAATGCAGGCCATGGTGCAGGAACGCCTGTAGCAAAAACCATCGAGCAATATGCAGATATTTTTGGTTTTACATTATTTAATATGGGGTTTCAGCAATTACCAAATCCGCCAAAGACAAAAATAAAATTGTAATTTAAAATTTAAAACGAAATGTCAGTTCGAGTGATTCCTTTTTTCTAGGAATTGTATCGAGAACAGTTTTAAAATTAAAAAAAGCACAGAAGTAAATATTGATGGAAGCCGCTACATGGTTAAATAGAAAATAGAACCTATGCAATCTATGTGCCTATGTGGTTAAAAATATTTTATTTTCCATAAAACTGTAACATTTATTAAAGTAGGTATACTAATTAATCAAACTCAATCAATTCAAAAATCAAATAATAATGAAGACAATTAAAAAAGTGTTTTTTGTGTCAGCTATTGCCTCTTTAGGTTTGGTAGCTTGCAAGCAAGACAAACCAGTAGAAAAAGCTCCTGGTATTGCCTTAGAAAATATGGATAAAACTGTAAAACCTACAGATGACTTTTTTAGACATGTAAATGGTACTTGGTTAGACAAAACAGAAATTCCAGACGATCAAACTTCTTGGGGAGGATTTAATCAGCTTCGTAAAAAAACAGATGCAGATGTTTTAACTATTTTAAATAAAGCAATTGAAGAAAGTAATTTTCCTAAAGTAAAAGATGCTAAAGGAAACGAAATAGATTCAGATCAAGAAAAAGCGGTAAACTATTACCAAACAATAATGGATACTGTTGCTAGAAATGCACAAGGTAAAGCACCAGTTATGCCTTATTTAGCAAAAGTAGATGAAATTAAAACTAAAAAAGACGTAGAAACGTATTTAACAAATATGGCACCTTACGGTGGCGGTGGTTTATACGGTTTTGGCGTTTATAACGATTTAAAAAACAGTAGCCAATACGCGGGTTATATGGGTGGAGGTTCTTTAGGTTTATCTAGAGATTATTACGTAGATGCTAAAGTAAAAGACAAGTTAGAAAAGTATCAAATATTTGTAGCTAAAATGCTACAAGAGTTTGGGGATGATGCAACTACAGCTAAAAAGAATGCTGCTACCATTGTTGCTTTAGAAACTAGTTTAGCTAAACCAATGATGTCTAAAGAAGAAAGTAGAGACATTCGTAAAATATACAACCCAATGTCTGTTGCAGCATTGCAAAAATTAGCACCAGCAATAGATTGGAAAGCACATTTAGAAGGAATAGGAGTTAAAGATTTAGATACAATTATTGTAACAGATCCAGGTTATTTTAAAGCTTTAAACAATATTTTTACAAAAACACCTGTAGCAGATATTAAACTATTATTACGTTGGAATACGATAAACAATTCTTTAGGTTCTTTATCTACAGATTTAGAAACTGCAAATTGGGAGTTCTATTCTAAAGAAATGCGTGGTAGTAAAAAACAACGCCCAAGAGATGAACGTGCTTTAGGTAGCTTAAATGGTGCAATTGGTGAGGCTTTAGGTAAGTTGTATGTAGCAAAAATGTTTCCACCAGAAGCAAAAGTAAAAGCCAAAGAAATGATTGACAATGTAATGCTTGGTTTCGAAGCAAGAATTGCACAATTACCTTGGATGAGTAAAGTTACTAAAGAAAAAGCATTAGAAAAACTACACAAACTAACGGTTAAAATTGCCTATCCAGATGTTTGGAAAGATTATACAGAATTAGAAGTTAAAGGACTAAAAGAAGGAGGTTCTTATTTCGAAAATGCTATTAATGTTACCAAATGGAACTATAATAAAGAAATGGCAAAATTAGGTAGCGAAGTAGATAGAACAGAGTGGGGAATGTCTCCGCAAACTGTAAACGCTTACTTTAATCCTGTAAATAATGAAATCGTTTTTCCAGCTGCAATTTTACAACCTCCTTTTTACGATTATAAAGCAGATGAAGCTGTAAATTATGGTGGAATTGGAGCCGTTATTGGACATGAAATTTCGCATAGTTTTGATGATTCTGGAGCGCGTTTTGATGGTGATGGAAACCTTAAAAACTGGTGGACAGAAGAAGATTCTGTAAAATTTAAAGAAATTGGTGGACAATTAATCAAACAATATTCAGACATTATTGCTATTGATAGCATGCACTTAAACGGAGAATATACTTTAGGAGAAAATATTGGAGATTTAGGTGGAGTACAAGCTGCTTACGAAGGTTTACAAATATTCTTAAAGAAAAACGGAAGACCAGCAGATATAGATGGTTACACGCCAGAACAACGTTTCTTCCTTTCTTGGGGAACCATCTGGAGAACAAAAATGCGTGATGAAGCATTAAAAAACTTAATCATGACAAACCCTCATTCTCCTGGAATGTATAGAGCATATATACCTCTTAAAAATGTAGATGCTTTCTATAAAGCGTTTGATGTTAAAGAAGGTGATGAAATGTATTTAAAACCAGAAGACAGAGTTAAAATTTGGTAGACACATAGTGTCTTTAAGTATTACAATCTGTATGCAAATATTTGCGTAAAGAAAATTTAAACCGATGCGAAAGTATCGGTTTTTTTATGACTTATTGCGTGATAGTTTATGTAGAATTAGAAACTTATATCAATAAGTTGGGCGTTACCACAAGGGTCGCGCTTTACACTATATCTTTTTGCAAAAAAGCAAAAAGGATGTCGTTTCAATCGCTAACGCGGGGTTTGTTAAACTCATTTAGTTTAAACTTGTCACTTGGTATAGAGAAGTCTCATAACAGTGATAACCCAATATTAAGCAGTATTATGCGATTTCTCTAAAAAGTCTCATAACAATAATAACTCAAAACCTAACTTACCTGCAAGAATTCAAAAACCTTGGAATTCTTTATTAATAAGCATATTTTTGTAATATGCTAAAAGTAGATAACATTTCATTTTCTTATCACAAAAAGAAATCAATTTTAAACGATTTTAAATTTACTTTAAAACAAGGGGAGCACTTGTGTGTAATGGGAGAAAGTGGTTGTGGTAAATCGACGCTTTTAAAAGCTATTTACGGATTAGTAGACTTAAATAAAGGAAAAATATTTTGGAAAAGAGAACAAATTTTTGGTCCAAGAAAACACCTTGTTCCCGGTTTCGAAAAATTTAAATATGTAGCACAAGATTTCGATTTAATGCCTTACATTTCTGTATCAGAAAATATTAAAAAATTCTTATCGCGGTTTTATCCTGAAGAAAGTGAATTAAGAACACAAGAATTATTGGAAGTAATTCAAATGAAAAATTTTGCCAACACCATGGTTAAAAACCTAAGTGGCGGACAAAAACAGCGTGTTGCCATTGCGAGAGCCTTGGCAAAAGAACCTGAGTTATTGTTGTTAGATGAACCATTCGGACAAATAGATAACTTCAAGAAAAACTCTTTACGTAGAAATTTATTCAGTTATTTAAAAGCAAAAAACATTGCTTGTATTATTGCTACACACGATAAAAATGATGCACTTTCTTTTGCCGATAAACTCATTATTATCAAAGACAATAAAATTTTAGCAAACAATTCCCCGAAAGAGATTTACAGCAATCCAAAAGAAAAATATATTGCAGCTTTGTTTGACGATGTAAATGAAATTTCTATCAACAATAAAAATGTTCTATTATATCCTCATCAAATAAGAGTAGTAGAAAACTCAGAAGCAAAAGCAACTGTATTAAATTCTTATTTTAAAGGTTCTTATTGGTTAATTGAGGCTAATTTTAATGGGCGAAATGTATTTTTTAATCATGTTTCTATTTTGGATAGCGGTGTCGAAATTGACTTAGATTTCTTGTAGAGTTTCCTGTTTTGTAAATCTAAAAAATTATAGGCTATTAATATTAGTTTTAATGCTTTCATAATGTAGGCACTCATTAAAAACGAGAGCTAACTTTTTTAAAATCAATCAGATAAAATTTGTTAATTGTTGCGTGATCTCTGTTGTAAGATTTCTCAATGCTTCTAGGGAACACAATTGTTGATTTTATTCCACTTCAAACTCACCTTTCTTATCCTCAATTTTAACAATATATTTTCCTTTGGGTAAATAATAAACCTCGTTTTTAGCTTTCTTTAAATCAGTTTCTTTATTTACTTTTTGATACGCTTTTTTTCCTTTTTCAGAGAAAGAAACATCGTAAATAGCTTCGTTAAAACCTCTATCTGCCTCTACAGAGAATGAGTTAACTTTTACTTGTACTGAACTTGATTCAGTATCTCCGGAAAAAATATCTACTTGAATTTTTTTACTAGAATTTACATAAAATGGAATGTTTATTTCCGGCGTATTGGCATCTAACCATTTGCTCCAAGAATTCCCCCAATAATCACTTTTTCTAATAGAATTAATTGTAAAAATCTCTAAGTTGTCATGTTTTCTAATTCCTTTTGTAAACTCTTGAATCGGAGCAATATTTGCTTTGTATAAACTTCTACCATGAGTACCAATAATTAAATGTTTTGCAGTTGGCTGAATCACCAAATCATGAATGGCAACATTTGGTAAATTCTTGCTAAAAGCTTCCCAAGAAGTTCCAAAATCAAAAGAAACATACAAACCATTATCTGTACCTAAATACAATACATTTTGGTTTTCAGAATCTTCTTTAATCACGTTTACAGAAGAAGTAGGAATTGAGTTTCCAATGTTTTTCCAGGTTTGACCATAATCATCAGACATATAAACATAAGGCGTAAAATCATCAAAACGGTATCCGTTTAAAGTTACATAAACACGCTCCTTTTTAAATTTTGATGCGACAACTCTTGAAACCCATAAATTCTGTGGCAAATTGTTAGAAATACGTGTCCAATTTCCTCCTCCATTTTTAGTAACATTTACAAAACCATCATCAGAGCCGGTATAAATTAATCCAAATTGAAACGGACTTTCAGAAATGGATGTTAAGGTTCCGTATGCAACATTTCCCTTTTTCCCTCCATTCGTTAAATCGCCAGAAATGGTTTCCCAATCATCGCCTTTATTTAAAGAACGGTGCAATTTATTACCACCCAAGTATAAAATATCTTGGTTATGTTTTGATAAATGAATTGGCGTTTGCCAATTAAATCGATACGGATTTTCGCCTAAAGTATGTTTTGGTTGAATGTACTTTTGATTTCCTGTTTCTCTATCAATTCTATAATAATTTCCAAATTGGTAGCCAGTGTACACAATATTTGGGTTTCTGTCATCTACTTGAACTTGCATTCCGTCTCCTCCCATGATCGATTCGTACGGATTTTGACCTGATTGGTACCAATACTTGTCAATTTTAGAGTTGTGAGGTGCAACCCAAACTCCGTTGTCTTGCATGCCTCCATAAACATTGTAATTTTTTTGATTGTCGGCATACACGGAATAAAATTGCCCAACCGCAGGGTCATTTAACTTAATCCAATTTTCTCCATCATCATAAGAAATATTTAAACCACCATCATTTCCATCAATTAAATGCCCTTTCTTTTTGGGGTTTACCCACAAGGCTTGGTGGTCTGCATGTACGTTTTCTTTACTGATAGAAGTAAACGTTTTTCCGCCGTCTTTCGATTTTAAAATAGGAACTCCTAAAACATAAATTCCATTCTCATCTTGGTAGTCAACTCTAATTTCTCCAAAATAATACCCGTAAGAATAATACAAGTCATCTAAAGTTCCGTTATGCGTCTTTTTCCATGATTTCCCTCCGTTTGTTGTTTTAAAAACTTCGGCTCCAATAACTGGTGTGTCAAACAACATCGAGTTTGCATCTTCTAAATATTTAGCTAAATCAATAGGTTTTACATTTCCAGAACGTACCATTTGCTTTACATTTTCTGCCCTGTATTTTTCTTGAAATCCGTTAGTTTTTAAATAGGTATTTAGTTTTTTATCTGATAAGTGTAAGAAATTATCTACAGACATTGTTTTAAAATCACCTTTTGTTAATGCATTCGAAGATGCTGTTTTCTTTTCCTCTTTTCTTCTAAATTGATTATCATGAAAAGCATACACCGTATTTTTATTAAAAACAGCTAAACCAATTCTACCAACACCATTTCCTGTTGGGAAACCACTTTTGTCTGAAATTCGAAACCAAGAACTTCCTGCATCCGTACTTTTATAAATGGCAGAATTATTTCCATTTCCATTAAAATTCCATGCTTTACGTTCTCTTTCCCAAGAAGCAGCATACATAATATTAAAGTTTTCTGGAGCAACTGCAACGTCTATAATTCCTGTATTTTTATCAATAAATAATGTTTTAGACCACGTTTTTCCTCCATCTGTAGTTTTAAAAATCCCTCTTTCCTCGTTTGAAGAATATAAATGACCAATTGCACCTACAATAACTTCATTCGGGTTCTTAGGGTTGATAACAATTCTACTAATGTGATGAGAATCTGGCAAACCAACATTTTGCCAAGATTCTCCTTTATCTGTAGATTTTAGCATACCAATTCCTGCATAACTAGATCGTGAAGAGTTTTTTTCTCCTGTGCCTACCCAAATAGTTCCGGTTTTCCAATCAACTGCAATATCACCAATATTTTGAGTAAGCGAATTGTCTAAAAGAGGTGTAAAAGTAGTTCCGTTGTTGTTTGTATACCAAAGCCCTCCAGAAGCATAACCCACATAAAATTCTGTTGTATTCTTTGGGTTTACGGCCATATCTACTACACGACCGCTCATCACCGTTGGACCAATATTAGTAAATTCAATATTTTTAACCAAAGAAGAATTCATCATTTGAGACTTCTTTTGTAATGATTGTTGAATAATCTCTCCACCTGTTGAGGTTTGAGCAACTAGAGTTACTGAAAAAAAGAATACTAAAGAGGAGAAAATAGATTTCATAATAAGTTAGTTTGGTTTAAAGTGTTGAAATTACTGTTTGTATTTTCAATAGCAAAAAATTTAACATAAAAAGGAATTTTAAGAAAAATTAGACTTCAAATTTAAACAACGTATCTTTGCAGGCTGAAACAACTACATAAAGTTGATTTCAAAAAAGTATTTTTATGACATTTAAAGATTTAGGTTTATCCGCTGCATTAGTAAAAGCAGTTGAAGAAAAAGGATATACCAAACCATCACCAATACAAGAAAAAGCAATTCCACATATTTTAGAAGGTAAAGACATTTTAGCTTCTGCACAAACAGGAACTGGGAAAACAGCTGGTTTTACATTGCCAGTATTACAACATTTAGCTGAAACAAAGCACCCAAAATATAGGCCTTTAAGAGCACTAGTGTTAACGCCAACAAGAGAATTGGCTGCGCAAGTTTATGACAATGTAAGAGAGTATAGTAAATATGTAAACATAAAATCTGCCGTAGTTTTTGGTGGAGTTAATGCAAAACCACAGATTGCAACGTTAAGAAGTGGTGTAGATATTTTAGTAGCAACACCTGGTAGATTATTAGATTTACACAGTCAGAAAGCAGTTTCTTTTAACAGAATTGATGTTTTAATTCTTGATGAAGCAGACAGAATGTTAGACATGGGTTTTGCTAGAGATTTAAATAAACTGATTAGTTTTATGCCAGCAAAGCGTCAGAATTTGATGTTTTCTGCAACTTTTTCTGCTGATATTAAAAAATTAGCTTCTGGTATTTTAAATAATCCTGTTTCTGTAGAAGCAGAACCACAGAATTCTACAGCTAAAAAAGTAACTCATAATGTTTATAAAGTTGATAAAGGCCAAAAAACAGAGTTTACGATTAAGTTGATAAAAGACGGAAACTGGAATCAGGTTTTAATCTTTACAAGAACAAAACATGGTGCTAATAAATTAACAGAGAAATTGATAAAAGCAGGAATATCTGCAGCAGCAATTCACGGAAATAAAAGTCAGGGTGCAAGAACAAAAGCATTAAGAACTTTTAAAGACAATACCATTAAAGCATTGGTTGCAACAGATATTGCAGCACGTGGTTTAGATATTCCTTTATTACCACACGTTATTAACTTTGAGTTACCAAATGTACCAGAAGATTATGTACATAGAATTGGTAGAACAGGTAGAGCAGGAGCAGCGGGAGAAGCAATTTCTTTAGTTTGTAGTGAAGAGACTGAGTACCAAAACGAAATTGAAAAATTACTAAAAGAGAAGTTAAACACTTCTATTGTAGAAGGTTTTGAGCCTACAGATACGGCAGCTCCTAAAAGAGCAGCTTCGCAAAGTAAAGGTTCTTTTAATAAGAAAAATAAAGGTGGAAATTCTGGATCTTCTCAAGGAGATAAACCAAAAAGAAAACCTCATTTTAAAGGAAATAAACCCGCAGGTTCTACTTCTGGTAGAGGAAGAACGGGAGCACCGAAGAAGAAGCGTTTTTAGACACTAATTTCACGGATTTACACAAATTTTATTATCCTACAAGGTTGTTAACCTTGTAGGATTTTTACTTTCAAAGAACTATTCATACAACTCAATAACCACTAAGTCTGTTATTTGTTAATGCTTCGAAATGACAACTGTTGTTGTTTTTTTGCGTTCAGTTTTTGGTACACACAGTTTTGTCATTTCGAAATGAGCTTTTTAGCGATTGAGAAATCACATAAAGTTTAGTTGGTGTTGTGTGATCACTGTTATGGGATTTCTCAATACTTCGAAATGACAAGTATTGTGGCTCAGTTTTGTCTGATCACCGTTATGTTATTTCTCCTATTGTCGAAATGACAACTGTTGTTGTTTTTTTGCGTTCAGTTTTTGTTACACACAGTTTTGTCATTTCGAAATGAGCTTTTTAGAGATTGAGAAATCACATAAAGTATGGTTGGTGTTGTGTGATCACTGTTATGTGATTTCTACTATAGTCGAAATGATAACTGTTGTGGTTTTTTTTGCGTTAGGGATTGCAATGACATCCTTTTTGCTTTTTCGGCAAAAAGATACAACCTTTCGTCTTCGCTCAAGATAAATTACAAGCCCGCTCGAACGCCCAAAAAAGATAATACTGATTCGCTTTTATAGTATTAAATATCCCTTTTGAAAAGAGAGTTTATAAAATTATTCGTTGTAAATATTTTGCCGACGAAATATTGTTACCTTTGTATTTCAACATAAATTTTTCAGTATGAAATACGATAAAATAGACTCAAAATTATTTATAAAAAATCGTAAAAATTTTGCTTCAGCAATGAAAGCAAATAGTATCGCGGTTTTTAATTCTAATGATATTTATCCGATTAGTGCAGACAGCACAATGCCTTTTGAGCAGCATAGAGATATTTTTTATCTAACTGGTGCAGATCAAGAAGAGACTGTGTTGCTTTTGTTTCCAGATTGCCCAAATGAAAATTATAGAGAGGTTTTATTTGTTAGAGAAACGAATGACCATATTGCGGTTTGGGAAGGAGAAAAACTAACCAAAGAGGCTGCTTTTGAAACAAGCGGAATTAAAACGGTTTTGTGGTTGCAAGATTTAGAAAAGGTGCTGTTTGAGATGTCTACCTACGCAGATATTTTTTATATAAATACCAATGAACATTATAGAGCTAATGTAGAAACAGAAACACGTGAAGACCGTTTTACAAAATGGTTGTTGGCAAAATATCCTGCACATGCAGTTGCTAAAAGTAACCCTATTTTACAGCGCTTACGTTCTGTAAAAGATCAGATTGAGTTAGATTTAATTCAGCATGCTTGTAATATTACAGAAAAAGGATTCCGTAGGATTTTGCCTTTTATAAAACCTGGTGTTTGGGAATATGAAATTGAAGCAGAATTGTTGCACGAGTTTGTAAGAAATAGATCTAAAGGTTTTGCATACACGCCAATTATTGCAAGCGGAAATAATGCCAATGTTTTGCATTATATAGAAAATAATAAAGAGTGTAAAGCGGGCGATTTAATTTTGTTTGATATTGCTGCCGAATTTTCTAATTATAAAAGTGATTTGTCTAGAACAGTGCCTGTTTCTGGTAAGTTTACAGACCGACAAAAAGCAGTTTACAATGCCGTAAATCATGTTAAGAAAGAAGCTACAAAATTATTAGTTCCTGGCACTTTGTGGAAAGATTATCATGTAGAGGTTGGTGGAATTATGACGGCTGAATTGTTGAAATTAGGTTTGTTAGACAAGGCAGATGTACAAAATGAAGATAAAAATTGGCCTGCATATAAACAATATTTTATGCACGGAACGAGTCATCACATGGGATTAGATACACATGATTATGGTTTGTTACATGAACCAATGCAAGCAAATATGGTGTTTACCGTAGAGCCAGGAATTTACATTCCGAAGGAAGGTTTTGGAATCCGTTTAGAAGATGATGTGGTTGTGCAGGAAAAAGGTGCACCTTTTAATTTAATGGGTAATATTCCTATTGAGGCAGAAGAAATTGAAGATTTAATGCAAGGTTAAATCTTATACTAAATATAAAAAGCGAGTTGTAAAACTCGCTTTTTTTGTGCTTTAAAGTTAATTGTTACTGCGTAACAAAATCAGTATCGCTTAAGGTGTTTAAAAATGAAATAAGGTTCTCTTTTTCATCCACTGTAAGTGGAATTTGATTATTGTTTTCTTTAAGAATCGGATCTAGATTATCTGCATCTAAAACGCCATTGTCTAAATAATCTAAGACTTCTTTTAAAGTAGCGAATTGACCAAAACTTCCGTAAGGTGCAGTATATGCTATATTTCTTAAAGATGGAACACGAAAACGCATTAAATCGTTTAATTCTAGAGTAACCCTTGTACGTCCTGTTTCTTCCTGATCAGGATTTATTGGAAACCCTATATTTCTATAACTTTGGTCGGTAAACAATTCTGTACTGTGGCAACTTGAACATTTATTTTTAAAGGTTTGATAACCTTTCTCTTCATTTACAGTGAATGTTACGCCTTCATTTCTTTTTACTTTATCGTATTTACTATTGGCAGAAATTAAAGTGTATTCAAACTGAGCAATACTATTAAAAATTCTATTTCCAGTTATATTGTCATCCCCAAAAGTTTTATTGAATAAATTGATATAATCTTCGTCTTGTTCAATTTTACCAATTACTTCTAAAATAGAGGAGTCCATTTCTTCGGGTGTAATTATTGGCACAATTGGCTGATCTTCTAACTTTGATTTACTGCCCTCCCAATTATACACTTGCATAAATGCCATGTTTTGCACAGGTGGTGCATTTCTAAGTCCAATTCGTCCTTCAATACCGATACCTTTTGCATTATGATCAGCAAAGGCATTTGCTTGTATATGACAACTAGCACATGAAATAGTATTGTTTGCACTCAGTTTTTTGTCGAAAAATAATTTTTGTCCCAATTCAACGCCATATTTTGTGGGTTTATTGGTGTAAAATGAATTGTTTAATGCAGGAAAATCTACAGGAATATTTATTGCTATTTCTGGATTATCAAAAACAAAGGGTTCATAAACATCTTCTTTAGTACAAGAAGATATTAATAGTATTATAAAAATATTCAGTAATAACTTTTTCATTTTAATTCTTTTAAAGAAGAGTCAGTTTTCTATATTATATTGAAAACTGACTCTTTTTATAGGTTTAGTTTTCTACACTTTCAATAGAAAACATTCCTTTAATGTCTGTATCGCCATTACCCGCCATATTATCAACATACTCTACCATTACATTAGGACTTACATGTTTAGTGGCAAAAGTTCCTGCAGTATAACCTTCCGTCGGAGTTTCTAAAGTAATTGTATTTGTTCCACTTAAAACCTTATTAAAATCTGCTTTAATAGTAATTGTAGGAGAATTTTCGCCAACCATTGCATCTGTAGATAAATCTAAAGTAATATCTCTATAAGCATTACGAGCATGCACATCTGCATTATTCCAAGTACTTTCATCATCTGGATCACCACCTAAAACACTACCAGTATGAATTGCTAAAGGAGCGTTGTCTGCGCCATAAAAACCTTCAATTTGTGCAAAACGGTATCCTGTTGCCCAGAACCAGTGTATTGATAAATCTGCATTATAAAAAGAAGGAAAAAGTTCTTCATCTAAAGTGTTTAATGCTTCTTTTATTCCTAAACCAAATTTAATTTGTGTGTAATTAGCTGTTGGAATATCATTCAAAACATATTTTAGTGTTGCTTCTTTAGACTGATCAATAATAGTAGCTCCTTCATCTAAATTTTGAGTATTGTAAGGAAATTCTACACCTTCTGCGTTTACAAGACGAATGTTACTTATTACGTATTTTAATTCAGAAAAATGATGTACTTGTCCTTCTGTAGAAGTGTTTGTTGTTGCTTCTGCAGATGTTGCATCTCCCAAAACAATTGTTGTTGCTCCAAATGTATTATTAAACTCTAATGTTACATCGTTGGCTACAGGAATACCGTCTTCACTACAAGAAATTATTGATAATGAGACTAATGCTGCTAAAAGGTACTTTTTTAAATTTTTCATTGTATTTAATTTTTGTGATTATTAATTGATTGTTTTTGGTTAAAAATTGATTTTTAAAGACGTAAAAATGTTACGTCCCATTCTTGGGATATTACCCCAATCTGCGTAGGTGCTGTAATATTCGTTTAATAAGTTTTCCGCACCTACTTGAAAAACTGTTTTGTAATTATTGATGTAAAAAGTATAATCTGCAGAAACATTCCAGTTTTTGTAAGATGGTGTTTCATCTTCTCCGTATTCCGGACTGTAATGCTGCTGCTTAAAATCGCCATTTAGTGCTGTTCCAAAACCGAATTTTTTATGAGAAAAATGCACCGAAGTTTGATAACTTAACGGACGAATAAATGGTAAATTCTTCTGATTATCATCTAAACCTCTTGCATAGGTTAACGTTCCTTTCCAATGTAATTTCTGTAAAATTGTGTACTTCGCATTCAGTGAGAAATTAAATAATGTGGCATAATCTAGAGAGGTATATCCTTTAACTCCTACAGATTGATAGTTCATAGGGCTCCCCAAACTTAAAATTCTACCAATTATATAATTCTGAATATAGAAGTAGTTTACTTTGGCATTGATACTTCCTTTTTCGTTTTCGAAGCCAGCACTCGCATTTACTTCATAGGAAATTTCATTTTTCAAATCCGGGTTTCCGATGTAATCATATCTATCGAAACTGTTATAAATATAATATCCATATCCTTCGGAAACAGAAGGCGCTCTATGACCGTAACCACCACCAACAGAAAAATTAAAATCACCTACATTTAAATGATAACTTGTATTTAAACTTGGTAAGAATCTTGTTTTTTCTTGTGGAGTTCCTGGGTGAAAAATCCAATTGAATTCTACATATTTAGAATAATTGTAATTGACACCTAGAGAGCCTCCAAAACTTAGTTGACTTGTATCAGAAATATCCCATAAATTACCTATTGAAAGTCCGGCATAGGTTGTTGTAACCCAAGGCCAACTGTAGGCAAACATAGTTCGCTCACTTCTGTCTTGCGGATACATACGCATCTCTGCAATAGATAAATTATTGTAGGCGTTCAATTGTACTTCGGATGATAGATTACCTTTTTGCAGGTTTACTTTAGAAACCAAACCATACGTTGTACTCCAACCAGGCATGTCCATGTGAACCAAGTTTTCCGGACGTGTGGTGTCATCCATATAATGTTCTATAGCATTAAAATACACTTTGGTATCCCACACTTTTACAATTCCTTTTTCAAAAAATTGTTTGTAGGCAACTGATGTAATTAACGCTCTAGACAAAGATAAATCCATTGGCAATGCAGGGAAGCCAACATTCTTTGCTCTATCAAAAATAGCGTCTACTCTTAAAGATGATAAATCACCCGTTTTGTAGGCTACCCCTAAAGAAGCGTTCAGTTTTTCGAACTGAGAATTTTGTACTTCATCATTATTTCCGTCTGAGTAATTTGATGCTTTTCTGTTAGAAATACTACCATCTACTACCCATTTTTCACTAGAATAAGAGGCGTTTGCAAGGTTAAAAAACTGTTTGTTGTTAAACTCAAAGCCAGTTTGGAAAGCACCTTTATAATTTTCCCCTAATTTAAATGCGGTACTTTTCCTTTTCAAATCGATGCTACCAGCTACTGTTGCTCCGTGCAAACTGCCCTCTTGTCCTGATTTTATATCAATATCAGATAAATTATTACTTTCTACATAAGATGTTATCGGATCCATTTTATCGGTACAAGCACCAAAAACATGCATGCCATCAATGGTAACTAAAGAACGTTCTGTACTCATATTGTTCAATAAAGGTTCCCAAGCGTAAGCGCCACGCTTTATAAAACTGATGTTGTCTGATGAGGCTAAAAATTCATCCACAGAAACCGCCATTTTCATGTCTGTTTCTATTTTCTTTTTTTTAGCCGCTACAATTATCACTTCCTCTAAGACGCCACCTAAACTATCTCTTTTTTTCTCAACAGTCTGTGCATTTGCTAGAGTTGCTAATAATAGGATTGCTATCGTTATTCCTTTCATATTTTTAAAATAAGATATCAATATGAAGTTCGCCTCTTTCTCCTTCTACTCCCGGAGTAAATTCGGTAGAAACTTCGTTTCCTTTTATTATTTGTTGGTTTTCATCTTTTAAAATGAAATTCAACGTCCAATTACCTGTCATTGTATAGTTTACAATTCCGTGATACAAACCATTATCTTGTTGTGTTAAATCTTCATTATTAGGTGATGAATGATTTCCCATAGAAGGTTCTGGCATTCTTGGATCTATGAACAAGGTGTAATTTTCTACAACGGAATAGGAAAACTGCGAAATATCAGGGAATTCTCCTGCAGCATTAGTTGGCTTATTGTATTTGTAAATACCAGCAACCAAATCGTTTTGTGCCACACGCGGACTTTGAGGTGCAACCAAAGCAATAAAATACTGCTCATTATCATTGCCTGTAAAAGCCGTCATGTTGAGGTTCTTGTTGATTTGCTCTTCCACAGAAATAACTTGATTCACCTTGTGCGTTTCATTACTATCTGTAAAATTGATATACAACTGCCAAGCTACTGTAGAACTACTCTCATTTGTAAATACAACATATCCCTCGAAATATCCTTCGGTTGCATTGTATGCTAGATTATATGCATGCGGACAAGAAGATTTATTTCCATTCGCATCGGTCATAATTGGTAAAAAAGTAATTTCAGAATTATCGATGTTCTCACCTGTTTCTAATTTGGTGATGTTTAAATGAATTTCATTATAACCTTTATACAAAGTACCATTTAAAGCTTCTATGCTAACGCTGTAATCTCCATTATTTATGACAGTTACCTCTTCGAATTCAATATATTCTGTAGTTTCTACTTTTAATTCCGCTTCGTAATCCGTTTTATCCAACGTACAAGAAGTTATTACAATAAGAATTGCAATTACAATTAGATGTAAATGTTTCATTATTTTATGACTGTTTTATTAAAAAACTGTTGAAAAACTAGTAGCACCAAATAGATGGACAATTACTTATTTTAAGAAAGCGTATTGTGCATTATAAGGCAAGTGCAATTGTTATAATTGCATTCTTACTACTAAAAAGAAATGGTTAAGAAACAGGCTTACCAAACACCATATAAAGAGCTTTTGTTTAAAAAAAAACTTAACTGTGTTTTTTTTTACTATTAATTATTTCTAATTGATAGCACATAACTAGATACCTAATTAAATATAATTAAGCACCAATTATTTGGTGTATTGCGTTTCTTAGTATGAAGAAATTAAGCGAGTGGTGGGTGAAAAATAACATCCGTATGATGGAATTTATACGTGTTATTATAGGAAATATTTATTTTTAAATTTTCGTCTTTAGGCAATAGAACAGCATCCTTATGAGTTATTTCTTGAAAATAAACAATAGAAATTTCTATTTTAATTGATTTATTTTTTTCATTACCGCTGTCTGAATCTCCTGCCTTCACAATTTGTTTTGCTAAATGACATTTTCCGTTACAGTGTAATTCTGGAGTATCTCTATTTTCACAAAGCTCATTTTTAATATAATCGTAAAAAGCTGCATATTCCAATAATGGAAGCAAGGGCTTAGTAAGCAAGAATAGCGATAGAAAGATTGCTGCAATTTTCACGCCGCGAATATCTTTCTTTTTTTTAATTTTTCCTAATAATTAATAAAGACAAACTTATCCTTTTATATTTGTTAATTATTAGTATGTATTTGAGCTATTTATCTTAGTAATCTTCCGGTAGTATTTCCTTCTAGAATATTCATTACTTCTTTTTCGTTTGCATAATTGATATCCCCTAAATAAGTGTGTTTAATGGCGCAAGCAGCACTACCAAACTCCATAGCTTTGTAATCATCAAATTTTTGTAAACCATGAATAATACCGGCTGCAAAAGCATCACCAGTACCAATTCTATCTATAATATGTGTAATGTCTAAGTCTAAAGTTTCTTTAAATTCTTTACCATTCCACATTCTTGCTCTTATTTTATGCCAAGAAGAATTAATGGAAGTTCTAATTTTATCAAACACTTTTTCTATTGTAGGATATTTTTCCATTAACTGTTTACTAGCTTCAATAAAATCTTCATTAGAATAAGAAAAATCGGTATCTAAAAGTTCATTAATTTCGTTAACACCACCAATAAAAATAGTAGAATAGTTCACTAATTCAGATAGAACTTCTCTTGAATCACCACCCCATTTCCATAAACCACTTCTGTAAGTTGGATCCACAGAAATTCCCATACCCTTTTTCTGGGCAAGAATTAACCCTTCTTTTAACGTTTCATAACCACCTTCACAAAGCGCAGGTGTGATGCCTGTCCAATGAAACCATTTTCCTTTTTCTAAAGACTTTTCCCAGTCTACCATTTCTGGTTGAATTTCAGAAAAAGAAGAGTGAGACCTGTTGTAAGAAATAGAACTTGCTCTCATAACAGCACCAACTTCTAAAAAATAAACACCTAAAGGTCTGCTAGAGCGAACAATTGCAGAAGTGCTAACATCAAATTTTCTTAGAAAAGAAATAGCAGTATCACCTATAAAATCATCAGAAACACATGAAATATGTTTTACATCTTGTCCAAAATTTGCTACAGAAATACCTACATTTAATTCGGTACCACCAAAATAAAATTCTACTTGGTTAGATTGAATAAATTTTTTGTTTCCTGAAGGCGAAATTCGCATTAAAACCTCTCCAAATGTGATTATCTGATTCATGTTAAAAACTTTTATAAAGCAAAGATACTTTATAAAAAATAATTAAAAAGCTGTTTTATTTTTAATTATTTTAAAGTATTGTTGAATATATAGTAACGGTAAAACCTTTGTGGTAAAGAGATTTGGGTTATTCTAATTTTTGAATATCTCTTTTGTTAAAAAGAAAAAATGAATAAAACACGCAAAATCACGTCAATTGGTTAACCAGTTTTACACAGGTTAAGTTAAAACCAAAACTGTAAATCAAAAGATAATAAATATGTAATTATGCTCTTAAAGATGTGATAAAACGAATAGTATGATTGTTAAACATTTCTGGCTGTTCTACATTAACAACATGCCCACAATTTTCAATTACAAAAAGTGATGCCGTAACATGTATTGAAACAATGTTTTTTATAGAAGGTAAAAACAGATGATCTTCGGCTCCCATTACGTATAAAGTAGGAATCTGAATATCTTTTGTTCTAAAAAAACGGAGTAAAGGATTGATTTCTGAAGTTAATTTAAACCAACGTAAAAATTCTTTTTGATATAATTTCTTCGCTTCGTTTACAAACAGTAATCTAGATTTTTTATGATTTTTCTTTGGCATAATAATAAACGCAAAGAGTTTGTACAACATCATATAAGGCACCACAGATTTAAAGATATTACCAACTTTCATTAAAACCTGAGAGCGGAAATTCATTTTTATAATGGCACCTCCCATAATCATGCTTTTTACCAACTCTGGTCTTTTTTCGGCAAGATTTCTAATTAAAATAGTCCCTAAAGAAATACCAATAAAATGAGATTTTTTAATTTTTAAATGATCTATTACTTCAACAATATCTGCCGTAATAGAATCAAAAGTATATTTTGCTTTAAAAGTGTCTTTTAGTGTTGGTTTGCTATCTCCATGACCACGTAAATCTAAAATTAAAACATTAAAATGCTTTTTAAAATCTCGTACTTGTTTAAACCAAATAGAACTACTACCTCCTGCTCCATGAACAAAAGTAACCCACTCTGTAGCGGTGGTATGCGAATATAAGTAGTAGTTTAACAAAGGTTTATTTTTAAATAAAATGAATAATTGAAATGCTAAAATAAGACATTTAATTTTGATGAAACTTTAAATTATTTATTAGGGTTTTTATTATTTATAAAAAACTGTTTTATTTTTTTTTGAATTTTTGTAGATTGCATAAATGGAAAAAGCTACACCAACACCAACAAATAGTAATAAGAAGAAATTTAATTACGACGATGAATTAAAAATATTGCACACAGAATTGGTGCACATGCAAGAGTGGGTTAAAAAGCAAGGATTAAAAGTAGTCATTGTTTTTGAAGGAAGAGATGCTTCTGGAAAAGGCGGAACTATAAAACGTTTTACAGAGCCTTTAAACCCTAGAATTTGTAAAGTAGTTGCATTGGGTGTTCCTACCGAAAAAGAAAAGTCGCAATGGTATTTTCAACGTTACGTGCAATATTTACCTGCCGCAGGAGAAATCGTATTGTTTGATAGAAGCTGGTACAACAGAGCAGGTGTAGAAAAAGTAATGGGTTTTTGTACAGATGATGAATATGATGAGTTTTTACGTTCTTGCCCAGAATTTGAACGCATGTTGGTAAGATCTGGCATTATTGTTTTAAAATATTGGTTTTCTGTTAGTGATGAAGAACAAGAAAGACGTTTTAAAAACCGTATTTCTAATCCTTTAAAAAGATGGAAATTTAGTCCGATGGATTTACAATCTCGTTCACGTTGGTTAGAGTATTCAAAAGCAAAAGATCAAATGTTTGCACATACAGACACCAAACAAGTGCCTTGGTTTGTAGTGAATTCAGAAAATAAAAAGAAAGCTAGGTTAAATTGTATTAGCCATATGTTAAGTAAGATTCCTTATGAACAAATGGATATTAAACCAATTGAGCTTCCGCCATTACCAGACGGTAAAGCGTATGTAAGACCACCAATGAATTACCAGACATTTGTACCAGAAAAGTTTTAGTAGCAAGGCGATAACCAAGGTTTTAAATCACTGAGGATTTCCTTGAAATAAGAAATATTTGTTACGTAAATAACCTCGTACCCATTGGTACGAGGTTGTTTATTTAATAAAAAAGGCGAGCATTTCTGCTCGCCAATCACTACTTGAATTAAGGGAACTATTCTACTATTAAAGTATATTGTGGTGTTGGGTTTAAAGGACAGAAATACACATATTCACCTTTCTTAAGAGTTACTTCTTTAGAGCTTTCTTTGGTGTTGTTTTTTACTTGTGCAGTAACATACGCGTTTTTAATGTGCGCTTTTACATCTGCTTTTGGAGCTAAAACAAAACCTACATTATGACCTACATTGTTGTTTGCTACCTCAAAAACATAAGTTCCTTCAGATAATGTAAGTTGTTTCTGAGTAAACTCACCCTTGGTTTGTTCTAATGAAACTGTTTTTACTTCTTGTGCATTTGTATTGAATGCGAAACCTAAAACGATTACTAAAATTGCGATTACTTTTTTCATGATTGTTGTGTATTACTAATTATTATTAAAATTGATTATGTATTAAATTGTTGCTACTTCTAAGGTTTGTGCTACCGGGAAATCTACTGCAACATCTGTTGTTTTATGAAAGTAGTTGGTAATGGTAATTTCTCCTATTAAGATAATTGCATCTGCTAAGTTTCCTTTTGTATATCCTGCTGCATATAAGTTTTCTACAGATTCTGGTGTTGCAGCTCCTCTGTTAATAGCTACACTTCTTGCAAACTTTGCTAAGGCGTCTAATTTTGCGTCAAAAGAAGCGTTTCCAGTTCTTAATTCTAAAATTTGATCTTCTGTAAAACCATTCATTTTACCAATTGCAGTGTGTGCAGATAAACAATACACACATTCGTTTACTTGACTTACCGCTAAGTTGATTACTTCTTTTTCTTTAGCTGAAAAACTTGTTTTTCCTTGCCCTATTGCTAAAAAGTTGCCTAATGCAGTTTCACTGTGTGCAAAGGCTGCGTATAAGTTGGGTACAAAACCTAATCCTTTTTCTAATTGGTTAAAAATTGCTTGGTTGTTTTCTGATACTTCGTTTTTTGTTGGTACGTTAAATGTGCTCATAATTCTATTTTAAATTGTTTTATTATTAATATTTTTAAATCTTCTTTTATATTATGCTTTGCATTCGCAAAGTTGTTGTTCTGGGTTTTGCTCCTCGTAGGTTTGGTAACCCCAACAGTTTGGGCATTGTGCGTTTTCTATTGTTTTCATAATTTTTGATTTTTTAATTGTTACTGTTTGACTCTGCAAAGATGCAACCGATAGTGACTTCAAAAATTGGACAAAAGTTCCTTTGATTTGGACTCGTTAAAAAGTTGCTTTTTTTTTGATGATTGCAGTGCTTATTTTAGTCTGTCTATTTTACTTCTTAAATTTCTTTCTGTAATTAAACCCGTATGTCTGTCTGCAGGTTCTCCGTTTTTAAAGAAAATTAGCGTTGGTATATTTCTTACGCTATACTTTGCTGCTAATTCAGGGTAGTCATCTACATTTATTTTTTTGATGATTACTTCGTCCTTTAATTCGTCTGCTAATTTGTTGATGGTTGGTAATAACGTTTGACAAGGTCCACACCATTCTGCATAAAAATCGAACAATACATTGCTATTGTTATCTATAATATTTTTTACGTCTATTTGTTCTAATTGAATTTCCATTTTTTCTTATTTTTTAGTTGCTGCTAACGCAGGATAAATTACTTGTTGTTGTGTGGTTATTGTTACACACTGCAAAGATGCAACCGAGATGAAGGTTTAAAAATGGACAAAAGTTCCTACTGTTTGGACTACGGAAAATAGTTGGCAAAAATGCACGCGTGAAGGATAGAGCAAGTTGTTTGAGCTCTTTTAAAGTTTGATAAAACTTTAAAAAGCGAGTTGCGAAAGCCTGACCTGATAAGGGCACGCCCAAGAAAATTAAAAAAATATTGAGTTAAGCCATAACAATAAACCACAGACTTGTCATTATGACAATAGGAGAAATCTCATAACAGTGATAATACAACACCAAGCAAACGTTATGAGATTTCTCTCAAAAGTTCGAAATGACAAAACTGAATGGAAAAAAATAAATCTTTTTACTACGTGTTTTAGAAGAAGTTTTTTATTGAAGCTGAGGTAAAATATAAACAGCTAATACTCCTTTTTAAACTGAAGAGGAGATTTAGAAATTGCTTTGGTAAAGAAACGTGTAAAATACGCAGGATCGTTAAAACCGAGTTCGAAAGCGATTTCTTTTACAGTTTTGTCTGTATAGATGAGTTGACGCTTCGCTTCTAATAAAATACGGTTCTTAATAAAGTCGGATGGCGTTTTTGCGCCTAACTTTTGAAAGTGTTTGCTAATCGATTTTGGCGAAAGTCCTAATCTGTTAGCGTAATCGGTTACGGAGTGCATGGTTCTAAAATTTTGTTCTACCAACAAACTAAAATCTTTAAAAAGACGTGTTTCGGTGTCTTCTTTAATTACATGATTCTCCTTTTTTACACGAACCGAAGAAATAATAAATTGCTTTAAATACGATTGTAACATATCATATTGTGCGGTTTCGTTTTGTTGAAATTCCTCAATTAAACTTTCTAAAATAAAGTTGAGTTTTGCCGTGTCCTTTTCACAAGGTTTTACAAACGGAGTTTCATAAATATTGTTGAACAGAATTCCGTTACACGCCACTTCTTGATCGTGGGTTTGTATGCAGTAAAAATCACGCACAAAAGTAAGTTTGTAGGCGGTTTTTATTTGCTCGGAATCTACCGTAAAAACTTGCCCTGGAGACAAGAAAAATAGCACATTGTCTTCAAAAGTATATTGTTCAAAATCGATATTATAGGTTCCTTTTCCTTCTTGAATCCAATAAATAGAGTAGGCGTTCTGTTGCACAGAATGATCTATGGTGCACGCTTTTTCAAACTGAACGGTACTTACAGAAAAGGTTTCTTTAAAGGAATACTTTACAATGTCTTGGACTGCCATATTTTGTTTTGTCTGTTGGTCGTAAAAATAGTTATAAACTTTACGTTTTATTTCTAAATGTAAAATTTATTCAATTTTAAAAATAAATAAATTTATTGACCTACATCAAATAATTTTACTTGAGACAATATTAATTTTGCTTTCATAAATTAAATATAATTTAAAATGGTACTTACAGAATTAGATACATTAAGAATGTTTGGTAATGATAGTAAAGAGCGATTAGAAAAAGCGCTTATACATCTTCAAAATGGAAATGGAATTATCTTAATGGATGATGAGGATAGGGAAAATGAAGGAGATTTGGTATTCTCTGCACATCATATGACCAATAATCAAATGGCACTTATGATTCGTAAATGTAGTGGTATTGTTTGTCTTTGTTTACCTAATGAAAAAGCAGATGCATTAGAGCTGCCTTATATGGTAAAAGAAAATACAAGTAGCTACCAAACTCCTTTTACAGTTTCAATTGAAGCCAAGGAAGGCGTTACTACAGGAGTTTCTGCAAAAGATAGGTTAACAACAATAAAAGCTGCGAGTAAAGAAAATGCTACAAGCAATGATTTAGCAAAACCCGGACATATTTTTCCTTTAAGAGCCAAAGACAATGGTGTTTTAGAAAGAAAAGGTCATACGGAAGGAAGCGTAGATTTAATGAAATTAGCGGGTTTAAAACCAGAAGCTGTACTGTGTGAATTAATGAACGATGATGGAACAATGGCGAAAATTGACACCATTTTAGAGTTTGCAAATGAACATAATTTGATAGTACTATCTATACAAGATATTATTCATTATCGTAAATTTGTAAGAGACTACAAATAGATGACAGACAATATAGAGCTCACGAATTTTATAAAAAAGAACATACATATTGATAATGAAGATTTGAAAATTGTGTTGTCTTATTTTAAAGCAATTAAAAAAAAGAAAAACGAAATTTTACTTTCTAATGGAAAAAATAGTCAGGTTAGTTACTTTGTAAAAAAAGGTTGCTTAAGGCTATTTTACATAAATGAGGAAGGAAAAGACGTTACGCGTTATATTGCTTTTGAAAATCAGTTTGCTACAGAATTGGTTAGTTTCATTACTAATGAACCTGCGCAAGAAACGATTCAAGTTATTGAAAAGAGTGAACTTCTATACATAACTCATGATGATTTTAGACATCTTATGACCATTGTTCCTAAATGGAAAGATTTTTATAGTATCTATTTAGAAAAGGCATATGTAAATAATTCTAAGAGATTAATCTCATTTACGACACTAGATGCATCAGAAAGATACAAGCAATTATTCAAGATAAATCCTAACATTGTAAAACGTTTACCAAACAAAATTGTAGCTTCTTATATTAATATTTCTCAAGAAACGTTGAGTAGGATAAAATCTAAAATTTAATTATAAAATGTGATCAAAACATGAATTTACGATGTCTTGAACTGCCATATTTTGTTTTGTGGTTGGTTGGTCGTTAAAAGTATTAGAAACTTTACGTATAATCTCATTTGCTTCTAAATTTTTTTAAATTACCTTTCAAAATTGTTAATTTAAGTCATTAAAACAATAATACACACTCTTAAAGCTATGAAGAAACTATCTATTTTATATGGACTCCTTTTTTTTACAATTCTCTTTTTTAGTTGTAGTAATGTTGATGATGAACTTTCTTTAAATGATACTTTTTTTGATGGTGCACAAACATCTGCAACAGATGCACAGTTAGAAGGAAAATGGTCTATTTATCAAATTAAATATGAAAAAAAAATAATTGATGTTCCAGCATCAGTTAAAAATTGTGGAAGGGACTTTTTTAATTTTCAGTCAGCAGAGAGATTTAAAGAATATGTTTTTGTAAATAGTGAATGTACACCACAAATAAGTGAATTAAACTGGTCTTTATCTAATGGAATTATAACATTTAATACTGGTTTAGAAACAGATCAATGGGTTATAACTGAATTAACAGCTAATCGTTTGGTTTTTAAACTTCAATTAGATGTTGATTCTGACGGAGAATTAGAAGTTTATCAAACAATATGCAATCGTTACGAACCCCCAACAGAGTTTTATTCTGGTAATTTTTTTTGGGATAGCACAGTAAGCAACCAAGATAAAATATTACTACAATGGGATGAGTATAAAGGTTATAATGAATTTGAAAAGTATGAGATTTATAGATTATCTGAAGGTTGTAATACTAATAACCTTGAGCTAATTACAACCATTACAGATGTTAATGTTGCCACTTTTGTAGACGAAAATCCCCCGGCTATAAATGAAGTTTGTTATCTATTTAAAATACATACAGATAAAGGTCTTCTAGAAAGTATTTCTGCTGTAGCACAAACAGATTATATTAAAGTACCTTCTGTTAATCTTTCTGTTCAAAAGTTAAATAGCGCTACCGTTAATCTTAATTGGGATCAATATGAAGGTTACTACTTTTCTCACTACAAAATAACTGTTCGTAACTACTCCTCAGGTTCTGGAGGTGGATACCAAGAAGAAGAATTAGCTTCTATTGACGATATTAAAACCACAAATTATTCTACAGAACTTCCTTATTTTAATAATCCTGTTTTTGTTATTTCTGTTTATAATATTTTTGGCTCTAGAAATGACTATGTAATTGAAGGTAATAATCAACAAACTACAAATTTTACAAGAGAAGAGATATTACCTGTAAATTCAATAAAATTTTTGGCCTTTTCTCCCGACGAAACAATATTGTACTATTCTGATAATTCTGATTTATACAGATATAATTATGCTACAAATACAGTTGAAAATTCTATTGAACTTAATAGTTCTTCAATTATTTTTATTAAAGTATTTAAATCATCTTTTGGGACTGAAGTAATTGTTAATATAGGTGGCACCATTGCTGTTTATGACGTCAATTTAAATTTTAAATACAATTTAAATCTAGAAGTAGACGTTTTTTTTAGTCCAGATCATCTTATTGTTAATGAAGATGGTTATTGGTTAGCTACTGATAGAGAAAAATTATATTCCTTTGCAAGGACAGGTAATAACTTAAAATTAATTAGTACTAATAATCTATACAACAACGATTTTAGTTCTAGTGAAATTAATATAATTGATTTAGGTGAGAACAGAATATTAGCAGCAAATAGAACAAAATCTCAAAATCTTATTGTCGAAATTAATTCTGATGGAGAATTATCAAGTAATTCTACTTTAGTTGACTTAAATATAACACCTCTATGGAAAAATAACTACCCATTTTCTAAGGCTAAGAGTTATCTTATAAATACAGGAAATAACACTGTATATGATACAAACAATTATAATCTAATATCAACTTTAAACCAAGATTTCTTTCCTACGAATATCAGCAATGATGGTTCGTTAATTTTAGGTACAAATAATAATCCAAATTCTTTTGGAAACTATTTTCATGAAAAGAAAGTTAGAACATTGAGTTATCCTTCGTTTGTTAAACAAGAGTATGAATCAAAAGGGTATCCACATTTTATTTTTCAAAATCATTTAGGACAGTTGATCTCAATTTCTAAAGGATTGGTTGGAGATCTTGATTTTAGTGCAGTAAAAAAAGATATATTTATTGAAGTAATTGAATAAAAAAGATACTTTGTTACAAAGAATAAGGTTAATTGTACATGCTTTTTATAATTAAACAATATTTACATAAAATTAAAAAGTAGATAACAATTAATGTGAGTAAATTTATATAAAAAACTCTCTTAAAATAAAAAGGGGTAAATGAATACATCATTTACCCCTTTTACAATTCATAGCAATTTTTAATTTCCCTTTTCAAAAGATTTAACTATTATAACAATAATATACTATGTAAAAAGATTAATTTTAAATAAAGAATACGCGATACTTTTGCGTATTCTTTATTTTTATAAAATTTATCTCCCTAATATAAATTTTATAATTACTGTTATTTAGAATTTTTTATTTTAAAAAATTAAATTTTGGTTTCAACAAAATTTTTTATAGCCATATTACCAATAATTTTTTTTAAACAATTCTACACTCCAAAAACCCAGTATTTAAATACCTTTCGGTTTTTGGATCTACACCTTAATCTCTCATAAAAGCAACATGTACTTTTCCTTTTCATCCATTGGATTAGAAAATATGGTACTAATTATAACAGACAAATCATCAGCAATATATTCGCTTTTCACATTCGTAGAATGTTTAAATTTCAACGCTAGCATATGTAGATTATAATTTTCAAAAATAGAATTGTCAAAAAGACAAACAAAGTCTATTTCAAGGAAAATTGAAAAGAGTTTATGAAAAATTAATTGTAGTAATTTACAATAGATTGAAGGTGTTCTTTAAAATTATCTACCACAGATTTTGGTGAAATAATTTTAATCCATTGGTTAAACTTTAGCATCTCCATTATAAACTCGTAATTTGGTTTGAGTTCAAGTTCAATCGTTCCCCAAATATCAGGATCAGCGTAATCTAACGCCTCTGAATTCCATTTTACAGGCTCAACAATAAGACGCTGACTAGCGTGTATTGGTTTACTTATCAGGTATTTTAAATGGTGATTGGCAACTTGTAGTATAATTTTCTCTGCTTTTGTTTCATCATTTAAAATACCAATTGCATCTTTAAAATAAGCATTATGATCAAAAGGAATTGCTTCTAACATTTTTCTTTTAAAGATTCTAATTTCCTGTAAGCGTTCATCTAAACAAAATGACGTAATTTTATCATCCACAGGGCAATACGCAAGTAAATACCAAGCTTTATCCTTTTCTTTTAAATGTAAAGGTTGAAAGGCTTTTTTACTAATTTCTTCAAAACAGTTATCATCATACCAGCCTTTGTAACTTATATGAATTACATACTTGTTTTCTATGGCATTAATTAGCCCTAACAAATCTAACTTACTATTTAAAGAAGATTTTTCTGTAGCTACACAAGAATGATTTTCTGATGCTTTTTTACTTATTAATAAGTGCTCGCATCTGTTAAAAATATCTGTAATTTCTTCGGATACATTACCACTTTTAACAAAATATCCATAGCCTCTTTTTAATGAAATATGAACGCCAAATTCATTTTTAATAAAATCTAAATCTCTATGAACCGTTTTTGAACTATTAGAATTTAATTTACTTAAAAATTCATTTTCAATAAATTCTGATTGTTTGTCCTGTAGTTTTTGTTGAAGTTCTTTATGTGTTACATAAAAATCATTATCTACACCAAAAGCTTTTGGATTTGTAATAATTTTTAAGATATAGTAGCGCCTTAGAAACTCTGGAGACATTTTAATAATTTAGGCTACAAGATTACAAAAAAAGTTTAATCTTTATACATTCAATTCTATAATAGATACCTGTGCTTTTTAGTAAACAAGATTTTCTTAATACAAAGTGGTTTATTGCCGAAAAATTGATTCAGTTACTTGTTGGTATCTTTATTATTCCTAAAATTTTTAATGCACTTGGTGTTTTAAATATTGGGAAACTTAAGTTTGCTGAAACATTTATTGCCTTTTTTGCACCTGTATTATTTTTAGGATTATCTGCAATTTGTATTCGAGAGATCATTTTTAATCCGAAAAAAACAAAAGAAATTTTAGTAACTGCGTTTTACTTACGTCTTTTTAGCTGGATTTTATTTTTTCTAGGACTTTTAATTTACAATTACTTTTATAGTAGTAATGAGCTATTTTGGCTCTACTTTTTAATTAGTTTTAGTTATTTTATAAGGATTACAGACGTTTTCGAATATTATTTTTATGCTATTAAAAAAACGAATTATATTTTTATAAGTAAAATTTCAAGCTTATTTTGTATTGTTTTGTTGCAATATTATGGAGTTGAACATCAACTTGGAATTCAATATTTTGCATCACTTTTAATTATTGATTTCTTATTGCAAGGAATTATTTACGGCTTTATTTTTATTACTAAAACGGCTATCAAACTTAAAAATAAATATTTTTCTGTATTGATGGCTAAATATTTATTAAAAAACTCTTATCCTTTAATACTTTCAAATTTATTAGTATCTCTCTACATTTCTATTGATGATTTTATTTTAAAATACTATTTTGGAGATGCTGCAATAGGTCTTTTCGCTACCATAGATTTTTTAGTTATAGCTCTTATTTGGAGTATTGGTTTTTCAATAATTAACGCATTATATCCATCTTTGGCAGAGTCTTATAAAACGGATATCAATATATATCAGAAAAAAATAAGTGCTTTGTATAAATACATGCTATTATTAGGGGTTCTAATAGGATTATTTTACACATTTTTTGGAACCTCTATTTTAACCACTTTTTTTAATGAAAGTTATGCTTCTATCGCTACGTCGCTAAAAATATTTAGTTGGTCGCCAATATTCATTTTTCTGGGAATGGTTTTTGAAAAACACCTCATCAATAGTAATCAACTTAAAAAAAATGTATATCGATTTATTATAGGTTGTTTTGTAAACTTAATTTTAGGCCTTCTTTTAATTCCTACTTACAAAATAATGGGAGCTGCAATTTCTATGCTTTTTAGCCATTTTATTACCAATTTGGGGTTTATAATTTTTGATGGTAAAAATAGAAATCATTTAAAATTTATTTTTCTTAAATAAGGTTAGAACAAGTCATAGTTTGCTGAAAATAAATATATAATCTAGTTATTTTTCTAATAAATCAAAGCCATTTCCAACAAGTATCAATTTATTCATTTGCAGTTTTCTTTTTCACCACTAAGTTAAAAAATATAAGCTAAAACTCAATAAAAGGTTCGTCATAAACTTAAATATTGATAAAACCTTTTCCTTAGATTTATTATTTCTTTAGATTTGAAAAAAAAATAGCTCAATGAATATTTTAGAACAAGTCGGTAAAAAGAGAACTATACAAATTTCTATTAGTATTCTTTTAGTCTCATTACATACAATTTACTTCTATCATTCAGCTAAAGATGAGTTTGATACAAGTAAATTTATGACTCAAATGATACGGTTTTCTTTAACAGTTGCCTTATTGTATTTTTTATACAAAGGACAGAAATGGGCCAAAATTGTTTCAATAATCCTTTTTTCATTAGGAACTTTGGGTGCAGTATTTGGATTCTTTGCAATTGATGCTAATATTATAAATAAAATACCATTTTTAGTAATGATATTTGTGTATGCTACGGCTATTTATCATTTCGCTTTTGCTAAAAGTTTTAAAGCTTTTTATAGTTATCAAAATCAACTTGAAAAAAGTTAGCTGGGTTTGCTTGATTTTTTCAAATTCAAGCCTACAAAAACTACTAAAGCAGGCAACACCCAACCCAAACTATGTTCTGCAAGCGGAATAAAACTTTTAATTCCGGTTAAGTTTTCTCTTGGAATGATAAAGCCTAAAAAATCTGGAATACTAAAGATAAAAGTTACAATTACAACACCTCTAAAAACCAATTTAGAAGCATATTTTTCTGGTACTACATTTAGTAAAATCAATACAATTGTTATTGGGTAGACAAACATTAATGCAGGCACAGCAACATCAATAATAAAACTCACATCATTACTACCAACAACGATTCCTATAAGCGCACAAACTAAGGCGGTAATTGTATAAGCAGTATTAGAATTATTACAGATTCCTCTTACATAATCTGCTGTTCCAGTTATTATACCAATGGCCGTTGTAAAACACGCTAAAGCAACCAAAACACTTAAAAAGGTGGCTCCTAAATGACCTAAAGTTTGTGAACTTAAACCAGATAGAATTTCAATTCTTGTCGCATTTTCTGCAAATATTGAAGAGAATAAAGATCCGCTTAAAATTAAACCTCCATAGATTAATAATAAACCAGCTCCTGCAATGATTCCTGCCTTGGTAATTAATTCTTTTTTTGCATCAAAAGTTGTGTGGCCACGTAAATTTAAAGAGATAATAATTACGGCTCCAAGAATTACACCTGCAATGGCATCGAATGTTTGATATCCTTCTAATAGCCCGTCTACAAAAGGATGTTTAAATCCTGAAGGAGTTATGCTTCCAGGAGAAGTAAAAAAAGCAATTCCTATAGTTGCTAATAGAATAGTGACAATTATTGGTGTTAAAAACTCACCAATTAAGCTAATTATTTTAGAACGATTTACTGCAAATAGAAATACCAAAACAAAATAAATAATACTTGTTACTAGTGCAGACGAATTAAAAAATGGTTGAATTGCTATTTCATGCGTTACGGCGGCAGTTCTTGGAGACGGTATAGCAATGGCAATTATGTAAATTAAAATACAATAAATAGTACTAAAAAGTGGTGAAACTTTTTTGCCGAAATCATACAAAGTTCCTTGTAATCTAGCGTGTGCAAAAATGGCTAAAACGGGAATAACAATTGCTGTTAATACAAATCCTAAAACTACAATCCACCAATCTGGACCCGCTTTTACTCCTAAAGATGTTGGTAAAATTAAATTTCCTGCTCCAAAAAAGAGTGAAAATAATGCAAAACCGGCAACCCAAATTTCTTTTGTTTTATTCAATTTAGTTTACTTTTTTCAAGTTTAAATGATTAAAGTCGAAACTAAAATCTGTAATTGGTGCAATAAATTTCATGGTTGCTCCGGTGGTGTTTCCTTTTTCATCAAAAGAAAATAGTACAAAAACATCGGCATCATAACTTCTATTGTTCCATTTAGCAACGTAGGTTGTTTGGTTGTAAGGTAATAATTCGCCAAATAAAGTAGCCGAACGCTCACATTTTATACTGTAAGAGTTTCCATCATTAGAAATGATGATATTTCCAAACCAAGCATCGTTATAAGTTCCTACAATTTGATTTGGTTTCGGTAAGCTTTTATCAGTTTTAGCTAGTGCTACTTTACTATATACACTTGCTTTTATACTATCGTTGTATTTTAAATATTTGGTATTATTGGTTCCTAATTTTTCTAACCAGTTTCTGTCTTTATAACCTAAATAAGAATCTTTAATGGTATTTGTAACGGTATTAAAAGCACTTCCGTTCATTTGGTTGGTTAACACAACAATTGCCAAATCTAAATCTGGAATCATGGTAAACTGAGTAACGGTACCAATTAAACCACCTGTATGATATACTTGTTTGTATCCGCCTTTTACATCGGTTAAAAACCAACCTAAACCGTAACCTCTAAAATTAGAATTATAAGAATCATTTTTTTCTACTTTTAAAGGAGTTTGTAATTGCCAAAGTTCATGAAATTGTGTTTCACTTAACAAACGTTTTCCGTTTTCGGTTACACCGCCATTCATTAAGAATTTTGCCCACGTAAGCATGTCGTTTACGTTACTTACAATTCCTCCAGCAGGATTTGCTGTTTCGCTCCAATCATGCGGAATCTGAATTACTTTACCATCTGCTCGCGTATGTGCATCAATAATATTTGTTCTGTTTGTAACTCTATTGTAAGACGCTTTACTATTTGTCATTCCAACAGGTTTCATTATCTTAGTTTCAATAAACTCTTCCCAAGTAAGTCCGCTTATGCGTTTTAAAACTTCACCAGCAATAATAAACATATTGTTGTTGTATTTAAAATCGGTTCTAAATTTACTCGATGGTTTTAAATATTTTATATTCTTGATGATATCTGCCATAGTAAAATCATTGTTTTCTGGTAAAAACATTAAATCTCCAGCCCCTAAATCTAAACCACTTCTGTGCGTTACTAAATCTCTAACTGTAAAATTTTGGGTAATCCAAGCATCGTACATTTCAAATTCCGGAATGTATGTACGCACTTTATCATCCCAATTTAGTTTTCCTTCATCTACCATCATTGCCAAAGAAAAACAAGTAAACCCTTTACTGTTAGAAGCAATGCCAACCAAGGTGTTTTCATTCATGTCTTTTTTAGTGGTTAAAGAACGAACTCCGTGTCCTTTAGCATATACTATTTTTCCGTCTTTTAAAATACCTACAGAAATACCCGGAACATCAAAAGTTTTTAAGGTTTTTTCTATTAGATTATCTAGTTTTTTTTCTGGTATTTGTGCGTTTAATGTTAATGAAATAACGAAAAGTACAAGAAGAGTTACTTTTTTTAAAAACATAGGATTTGCGGTGTTAAATTCAGTTCAAATATAGTAAATACTTTATGATGTTTATCGATTGTAAAAACGAATCAAATACTATCTTTGTTAAGATGATTTTAGACTATAAAAACGCAAATATTTTTTATACAGATCAAGGAAAAGGAACTGCTGTAGTTCTTATTCATGGTTTTTTAGAGAATTCCACTATGTGGGATAAAATTGTTCCTGAACTCACTAAAAGAAACCGAGTAATTACTATTGATCTATTAGGTCATGGAAAGTCTGATTGTTTAGGCTATGTCCATTCTATGGGGTTATTTGCAGAAACTGTAGAAGCTGTTTTAAAGCATTTAAAAATCAGAAAATATATTTTGGTTGGCCATTCTCTAGGAGGTTATATTTCTTTAGCTTTTGCCAAAATTAATCCTTCTAAAATAAAAGGATTGTGCTTGTTAAATTCAACTTCTAATGAAGATTCTGAAGAACGAAAAAAAATAAGAATTAGAGCAAATAAAATGGTTCAAAATAATTTTGAATCTATGGTGAAAATGTCGATTTCAAATTTATTTAATCAAGAGAATTTATTAAAATTTAATAAAGAAATTGAAGCTGTAAAAAAAGAAGCTTTACAAACCTCTTTGCAAGGTTATGTTGCTGCGAATGAAGGAATGAAAAATCGTGAGAACTTAAATCAATTTTTAAAAGAAAGTAATTTTAGAAAGTTGATTATTGTTGGAGAGAAAGATCTTGTTTTAGATTTAGATTCTTCTAAAAAAGAGGCTAACAAAACAAATTCTGAGTTAATTGTTTTTCCTGACGGACATATGAGTCATATTGAAAATAAGATTGCACTGATTTCTACCTTAAAAAAATTTATAAAAAGCTGCTAATTTTAACCTTTATTTTATCATTTACTGTAATTTTATAAGAATTTGTTCGACTATCTTTAAAAATCAATCGAATGAAACATTTTCTACTATTCCTTTTTTTAGGGGCTTCCACTCTTTTATCTGCTCAACAAATAGATTATAACACTAAAAAAGGTTTTGTGGCGGATGGCTATGATGTGGTCTCTTACTTTGTAGATCATAAACCGGTAGAAGGTAAAAAGAAATTTATAACGACTTATGATGGTGCTAAATTTCAATTTTCTTCAGAAAACAATTTAAAGATGTTTACGGGAAATCCTAAAAAATACATCCCACAATGTGGTGGTTTTTGTGCTTATGCAATTGCTACTAGAAATGAAAGAAAAGAGATAGACCCAGAAACTTTTGAAATTAGAGATGGTAAATTATATTTATTTTACAATAAATGGTTTTCAAATAAACTAGAAAGTTGGTTAGAAGAAGATACAGCAAAACTTCAAAAAGATGCAGCTAATAATTGGGCAAAATTAAAGAACAAAAAAAACTAAAATGAAAAAAATTTCAATTCTTTTTTTATTGATTTCATTCACCGCCTTTGCACAAAAAAATAATTATAATACTAAAAAAGGTTACGTAGTAGAAGGTTATGATGTGGTTTCTTATTTCGATAATATTGCAGAGAAAGGAAATAAAAAGTTTGTAACAAATTACGATGGTGTGCAATTTAAGTTTGTATCTAAAGAAAATTTAGAAATTTTCAATAAATCACCTAAAAAATATATTCCTGCTTATGGAGGTTATTGTGCATACGCCATTGGGGTAAAAGGAGAAAAGGTTTCTATAGATCCGGAAACTTTTGAGGTTAGAGATGGAAAATTATATTTATTTTACAATTCTTGGGGGATAAATACCTTAGAATTATGGCAAAAAGAAGGGGCAGAGATGCTAAGAGATAAAGCAGATAAAAACTGGTTAACAATTAATGAATAATGAATAATGAAGATTGAAAGCAATATCGGGGGATGTTGTGAATGTTGTAGCAAAAAAAAGAGCTGAATTTATTCAGCTCTTTTTTATATTTATCTCTTATGTCATTTTGAAATGAGCATTTTTAGCGATTTAGAAATTTCTTTGGCTAGCGCTTTTACTTTCCGTCAAAATTACTTTAAAATTTAGTAATGTTTGGAAATAGAATCTAAATAGATTCGTGTTTTATTCAACAACTAGTAGATAATATGTTTTTTTACCACGTTGTAATAACACATATTTATTTGCAATTAAATCTTCTTTCGTAATAGAATAATCTTCTTTTACTTTTTCTTTATTTACAGAAATTGCATTTTCCTTTAATGCTCTTCTAGCGTCTCCGTTAGATTTTAAGAAGTCTGTTTTAGCTGCTAATGCACCAATCATATCTAAACCCTCCTCAATATCTGTAGTAGATACTGTTGCTTGTGGTACGCCATCAAAAACATCTAAAAATGTTTGTTCATCTAAAGACTTTAAATCAGAAGCCGTAGATTTACCAAATAAAATATTAGAAGCTTTTAAAGCATTTTCATAAGCTTCTTTACCATGTGTTAAAATAGTAACTTCTTCCCCTAATTTTTTCTGTAACAAACGTAAATGCGGATTTTCTTTATGCTCAGCAATTAAGTTTTCTACAGTTTCTTTGTCTAAAAATGTAAACTTTTTAATAAAGTTCTCTGCATCTTCATCCGAAGAGTTTAACCAATATTGGTAGTATTTGTATGGAGAAGTTCTATCTGTATTTAACCAAACATTTCCGCCTTCTGTTTTACCAAATTTGGTTCCGTCTGCTTTTGTTACTAAAGGAACGGTAATTGCATACGCTTTTCCTTGTGCTTTTCTGCGAATTAATTCTGTACCTGTAGTAATATTTCCCCACTGATCAGAACCACCCATTTGCAGTCTACAATTTTTTTCTTGGTATAAGTGATAAAAATCGTATCCTTGAAATAATTGATATGTAAATTCGGTAAAACTCATACCAACAGAAGATTCAGAACTCAAACGTTTCTTCACAGAATCTTTAGCCATCATGTAGTTTACAGTAATATGTTTCCCTGTATCTCTTACAAAATCGATTAATGAAATATCTTTCATCCAATCGTAATTGTTTACCAATTCTGCTTTGTTTTCTGCATTAGCATCAAAATCTAAAAAACGTTCTAAATTCTCTCTAACACCAGCAACATTTTTTGCCAAAGTAGCTTCATCTAACAAATTACGTTCTGCAGATTTTCCAGAAGGATCACCAACCATACCAGTTGCTCCACCAATTAATGCAATAGGATTATGACCTGCATTTTGAAAGTGTTTTAAAATGAAAATTTGCACCAAACTACCAATATGTAGTGAGTCTGCAGTTGGGTCAAAACCAATATAACCGGCTGTTTTATTTTTTAATAAATAGTCTTCTGTATCTGGCATAATATCATGCAATAATCCACGCCAGCGTAATTCTTCAACAAAATTTGTCATTATAAGTCTAAATTAATTCAATTCATAATACGAATGTCAAATTGAGCTTGTCGAATTTTTTGTGTATTGATATAATAAAATATCAATTTCGATAAGCTAAATCTGACATCTTTTAGCAATTAATCATTTGCTATTTTCATTGTGCAAAGATAAACTTATCAATGAAAAAATCATAAATTCGCCGTATGATTTTAGTTACCGGAGGAACAGGTTTAGTAGGCGCACATTTGTTGTATCATTTAGTTAAGAATGATGAAAAAATACGTGCTATTTACCGTTCTGAAGAAAAAATAAAATTGGTTGAGAAAGTTTTTTCTTTTTATTCGGACGATGTCACTCTAATTTCTAAAATAGAATGGTTTAAGGCAGATATTACAGAGGTTCCAGCAATGATACCTGCTTTTATGGGCATTAATAAAGTGTATCACTGTGCTGCGCTAGTTTCTTTTAATCCGAAAGATTATAGGCAAATGAGAAAAACTAATATTTATGGTACAGCTAATGTTGTAAATCTTTCTATTGATGCAAAAGTTAGTAAAATTTGTTTTGTAGGCTCTATTGCTTCTGTGGGAGATTCTCTTAACGGAAGCCTTATTAACGAAGAAAATGAGTGGAACCCCGAAACGGATAATAGTGGGTACTCAATTACCAAGTTTGGTGCAGAAATGGAGGTTTGGCGGGCGAGCCAAGAAGGAGTAGATGTGGTTATTGTAAACCCTGGTGTTATTTTAGGGAGTGGTTTTTTTACAGCTGGTTCAGGTAAATTATTTTCTAAAATGTATAACGGATTCAAATATTATACAGAAGGAATTACTGGTTTTGTTGGAGTAAAAGATGTTGTTGAGATAATGATAAAATTGACGGATTCTAGTATTAAAAATGAACGTTTTATTTTAGTATCAGAAAATAAATCTTTTAAAGATGTTTTTTATTCTATGGCAGATGCTTTTGGTAAAAAAAGACCTTTTATAAAAATAAAGCCTTGGCAAACGGCTGTTTCTTGGAGGATTTCTCGGTTATTATCTTTAGTTACAGGAAGAGAGCCTTTATTAAGTAAATATTCAGCCAGAAGTGCACATTCAATTTCTAAATATTCAGCAGAAAAAATTGAAAAAAGTTTGTCTTTTCAGTTTGAAAAAATTGATGATGTAATTAAAAAGGTATGCGAAAAATATGTTAATTCTTCTTTTTAAGCATCTTTTTACTAGGCTCTAAATCTGGTTTGTCTACTTCTATAGTATCTATCTCTTTCAGTTTTAAAGAAGATTTTATAGAATCTCTTCTAATAGAATCTTTTTGCTTGCTTAAGTTACTATAAAAATCTTTTTGTTTTACTAGGTTCTTTTTAACATCAGTAAATATTTCTTCATATAAGTCTATTTTTGAAATATAGTAGAAATTACTTTTTTGAAAACGAAGGCTATCAATTTTATATTTCTCATAAATAAAAGGCATGTAATTAATCTTCTTTTGCTCGTTTATGTTTTTTACATATTTCGCAGAAGAAGCAATCATCATATCTCCAAGCAATAGCGTCATGGTATCTCTAGGAATGAGGTCTTCTGGTTTTTTAAAAATGGTGTTACTTGTGCAAGAAACCAAGAAAGTAAGAATCAATAAATAACTTAATTTTTTCATATTAACGATTAAAAGTTAAGCGTTTACCTTTAATATCATCATTAAACACACCTTCATTATAAATTAAATTTCCATTTACAAAAGTATGAGAAATTGTTGATGAAAAAGTAGTGCCTTCAAAAGGAGACCATCCACATTTATAAAGGATATTATCTTTAGAAACTGTTTGTGGTTTGTTGGTGTCAATTAAAACGATATCTGCAAAATATCCTTCTTTTATAAAGCCACGTTTTTTAATTTGGAATAATTTAGCGGGATTATGGCTCATTTTTTCAACTAATTTTTCAATAGGAATAACGCCCTCTTTTACTTTTTCTAAAAGTGCAATAACTGCATGTTGCACTAAAGGTCCACCACTTGGAGCTTTTGTGTACACATTTGTTTTTTCTTCTAAAGTATGAGGCGCATGGTCTGTTGCTAAAACATCAATTCTGTCGTCTAGTAATGCTTCCCATAAGCCAAGTCTGTCTTTTTCTGTTTTTACTGCCGGATTCCATTTAATATGTGTTCCTTTTTCTGCGTAATCTTTATCTGAAAACCATAAATGATGCACACAAACTTCTGCGGTAATTTGTTTTTCTTCTAACGGAATATCATTTCTAAAAAGTTTGGTTTCTTTAGCTGTTGATACATGAAAAATATGCAATCTTGCACCCGTTTTCTTTGCCAATTCAATTGTTTTAGAAGATGATAAATAACAAGCCTCCTCACTTCTAATAATTGGATGGTATTTTACAGGAATATCATCACCATATTTGTCTATAAATTCTTGTGTATTTTTTCTAATCGTAGCTTCATCTTCACAATGCACAGAAATAATCATTTTTGTTGATGAAAATATTTTTTCTAGAATTTCTTCGTTATCAACCAACATATTTCCTGTAGAAGAACCCAAGAATAATTTAATTCCGGCTACTTTTTTAGGATCTGTTTTTAATAATTCTTCTAAATTATCGTTGGTACCACCAAACATAAAAGAATAGTTTGCGTAAGAATCGTTGGCTGCAATTTTAAATTTATCTTCTAATAAATCTTGTGTGGTAGCTTGTGGTACGGTGTTTGGCATTTCTATAAAAGTAGTAATTCCACCAGCAACGGCAGCTCTACTTTCTGTTGCAATATTTGCTTTGTGAGTTAAACCAGGCTCTCTAAAATGAACTTGATCATCAATAAAACCAGGAATCAAGAATTTACCTTCAGCATCAATAACCACAACATTTTTAGTTGCTTTTATATCTTTAGCGACTTCCTTTATAATTTCGTTTTCAATTAAAACATCTCCTTTAAAGGTTTTGTTTTCATTAACGATAGTTGCATTTTTTATTAAAGTAGATTTTGCCATTTTTATAATTGTTTAACCGCAAAGACCTAATGGTTTTTGCAAAGTTATAAAGTGTATTTTTTTTATTTTTTTACTATTTCTAACTACTAAAAGTTTTTTATATGTCCATTCTCATGTTTACCAAACTCTTTATAAAACCAAAGCGTTCATAAGATTTTGTAGCTCCAGAATTTCCAACATAAACATCTAACCTTAATTCTTTTAACTCTTTTTCTGTTGCCCACCTTTTTAAGGATTCTAAAATTAAAGTACTAACTCGGTTTCCTCTAAAAGATGGTTTTACAAATATAAAACCAATATAACCATGTTTTGGGTTTTTATGATAATGTTTAGAGTTTTCTATTCTAAGGTAACCAGAAGCAATGATTTCATTATTAGCAACGGCAACAATGAAATGAATGTTTTTATTAGAAATTAATTCAGGAATATTGTAATAAAATAACTCTCCATCATCCAAAAAAGGATCTAAAGGCTTTTCTGCAGCTATAACTCCTTGCTCAAACTCTAATAATATTTTTAAGTCTTCAAGATTAGCAGTTCTAATAGAAATTTCATTCATGGAAAAACTATTTAGGCAAGCCTTTTAACTTCATTTTTATCACTCCAAATAAAGCTTCAGAAATTATATTTCCACTCATCTTAGAGGTTCCTAAAGTTCTATCTGTAAAAACGACTGATACTTCTTTAATTTTAAAACCATGTTTCCATGCTTTAAATTTCATTTCTATCTGAAAAGCATATCCTATAAACTTTATTTTGTCTAAGTGTATTTTTTCTAATACTTCTCTTTTCCAACAAACAAAACCTGCAGTGGTATCAAACAGCGGAATTCTAGTTATAAAACGTACATATTTTGAAGCAAAATAAGAAAGTAACAATCTTTTCATGTCCCAATTAACAACGTTTACTTGATTATTTACATATCTAGAACCTACAGAAACATCACCACCATCTTTTTTACAGGCGTTATATAGGCGAATTAAATCTTTTGGATTGTGAGAAAAATCTGCATCCATTTCTATGATGTAATCATACTTTTTAGAAATGGCCCATTTAAAACCATGTATGTATGCTGTTCCTAAACCGTTTTTACCCAATCTTTTTTCTAAAAAAAGTCGATTTGGAAATTCTGAAATCAATTTCTCTACAATTTCGGAGGTTCCATCAGGAGAATCATCATCAACCACCAAAATATGAAATTCTTTTTCTTGGTTAAAGGTAGCTCTAATGATAACTTCTATGTTCTCTTTTTCATTATAAGTAGGTATAATGACTAACACATCTGACATAAATAAAATTTCATATGGTAAGTAGACAAATATACATTATTTAATTACTAATTTTGTGTTAATCTTATCAAAACAAAAATACGTGCAGGCAATAGATAGAGTTATAATTGATGACAGTTGGATTACCATTTTATTGGTATGTTTGTATGCCTGTATTTTTCTATTAAGAGGATTGAGTGTTGTAAGATTAAAAGGTAGTATTTATTCTTTACTAAATAATAATTTTATTGAAACTGAAATGGAAGAGAATACTTCTTTTTTTAACCCTTTTAAAAATGTAATTTTTGTTTTTTCGATATCAGTACTTTCTTTGTTTACTTATAAAATTTATTTGCATTATAATTCTTCGGCGGTTCAAGGATTTTATACTTTTTTAAATATTTTAGGTGTAGTTTTTTCTTATTTTCTTATTAAAAGGTTGTTAGAACTTATACTTTCTAATGTATTTATGATAACTAAAAAGGTAGAATTCTTTTTAGTTTCTAAGTCTATATATTTGTATTCTATTTCATTTTTCCTACTGATAGCTATTGTTTTAGAAGAATATTCTCAATTAGATATTCGTTTTTTACTTTATTTTTCAATGGTATTATTTTTAATTCGTTTTATATTCCATGCCGTAAGTAATAAAAAGCTGATTTTTAGTGAGTTGTTTTATTTTATTTTGTACCTTTGCGCCTTCGAAATAGCGCCGCTATTTATACTGTTTAGATTGCTGTTTTAACTACAAAAAAGAAAGCATATGAAAGTGAAAACGATTTTAGTATCGCAACCAGAACCAAAGACAGAAACTTCCCCTTATTTTGACCTGTCTGATAAACAAAAAGTAAAGATAGATTTTAGACCTTTTATTCATGTAGAAGGTATATCTGTTAAAGAAGTAAGAGGAGAAAAAGTAGATTTACATAATTTTACAGCTATTATTTTAACAAGTAGAAATGCTGTAGATCATTTCTTTAGAATTGCAGAAGAAATGCGTTTTAAAGTGCCAGATGCAATGAAATACTTTTGTCAGTCTGAGGCTGTAGCTTATTACTTGCAAAAATATGTAGTGTACAGAAAACGTAAAATTTATGTTGGTACTAGGTCTTTTCTTGATTTAACAAAATTAATTAAGAAGCATAAAACGGAAAAGTTCTTATTACCAAGTTCAGATAAACTAAAACCTTTAATTCCTGAAGAATTAGATAAGTTAGGAATCAATTGGAAACGATTAGATTTATATAGAACTGTAGTTAGTGATTTATCTGATTTAGAAAATGTTGTCTATGACGTTTTGGTGTTTTTTAGCCCATCTGGAATAGACTCTTTATTTAAGAATTTTCCAGAATTTCAACAAAAAGATACTAGAATTGCTGTATTTGGAAATTCTACAGTTAAAGCAGCTACAGAAGCAGGTTTAAAGTGCGATATAACAGCACCTTCACCAGAAACACCTTCTATGACAATGGCATTAGATAATTACATTAAAGTAGCAAATAAGAAATAAGTAATTTTAATCTAGCTTTAGAATAATTATTACAAAATCAATAAAAAACCGAACAGAAATGTTCGGTTTTTTTGATTTATATAGATTATATTTATTCGGTTTTGAAACCCAATTTTATTGTGGGTTTGGTATTTTTTAGATACCTTCAATCAGATTATATAATAAATAGAAAACTTAATAATATGGCTAAAAAATTGATAACATTTGGTGAAGTAATGATGCGTTTATCACCACCAGGATATACCATGTTTTCTCAAGCAACTTCATTCGATTTAGTCTATGGAGGTGGAGAAGCTAATGTAGCAATATCATGTGGTTATTTGGGTATGGATGCAGCTCATGTAACACGTTTTCCAGATAATGCACTGGGTAAAGCGGCTACTCAATTTTTAAGAAAACATTGGTTAGGTACCAAAAATGTTATTTATGGTGATAATATGTTAGGTATCTATTTTTTAGAAAAAGGGGCAGTACATAGATCAAGTGAAGTAATTTATGAAAGAGAAGGTTCTGCTTTTTCATTAATAAAACCAGAAATGGTAAACTGGGAAGAAGTGCTAGAAGGAGCAGACTGGTTTCATTGGACAGGGATTACGCCAGCCATTTCAGAAGGTGCTGCACTATGTTGTTTAGAAGCTATTAAAACAGCCAATAGAATGGGGGTTAAGGTTTCTGGTGACATCAATTCACGTCAAAATATGTGGAAATATGGTAAAACCATGCAAGAAGTAATGCCAGAATTGGTGAAAAATACAGACATTGTTCTTAGTAGTAATCGTGGTATTTATGAAATTTTTGGTCTTGGAGAATTAGGTGGTGGTTTTAGTGCATCTGCTACATTGTTAATGGAAAAATATCCAAGAATAGAAAAAGTTATTGGAAAAACTAGAAAATCTATTAGCGCTTCTCATCAAGAAATACAAGGTAAAATGTGGAACGGTAAAGAGTTTATAAAGGCAGATAAGTTAGATATTACACACGTTATAGATCGTGTTGGTACTGGAGATGCCTTTGCTTCTGGTATTATTTATGGTTTGTTACACTACGATAATGATATGGATGCCTTAAATTTCGCAACAGCTGCTTGTGCTTTAAAACATACCGTTTTGGGGGACGTAAATATGGTTTCTGTAGAAAATGTTACTAGTTTAATGGGCGGAAATACATCTGGTAAAATAAAGAGATAGTTTTTTATTTTTAGAAGCTATTTCCTGCTTTCCGTTATATCTTTTTGTGAAAAACAAAAAGGATGTCACTGCAATCAGGGCTAAGCTTGTTTGCAAACAAATAGCATTAATTGAATTTTGTTATTCATTAAATGTAAAATATTGTTAGGTCTTTTGGGCTTTTAAAGTTTGAAGGGTCTTTTTTTACAATTAGTTTATAGAAAATAAATGATCTTGGTAACTTTAAACAAATAGAATTAATAAATGAATACTGAAAAACAAAAAATGCTCTCTGGCCAATTGTATGACGCTTCAGATCTTGAACTGATTAAAGAACGTTTAGAGGCAAGATTATTGTTAAAAGAGCTAAATGATTTACCCGAAGATAAAGCGGAAACAAAAAAGATTATTTTAAATAAATTAGTTCCAAATAAAGGTAAAAACCTTTTTATACAAACCCCATTTTATTGCGATTATGGTTACAATATAATTACAGGAGACAATGTGTATTTTAATTTTAATTGCGTGGTTTTAGATGTTATGCCTGTTAAAATTGGATCCAGAACATTAATTGGTCCAAATGTGCAATTATACACAGCAACACACCCTATAAACCATAAAGAAAGAGCTTCTGGACTCGAATTAGCAAAACCAATAATTATTGGAGAAGATGTTTGGCTTGGAGGAAGTACGGTAGTTTGTCCTGGTGTACATATTGGAGACAGAACCGTAATTGGAGCAGGAAGTGTAGTTACTAAAAATATACCTGCAGATGTTTTTGCCGCAGGAAATCCTTGTAAAGTAATTCGGAAACTTGAAATCTAGATAATTTGTTTTTTTAGAAGTAAAATAGATTAAACCCCTTCAAGTATAAAAACCTGAAGGGGCTTTTTCTATAGTTACTCGCTTAGTTAAGCAAAAAAAAGCACCTAAAGCACAGTTGTATGTGGCCTTAAGTTCTTTATTGTTTTTAAATTAAGCGAGTAGTTCATCTTTCTTCAAATTTACTATTGATAACGGATATATTATATTCCTGCTTTAAAAGGAATTGTTAAACCAAAAACGATATTTCTACCTATATTATTTAGGTTTAATGGTTTTAAAGCAGATAAGTGATTTACATACGTTTTATCAAATAAATTATTGGCTGAAATATACCAATTGAAATCTTGTTTACTAATGGCTAATGTTGATCCAAAATTAAGGTTAAAAAGAGTGTATTTTGGGGTGTAAGTTTCTAATTGACCTAAGTTGTTTTGACTTTCATAAGCGGTAAGGTTTACTATAAAATAAGGATTTTTAAAAGCGCTAATTTTATTCTTTTGTAACTTTACTTCTGCTACATATCTATTTTGTGGTATTTGTGTTAAATAACCACCATTTTTTAGTTCTCCTTTGGTATAAGAATAATTGCTATGAAGTCCTAACCAGTTAAAAGGATGATAATCTAATGCAACTTCTCCTCCAAATAGTTTAGCGTCATTTTGTATATATTGGTATATTTTTCCATTACCTATTGGTGCATTTTCTTCGGTTTGTACTATGTAAATGTAGTTAGATACATTATTGTAAAACGGGCTTACATCAAAAGCTAATTTATCGATATGAAGGTGGTAATTAAAATCGAATTGATAATTTCGTTGAGATTTTAAATTGATATCTCCTCTCTCAAATCGAGCTTGATGAATACCGTTTTGAGTAAGTTCAGAAATATTTGGACTTCTAAAACCTGAGGCAATATTAAACTTAAATAAATGATTGTTTATTTTATAGGTAGAACCTACAGAACCACTTAAACTACTGTAATTATTATCAATTTGATATTTATCTATACCAGATGAGTTAAAAGGATATGATTTCATATTTCTCATATCGTATCTTAATCCTGCATTTAGTGTTAAAGCATCAGATATTTCTGCTTCATCAACAATAAAAACACCAAAATCACTAATATTAGTATCTGGCATTGGGTTGCTATTGCCATAAAAATCATCAGCATCATTTTTAATATAAGCACCATTAAAGCCTAAGGTATATTTACTGTTATTCTTTTTTAAACTGTATTTAGAGTTGTAAGACAATGTAGATAAATCCATAGAAGCAAACATCATATTAGAATAAATGCTAGATGTATCAGCAATTCCTTTTCTAATGTTTTGTTGATAAGATAAATTAACATCTAAAATACCTTCTCCTATAAAAAGTTTATTTTTTAAAGCTAAAAGTTTATTTTCTAAATCTACATACCAATAATCATTTTTTCTAGAATCATCTGTAATTACGCTTATAGATTTTTGATTGGTTAAACCATAAGTTGGCTCATTATAATCAAAGTACAAAGCAAAATTACCAAGCTTATTTCTGTACCCAATATTAGAGCTTAAATTTAATTCTTTAAAACGAGTATTTATAACTTTACTTCCATTTCCGTTTTGGTAATCTTTATGGGTTTTATTTGTAAAAGAGGCGCCTCCAAACCATTTTTCTCCGCTTATTTTTACACCTAAATTTGTTACATAGCCTTCTGTGTTACTATGGTATTGGGTATTTATTTTTGTTTCTATAGTGTTGTTATTTGCGGGGTTTTCTTTAATTACATTAATAACGCCCCCAACTGCATCAGAGCCATATATTAAAGAGACAGGGCCTTTTATTACTTCTATTTTTTTTGCCGAAAACTCATCTGATATAAAAGGATGATTGCTAGAGAATTGAAAGTTTTCAGCTTTAATTCCGTTGTTTAAAAATACAATATTGGTATTACTTAAACCTCTAATTACTGGCTTTGCATTACCAACACCATTGCTAAGACTGCTTAAACCAGGAAGGCTAGATAAGTTATCTGCCAAAGAAATTTTTCCTGATTTAAATAAATTAGCCTTTTTAACAGTTTCTATAGATACAGATACTTTTTCTCTGCTTTTATTAGAATTCCCGGTTATAATAATTTCTTCTAATTCTAATAAGTTTACTGTAAGTTTTATAACAACTTTGTTAGTGTTATGTAAAGTAATAATTTGTGCTTTATAGGCGTCTGCAGAAATTTCTACTTCAATTTTAGTAGTCTTAGTGCTGTTTAATATAAAATTACCATTTTGGTCTGTTTCTGTAAATTTATTATGATTAAATGCATAAATAGTGGCGCCAACAATAGGTTCTAATGTTTCTGAATCTATGATGGTTCCTGTAAAATTATCTTGAGCAATTAATACATGCGTAAAACTTAAGAGTATAAAAGTTATAAAAAGTTTCATTTGTTTTTTTATTTAATTTTTTGAGCTTCTATGTTAGAGAGTTATAGATTTTTTAATCTTGTTTTGTATAAATTTATCTGACAAAGATAATTAATTATTTATTAATGCAACATTGTTGCATTAATAAATAATTAATAGAAACGAAAAATTAGAAACAGTCCTTTTTAGGCAGTTTAAAGAATTGTAAATATGGTTTAAGGGTAGGTGCTATTGTAAATAGATCTATATGTTTTGTATTTGATAGAATTATTTAATAAAGTAATTTACAATAGTGGGGAATGTGGGTGTTTTAATTAATTATATAATCACATTGATAAGGATGTATAAGTAAATCCTTATATTTTATAAAATCTTGGTTTTTATATAATCAATATTTTCACAGATTGTAAAACTGTAAAAAACAAGTGATAATTATTAAAAAGTTTTATTTATAACCATCTTTAAATACAAAAAAACTACGCAAACAAAGTAGCAAAAGCTTCTTCAATCTTACCAACTAAAACCAAACGAATTCCGTGGTTTTTAGAAGAAATCTTATTGTATTTAGAAGCTACTAACGTTTTATATCCTAATTTTTCTGCTTCGGTAATTCTTTGGTCTATTTTAGAAACCGGTCTTATTTCTCCTGCCAAACCAACTTCTGCAGCAAAACAAACATTTGGGTTTATGGCAACATCTTGGTTAGAAGATAAAATGGCAGCCACAACTGCTAAATCTATTGCAGGATCGTCTACATTTATGCCTCCGGTAATATTTAAAAAGACATCTTTTGCACCTAATTTAAAACCAGCTCTTTTTTCTAGAACCGCCAAAATCATGTTTAAACGTTTTAAATTATAACCGGTTGTAGAACGCTGAGGTGTTCCGTAAACAGCTGTAGAAACCAACGCTTGTACTTCTATCATTAAAGGTCTAATTCCTTCTAAGGTAGATGCAATTGCAGTTCCGCTTAAATCTGCATCCTTTTTAGAAATTAAAATTTCAGACGGATTAGATATTTCTCTTAATCCAGTGGAAAGCATTTCGTAAATACCTAATTCTGAAGTAGAACCAAATCTGTTTTTTTGACTTCTTAAAATTCTGTAGGTATGATTTCTGTCTCCTTCAAATTGTAAAACAACATCTACCATGTGTTCTAAAATTTTTGGTCCAGCAATGTTTCCGTCTTTGTTGATGTGTCCAATTAATAAAACCGGAGTTGCAGTTTCCTTAGCGTATTTTATCAATTCGGCAGCAGTTTCTCTAATTTGAGAAATTGTACCAGGAGAAGCTTCTATAGAAGTTGTGTGTAATGTTTGTATAGAATCTATAACCAAAACATCGGGTTCTGTTTCTTCAATGTTTTTGAAGATGTTTTGTGTGTTCGTTTCTGTAAGAATTAAGCAATTAGAGTTGTTAGCTTCTAGTCTTTCTGCTCTCATTTTTATTTGAGACTGACTTTCCTCACCAGAAACATACAATACTTTTTGTTTGATATTTAAAGCAACTTGCAATAATAAAGTCGATTTTCCAATTCCTGGTTCACCACCTAAAAGTGTTACCGAACCTTTTACCAATCCGCCACCTAATACAGTGTCTAACTCGTTATTATTAGTAACGATTCTTTCTTCTGGGTTTAACTGAATGTCAGCAACTTTTAAGGGTTTGTTTATGGTTTGTTTTGCGGTTGTAGATTGTTTCCAAACTCGTTTTTCTTCTTTTTGTATAACTTCTTCTACAATGGTATTCCATTCTTTACAAGCACCACATTGTCCTACCCATTTTGCATGTTGGGTTCCGCAATTCTGACAGAAAAAAGTTGTTTTGGTTTTGGCCATTTTTTTTAAGAAGTTACAAAGTTTTAGAGAAACAAAGTTACAACGTTATCTTGTGACTTTTAAGATGTTTTTAGTGTAATATAATGGCTTCTATTTGGGTAATTCTCGACTTGTATGAAGAATAGCATGAATGTAAATGGTATTTTTTTCTAAAGTATAGTGAATTCCATACCGAAACTTTTTTGTAAATATAATTCAACACTTAAGTTTTCTGTTTTGGTTTCATGCCAAGCTAAAGCTTCTAAAAGTTCTTGTTCTCCTTCAGGTTTAATGACGATTTTATACGCTATATTTTAATGATAATTCAGTTTTTACTTCATTCCAATTTCTACCTGCTGTAGGGTTTTCTTTGTGAAATTTTATTCTTTTATCTAAAATTTCTTTATTTTTAGAATACACATTATAAACAGCTTCTACTTCGTTTAGAACATTTTCATCTGTTTCTAAAATCCATTTTGCTAAAGCTTTTCTTTTATCCTGATTGTTCATAAAATTGCTTTTTCCTAAAGATAGTATTTCTTAAAGAAAAAACTTATTCTGAAGATTCTCTAAATGCGAGCAAACAGTTGCGTTAGCGATTGAAACGGCATCCTTTTTGCTTTTTCAGCAAAAAGATACAGTGTAAAGCGCGACCTTTTTAGGGAACGCCCAAATATTAATTATTCTTAATAACGGTATAAAGTTAAGTTGAAAAATTAGTTCATATAAATGATATTTCTTAAGTTGGTGTCTTATCATTTAGAACCGTAAATAAAGTACGTTATGTTTAAAAAAATTGTGGGAATAGAGCCTTTGGGATTAGTAGATGCAGCTAATTTAAAATTAAAATCTTTTACAGAAAATATGGTGTTGCACATAGATAAACCAACTAGTGATGATGAAATTGTAAAACGTATTGGTGATGCAGATGGTGTTTTTTTAAGTTATACAACAACATTAACAAAAGAAATTTTAGAACGATGCCCAAACATAAAATATATAGGTATGTGCTGCTCTTTGTACACTCCAGAGAGTGCGAATGTAGATATTAATTATGCAAATTCTCGCGGAATTATAGTAACTGGTGTGCGTGATTATGGTGATGAGGGGGTTGTGGAATATGTAATTAGCGAATTGGTACGATGTTTACATGGTTTTGGTACTACTTTAAATGGTAAACCAAGGGAGGCTTGGAGTGGTGTTCCTAGAGAAATTACTGGTTTAAAAGTAGGGGTTATTGGTTTAGGTAAATTAGGTGGTATGGTTGCAGATGGACTTAATTTTTTTGGTGCGGATATTACTTATTTTGCTAGAAGTGAAAGGCAAGATGCAAAAGAAAAAGGATATGATTTTTTATCATTAGATAAACTAATGGAAAGAAATGAGGTTGTAATTGCTGCTTTAAATAAAAACACGGTTTTATTGCATGAAAAGGAGTTTTTAAAATTCGGAAATCACAAAATATTGTTTAACATTGGGTTATCTCCTGCCTGGAATGAGAAGTCTTTTAATAATTGGATAAAAACAGACAACAATGTTGTGTATTGTGATTCTTTGGGTGCTTTAGGTGACCAAGAATTACTAACCCAGCCAAACGTAAATTGTTTTGAAGTTTCTAGTGGTAGAACTCAACAAGCATTTGTTAGATTAAGTGATAAAGTAATAGAAAACGTAACTAACTATTTTAAAGAAGAATAGGGGTAGTTCAGTTTTTTAATGTCTTTAAAACGCTTCTTGTTGAAGCGTTTTAAAACTATTTATTTTTATTGTAAATTGGTAAAAGTAAAAAAGCTAAACCACCAAAAACGATAATCATTGCTGTTTGTGCGGTCCACATAATCCAACCAAAAGCGGTTGCAGGTTCTGTAGGAATATCAAACAAAGCCAAGGCACCAGCAACAGCAATTGGGTACAAGCCAATTCCGCCATTTGTTGCGGCAATAGAAAATCCGCCAGCAATAAAACCGATTAAAATTCCGCCAAAAGGAATGTCTAATCCATCAATTGCAGGTATTGTTGCCCAAAACATACAAACATACATTGCCCAGATAAAAACTGTATGAAAGATAAATGCCCATTTATTTTTCATCTTAAAGATGCTGGTAACACCTTCTCCTAGGCCAGTAATAAATGTTTTTATTTTAAATAAGAAACCGGATTCTGCTTTTTTTACAAAGGATGTTAAAATGTAAAAAGCAATTATTAAAACAGTTAAACCAATTATTATTTTTGTTGGATTGAAGTTTTTAACTAAGAGATCATAAATAAAATCGAACTGCACAAAAAGTGTGATTAATATAATGGATAACATCATAATTAAATCGGCTATTCTTTCTGCTACAATGGTTCCGAATCCTTTTTCAAAAGGAACGTCTTCGTAGTTTGTTAAAACCAAAGCTCTAGAAACTTCTCCGGCTCTGGGCAGTGCAAGGTTTACTAGATATCCTACTAGAACGGCTAAAACGCTATTGGTAAATTTTGGTTTAAATCCGATTGGTTCTAGCATAAATTTCCATCGGTAAGCTCTAGAAAGGTGACTTAAAACACCAAAGAACAATCCTAAGAAAATCCAACTATAATGAGCTTCTTTAAAATAACCAATTAAGACGTCTAAAGAAATTTTAGAAAGCGAGTACCATACTAAAAAACCTCCCAAAATGAGAGGTAGTATGGTTTTTAATATTTTTTTAATATTCAAATCTATGTAAGTGTATTGTCTTTTTCGTTAGGGAAAACTAAAGAGGGTTTAAAGTTTTTTGCTTCTTCAAAATCCATGAATCCATAAACAATAAGGATTAATACATCATTTACAGCAACTTTTCTTGCTGCAGCTCCGTTTAAGGTGATTTCTCCACTTCCACGAGGTCCGGGAATTGCATACGTTTCTAAACGTTCTCCATTATTATTGTTTACGATTTGAACGCGTTCGCCTTCAATAATATTGGCTGCATCCATTAAATCTTCATCAATGGTTATGCTTCCTATATAATTTAAATCTGCACCTGTAACTTTTACTCGGTGGATTTTTGATTTTACAACTTGTACTAACATGGGGCAAAAATACTGTTTTTTTTGATTACTAATGCTTTAAACGAATGTTGTCTATCAATCTTATTTCTCCTGCAAATACTGCAATAAAAGCGCGGTATTTTTTATTAGATTCCTTGTTTTTTATGGTTTCTAATGTTTTTTCATCAGCAATAGTAAAGTATTCTAATTCTAAAAAAGGATGTTTTTTAAATTGATTTTCTACCCATTCAGTTACTTTAACTGCATTTTCTGTGCCAAATTTCTTACGAGCTGTTTTAAGCGTTTTGTAAATAAAAGGAGCTGCGTTTCTATGCTCTGTAGTTAGCCTTGTGTTTCTAGAACTCATTGCTAAACCATCTTTTTCTCTAAAAATAGGACATCCTTTAATTTTTACAGGAAGTCTATTCTTTTTTACCATTTTTTTGATGATCTGTAATTGTTGAAAATCTTTTTGACCAAAATAGGCTCTGTTGGGTGTTACAATTTCGAAAAGTGTTTTTACAATAGTACCTACACCATCAAAATGACCGTTTCTAAATTTTCCTTCCATTTGATGTTCTAAACCATCAAAGTCAAATTTTTCTGAGGCGATGTTTTCTGCATAAATTTCTTTTACAGACGGAAGAAATAATACATCACAAGAAACACTTTCTAGTAATTTGGTGTCGTTTTCTATTGTTTTTGGGTATTTAACTAAATCTTCGGGGTTGTCAAACTGCGTAGGATTTATAAAAATACTGACCACAACGAGGTCGTTTTTTTTGATCGCTTTTTTAATCAAAGATAAATGACCTTCATGTAATGCACCCATAGTTGGTACAAAACCGATGGTTTTATTTTCCTCTTTTTTAGACGTTAAATAATCTTTTATTTCTTGTTTCGTATTAAATATTTTCATCCTTAAATATTAAGTAAAGTCTGCAAACTTACCAATTTAACACGATATTAGCATAATAATTTGTATTTTTGCGCTTCTTATAAAAGAGTTTGATTTAATGAAGGACAAGAGAATATTATTTGTTTCATCTGAAGTAGTGCCATACTTACCTGAAACAGAATTATCATCAACAGCCTTTAATGTTGCGAAAAATGCACATTCTAAAGGAGTACAAACAAGAATTTTCATGCCAAGATATGGCGTAATTAACGAGCGAAGACATCAGCTACACGAAGTAATTCGTTTATCTGGTATGAACTTGGTTGTTAATGATATGGATATGCCATTAATTATAAAAGTTGCTTCTATTCCTAAAGAAAGAATGCAAGTTTATTTTATAGATAATGAAGAATATTTTAAACGAAAAGCCGTTTTTACAGATGAAGATGATGAGTTGTTTGAAGACAATGATGAGCGCGCTATTTTCTTTGCAAAAGGAGTTATAGAAACTGTAAAAAAATTAAACTGGGCACCAGATATTATTCATGTTCATGGATGGATGGCTTCTCTATTACCTCTTTATTTGAAGGAGTTTTACAAAGAAGAACCCTTGTTTACAGAGAGTAAGGTTATTACTTCTTTGTATAATAATCCTTTTGAAGGAGAATTAGATGAATCTTTAGCAGATAAAGTGAAGTTTGATAACATCTGTGATGAAAAAATAGCAACAATTAAAACACCAAACTTTACAAATATTTTAAAAAGTGCCATAGAGAATTCTGATGCAATTATACATGGTAGTGAGGAAATTTCGGAAGAATTGGCTTCTTTTATAGAAAGTAAAGATATTCCAGTTTTAGAATATCAATCTGAGGATTTAAAGGAAAGTTATTTAAATTTTTATGCTGATTTAATTTCAGCTAATTAATTATTTTATAAAGTGAGGAGATTTTTTGAGAAAAGTACATTTATTGTGGCTTTAGTATTCGTGTTTACAGCTGTTATTTCTTGTGAAAAAGATTTTAATGATATTGATTCAAGTTTAGTAGAGAACACAAAATTTGATGTAAATACTTTAACGGTTAAAGGAATTACCATAGAGAATAGTTCTATTAAAAATGTTATTTCAGATAATATTTCTAATGAACCAGGGCAATATTTATTAGGTGTTTACGCAAGTGATGATTATAAAAATATAGAGGCTTCTATTGTTGCGCAATTAGCAATTACTTCTAATTTAGAAGTAATGAATTCTGATACAATTGCAAAGTACGCTACAAGTACTACTCATATTGTTACATCTATAGATACGGTTTTTTTAAAACTACCTTACCAAGTAACTCTAAATGACGATGGAGATGCTTACGAATTAGACTCTATAATTGGAGACCAATCAAAAGCATTTAACTTAAATGTTTATCAAACTAGCACATATTTAAGTAGGTTAAACCCTAAAGATGCTTCTAAAAACAATAGTTATAATTCTAATGATGTTTTTGATACAAAAGGTAGTGAGTTAAATATAACTGATAACTATCAATTTATACCATCTTTAAGAGATACTCTTGTAGTTAATAGATGGACAAGTAATGGAATACTAGCTGATAAAGATACAATTACCTATTCAAGTTCTACAACTTCTACTTTATCAACTCCTTTTGCGGTTGTGCCTTTAAAAGAGACTGAAATTAAAAACTTATTTTTAGATCAATATGAATCTTCACATTTTGACACTCAAGATGCTTTTAATAATTATTTTAGAGGAGTTATTTTAGAAGCTACAGGAAATAAAGGTTCCTTAATTTCTTTTAACTTTGAGGGAGCTATTAAACCATCAATAGAAATTTATTATACAAATACTGTATTTGAAACTGCAACAAACGATACAATTAAAACTTTTAGAAAAAATGATTCCTTTTCTTTATCTGGTATAAGAAGTGCATCTTATAAGATGGAAGATAAAGTGTATCCTGCAGATAAAATTACACTGCAAGGTACTGCAGGAACTGAAGCTAAAATAAACCTTTTTGGTGCAGATACAGATGGCAACGGAATAGCAGACGAAATTGAAGAATTAAGAGCAAGAAATCTATTGATAAACGATGCTTCCTTAACTTTATATATTAATCAATCTGCAGATACTACAGCTGTACCATACCAATTATTTTTGTATAAGAGTAATGAAGATGTAAACCCTGTTTATAGTCAAATAAAAGATGTTTATTCAGAAGGAGCGTTTGTTTTTGGAGGGTTATTAGAAAGAGATAGTGATGGAAAAAAAGAGAAATATACCTTTAGAATTACAGACTATCTTTCAGATATTTTAAGTGGAGAAACAGACTATTCTCCTACTTTAAGACTTAAAGTAATTAACGCTACAGATTTATTAACAGTTACAGATACTGTTTTTAAGAATTATAATTGGAATCCAAAAGCAGTTACCCTTTATAATCAAGATGCTTTAAATGGTAAAAAGGCAGAGTTAAAGATTTCTTATTCAGAGAAAAAAACGAATTAACAAGAACGAACTACTAAAAAAAGAATTGTTATGTGTGGAATAACTGGCTATATAGGTTTTAGAGATGCTTACCCTATTGTTATAAATGGTCTTAAAAGATTAGAATACAGAGGGTATGATAGTTCTGGGATTATGATGTATGACGGAAAAGAAATACATCTTTCTAAAACGAAAGGAAAGGTTTCTGATTTAGAAGCGATAACCGATAATGACGAAAAAAGAAAAAAAGGAAATATAGGAATTGGTCATACACGTTGGGCAACACATGGTGTACCTAATGATGTAAACTCGCATCCACATGTTTCTCAATCTGGTGAATTGGTTATAGTACATAACGGTATTATTGAAAACTACGATACTTTAAAGAAAGAGCTAATATCTAGAGGTTATACTTTTAAAAGTGATACAGATACAGAGGTTTTAATAAATCTTATAGAAGAAGTAAAAAAGAACGAAGGCTGTAAGTTAGGGCAAGCAGTTCAATTAGCATTAACAAATGTTGTAGGTGCTTATGCTATTGCTGTTTTTGATAAAACAAAACCAAACGAGTTAGTTATTGCTCGTTTAGGAAGTCCTATTGCAATTGGAGTAGGAAAAGACAATAGTGAATTTTTTGTTGCTTCTGATGCATCTCCTTTTATAGAATATACAAAGGATGCTATTTATTTAGAGGATGAAGAATTAGCTGTTATTAAAATTGGTAAAGATATAAAAGTTCGTAAGATTATAGACGACACTATGGTTGATACTAATATTCAGAAATTAAAACTGAGTTTAGATCAAATAGAAAAAGGAGGTTATGATCATTTCATGTTAAAAGAAATTCATGAACAACCAAAAGCTATTATAGATACATATAGAGGTAGAATGTTACCTAATGAAGGACTTATTAAAATGTCTGGTATAGATAACCACATGAATAGGTTTTTAAATGCAGAGAGAATCATTATAGTTGCTTGTGGTACTTCTTGGCATGCAGGTTTGGTGGGTGAATATCTTATTGAAGACAAAGCCCGTATCCCTGTTGAAGTAGAATATGCTTCAGAATTTAGATATAGAAACCCTATTATTTCGTCTAAAGATGTAGTAATTGCTATTTCTCAATCTGGAGAAACAGCAGATACTCTTGCTGCAATTAAGTTGGCAAAATCTAAAGGAGCTTTTGTATTTGGTATTTGTAATGTTGTGGGTTCTTCTATTGCTAGAGAAACACATGCCGGAGCTTATACTCATGCAGGTCCAGAAATAGGTGTAGCTTCTACAAAAGCTTTTACAACACAAATTACAGTTTTAACTCTAATTGCGTTAAAATTAGCCTCTAAAAAAGGAGAGATTTCTAAATCTGAACTTAGAGAGTTTTTACAAAAAATGCAATTAATTCCGGCAAAAATAGAAGCGCTTTTAAAGATTGATGAAAAAGTGAAGGAAATTGCTGCTGTATATAAAGATGCAAAAAATTGTTTGTACTTAGGTAGAGGTTTTAACTTTCCGGTAGCATTAGAAGGAGCTTTAAAATTAAAAGAAATTTCTTACATTCATGCAGAAGGGTATCCTGCGGCAGAAATGAAGCATGGTCCAATTGCTTTAATTGATGAGAATATGCCAATTTTTGTGATTGCAACTAATAAAGGTCATTACGAAAAAGTAGTGAGTAATATTCAAGAAATAAAATCTAGAGCTGGTAAAATTATTGCAATAGTTACAGAAGGAGATACACAAGTTAGAGATATAGCAGATCATGTTATTGAAATTCCTGAAACGGAAGAAGCATTAACACCGCTATTAACTACCATTCCTTTTCAATTATTGTCTTACCATATTGCAGTAATGTTAGGTAAAAATGTAGATCAACCAAGAAATTTGGCAAAATCTGTTACCGTAGAATAATAATTATATTTTATAAAATAAAAAACCTGGCTTATAGCCGGGTTTTTTGTTTTATAAAATAGCTTTTTTAATATAAGCATCTAGTTTATAATTCTTGTTTTTGTGATTAACTAAATATCAGGGTTCTATATTGAGAAAATAAAAAAAAATTATACTTATCTTGGTCTTTAAAATATTTAATATGGATATATAAATCTGCTGAGAGGCTAATTTAAAAACGATATCTAATTAATCATAAAACTATGAATTATAGTCAGATAGCCATCTTGTTTACTCAGGGAGCTTTGGTTGCCTTAGTAATGCTTTTATTATTCCATTTTCGTAAGCAGTTAGGTATTGGTGTAATGTTTGCTTGCCTTGGGTTATTTCAATTTGTACAAGTTTCTTTATATAGTGCTGTTTCTGTTTCAATTACAGATGATTTTTTGGTATCTCCTTCTTCTGCTGTTTATTTTACGGCAACTCTTTTTGTTTTACTATTGGTATATATAAAGGATGATACTACTGAAACAAAAAAAACAATTTATGCTTTGTTTATTGTAAACGCAGTAATGTTAGTTCTTTTAGAGACATTAAATTGGCATTTTAATAATTTATCAACAGAGGCGCATATAAAGTTACCTCCAAGACTTTTTAATGTTAATTCATGGGGATTATTTGTAAGTACAATTACATTGTTTATAGATACTTTTTTAATAATTATCTTATTTGAATACATATCTAAAAAAGTACGATTCTTATTCTGGCAAATTTGTTTAACAATGTTAGTGGTTATAAGTTTTGATACATTATTTTTTATAAGCATAGTTTTTTGGGGGAATGAAAATTTAGAATCACTTGTAAAATCAGGCCTTATATCTAAAGGTGTTTTTACTGTCTTTTACAGTGTTTTTCTTTATTCTTATCTAAGGTTTTTTAATAAAAGTGCACCATCAACAAGTGTATTTAAAATAAAAGATGTGTTTAAGCCTCTAACTTATAAACAGAAGTTTGAATCTGCAGAAAAAGAGGTTAAAGATACTGCAGAGATGTATCGAATTTTAACAGATTACTCTAGAGATTTAATATTTTTACAAGAGCCAGATAGCTCCTTTAGATATATAAGTCCTGCTATAAAAAAGCTATTGGGTTATGAGCAATCGGAGTTTATTGGTAAATTTATTTTTAGTATTGTTCATAAGGATGATGTACAGACTCTAAAAGATACATTGCATAAAAAGTTATTTAGTAAAGGCATTGCTACAGAACCAATTCCTTTTAGAGTTCGTCATAAAGACGGACATTATATTTGGTTAGAATTTTTATCATCTGCCGTGTATACAGGAAAAGAAATTAGCTATTTTGTAAGCACTGCTAGAGATATTACTCAAAGAGTTTTAGCAAAGAAAAAACTTGAAACCTCTTTAGAACTACTAGAAATAAAGGAACATTCTTTAAGTGAATCTAGTAAAATAGCTAAAATAGGGTATCAAGAATATAATATTGATACAGATACGTATGTTTGGTCTGATTATGTTTATGATATTTACGGTTTAGATCCTAAAGATGGAGTGCCATCTATAAAAGATATTATATCTATTTTTGATAAAGAATCTGTAACAAAGCTAAACAAAGCTATTACTCTGCTAAATACACAAGGCATTGCTTGTGATATTGAGTTGAGGTGTATTAATTTAAAAAAAGAAGAGGTTTGGGTTAGGTATGTTGCTGAAACAGTCTACAATGAACATAAAAATATTATTGGTAGAAAAGGTGTTTTACAGAATATTACAGAATGGAAAAATGCACAACTAGCATTAGAACAGTCTAAGCAAAATATTCAAACCTCTCTAAACCTTTTAGAAAAAAAAGATTATTCTTTAAGCCAGTCTAGTAAAATGGCTAAAATTGGGTATTGGGAATATGATATTGCTACGGATACTTATGTATGGTCGGATTATGTTTATCGTATTTATGGATTAGATCCAAAAGATGAAATTCCAACACAAGAGGCAACTGCAAAAATTTTAGATAAAGAATCTCTACAAAAGGTACAACAAGCGGTTTTAGATATTACTACGAAAGGCACTCCCTGTGATATTGAGTTAAAATGTAACCTAGAAAAAGGAGTAGTTTGGGTACGTTATGTTGCCGAAGCCGTATATAACGAACAAAATGAAATTATAGGAAGAAGAGGTGTTCTACAGAATATTACAGATTGGAAAAATGCACAATTAGAATTAGAATCGTCCAAAACAAAGATTCAAAATTCTCTAAACCTTTTAGAAAAAAGAGATTTCGCTTTAAAAGAATCTAGTAGAATAGCTAAAATTGGATATTGGGAATATGATATTGCCACGGATACTTTTACTTGGTCTGATTATGTTTATGAAGTTTACGGATTTAATTTAAAAGACAGTATTCCTTCACGTAAAGAAATGGTTGGTTTTTATGATAAAGAATCTCAGGAGAAGTTAGCTCAAGCTACATTAGATCTAGATTTAAAAGGTATTCCTTATGATATTGAATTAAAATTAATTAATAATAAGAAGGAAGAAGTTTGGGTACGAAATGTAGTACAGCTTATTTATAATGAACAGAATGAGATTATTGGAAGAAGAGGTGTGGTACACAATATTACAGCCTCTAAAAATGCACAGCTAGAGTTAGAACTTTCTAAAAATAATATTCAAACCTCTTTAGAGCTGTTAGAAAGAAGGAAATACTCTATGGATGAGGCTAGTAAGGTAGCCAAAATTGGGTATTGGGAGCATGATACTATAAAGGGTACTGTTGTATGGTCTGAGTATGTGCATCGTTTGTTTGGTTCAAATCCAGAAAAAGGAATTCCGGCGCAAGAAGCAATTATAGAAACGTTTACAAAAGAATCTCAAGAAAAGTTGGCAAAAGCTACGCTAAACCTAACATTAAAAGGTGTTTCTTATGATATTGAGTTGAAATGTATCAACCTAAAGGGTGAACAAATTTGGGTGCGTAATGTGGCACAAGCCATCTATAACGAACAAAATGAAATTGTTGGTAAAAGAGGTGTTTTACATAATATTACAGCTTCTAAAAAAGCACAATTAGAATTAGAGCTTTCTAAAGAAAAGATAGAAACCACTTTAAAACTTTTAGAGAAAAAGGAATACTCTTTGCGTAAAGCTAGTGAAATAGCTAAAATAGGATATCAAGAATATGTTAACGAAACAGGTGTTTTTACATGGTCTGATTATGTTTATGATATTTTAAGATTTGATATAAAACAAGGAATTCCATCTCGTGATGAAGTTCTAGCAATTTTTGATGATGAATCTAAAAAAATATATACACAAGCTACGTTAGAGTTGATAGAAAATGGGACCCCATTTGATCTTGAGTTGAAATTTATCACTAAAAATAATGAAGAAGTATGGGTTAGAAATGCAGTTCAACCCGATTATAATAATGAAAATGAAATTATAGGACGAAGAGGGGTTTTACAAGATATTACAGCATCTAAAAAAGCACAATTTGAATTAGAAGAATCTAAAAAAAATATTCAAAATTCTCTAGATCTTTTAGAGAAAAGAAAATACGCTATGGATGAGGCTAGTAAAATAGCTAAAATAGGGTATCATGAATATGATATTGCTACAGATACTTTTCATTGGTCTGAATACTTATATCATATGTTTGGGTTAGATATAGAACAGCCAGTACCGCGGCGTGAGGAAATTTTGACATTTTTTGATAATGCATCAAAAAAATTGATGAAACAAGCCACTCTAGACCTCGATTTAAAGGGAACTCCTTATGATCTTGAGTTGAAAATAATTAACAGAAGAAATGAGGAGGTTTGGGTTAGAAATGCAACACAACCTATATTTAATCAGCAAAATGAAATTATAGGAAGAAGAGGTATTACTCAGGATATTACAGCCTCTAAAAAAGCACAATTTGATTTAGAACTTTCTAAACAGAATATTGAGACCTCTTTAGAACTTTTAGAAAAAAGCAACTATTCTAAGGATGAGGCTAGTAAGACGGCTAAAATAGGGTATTTAGAAGATGATATTGCTACTGAAACTTATGTTTGGTCTGATTATCTGTATCATATTTTTGGATTCGACCCAAAATACCCAGTTCCACCACGAAAAGAAATTGCGGCGCTTTTTGATATAGAATCTCAAAATAAGATGCAGAAAGCTACCTTAGATCTTGATTTAAGAGGGATTCCTTATGACATTGAGTTGAAAATGATTAACCTAAGAAAGGAAGAGATTTGGGCTAGGATTAAAGTTGAGCCTGTATACAACCAACAAAATAAGATTGTTGCCAGAAGAGGTGTTTTTCAGGATATTACAGATTCTAAAAAAGGACAACTTGAATTAGAATTGTCTAAACAAAAAATTGAAACTTCTTTAGAATTATTAGAACTAAGTGAAAAATCTAAAAATGAAATTAGTAAAGTAGCTAAAATTGGCTATTTAGAATATGATAATGCTACGGATACTTTTTTATGGTCTGATTATCTGTATTATATTTTTGGATTAGATTCCAAAAACTCAGTTCCAGGATTAAAGGATGTTATGCAGTTTTTAGATGAAGAATCTAAGAAAAAAATGAAACGAGCAACTATAAATCTAGAGAAAAATGGAATTCCTTATGATATTGAAATTAAATTAAATAATCTAAGAAATGAAGAGGTTTGGGGCAGAATGGTAGTTCAGCCTATATTTAATAAACAAAAACAAGTTATTGGAAGAAGAGGTGTTTTTCAGGATATTACGGCTTCTAAAAAGGATCAGTTTGCTTTAGAGCTTTCTAAACAAGAAATTCAGACTTCATTAGAATTGTTAGAAAAAAGTGAATTTTCTAAGAATGAAGCTAGTAAGATGGCTAAAATTGGATATTGGGAATATGATATTGAAACGAAAGCTTTTATATGGTCTGACGATATATATCTTATGTATGGATTAGATCCTAAAAAAGGAATTCCATCGCAAGAAAAAATTGTATCATTTTACGATAAAGAGTCTCAAAAAAAGATAGAAGAAACAATTAAAGACGTTTCATTAAAAGGGCTTTTTTGTGATATTGAATTAAAATTTATCAATGAAAAAAATGAAGAAGTTTGGGAGCGAAGTGTCGTTCAGCCAGTTTACAATAGCCAAAATAAGATTGTTGGTAGAAGAGGTGTTATGCAAGATATTACAGAGCAAAAAATAAAACAAAAGACCTTAGACCAACAAAGTAAAGAGTTATATGAATTAAATAACGCATTAAATCAAGCACAAAAATTAAGTCATGTTGGTAATTGGTCTTGGAACATGAAAACAGACAAAGCAGAATGGTCTGATGAAATGTATAATATTTTTGGGGAAACTAAAGAGAATTTTTATCCTTCTAACGAAAATGTAAATCGAAAAATATTGCCAGAAGATTTGTATAAAATGGAGCAAGGTATCAACTCGCTGTTAATAGATGAAGTATTTGTTCCTTTTGAGTTTAGAATAAAATGGATATCTGGAGAAATAAGAACCTTATACATTGTAGCCCTAGAAAACAAAAATGAAAGTGGTGTTTTTGGAGTTACCATGGATATTACGGAGAGCAAAAAAAGAGAAGAAGAAAACTTTAGGATAAAAGCTAATTATAGGAAACTTTTTGATAATGCCACTATTTCTATTTGGAATGAAGATTTTACGCAGGTATTTAAACAAATAGAGGAACTTAGAAAACGTGAGATACCCAATTTTAAAATATATTTAGAACAGCACCCAGAGGTAACCTATTCTTTGTTAGATAAATTGATAATAAATAGCGTAAATGAAGCTACTTTAAAATTATATAAAGCAAATAATTATAAAGAATTTTTAGTTCGTTTTCAAGATACCTTTGGTTTAGGAGCAGAGGAAGTTTTTAAAAATCTTATAGAAGCTATTTGGAATCATGAGAAAACTTTTACATCAGAAGTAAATTATAAAACCCTAGAAGGAGACGAATTTGCTGCAATACTTTCAATTCCAATTCCGCAAACTTTGGCAGAACAAAAAACAGTACCTGCGAGTATACAAAGTATACAAAGTCTTAAAGAAGCTGAATTAGAAAAAAAGGAATCTATTAATAGGTTAAAAGAAGCACAAGCGTTGGCACAGGTTGGAGATTGGACGTTTGATCTTGCAACAGAAAAATCTAAGTGGTCTAATGAAACGTTTCGTATTTTGGGGTTTGATTATAGAAATCCGGTGCCAGATAGAGATGTTTTTCTAAATAGAATTCATAGAGAAGATCAGCCGTATTTTAATAATGCAGCCGACTTAGTTCTCACTAAAGGAATTCCGTATGATATTGAATTTAGAATTTGTCTTCCTGGTAACGAAGAAAAGATTATAAGAGCTATTTGTAAACCTATTTTTGGAGATAATGGTGAAGTGATTAGTTTAAAAGGAACAAACCAAGATATTACTATTAAAAAAAGAATAGAACAAAACAACTTCATAATTTCAGAGAAATATAGAAACCTCTTTGATAATGCTACAGTTTCTATTTGGAACGGAGATTTAAGTGAAATTTTTAAGCTGCTAGCAAAACTTAGAAAACTGAAGATACCTAATTTAAAAATATATTTAGAGCAGCACCCAGAGGTGTTATTTTCTATTTTAGATAAAATAATAATAAACAAGGTAAATAAAGCTACTTTAGAATTGTTTAAAGCAGAAAGTGAAAAGGAGTTTTTAGAGAGAAAAATTCAAAACACTTTTGGTAAAGGTGCACATAAAGTATTTGCAGATTTTATAGTATCCATTTGGCATAATGAGAAAACATTTACATCAGAAGTAAACTACAAAACACTTAAAGGAAATGAATTTGCGGCAATAATTTCAATTCCTATTCCACAAACAAAAATAGAATATAAAAATGTGCCGCTTAGTATACACAGTATTCAGAGTATAAAAGATGCTGAATATGCAAAAGATGAGTCTTTAAAAAAATTAAAAGAAGCACAGAAGTTAGCAAAAATGGGAAGTTGGTTATTTAACCCATCCTCTTTAGAGCTAGAATGGTCAGAAGAAACGTTTGATATTTATGGTATGGATCCTAAGGAAGGTGTTCCAGATTTATTCAATGAACCGAAGATAATACACAAAGAAGATCTAGAAATGATGTTTAAATCTATTCCTTTAGGAGAGGCATTTGATATCGAGCATAAAATTACCCTTCGCAATGGTGAGCAAAAATGGATTAGATGTATTAGTAAACCTAAATATGGAGAAACAGGAGAATTAATCAGTTTTACAGGCACTAATCAGGATATTACAGAACAGAAACGCATTAGAATAGAAATAGAAAAGGCAGAAGAGATGTATAGAGTATTGACAGACAATTCTAATGACTTGATTACTTTACATGAACCAGATAGTACCTTTACCTATATAAGCCCTTCTATAAAAAACCTATTAGGTTATGAGCAACAAGAACTTTTAGGAGAAAAAGTTTTTGGGATAGTACATAAGGATGATGTTGAATCTCTAATTAATGTTATGGAAGAAAGGGTGATTAGTGGCGTATTTACTACTCCTTTTACTTGCAGAGTACTTCATAAAAAAGGTCATTTTATTTGGTTAGAATTTTTAACATCGCCTGTTTATAAAGAGCAAGAGATTAGCCATTTTGTGTCATCTGCAAGAGATATTACACAGTGGGTGTTGGCAAAGCAAGAAATAGAAGAATACCAATCATCTCTTCAAGAATTAACGACAGAAATGACTTTGATCGAAGAAAAACAAAAAAAGGAAATAGCATCAAACATACACGATCATTTAAGTCAATCTTTGGTTATTTCAAAAATGAAAATTAATGAACTAAAAAAAAGACCACAGCTACAATTAATAGGAGAAGATTTAAGTTTTATAGAATCACATATATCTGAAGCACTAGAAAATAGTCGTAAAATTACATATGAACTTTCGCCACCAGTTTTATATCAATTAGGTATTGTTGATGCATTAAATTGGTTATTTGATAATGCGGAAACTACCCATAAGATTACTTGTGTTGTTAATAGTAATGTAGATAGTTTAGAACTTAATGAAGTAAAATCTATTTTATTGTTTAGAAGTATACAAGAAGTGTTAACCAATGCAATAAAATATGCCAAGGCTTCTTTAATAACATTAGAGATTGATAAAAATAAACGAGGAATAGATATTTTTATCACAGATAATGGTGTTGGTTTTGATACTTCTATCTTAAATAGTCTCTATAATAGTTCTAGTTCTGGCTTTGGTTTGTTTACGGTTAAAGAACGAATTAGAAACATACAAGGAAAATTTGCGATAAATTCAAAAATAAATGTTGGTACAACTGTTAAAATTTTTATACCTTTATCTAAATGAGCTATTTAAAAGAAATTAAAATAATATTAGTTGATGATCATAAACTATTACGAGACGGTTTAAGAAATATTATAGAGCAAAGATCTAATATGCATATAATTGGGGAGGCTTCTGATGGTAGAGAAGCTATAAAAATATGTTCTAAACTGTTGCCAAATGTAATTGTTATGGATGTAGCTATGCCAGGTTTAAATGGCATAGAAGCTACAAAACAAATTCATAAAAATAATCCGGATATAAAAATAATTGGCCTTTCTATGCATTCTAGTAAGCAATTTATACAAAGTATGTTTAAAGCTGGTGCTTTTGGGTATTTGTTAAAAGATGGAGATGCAGATGAATTAATTATAGCGATTAATACCGTAATGCAAAGTAAAAAATATTTATCTAAAGATATTAATCAAGAGTTTCTGTCTGTACTTAAAGAGAAGAAAGCTATAGAAAAAGCACAATTAAGCTCTAGAGAAAAAGAAGTATTACAATTAATTTCTGAAGGTAATTCTTCCAAAAAAATAGGAGATATATTATTTTTAAGTCCAAAAACGGTTGATGTTCACCGAAATAACATCATGAAAAAAATAGATTTATACACCATTCCAGAATTAACAAAATATGCTATTCAAGAAGGGTTAACTTCATTAAATCTTTAATAATTATTTATACTTTTTATGTAATGATAAGCATTCTGCTTATATAAATATCTATATAAACTACCTATATTTGAATTTCTCCCGGTAATTTTTTTAAATATTTACCCTATTTTGAAATCAACATTAAATAACTTATTAATAGTAGAAGACAACTCTTTTATAGGAGACTTGGTCGTTAGTGCAACTGAAGAAATTAGTGGTATTGGAGATATCCGTTTAACCAAATCTTTACAAGAAGCAATTTCTCTTTGTGATGATACTAATTTTGAATTAGTAATACTCGATTTGAAATTACCCGATGGACATGGAATAGAATTATTGAAAATACTTAAAGGAAAAAAAACAGAAACGAAAGTTTTTATTTTTTCTGCAAGTACAGAACTTAAATCTTTTTGTTTTAAATACGGAGCATTTGCCTTTTTTGATAAAGCGAAAGATTTTGATGAGTTAATTGAGGCAATTAAAAATGCATAACGATTACGCTACTTTTCTTTAAAAGAATACCATTTTAATATTTTTATTTGTTTTTACAAATGGCGCACAAAAAAGCTAAACGACAGGGGGGTGGTTTAGCTTTTTATTAACGTAGATATTAGGGGCTAAATACATTAATATATTTTGTGAAAAGTAGTTTTATTTTTTTGATAAATACTACTCTTCAAATATAGGTAACATTGTAAGACTGTTCAATAGGTAATTTTCTTATTTTTCTAAGTAAAACTTAAAAAGGAAATTTCTTATACCAGATATCAAAATAAAGGATACAAAATGTTATTTAACAGGTCTAAACTTAAAAATTATTAACTTCTAATAAAACAAGCTGATACGTATTCTACTAATGTAAATATCTATAAAAACCACCTATATTGCTTTTAATAGACACCTAACCCTATATAGAAAGCAACGTTGCAAAATTTAATACTAGTAGAGGACAATTCCTTTATAAGAAAGAAAATTATTAATGCAGCTAAAGATATTAGTAGCATAGAGATATTTGTGTAGCAAAAACTCTACAAGAAGCAATTTCTATTTTTAAAGGAACTAATTTTAAACTAATTATACTCGATTTAAAATTACTTAATGGTGATGGTATAGAGTTATTAAGAGCACTTCAAGAAAATAAAAAGGATACAAAAGTTTTTGTTTTTTCTATTAGTACAGAACTAAGAAAAACATGTTTTAAATACGGGGCATTTGCCTTTTTTTGATAAAGCTAAAGATTTTGATGAGTTAATTAAGGCAATTAAAAAAGTTTAACGATTACGTTACTTTTCTTTAAAAGAATACAATTTTAATATTTTTACTGATTTTACAAAGTTTTTATAATAAGAAAAAGCTAAACTTTAAGGGGGTAGTTTAGCTTTTTGTATTAATATAATTGGGGGAAAATATTAATGAAATATTAAAATATATTGATTATCAATAATGTAGTTAATTTTATACTACAAATCTATAGAATACATTAAGGCTATTCAATAGGTAATTTTCTTAATTTTTCTAATTAGTTTTCCAAAAGTTAATTTTTAATAAATAATGGACGATTTTTTTTTATATTCTAACTTCGAATGTAATAGGTATACTATAGCTAACTCCTACCGGGGTACCTCTTTGTTTTCCTGGAGTCATTGTAGGTAGCGCACTAATAATTTCTACTACTTCTTTTTCTAATCTAGGGTGTGGCCCTCTAGCTCTAACATTATCTATTTTACCATTTTTATTAATAGTAAAAATCACAAATAATTTCTTTTTACCTGGTTGTAAACCTAATTCATTAGCCAAATTAACATCAAATTTTCTTCCAAAAAATTCTGTTACCTTTTTAGTAAAACAGTCTTTTAACTCTTTGTTGTTTCCTTTACAGCCTGGGTAAACAGGTACGTTTTCAATTAATATAAAAGGAATATCCTCTACCACTTCTTCTACTTCTTCTACTTCTTCAATATCATCGGTATTCACAATTACAGCTACATTTTCATCTGTTTCTGTAGATTCAATTACGGTTTCCACTATTTCTTTTTCATCTTCTACAACTGTAATTTGTTCTACAACTGGTGGAGGTGTGTTTTTTGCTGGTGGTTTTACTTCTTGCATTTCTATAATAGGAATGTCTTCTTTCATTTCGTCAATCATGTTAGCTTGTCCTAAGCTTTTTAGATCGTTCTTTTCGTATGTTTTATACTCAATTAAGGTGTACGTAATAAATAAGGCTAATACTAGTCCTATTTGTAAAAAAATTTTACTGTAGTTTTCTAACTGTTGTTCTGGGGTTTTTTTAATGTCCATTTTGAAATCCTTTAAAAGTTTATAATTTTAACTTTATTATTTAAAAATAGTTGTAGAATTATCAAATTCTCAGGAATCTGGTATTCTATTGTAAAATTATAAATTAAAAGGGTTTTAAAATATGATTTACATCATACTTTGTCATGTACTTTGGTTGGGGTGTAGTTATTCCATATAGTTAGTATATCGGTAGCTACACTAGCTCCGCTACCTGCTGCAATTGCAAATTGACTTCTGCAGCCCGCTATAGTACCACAACAATATAAACCATCTTTAACTAAATGGTTTATATTTTTAAGTTGAATTCTATCTTTTTTAGCATTTGCTCTTTTATGAGGTTCTATAAAAGATTCTAAGCCTTTTATTGTAAGTGGTTTAGCGTAGTTTAAAGCAAGAATTACAATTTTGCTAAGGTAAGTAGTATTGTTAGTTTCTATTTGATATCCGTTTTTAGTAGATAAGATAGATAAAACTTTTTCATTCTCTAATTGTTGTACATGAGGATATAGCGTTAAAAGCTGTTTTTTACCTTCAACTAAAATATCTTTTCCTAAAGTTTTAGCAGGTAAACCCAATACATTATTAAATAAAGCATCTTGTAAATGAGATGCTCTTTGGTGCGTAATAATTCCAATAGTTTTACCCGCGGCAAAAGCTTTGTTTTTTGCAGAACCTAATACTAAAGCACATTGCAACCCAGAAGCTCCACCACCAATAATTAGAACATCAAAATTCATTTAAATAAAAAGGACTTTAATATTTGCTGCAAATAATTTCACAGAAATAGCTAATAAAATTACTCCAAATATTTTTCTAATAATTTGAATTCCATTTGGACCTATAATGCGCTCTATTTTAGAAGACGTTTTAAGTACAATATAAATTAAAAAAACATTTGCTAAAACAGCAATTATAATATTTTCTATATGAAACTCTGCTCTTAAAGATAATAAGGTTGTTAAACTTCCTGGACCCGCAATTAAAGGAAAGGCTAAAGGAAAAACAGAAGCTGTAATTGCGCTTACATTCTCTTCGTTGTCTTTATAGAGTGTAATTCCTAAAATCATCTCTAAGGCAATAAAGAATAATATTAAAGCACCTGCAACAGCAAATGAATGCACATCAATTCCAATTAATTTTAGTAAACTTTGTCCTAAAAATAAAAAAACAATCATAATAAAACCTGCAATAATAGCCGCTTTTTCAGATTGTATATGTCCTGCTTTCTTTCGTAAGTCTATAATAATAGGGATATTACCAATAACATCTATTACTGCAAACAAAACCATAAAAGCAGTAAGAGCCTCTTTAAAATTAAAATTCATACTTTTTATATATTTTGCAAAATTAGACAACTTTGTTTAGGAAAACGCAAAGTTATAGAAAAAAATAACACTATTTTTGCGAGATGTTTCAACTTGGAAAAACTATAGTTTCAGAAGATATTATCGAAAAAGATTTTGTTTGTAATTTGTCTGCTTGTAAAGGTGCTTGTTGTATAGATGGCGATGCCGGTGCTCCTTTAGATAAAGAAGAAACAAAAATTTTAGAAGACATATATCCTAAAGTAAAACCTTTTTTAAGAAAAGAAGGTATCGCTGTTATTGAAGAACAAGGTACTTGGGTTACCAGTGAGTGGGGAGAATTAGAAACTCCTTTAATTAATGGTGCAGATTGTGCTTATGTTATTTTTGATGAAAAAAAGACCGCTTTATGTGCTATTGAAGAAGCATATAACCAAGGAGAAATAGACTGGAAAAAACCTGTTTCTTGTCATTTATACCCAATTAGGGTTAAAGAGTATAGTGAGTTTTCTGCTGTAAATTACGATAAATGGGAAATTTGTGATGATGCTTGTTCTCTTGGAAAAGAATTACAAGTACCTATTTATAAGTTTGTAAAACAAGCTTTGGTTAGAAAGTTTGGACAAGATTGGTATAATGAGTTAGAAAAAGTGGCTGCAAAACATTTAGAATAAAGGAATCTGAATAATAACCTCTGTGCCTAAAGCAATATTGTCTTTATCTTTTAAATCGTTATAAACAATAGTGTAATCATTTTTTAGACTTTTAGCAAAATTAGTTAATCTCATTCTTGTTAAATTAATGCCTACAGATTTTCTGTTAATAGATTTTTCAGCCTTTATTTTAGCAGAAGATTCCCTACCTATACCATTGTCTTTAATAATAATTTGAATATATTTTGAAGAAATTCTTTCTATAGATACGTTTATTTTTTTAACACCTTTTTTCGGAGATAAACCATGCCATATAGAGTTTTCTAAGAACGGTTGTAAAGCTAATGGAGGTATTTTTATAGTAGTTAAGTTAAGAGAAGCATCTGTTTTAATTGCAAAATCTATTTCATTAGAAAAGCGAATATTCTCTATACCCATATAAAGTTTCATTGTTTCTATTTCTTCAAATAACGTTGTTTCTTGTATGGAAGAGGCATCTAATATTTTTCTCATTAATTTAGAAAACTTATTTAAAAAAGAAATAGCTTTCCTTTTATTGTTCTCTATAATAAATAACTTAATAGAGTTTAACGCATTAAACATAAAATGAGGATTCATTTGGCTTCTTAAAGCGTCTTGTTTTAAAGAAAGAATCCTTTTTTCGTTTCTTAATCTTCTTTGTTTGTTTATAGAAAATATAACAATAGTAATTAGTACAAAAATACAAATAGATATAATCCATAAATTTCTATTTCTAGTAACTAGTAGTTGTGTCATTTCATTTTTTCTAGCTAATTGCTTTATTTTATTATCGCTTCTTTCTTTATTGTAAGTGGCAATTAATTGGCTCACATAGACTAGGTTTCTTTCATTAAATGTTTTGGCATCTCCTTCTTTTGCCTTTTTATAATAAACGAATGCTTTTTTATAATTTTTTTCTTTTTCGTATATAAGAGCTAAGTTTAAATTGGCTTCAACAATTATGGCTTGTATGTTATACTCTAAAGCAATACTTAAGGCTGTATTTAAATTTTTTTTTGCTTTAGAATTTTTATTTAAATAAAACTGAGCTAAACCGAGGGTATTGTAAGTTTTAGAAAGGTAATATTTGTCATTTTTTTCTATCGCCATTTGTACAACAGTATCAACAGTTTTTAAGGCTTGTTTGTATTTTTTTTGCTCTATTAGAACATTAGAAATGCTATACCCACAAATTATTTTACCTACTTTAGATTTAAGGATGTTATTGTATTTTAGAGATTCAGAAAAGTTTTTCATGGCCTCGTCTAAATTTCCTAATTTCTGGTTGGCTTTACCTATGTTTTGATAATTAATAGCAAGCCCTAATAGATTGTTAAGTTCTTTTTGAGTTTTAATAGATTTTTTAAATTCATTTAAAGCTAATCTATATTGTTTTAGCGTTACGTAAATATTTCCCATGCTATTTTGAGAAACAGAGATGCTCTTTTTTACTCTATTGTTTGGTTTTTTTATCATTAGAGCCTTGTTTAGGGCTTCTTGATGATAATTTAAGGCTTTTTTAACGTAATCTTGTCTTCTATAAACAGTACCAATTGCATTTAGATTTCGTACTTCAGATATTGTATCTTTTAGTTCTATACTTAGTTTAATAGCTTTTTTGTAAGCTGTAGTAGATTTATCAAATAGAGAGCGACCTCTATAATATCGTCCTAAAGAGTTGTAGCCAAATAATAAGCCTTCTAGGTAAGAGGCTTCTTTACTCTTTTTTATTAATAATTCTATCTGATCTTTGCTTTGTTTCTTCTTATAATAAATAGAGTCTAGAATATCTAATGAGCTTATTCTATTATTAATAAGGTATGCTAATTCTTCGGGTATTTTGGTGTCTTGAGAGTAAGAGTAAAAGGCTAAAAAGAAAAATAGGGGTACTAGTATCTTTGTTTTCATACATTAAAATTTATTTAAAAATTCTGCCTTTTTTTGACGAGAAACGGGTATTTTTTGATTGTTCTCTAAAACAACATAGCCTTCTGTTTTATGAAATTCGTTAGTTTTTTCTAAGTTAATAATGTACGAGTTGTGTACTCTAAAAAATAATTCTTTGGGAAGTAGCGCGTAAATTTCTTTTAATTTTTTAGTAACCACAATTTTTTTGTTATCCGTAGTATGAATGGTAGAATAATTACCATCTGATACTATAAAAAGTATTTCTTCAGATTTTAAAAAAATAAGCTTTCCATCTGTATTTATAGTAATTTTTTTGGTGGTCATATTTTTATTAAAATTTAGCAACACTTTTTCTATGGTACTAGAATTTAAAGACCTAAAGTGGTATTTCGTAATTTTGGCAATTGTCTTTTCTAAATCATCAGTGTCTATTGGTTTTAGTAAATAGTCTATAGCTTCATTTTTAATTGCATTTAAGGCATATTCACTATAAGCAGTGGTAACAATTACAGCAAAGTTTCGAGATTTTAGTTTGCTTAAAAACTGAAAACCATCCATAGTAGGCATATCAATGTCTAAAAAAAGGCAATCAATATTATGTTTTGCTAAATACTCTAAAGCTTTTACAGGATCTACAAAGGTTGCGGTAACTTCTATTTCTGTATCAAAATTAGATAATTCCCAACTTAAACTTTGTATTGCATTAGGTTCGTCGTCAATAATTACAGCTCTTAACATAAAATGTTTTTATCAAAAATAGTATAATAGTTTTGTTTTTTTGAAAATTGTAGAGGTAAAATATCTTTATGTTGCAGTTTATACATTATTTATAACCAATTATACAAAACTGTGATTTTAGATTTAAGATGTTTTGTAACTTTAGTGTGCATTTTGGGGGAAATGCAGAACTTTAAATAGTTCATTACAGTTTTAGAAAGCATCACATTTATGTGATGCTTTTTTTGTGCACGTTAATGATGAAAAACAATAAAAGCCAACTGTTTATTGTTGATAAAATTGTAAAAGGAAAAAATAATATTATGGAAGCTATTTTTGAAGATAATAAAATACATACGCTATTTGTAATAAGTGATAAAGGAGAAATTGTTGATGTCAAAATGCAAACTACGTATAAAGCGTTAGTAATAGAAGCTATGAGAGTTCTTAAAAAGTTACCAAAATTTAAACCTGATATACAAAATAGTAGCACTGTTAAAGTAAGGTGTAATTTATCTATTGCTTTTGGTTTAGAGTAAAATAAAGAAGTTCTCTAAAAAGGATTACACCTTGGCATGCTTAACTTGTTTCAGTATCTTAACGTATTGAAATTCAATTTTTATAAGAATCTGAAATAAATTCAAATTTACAAACATCACACTTTTTAAACAACCTCTTTTTGATGAATATATTTATTATTTTGTTATTTTTGTAAAATGAAAATCAATCAATATTTAGATGCTACTTACTTAAAAACAGCAAGTCAAGCAAATCTTACGGAAGAAGAAAATCAACAAAAAGTTATTGATTTAATCAAAGAAGCTATTTTGTATGATTACAAGTTAATTATGATTCGTGCTAAATATATTCCTTTAGCTAAGAAAATGCTTCAAGAGGCAGAAAAAAGCATTCTTATTGGTACCGTAATTGGTTTTCATGAAGGTACTTATACTACTCAAGAGAAATTAGAAGAAGCACAACAAGCCATTAATTTGGGTGCAGACGAGTTAGATTTTGTAGTTAATTATGAAGCCTTTAAAAAAGGAGAAATAGAATTGGTTACCAATGAAATTACAAAAGGTATAGCACTAGCTTTAGAAAATAATAAAGTGGTAAAGTGGATCATTGAAGTAGCTGCCTTAACAAACAAAGAAATAATTGTAATTTCGCGCTTAATTAAAAATATAGTTTTCACTGTTTTTGGAGAGGAAAATGCGGAAAACGTTTTTGTAAAATCATCAACAGGTTTTTTTAAAACAGAAAACAATTTGCCTAATGGAGCTACGTTTGAAACAATGAAGTTAATTGCGGATAACGCAAAACCATTAAAAATAAAAGCAGCAGGTGGTGTAAGAGATTATGAAACGGCTGTAAAAATGGTTAATTTAGGAGTAGATAGAATTGGTACATCATCTTCTAAAGAAATTGTTAATAAAGAACAAAACAGTAATTCAGGATACTAATTTTGATAGAATATTTTGCACATGAAACGGCAGTAATAGATACTGATTGCTGTATCGGAAAAGATACCAAAATTTGGCATTTTAGTCATATTATGTCTAATTGTGTTATTGGTGAGCAATGCAATATTGGTCAGAATGTAGTGGTTTCTCCAGAAGTAGTTTTGGGTAAAAATGTAAAAGTACAAAATAACGTTTCTATTTATACAGGTGTAATTTGCGAAGACGATGTATTTTTAGGACCTTCTATGGTTTTTACAAACGTAATAAATCCACGAAGTGCCATTAAAAGAAAAAATGAATACCAACAAACTTTAGTAAAAAAAGGCGCAAGTATTGGTGCAAATGCCACCATTATTTGTGGAAATACTATAGGTGAATATGCCCTTATTGGAGCCGGAGCTGTAGTAACAAAAGAAGTTTTACCGTTTGCACTTGTAGTTGGTAACCCCTCTAAGCAGATTGGTTGGGTAAGTGAATACGGACATAGATTAGTGTTTAATAAAAGCGGAATTGCAATCTGTAAAGAAAGCAATGAAAAATATCAATTAAAAAATAATACCATTATAAAGTTATAGAATGATAAAAAAATACGTATTTCTAGTTTTATTATTTCCCTCAATATATTTTGCTCAAGAAGAAAAGTATCCTGTTTTTGATGCTTGTAAAGATGCTGAAGTTCAATCTTTAAAAGATTGTTTTTACGCTCAAACAAAAGAGCTGTTTTTCTCTGAGTTTAAAACTCCCGAAATTGCAACAGAAGAAGGATTTACTGGAACTGCAAATACTATTTTTGCGGTTACAAAAGAAGGTGAGTTTAAATTAATATATGTAAACACGCCTTTTGATGAAATTAGAGACGAAGTTAAGAGAGCTTTTAAAGTTTTTTCTAAAATTACGCCTGCATGGTATAATGATCATGCAATAGAAATGAAATTTGAGCTTCCTATTCAATTTCCTTTAACCAATGATTCTATTGTAGAAAATGCTTCTAAAGAAATTAAAAAAGAAAGTTTAATAGATGTTGTGGCAAAAAAGAAAATTGCAGATTCTACTTTTTTAGAGCATAATAGCAAACTAAATATACCTTTTACCCATAGAAGTTATGTAGATTATGAATTCGCTTTGCATAAAGCAAAAGGAACGCATACTGCCTCTAAACCTTATACTTACAATGAAATAAAGCCGTATTACGACATAACTAAGGAAAAAAAGAAGTTTTTAAAACCGAATAAAGAAACTTGGTTAGGTAAAAAAGTTTGGAACGAGCATTTAATTCAAGTAAAAAAGGAGGATTATTGGCTTACGGTAGATGTATTGTTTGATCTTCAAATAGGGAAAGATAATTCTGATGTAGATTATACATTTAATAATTCTAGAATTGTAAATGTGAATGGAGAAATTGGAAAGAATTTCTCATTTTCTACAACCTACAGTGAAAGCCAAGGTAGATTTGCAGAATACATAAATAGTTATATTACAAATCCTGCAGCAAATTTTAAACCTAAAAATTCTGAAGGTTTGGTTCCCGGAAGAGGAAAAACAAAAGGATTTAAAGAAGATGCTCATGATTATCCTGTTGCAGAAGGTTACATAGCTTATACACCAAATAAGTACATGCAATTTCAATTTGGTAATGGTAAAAATTTTATTGGAGACGGATATAGATCTTTTATTTTATCTGATGTTTCTTCTCCAACTACGTATCTAAAAATGAAGGTAGATTTTTGGAAAATACAATACACTAATATTTGGATGTGGAATACAGAGCCTTCTTTAAGTTCAGTATCAGACCCAAATGAACATGCTAGAAAATACGTAGCAGCTCATTATTTAAGTATTAATTTAACAGATAAATTAAACTTAGGCTTTTTTGAGACAGCAATTTCTGCAGGAGAAAACGGAATGGATGCAGGTTTTATGAATCCTATAATTTTTTATAGATCTTTAGAGTTTAATAGAGGTGAAGATGCCGGAAATGCAATTGTTGGTTTAACAGGTAAGTATAAATTAAATAACAATATTTCCTTATACTCTCAATTAGTAATTGATGAATTTTCTGTTGGAAATTTTAGTGACATGAGTGATTGGAAACATAAATTTGCATATCAATTAGGAGCAAAATATTTTGATGCCTTTAAAGTAGAAAATTTATTTTTACAGTTAGAATATAATCGTGCTAGGCCTTATACTTTTGCACATAAATCGCCAATATTAAATTACGGTAATTATAGTCAGCCTCTTGGGCATTTATGGGGAGCAAACTTTTGGGAAGCAATTGCAATTGCTAGATACAAGAAAGACAGGTGGAGTGGTAGTGCAAAAATTATTGTAGGTAAAAAAGGGTTTGATTTAGAGGATCAGGCAATAAGTTATGGTGGTGATATTTATCAATCTTATAATGACAGAGTATCAGATACAGGTATAGAAATAGCACAAGGTAATACCGCCAATATTTTTATAGCAGACTTTGAAGCCAATTATTTAATAAATCCTTCTACTAATACAAGTCTATTTGCGGGTTTATCATATAGGGATTTCTCTTCAGATTCAGTTTTAACAAGTTATCCTTCTGGTTCAAATGTTTGGTTATCAGTAGGTGTAAGGGCAGATTTGTTTAATTGGTACTTCGATTTTTAAATTTTAGTATTTTTTTGGGAAAAATATAGGAAATTTATATATACATTTGCAGTGTGGTTTTTAATTAAATCACACTTTTTCTTTTTCATAGCAATTTTCCCACTCAATTTATTGAGTGGGTTTTTTTATTTATAGTTAAAAGCTTATTTAAATGGTGGTAAAGTCATAATTATCAAATATCTTTGCAAACTATTTTTATAAAATGGAATCAACAGTAATTACAGATAATAAAATATATATGCAAGCTATAATTTCAGACTTTAAACAACTAACAAAAGTTGGATTGTCTTTAAGTGTAGTCTTTTCTTCTGTTGCTGGTTATTTATTAGCAATAGATGTTGTTAATTATTTTACGTTGGTTTTGTTAGCTATAGGAGGTTTTTTAATGGTTGGCGCGTCCAATGCATTTAATCAAATTATAGAAAAAGATACAGATCTTATAATGAAACGTACTCAAAATAGACCTTTACCAACTGGTAGAATGTCTGTTAATGTTGCACTTACCGTTGCAATTTTGTTTACAATTTTAGGGCTTTCTATTTTATATAGCATCAATGCTAAAACAGCTTTGTTTGGTGCTGTTTCTATATTTTTATACACAAGTGTTTACACGCCTTTAAAGTCTGTAACACCATTATCTGTTTTTGTAGGTGCCATTCCAGGTGCTATTCCTTTTATGTTAGGTTGGGTAGCAGCTACCAATCAATTTGGTATGGAAGCCGGTTTTTTGTTTATGATTCAGTTTTTCTGGCAATTTCCTCATTTTTGGGCTATTGGCTGGTTACAGCATGAAGAGTATATGAAAGCAGGGTTTAATATGCTTCCAATGGGGCAAAAAAATAAAGGAGCAGTAAAACAGATTATTTTTTATACAATAATATTAATATTAGTTTCAATATCTCCTGTTTTAAAATTATCTGGAGCATTCTATATTCATCCTATAACGGCTATTATTGTTGGGTTGTTAGGGTTGTATATGTTATATTTTGGTATTAAATTACATAAAAGTCAAGAAGATATTGATGCAAGGAAACTAATGTTATCAAGCGTTTTGTATATTACAGTAGTGCAAATTGTATACGTAGTAGATAAATTTTTACATTAATCATGATAGTAGAACAAACATTACAAGAAGAACTAATTATAGCTAAGAGAAAATCTGCTAAACCTATGTTATGGATTTCCATGATTAGTATGGTGATGTTTTTTGCGGGCTTAACAAGTGCTTATGTTATAAGTATGAAGAGAGATGATTGGGTTTCTTTTGATTTACCTCAGGCATTTTTTATAAGTACAGCACTGATTATAGCAAGTAGTATTACACTGTTTTTTTCGCAAAGAGCTTTAAAAAATGATAAAAGACAACTTTCATTATTGTTGATTATTGCTACCTTATTATTAGGTGTTGGATTTATCTGGCAACAATATGTTGGTTTTAATCAGTTAAAAAGTGTGGGGCTATTTTTTACAGGACCAGAGAGTACTGTATCAACATCTTTTATCATAGGAATCACTTTTATGCACGTTTTACACTTATTAGCAGGTATTATTGTGCTTCTAGTTGTTATTTATAATCATTTTAAATACAAATACAAATCAGACAATATGCTTGGGTTTGAACTCGGTGCAATCTTTTGGCACTTTGTAGATATACTATGGATTTACCTATTTTTCTTTTTCTATTTTATTAGGTGATGAAAAATAGTTATTTTTGGCAAACTAACTAAGAATTAATTAACAGAGATTATTATATGGAAGCAAATATTGCTATACCTACAGATGGTAAAGAAACTTGGAACGGCGGTGGTGGTATAAAACCACTAGGAGCAAGTTATGGTAAAATGATGATGTGGTTTTTTATCGTTTCTGATGCTTTAACCTTTTCAGGGTTTTTAGCAGCTTACGGTTTAACACGATTTAAATTTATAGATTCATGGCCAATTGCCGATGAAGTTTTTACGCATTTTCCTTTTTTACATGGTGTGCATGCGCCAATGTATTATGTGGCATTAATGACTTTTATTCTTATCGTTTCTTCGGTAACAATGGTTTTAGCAGTAGATGCAGGTCATCAAATGAAACAAAAAAAAGTAGCTTGGTACATGTTTGCTACTATTATTTTTGGAATCATCTTTGTTGGATCTCAGGCTTGGGAGTGGAAAAACTTTATTTCTGGTTCTTACGGAGCGGTAAAAACAACAGAGGGTAGAATTTTACAATTTGTAAAAGATGGTCATCAAATTGCATTATCAGATTTTGTGGTAGGTGAAAGAACTGATCAAAGAGTGCAACACGAAAGACAAAATGGATTATGGTTTGAGAAAGAAGGTTCTGTATCTTCTTATTCTGTAGCTCAAATTCAAGATTCTTACAAAAATAATTCAGAAATACAAGTTCGTTCTCAATTGATAGATCCTGCAACAAAACAAAAAATAATTCTTTCTAGAGAAGATGGAATGGCACAATTAGCAAAATCTAAAATGGTTGTAGAGGGTGCTAACTTGCATGTAAACGAGTATGGAAACACCATTTTTGCTGATTTCTTTTTCTTTATTACAGGATTTCACGGATTCCACGTACTTTCAGGAATTATTATTAACATCATTATTTTCTTTAATGTTATTCTAGGTACTTATGAACGTAGAGGACATTATGAAATGGTAGAAAAAGTAGGACTATATTGGCACTTTGTAGATTTAGTTTGGGTATTTGTATTCACATTCTTCTATTTAGTATAATTTATAAAAGAAATTAAAATGGCACACGCACACAAATCAAACACGAATAGAATTTGGGTAGTTTTAGTAATATTAACAGTAATAACTACTGTTGAGGTTGCATTTGGTATTATTAAACCAGATTTCTTGCATCTTTCAAGTTTTTTAGGAACAAGTCCTTTAAACTGGATGTTCATTATTTTAACATTAGTAAAAGCATATTACATTACTTGGGCATTTATGCACATGGAAGGAGAAAAAAAATGGCTGAGACGTTCTGTAGTTTGGACAGTTGTTTTCTTAGTTAGTTACTTGCTAACACTTCTTTTAACAGAAGGCGGTTATATACATAACACATTGGCACCACTTGTAAAATGGTAATTTAAAAAATTAAAAAGGTGGTTTTAACCACCTTTTTTTATACTAAATTTTTAACGTCATTATACTTTATCACAAGGTTTTAGATACCTTGTATAAAAAATTACTCTTTGCAAACTTTGCGAAAAACTTTGCGTTCTTCGCGGTTAACTTATAACAATGATGAAACTTACTAAAAAAAGAGTGGTATTATTTTTACTCTTTATTTTTCCTTTAATCTGTTTTTTAATTTTATCAACCGGAAAAAATAACTTTACTAAATTACCTGTTGTTACAAAAAATGTGGTTGATATTTCTACCTTAGACTCTATATATACATTTAAGGGACATACAAGTATCGTCTGTTTTTTAGGGAATGATGTACAGGCAGAAAAAGGAGGTTTCTTTAATTTAAATGAAAAAATTTATAAAAAGTTTATAGAGTATAATAAATTTCAAATGATTGCTATTTATCCTAAGGGAAAAGAAAGCGATGCTAAACAAATAAAAAAAGAAATTAGTGCTTTTACCGATATGGTAAAATGGAAATTTATAGCAGGTTCTAAAGAAGAAATAGTAGCACTACATTCAAGTTTTAACTCTACCGATACTTTGACGAATCTTTATACTTCTAAGGTGTTTTTGATTGATAAAAAGGGTGATTTAAGAGGGAGAATTAGTGATCAAGATAGTAAAGACGGAAAACTTTTTGGGTACAATATGAATTCTGTTTCTGAGTTAAACGCTAAATTAAAAGATGATGTTTTGGTGCTTTTTTATGAGTATTATACAGCATTTAAAGATAAAAACAAGAATAAAGCAGACAGAAAATAAGCAGGGTTATGAAAAAAAAATATTCTTATATAGGTATTTCATTTATCATTCTTTTATTCGGAATTTATGTTGTTAGAAACATTGATAGAAGAATTAATGACAATGATCTTGTTCAAGATAGTAGCTTGAATAAGGTTGATAAAAATACGGCCACTACAAAAGGGTTGTATACATTTAATAAAGTCCCAGATTTTGAGTTTACAGATCAAAACGGACTTACAATTACCAATAAAGATTATGCTGGTAAAGTTTATGTTGTAGAATTTTTCTTTTCTACATGTCCTACTATTTGTCCCTTAATGAATAAAAAAATGGTAACTATTCAAGACGAATTTTCTTCAAATTCAGATTTTGGAATAGCCTCTTTTTCTATTACTCCAGATATTGATACACCAGAGATTTTAAAAAAATATGCATTAGATAATAGTATTACACATAAAAACTGGCACTTATTAACAGGTAAAAATGATACTATAGTGTATGCGTTGGCTAATAAAGGATTTAAATTATTTGCAGGTAAAGGCGGTAAAGAACATGGTGGTTTTGAACACTCTGGTTTGTTTGCTTTGGTGGATAAAGAAGGAAACATTAGATCTAGAAAAGATGAATATGGAAATCCTATTATGTATTATAGAGCTCTAACAGAATCAGGTTTTTCAGATCAAATAAAAGAATTAAAAGAAGATGTTAAAATATTGTTGAATGAGTAATTTAGCACAAGAAAAAAAATACAAGAAAATAATTACAGGGTTATCTATTGTAATTCCAATTGCTGTTGCAGCTTTATTCGGTATTAAATTACAAGATTTAGGTATTAATGTAGCGCCTTTAACTTTTTTACCTCCAATTTATGCAACTATAAATGGATTAACAGCAATTACTTTAATAGCCGCAGTAGTTGCAATTAAAAAAGGAAATAGAAAGCTACACGCACAACTTAATACGTTTGCAATAGCATGTTCTCTTATTTTCTTATTACTTTATATTGCGTATCACATGACATCAGATTCTACTAAATTTGGTGGAGAAGGTGTCATAAAATATGTGTATTACTTTATCCTTATAACTCATATTGTTTTATCAATAGTGGTAATACCATTTGTGTTAACAACGTTTATGAGAGCAAAACTAGGTAATTTTCCTCAACATAAAAAAATAGCTAAATTTACATTTCCTTTGTGGCTATATGTTGCTATTACCGGTGTTGTAGTTTATTTAATGATATCTCCTTATTATGTATAAAAAAAGAGCTTTAGTATTTTTTTTGTTGATGGTTTTTGCATCAAAACTTTCATTTTCTCAATGTGCCATGTGTAAGGCTGTTGTAGAAACTGGCGATGTTTCTATGGCAGAAGGTGTTAATAATGGAATAACCTATTTAATGGTGTTTCCTTACCTTTTAGTAGGTGTTTTGTTTTTTGTTATTTATAGATATAAAAAGCAAGCAAAAATTTAACATTTATATATGAGGTATATTTTGTAACAAATTTTACTTTTAGTCGTCTTATTTAAACATCAAAAGAAATATATTCTTTTTTGGTGTAAAGAATATAAATGATATCAACCAAAAAATATTGTATTTTGAAAACTAAACTTATCCTATTTGTTGCACTTTTAACCACTATTGTTTCTTTTTCACAAAAAAAGTGGACACTTAAAGAATGTGTAGATCAAGCTTTAAATAAAAACATTTCTATTCAACAGAATAAATTAAGTTTAGATATTGCTAAGACAGATTTAAAGAGCTCTAGAGGTAATTTTTTACCATCTGTTAGTGCAAATACAGGAGGTAATCTTTCCGCAGGTTCTAACTTTGATCCTGTAACAAATAACAGATCTGCAAGTACCACATTTTTTGGGGGTAATGTAGGTTTAAATGCAGGAATAACTGTTTTTAATGGATTTAGAAACCTAAACTTATATAAGCAAGCTAAATTAGGGATAGAAACAAGTAAATTAGATTTGCAAAAGATAGAGAATGATGTTTCTTTGTTTGTTGTAAATGGTTATTTAAATGTTCTTTTCGCAAAAGAAAATTTAGAGGTATCTAAAGTTCAAGCTGCTATAAGTAAGAAACAAATACAAGCTGCAAAAGATAGGTTTGAGGCTGGGACAATAGCTAAAGGTGAATTGTTAAATTTTAAATCTACAGCTGCAAATGATTTGCAAAGTGTTATTACACAAGAGAATGCGCTAGATTTAGCAATCTTAAATTTAGCACAATTATTGCAAGTGCCTTCTAATAATTTTGATGTTGCTCCAGTAAATGTAGACTTACCATCTGCAGACTTATTATATAAGAACTCAAACTCTGTGTATGAAAAGTCTCTAACCAAAATGCCAGAAATTCAAAGAGCAGAATTAGCTATTGATAATGCATCTTTAGACATAGAAATTAGTAAAAGTAATTATTTACCTACCGTTACAAGTTCTATTTTTGCTAATACAAACTATAGTTATATTATAAAGCCAACCGGTATCCCTACAGGAGATTTTTTAGATCAATTAGACGGTAATCTTGGTTACGGACTAGGTTTTAATATTAATATTCCAATTTTTAATGGTTTTAAAACCGATGCTAATGTAAAAAGATCTAAAATTAATAAAGAAATTTTTGAAACTAGATTAGAAAGTGAAAAACTAAATTTAAAACAAACTATAGAGCAAGCCTTTTTAGATGTAAAATCATCTTTAAAAGCCTACCAAGCAGCAAGAATTTCTTTAACAGCGCAGCAAGAAGCTTTTAAAAATGCACAAGAAAGGTATAATTATGGTGTAATGACTTTATTCGATTTTGATTTAGTTAGAACACGTTTAGTAAATGCAGAAGGAGCAATGATTCGTTCTAAATACGATTATGTTTTTAAAACGAAAGTATTGCAATTCTATTCTGGAGAACTAATTTTAGAATAAATAAAATAAAGATTACTAATGAAGCCTTGCAAATTTGCGAGGTTTTCTTTTTTCTATAACTTATATTTGCATAAAAATATAGAAGTTGGCAATTATCCTAAACCTAGAGACCGCAACTAAGAACTGCTCTGTAAGCATAGCAAAAGACGGCAAAGTTATCGCATTAAAAGAATTGAATAATGGTAATTATTCTCATGCAGAAGTTTTACACCCTTTTATTTTAGAGGTTTTAAAAGAAGTAAATTTAACTTCTAAAGAAATAGACGCTGTAGCGGTTAGTAAAGGTCCGGGTTCTTATACTGGTTTAAGAATTGGTGTTTCTGCCGCAAAAGGACTTTGTTTTGCCTTTGACAAGCCATTAATTTCTATAAAAACCTTAGAATCTCTGGCTCATGCAATTTCTATTGATAAAGGTATTATTGTGCCTATGCTAGATGCAAGAAGAATGGAAGTATATGCTGCTGTTTTTAATGAAAATTATGAGCAGATTAGAGATATTAAGGCTGAGATAATAGATGAAAACTCTTTTTCTGATTATTTAGAAGCGGGTATCGTTACTTTTTTAGGTGATGGAGCTCATAAGTGTAAAGAAGTAATTACCCATAAAAATGCTGTGTTTATAGATGCTATTTTTCCATCTGCAAAAGAAATGGCAGAATTATCATTTATTAAGTACAAAAAAAACGACATCGAAGATGTCGCTTATTTTGAACCTTTTTATTTAAAAGATTTTGTTGTTATTCCTGAAAAGAAAAAGAAACCTACTTTTTAAGGTTTACTTGGTGTGGGTAAGGAATCTCGATTCCTGCTTTATCAAGTGCTAATTTTACATTTTCTGTTACATCAAAATACACGGTCCAGTAATCTGCGGTTTTACACCAAGGTCTTACTGCAAAATTAACAGAACTATCTGCTAACTCAGAGACTGTAACTCCAGGAGCTGGATCTTTTAAAATTTTAGGATGAGAAGTTAATACATTCATTAATACTTCTTTTGTTTTCTTAATATCAGCATCATAAGAAACACCAATGGTTAAGTCTACACGTCTTGTACCTTCTGTAGAATAATTAACAATATTTCCATTAGATAAAATACCATTCGGAATTATTATTTCTTTGTTAGATAAACCTGTAAGTTTTGTAGTAAATATTTCAATTTCTTTTACAACACCAACTTCACCTTGTGCTTCTACTAAGTCGCCAAGTTTAAAAGGTTTAAAAACCATTATTAAAACGCCACCTGCAAAGTTGGCAAGAGATCCTTGTAATGCTAAACCAACAGCCAAACCTGCCGCTGCTAAAATTGCTGCAAAAGAAGTTGTTTCTACACCTAGTTTAGATATAACAGCTATAATTAATAATATTTTTAGTCCCCAACCAATTAAGTTTCCTAAAAACTTTTGAAGTGTAACATCTATGCCACCCTTTTCCATTGCTTTTCTAGAAGCTTTAACAATTAGTTTTATAACTATTAAACCAATAATTAGAATTGCTAATGCAACTAAAATTTTAGGGGTATATTCAATTACTAATCCTTTTAAATTTGTAAGATATTTTTCCATTTTTATTTTTAATAATAATTAACTGCAAAAATAAAGGTTTCTTAGGTATTTATGAAAGAATTATCTATGATAATAAAATAGAAATAATACCTAGAGCTGCTGGTATGGTTTGTATGTACAGTATTCTAATTATTTTTGTAGAATAGGCTCCATAAAGTCCGGCAATAGCAACACAAGACAAAAAGAAAATTGCCACGTCAGTTTTTACCATAAACATAGACCAGAGTAATCCTGCAGCTAAAAAACCGTTATATAAACCTTGGTTTGCAGCCATTACTTTTGTTTCTTCTGCTAACGCTTTGTTTTTTATTCCAAAAGCCTTCATTGCCTTTTTTGAAGTCCAAATTACCATTTCTAAATAGACTATATAAATGTGGATTATTGCTACCAAACTAATAAATATGATTTGTAAAATATTCATAGAGTATTTTTTATAATTGAAAAAAAGCGATTTAACTTTAATTTAAATCGCTTTTAAGTAGTTAGTTTTTATATTTTAGTTTACTTCAAAGGTAATTTTTAAATTTACTCTAAATTCAGTAACATCGTCACCATTTACAACTGCACTTTGCGATTGTACAAATACAGATCTAATGTTTTTTACAGATTTAGAAGCTTGCTTTACTGCTTTTCTAGTAGCTTCTTCCCAACTTTTTTCTGAATTTGCTAATACTTCAATAACTTTCATAACTGCCATAATGTTGATTTTTAATTAATAAGAGTAAAGGTATCAAATATTCATTAGAAAGTACAATGTTAAATTAATGTTACCAAAATGTTTATAAATTGTAATATATTTACTATATTTGTATCTGTAATGTAAACTTTTAAATTTAATATCATGAAAAAAATACTAACACTTATAATCCTTTGTGTTGCAGCAATAGGATATTCTCAAGATAAACAACCAACTTATACTGCTGAAGGAAATTTGGTAAAAGCAACCTATTATTATGAAGATGGTTCAATAAGTACTGAAGGGTATTTTAAGGATAAAAAATTAACAGGTGAGTGGACTCGTTTTGATAAGGAAGGAAATAAAACTCAAATAGCGAAGTATGAGGATGGTAAAAAAGTAGGAAAGTGGTTTGTTTGGAATAACGAGTCTTTAAAAGAAATTAGTTATGATAACAATGCAATTGTTAGCGTAAATTTATGGAAACATGAAGCTAAATTGGCATCTAATAAATAAATTTTATTGAAATTATTTAAACTCCAAAAAAATATTTTTTGGAGTTTTTTTATGTCTTATTATTTTTCTACATTACAGAACTTCCGAAATTTTATAAAGCTAAATTTATAACTTGAGGTAATCCTTACTGGTTTGATAATTTGTTATTTATCTTATACCAAATAAACATTAAAAGGATTGATTAGTTTTGTTTCTTTTACCTTCATATTTTAATGTAAAAGGGAACAAGAGTTAAGCATATGGTTCTGTTTTCTATTTCGTATTAAGAAAAAGTAACTCCAATATATTGCCAATCATATTAAAGTACATTTGGTATTCTGTTATGACAATGTTTGAGTATTTATAATCATATTATGTTAACAACCTTTTTTTTATTTGAGATAAAGATATTTTAAGGTAGTTTGATGGTGCTATTTATAATATAGTTATAAGACTTGATTAACTTTAATTTTTTTAGGAAGGAAAGCTTGTTTAGGATATGTATAGAAGAATGGTTATTCACTATAAAACTTAAATGCATAAAAAAACGTTTAGAGACTAGTCTCTAAACGTTTTTTTATGCATTGTATTTAAGAATTACTCTACAATTAAAGTAAAAGGAATACTATATTTTACACCTACTGGCTTACCTCTTTGTCTACCTGGTTTCATTTTAGGTAATTGTTTCATTACTTTAATTACTTCACTTTTAATTTTTGGGTGTGGAGCTCTTGCATTAACATCAACAATGTTTCCGTTTTTATCAATTTTAAAACCGATAAATACTCTTTTTCTACCTGCAGATAATCCTAATTCGTTTGGTAAATTTGCATCAAATTTTCTTGAAAAGTGTTTTTGAACCATTTTACTAAAACATGCTTTTAATTCTGCTTTACTTCCTTTACATCCAGGAAATACAGGTACATCTTCAATAATCATGAAACTTACATCTTCTACAACTTCTTCTATTTCCTCCACTTCTACAATTTCTTCTACTTCTACAGCTTCTGTTTCATCTGTTTCTGTAGATTCAATTACAGTCTCTTCTACTTCTTTTTCATCTTCTACAATTTCTATTTTTTCTGGAGCTGGTGGTGGTGGCGTTTTTGGTTTAACTTGTTCTACTCTTTCAGTAATTACAGTTTCTTCTTCCATTTCAGCACTCATGTTCACTGTACCGAGGTCTCCAATAACTTTATCGAATGTTTTATGTTCTATAGCTATTAGTGTTATAAATAGTGCTAGAACCAAACCTATTTGCATAAAAATTTTACTGTAATTTTCTAAGTTTGATTTTGGGTTTTTCTTAATTTCCATTGTAAAGAGTTTTTAATAGTTCGCTAATTTAATTAAATTATTGGTTTATATACAAGTCTTAGTGTGAATTAACTGTATTTTTTTTTAATATTTGATTAAAAACAATTAATCCTAAGAGAACTCCAAGTGTATTTGCTATTGCATCTTTGTAGTCTCCTGTTCTATATACAGTTAATGTTTGTTGCAGTACTTCAATAAGTATGCCAAAAAGAATGCAACAAATTACAATAACGTATTTTAGAGCTGGTTTTCTATAAAAAGAAAATAACCAACATATAGAAAGTGTAAAATACGCTGTTAAGTGATACATTTTATCAATATTATTGATATTTGGCTCTACTTTAGGCATTTTCATCAAACTTAAATAAGCAATTGTAATTGTTATTAGTATTGCAATGATAAAAAAATTATCCTTCAATAAGCTCTTTATACGCTGCTGCATCTAATAGATTGTTTATTTGAGAACTATCTGATATTTTAATTTTAATCATCCAACCTTTGCCGTAAGGATCAGAATTTACAAGTTCTGGTTCATCTTCTAACTCTTCATTAAATTCTATTACTTCACCTGTTAAAGGCATAAATAAATCTGAAACCGTTTTAACAGCTTCTACAGAGCCAAAAACTTCTCCTTCTTCTACAGTATCATCTAAAGTGTCTACGTCTACATAAACGATGTCTCCTAGCTCTCCTTGTGCAAATTCGGTAATACCTACTGTTGCTACATCGCCTTCAATTTTAATCCACTCGTGGTCTTTAGTATATTTTAATTCTGATGGTAAATTCATTTTTTTATAATTTTATGTTTATTTTTTTTAGTTTCCTCCTAAGTTATAAATAATATTAAACCCTCCATTAATCGATTGTCTTGGAAAAGTGGTAGAGATTGCATATTTAGATGTTTGATGATTGTAATAGAATGATGCTGTTAAACTATTGCTTAATCTATAATCTGCCGTAAATTTAATAGAAAAAAGTTTTTGACCACCACTAATTTGATCATTATCTTGATCTATAGATCTAATTTGGGTTAAATTATCTCTTAAAGATACATCTGCTCTTAAGTTGATGTCTCCTTTTAGAGTTTGTTTTTTTCCTGTAAAACGGGTACTAAATTTAACGTCTTCAAAAACGTACCCCAATCCAAATATATATTCTGTACCAGAAATATCGGTTAATGTACTATTGTTAAAATTCATGGTAAGTGTTCTGTCACTTTTTACTTCTCCTCTTAAAGAGAAAGAGTTTCTCATTTTCATGTCTAATTTAATTAGTGGAGAAAATTCATCTACCAAAGTAACAGCTGCTACTAATAATTCTGGTTCATAATTGTTAGCTACATTTATATTGGCGTAAGGATTATTGCTGTCATACTGTAGGTTGTTTGTAAAACTAGATACGGTGTAAGAAGATCTATAACCATGTGAAACTACAAAGTTGCTAAAGTTTTTCTTAAAAAACTTAAACTTCATTAATCCATTGTAACGTAATGTCCAGTTAGGAATGGGGATGTTTCTAAATAATCCTGTGTTTACTTTATCTGGACTTTTACCGGAATATGCAGCTATAAAAGCAGGTAATAAAACTTGCTGACTGTTGTTTCCATAACCGCTTGCAGGTATATTATTCTCTGTAGCTAATCTATTAGAAATAATACTTCTATAATTTCTTAAGTTTTGAAATAAAACATCTCCATCCGTAAATGCAGTAGATAACATAGAGTAGCTGGTACTAAAATTACCGGTTTCAAAGAAAGGTGTATTTTCAAATTGATTGCTACCAGAAACAAGGTCTAGTTGTTGAGACATATCTCTAGTTTGTATTTTATTCCCTCTAACATCTATATTTAAGTCTTTTATTGGTTTTAGGGTAAAGGTGTAGTCTAATTTATTGTAATGCGTCTTACTGTAAGTTTTACTGTAGTATTCTTCTCCTGGGTTTCTTGTAACAAACCAACCTTGTTCTAAAGCTCTATTTCTAATATCTACTTGACTACCAAAGGCAAAAGAAGTTGGAGCACCGCCTAAAAAGCCAACTTCTTCAGTATAACCAGGTAATAATTGTCCGTTGTTTTCCGAATAACTAATTTTTCCTTGTTTTACAGAGGTTAAGATATTATAAGTTCCTTTTAAAATCTTTTTACCAATAGATAATTTTTTCTTTTGATTTACTCTTCCAGGTGTTCTAGGTAAACTAGATCCCTTTAAGCCTTTAGCTTCTTTAACAGATTTACGTTGACTTTTGGTTAAAAGTAATTTTTCGAAACCAAGTCCTTTGTAAAAAGCATCAAAATTAATAGTAGAATTTAAATTGTGAGTATTTGCATTCTGTATAGTATTTCCTATTAAGTTTACAGAAGGGACATCAACCCCATTAATATCAATGGTGTTTTGTGGTGCCGCTTGCCAATCAAAATCTGCTGTGTAGGCGTAATCTGCTTTTATAAATTTTAAAAACGGAATTTTATCGATTGGTAAATTATAGGTAGCATTTAATTTTTGATGATAGTGGTTGGCTCTTCCTGTATTAAAGAAATCGTCAAATACCTGAATTTCATCATTATTATTAAAGGTGTCATAAATATAACTATTGGTTGCATTAAAGTTTAATTGCAATGATTTTGTTAAATCAAAACCAACGGTATAATCCCAATCAAACAAAAATCTACGTTGTTTTAATTCTGGTTGAGGAGATAGTCCTGCTACAAGGTTTCTAGACTGCTGTTCATTATAATTTCTATTGATACTAGAGTTAATTGCTAAGGTTTTAGGAATAGGATTAAAATTAAAATCTTTTATAAGTTGCCAATATTTGCTTCTAAAAAGAGAATCATTCTTTTTAAAAGGCTCAATTGGTTTAGAATCGAAACTAAAATTGTAGGAAGCAGAAGCTCTTACGCTTTCATTAATACGTTTTTTAATGTTGTAGTTTCTTTGAAACTCTTTGTTGTGGGCATAAGAAACAGCTAAATTTTCTACATCGTAAAATTTAGGTTTTTTTGTAGAATTTGGATTTCTGTTCTTTTTAACATTTGTAAAACTGATACTTGTTCTTTTTGTGTAATCTCTAGAAAACTCACTGTTTTCATTTTCACCCAAAGCATCTGCTAATTCTATATCTTGAAACTGAGGATCGTATTTAGGGTCTATATAAAGCTCACCAATACTATAGCTCATTGGCAATTGAATTCCCCATTTTTTAGGTGTTAAAACTTTTCCTAAATTTACAGTAGTAGCTACATCATATTGTTTAGTTTCATCTAAACTACGTTGGCCTACTCTGTCTTCTACATTACCAAAACCAACGGTAGACATACTACCAGATAAAGATACATTTGCTACATCTGCAAAATTTGCATCCGCATTAAGAACAGCGGCCCAACCACCATCATTATCAAAGCCAGAAGAACGTAATTCATTAAACCAAACTTCACCACTTATAGGAGATGTTGTTTTGTTTTTTACACCTAATACAATGGTTTTTAATTCTGCTAATGTTGGATTCCCTTTTACAGAAATGGTATAAGGTATAGCTGCATCCTGTTCTGTAGACGTATATATATCTGTAATTGGAACACCAATTCTGTCTCGTTCTAATTTTACCAAGCCAAAAGTTTCTAGAAATGCATCTAAATTATTTGCTTCTGGCCAAAGATCTAATGCAGATGTACCGTTTTTCGAAACTTTTAAAGGCACTTCTATTTGATAAAAGTTATCATTTAAATCTGTACCTAATCTTATAATAGCAGAAAAATCATCATCATTAATAGCAAGTGCTCCTTCATTTTTTTGAAGGTGCATAAACATTTTTAAATTTTTAAATCGCCTTAAATCTATACTAATGTTTTTATAAATTGCTCTGGTTTTATTTGCGGCTAAGTTGTTTACTTTTAAGGTAACAGACTGTTCATTTTGCAATTGTACACTGGTGCTACCTTGTAAACGCTCTCTTTCTATTCCTGGAGGCTGTATGTAGCTTCCTTCATTCTGTTCTATACTTACTACACCAACTTCAAAATCTTTTAGTTCGTTTTCGTCTAGATCTATTGGTGTGGTTATATTTTCATCTAAAGTCTTTGTGTAACGTCTCCAATCTCCACGGACCAAATCTAATTCTCCAAAACGAAGTACTACAGGTATTTTGAAATTGGTTAAAAACATTCTTACAAAACGGATACTATTAAAATCTGAAATACCATTTATTGGCGTTCCTCCTCTTAAGGGAACTCTAAATTGGTACCATGTTGTTTGTTGTTTAGCGCCGTTCTCTAAAGTGACCTCTGTTATTTTTTTATCAACAATATAATTTTTACCAATTGCCAAATCATTTCTATTCATAGAAACTTTATACTCGTAGTAACTTTCTACGGTATTCATGGTTTGATCTTTATTAATGTCTTCTACATCTGGATATGATGTTGAAGATGTTGGGTAGCTTTCTGTAGATTGATTTAAAGTTGGTGAATTTCCTTGTGTATTGTTGTAGTTTTTATATCTAGTAAGTACAGAAGCATTGCTAGCATCTAATGTGCTACCTCTAAAATATTGAAAATTGTCTGAAGCAGGATCATTAGGGTTTAATTTACTGAAATTTGGAAGTGCTGTACTGTATTTAGAAAATTCCTCGGTATCATTTAATCCGTCAAAACCTAGATCTTGGTTAGTTCTTGAGTCATCATTTTCGTCAAAAGCGTAAATAATAGATGGGTTTGTAGGTATTTTACCCCATGTTGTAGTGGCCGTATTAATATCTCCACCAGTTTCTGGTAAACCATTTTCATACATTTTTCGACTATCTTTTAAGATGTCTTCAGAAACATTACCTAAATTTATGTATAAATCTCCAACTTGAAGATTGTTGTTTGTCTTAACATTATCAGGTGTTAATCCGTTTGGTAAACCTTCTTCATTAGTAATAGAATAATTTTCATAAGGGTCCATTACCCAAAACTGCATATACTCAACATTTGCTTGGTCAAAATTGTTGGTAGTTAAGGCTCTCATAACTCCTGCCCATCTATTTTGTGGGTCAGAGAAAGTTCCATCCGTTTTTACATTGGTTCCTGTATCAAAATTATAAGAACCTCTTTCTGAAGGATAATAGGCTAAATCTAAGGTTCTTATTAAAGAGTTCTGAGTAATATCTAATTGAATATTTGGGAATAATTCTCTATAATTAATTTGTCTTGTTTCTGCTCTAGAGAGTTCTTCTGCATTTATGTTTGCAGGTGTGTCTCCAGCTCCATAAAAAATTTGATCTACATAATACCAAGCTAATTTTCCTCTTTGATAATTGTAAGATAAATCTTCTTGATCTCCATAAAAACCTGGAAAGTATCTAGGTGTACTCGCTTCGTGCCAATCTAATGGAGATAAAATGCTAATAGGTATTTGAGATGCTTCAAAATCATCTATATAAGAAGTTGCTGCACCCGCAACATCTATACCGCTTGGCGTTCCAGGAAGTAAGTATGCCATGTCTGCTCTAACGGATAAGTTAGAAGGAACATCTGTATCTACAAAAGGTAATTTATTGGCTAATTTTGTAAAATAGGGTACTTCTGTGGTGTAATCTACATTTACCCCAAACATAGTGTTGTTTATTGGGTCCGAACCAAAATTTACTTTTGGTGTAATAGGTTTTTCATTAACATTTAAAATAGTTGCCCCAACAATAAATTTATCCGAAAATTTATGTTCAACATCAATTCCCATAAAGGTTTTACGTTGTTGATTAAATACAGCGTTATTTTCTGTAGAAACACTAATAGGTGTGCCAGAAGCTTGCAAACCAGTATCTAAAATTTGTACACGCCCCAATTGATAATCTACTACATAATCTACACCTTCTACTAATTGCCTACCACCTGCGGTTACTCTAACAGAACCTCTAGGTACATTAAAAGCGCCAATAGGAATTCCTCCAGAATTTTCTGATTTAAAATATCCTTTTAAGTAGTACTTATCTTTATTTTGGAAGTTGTTTTTAATATTTGTTTTAGTGTTTAAATATAATTCTTTAAATAAATAATTGTTATCTACAGTTTCATTTAAACCGATATCATTAGCGTTTTTTTGTACTAAATCATTACCAAAAGGTTCTGGTTCTGGAAAAAAGACAAATCCGTATTGAGAATTAACGGTAATTCCTTCTACATAATCAAAATATCCATCTGGAGATCTGTACTGACTCTGGTCTAATTGGTCTAATTTAAAAACTTGTATTAATGGTAAATTAGGAATACCAACTGTATTTGAGTTTTGTAATACATTAGAAGAAATTCCTGTTTGATCATCTCTATATTGAATTTCAAAATAGAAACCATCTTGAGATAATGGAAATGCACCTAAAGCATACACGTTTTTCATCATTAAACGCCATGTTGGAAAAGATTCAACTTCTCCTGTATTTACATTCTTACGATTTGTTTTTAAAATCTCACTTCGTAATAATTTTACAGCTAAATTTTGTGGAGATTGAATTCCATCATTAGAAAATTCACCAACTTTAAAAGAAGTTTTTGTACTACCTGTAACTCCACCTGCAATTGTATATTCATAAGCAACGGCTAAAACTTCTCCGTCATTTAATCTACTATTTAAAGAAATAAAACCTAATTGAGAATTTAAAGTAAATTCACTTGTGTTTAGCCTTCTTGCATTTTCTAACATAGAATAGTCTGTACCTTCACTCATATTATAAGTTTGTAAGGTGCTATTTACGGTAGAAATATTTCTAATACCACTGTTTGTAGTAAGTAAATTAGATAAATTATTAGATTCGTTTGTAGGTATATTTCCACCAGTTGTTATTGGCGGATTTGTTGGTTGTACTTCTCCTGTTTGATTTACCAAAACATTTGTGTCAGACTCTCCAATATCTGCTAAGGCCACAATACTTCTATAATCTTCCGTACTTGCGTTTCTATTGGTTATCCAAACTTCTACTCTGGTAATATTAATTTGACTATTAATTAATGGATAATTTTTAAGCGAGTTAGCATAATTGTCTATAAAATATTGTGATAAGAAAAAGTGACGATCATTATCGTAATCCGTTGCTTTTAATTGAAACTCTTGTATAGACGCTCCTCCTTCGGCAACAACTGTTTTACTTTCTGAGTTTTGTTGAGAAAAAACAGCAGTAATATTGGTATTCCCAAATTTTAATTGTGTTTTTACCCCAAAAAGACTTTGGGCACCATTTATTAAAGAGTTTTTAATTGGCATAGAAATATTACCAGCTTCTATTCCTTGTAAAATATCATCTTCTGTAGGTTCGTACGCAATTTTTACTAAATTCTGAAAATCGAAAGAAGCTTGGGTATCATAATTTGCAGTGAAATCTAAACGTGTACCTACTTGTGCACGAATACTTGCATTAATTTGTTGATCAAAATCGAATGTAAAACTACTTCTGTTTTCTTCGGATAATTGTGGGTTTTCTGTATTTTGATAAATAAAACCTAACTTTAAATTTAGACTTCCTGTAGGTGTTACTTTAATTTCGTTTCCGCCAAAAATAGATTTAAATAAACCAGATTTTACGTAGTATGTTGGTAGTAGGTCTTTTTGAGCTTCTTCAGAGCCCTTTTTTTTAGAGTTTGTGGCGCTTACTTTGTCCTTGTAATACTGCGTCATATCTCTTTTTAATCGATAATCTGCGTATTCTCTTTGCGTAAGATAAATGGGCGTTTTGGTATAATAATCGCCTATTTTCTCAAAAATTACAAACTTGTTTAATTCTTTATCAAAGATAATTTCTTTTTCTGCTAGATAGTCTAGAAACAAACCACCAGTTTGCTCTTTTTTAAAGTTATACCTTAATTTAAGAGTATCGTTTTTTACGGTAATTGAATCTGTGTTTTTATTTGTCTGGGCATATAAAGATATGTTTGCTGTGATAGCAAAAACAATAAATAAAAATATTTTTTTTAAAAAATCTCTCAAAATTATTATAAATTTTTTAAGGCTAGTTTTATTAAATTTTCTACAGAAGCTTCTGCGTTTTCTTTTAAAATCGTAGCGATAACTTTCTCGGATTGTTTTTTATTAAAACCTAAAACTTCTAAAGCAGATAACGCTTCATCTTTATTGGTATTGCTTGTAAAGGAAGAAACTTCATCAATATTAAAGGTTTTTAAAATTTTATCCTTTAAATCTACAATTACTCTTTGTGCAGTTTTTAGACCAATTCCTTTTACAGATTGTATTAATGGTATATTTTCGGATGCAATTGCATGTTGTATTTCCTCTGAGGTCATGGATGATAACATTGTTCGTGCAATACTTGGTCCAACACCAGAAACGGAAATTAATAATTTAAAAACTTCTCTTTCTGTTTTAGTAATAAAGCCAAAAAGAGTGTGCGCGTCTTCTCTTATAGATAAATGTGTATATAAAACAACGGCCTCATCATCTGGTAAACTAGAGAAAGTATTTAAAGAAATATGTAATAAATACCCAACTCCATTGCAATCTACAACTACTTCTGTTGGATTTTTTTCTACCAATCTTCCTCTAATTTGTGTAATCATATCGTTCTTTTTCTAAGCGCCTAAAGTAAGAATTTATTTTAGGTTTGTTGTGTGAGCAATTTAAATTTTATAAATGATAAATAAAAAAAACAAATATTAGAGAATAAATGATAGACAAATAATGATGTTATTGTTTTTCGCTATCCTTTATTCTCTTTTTAGTCTTGTTTCTTAATTCTACACCTATTCTAAGTCTCTACTCTTGTATTTTACTTCTTTTTTCTTTTTCTTGAGCATCTACAGCAGCCAAAGCAGCCATATTAACCATTTCATCTACACTACAACCTAGCTGTAAAATATGTACAGGTTTACTTAATCCTAAAATGATTGGACCAATAGATTCTGCATGGTTTAATTGTTTCATTAATTTATAGGTGATGTTGGCAGCCTCTAAATTCGGAAAAATTAAAACATTTACTTTTTTACCATTTAGTTTTGAAAATGGAAACTCTTTTGCCAGCATTTCTGGGTTTAGAGCAAAATCTGCTTGTAATTCTCCATCGATAATAGTGTCTGGAAAATGACGATGTAAGTAAGAAACAGCTTCACTAATTTTCTTTGAAGTTTCAGAATTTGAAGATCCAAAGTTAGAAAAAGAAACCATTGCCATATTTGGCTTCATGCCAAACATTTTTACAAAATTCCCTGTCATTTGAGAAATTTTTACCAACTCCTTTGCATTCGGGTTTACGTTTATCGTAGTGTCTGCTAAAAATAACGGGCCTTGTTTAGTTAGCATAATGTTCGTTGCAGCAATTTTGGTAATTCCTTTGTCTTTCTCTATAAGTTCTAAGATTGGTTTTAAAACGGTTGGGTAAGGTCTAGAATATCCTGTAATTAACGCATCTGCTTCACCTTCATTTACCATCATAGCGGCAAAATAATTACGCTCTCGCATTAATTTTGTTGCTTCAGATAATGTACGTCCTTTACGACGTCTATTTTTCCAGTAAATATCTCCAAAACGTTCTCTACGTTTTGTTTCTTCATCTGTTTTTGGGTCTATAATTGGCACATTTGCAGTAAAGCCTATTTCTGCTTTTAAAGCTAAGATAACTTCTTTTCTTCCTAATAATATAGGCTTACCAATTTTTTCGTCATGCACTCTTTGTGCCGCTTTTAAAACATCTAAATGGTCTGCTTCTGCAAACACAATACGTTTTCTATTGCTTTTTGCTCTGTTATGTAAAAGTCTAATTTCTTTATTACCAGAACCAGAACGTTCCATTAACTCTTCTCTATATTTATCCCAATCTTCAATAGGTTGTAAAGCAACACCAGAATCCATAGCAGCTTTTGCAATCGCTGGTGGAATTTCATAAATTAATCTTGGATCAAATGGTTTAGGAATAATGTATTCTCTTCCGTAAGCTAAACTTACTTCATCGTACACAATATTTACTTGTTCTGGTACAGATTTTTTAGCTAAATCGGCTAAAGCATGCACAGCAGCCATTTTCATTTCTTCATTAATTTTAGTAGCTCTCACATCTAAAGCACCTCTAAAAATAAATGGAAATCCAAGCACATTATTTACTTGGTTAGGATGATCAGATCTTCCTGTAGCCATAATAATATCCTTTCTTGTAGCAACGGCTACATCGTAATCTATTTCAGCAACTGGGTTTGCCATCGCAAAAACAATAGGGTCTTTTGCCATGGATAAAAGCATCTCTGGAGAAACTACATTTCCTTTAGATAAACCTATAAATACATCAGCATTATGCATAGCTTCATCTAAAGTGTTTAAATCTCTATCTGTTGCAAATTCTGCTTTTTGTGAAGTTAGGTTGTCTCTATCTCTTCTAATAACCCCTTTACTGTCGCACATAACAACGTTTTCTTTCTTTACACCAAGTTTTAAATACAAAAGTGTACAAGAAATAGCAGCAGCTCCAGCTCCATTTACAACAATTTTTACTTCACTAATCTTTTTATTTGTAATGTCAATTGCATTTTTTAAGGCCGCCGCAGAAATAATAGCGGTTCCATGCTGGTCATCGTGCATTACTGGGATGTCTAATTCTTCCTTTAAACGTCTTTCAATTTCAAAAGCTTCAGGAGCTTTAATGTCTTCTAAATTAATTCCACCAAAAGTGGGTGCAATTGCTTTTACGGTTTGTATAAAAAGTTCTACATCTGTTGCATCTACTTCAATATCAAAAACATCAATATCAGCAAATATTTTAAATAATAAAGCTTTTCCTTCCATTACTGGTTTAGAAGCATCCGGACCAATATTTCCTAACCCTAAAACGGCTGTTCCGTTAGATATTACGGCTACTAAATTTCCTTTAGAAGTGTACTTATATGCGTTGTTTTTATCTTTTTCAATTTCTAAACAAGGTTCGGCAACTCCAGGAGAATATGCCAATCCTAAATCTCGCTGAGTAGCATATTTTTTAGTAGGTACTACTTCTATCTTACCTGGTTTTGGCTTTGCGTGATATAATAAAGCTTCGTGTCTTTTTCTAGAATCGCTCATGATAATAATTCTTTACTTGTTTAAGCTTACAAATATATGATTTTCAGCGGAAGAGAAAACTTATTTTTCTTTCTTTTGATAAGATATGTTTTTGGTATTATAGCATCTTTTGTTTTTTAAGAACCTTTAAATTAGGTAACTGATATTGCTTGTTTAACAAATTTTATTGAATTACTTGTTTCATAAAGTTTATGTTTGTGACTATTAATTGAGCTTAAGTATGAAAAAAACTACTTTATATCTGTTTTTATTAGTTTCATTTTCTGTTTTATCACAAGTAAAAGGGAGAATTACAGATACAAAAAACAATCCTTTGTCGTTTGTAAGTGTATATTTAAATAAAACAGTTACAGGTACAACTTCTAATGATAATGGAGATTATGTTTTAAATATCAACAAAAAAGGAAAGCATATAATCGTTTTTCAATTTTTGGGTTATAAAACCGTAAAAAAGAAAGTCAATATTACTTCTTTTCCTTTTGAGTTAAATGTTCAATTAGAGCAGGAAGATGTTCAGTTAGCAGAAATTTCTATTTCTACAAAAGACAATCCTGCAAACAGAATTATTAGAAATGTTATTTCCAATAAAGAGAAGAATACAGATAAGTATGCAAAATATACTGCTAAATTTTACTCTAGAGGTTTGTATAAAATTAAGGATGCTCCAGAAAAGTTTTTAGGCCAAAATTTGGGAGATTTTGGCGGAGGTTTAGATTCTACAAGAAGCGGAATTATATATCTTTCTGAAACTGTTTCTGAAATTCATTTTCAGAAAAAACCAAAAAAGTTTAAAGAAAAAATTATTGCCTCTAAAGTAAGCGGAACAGATAATGGTATCAGTTTTAACAGGGCAGAAGATGCAAATATCAATTTTTATAATAATAGTGTAACCTTTGGTAATGATTTAATTTCGCCAATTTCTACCAATGCTTTTAGTTATTATAAATATAAATTAGTAGGGTCTTTTTATAATAAAAACGGCAAACTCATTAATAAAATAAAACTAATTCCTAAACGAAAAAATGATCGTGTTTTTAATGGATATTTATATATTGTAGAAGATGATTGGGCTATTTATGGTACAGATGTTTCCGTAACGGGTGCGCAAGTAAACATACCAATGGTAGATGTTTTACATTTAAAACAAAACTATAATTATTCCGCAGTAAATAATGCTTGGGTATTAATAAGTCAGAGTATAGATTTTAAAGTAGATGCTTTTGGTTTTAAGTTTGATGGACGTTTTTCATCTGGATATTCCGATTATAATTTTAACCCTACTTATAATGAAGATACTTTTACCAATGAAGTATTAAGGTTTGAAAAAGAAGCTACAGAAAAAGACACCGTGTATTGGAACAGTTTAAGACCCGTTCCATTAACATTAGAAGAAACTACAGATTATAAATTTAAAGACAGTTTAAAACTTGTTAGAAAATCTAAAAAATATTTAGATTCTGTAAATAAGAAGCAAAATAGGTTTAATTTACTTTCGCCCATAATGGGCCATACACATAGAAATTCTTACGAAAAATGGGCTGTTTCTTACAACGGACTAATAAAGGATTTTAATTATAATACAGTACAAGGTTTTAATGCTTCTTTAGGTTTTAGCTATTTTAAAGAGCAAAATGAAATTGGGAAATGGTGGAATGCAGGTGTAAAAGCAAATTATGGTTTTTCTGATAAACGCTTAAGACCAACTTTCTTTTTTACTAAAAATTGGAATAATATTTCGAGGCCAAGAATGACGATTTCAGGAGGGGTTGCAGCAACTCAATTTAATGACAGAGAGCCAATAATGAAAATAAATAACACCATTAGCTCTTTGATAAGAAGGTTAAATTATTTAAAAATTTATGATAAAACTTTTGGGAAAATCAGTTATTCAGAAGAAATTAAAAATGGAATTTACCTATCATCATCATTAGAATACGCAAATAGAAAACCACTTTTTAATACTACCGATTATTCTTTTGCAAAGCAAGGCCATAATGGAGGTTATACTTCTAACAATCCATCAGAGGTAATTGATGTGTTTGAAGAAAATGAAATTGCCACATTAAATGTAGGTGCTACTTTTGTGTTCGGGCAAAAATATTTGTCTTATCCCGATAGAAAAGAAAATATTGGGAATGAGAAATATCCATCCTTAAATATTAAGTATACAAAACGGTTTGGCGCTTCTAATGCTGAATTAAATTCAGATGTATTTACAGTAAATTTAAAACAAGATATTAATGCCGGAAATTATGGAAGTCTAACTTATTATTTAAGAGGAGGCATGTTTCTAAAAAAGAAAAACATTGCTTTTATGGATTATTTACAAGCTAATGGAAACCAATTAATTTTTCCTTTAGATGGCGAGCTAAATAGTTTTGGTTTATTAGAGTATTATAAGTTTTATACCAATGATAAATATGCAGAAGCTCATATTGAACATAATTTTAAAGGAGCCGTTTTAGGGAAAATTCCATTATTAAATAAATTGAACTTCCATTTAGTTGGAGGGGCAAAAACCTTAGTTATGGCAAATAAAAAACCATATACAGAATATTCTGTAGGTATCGATAATATAGGTTTTGGTAAATGGCGTTTTTTAAGAGTAGATTATGTAAAATCTTTTCATGCAGGAGTTAAAAACAACGGTTTGTTGTTTAGATTAAGTTTGTTTTAATATTTTTGGAATATGAAAATTCAAGTACTTTTTTTCGGGATTACCACAGATTTAGTAGAAACTTCGGCTTTAAATTTAGAGCTACCTAAAATAGAAACAGTTCAAGGTTTTAAGAATTTTCTGAAAGAAAAATATCCTCAGTTAAAAAACATCGATTCTTATGCAATTGCAGTCAACGAAAGTTATGCAGCAGATGAATTGGTTTTAAAAGAGGATGATGTTGTTGCTGTGATTCCTCCGGTAAGCGGAGGGTAAAAAGTCCATCAAAAGCCCATCTTAATCTTCCCAAAGGGAAGAAATACTCTTGTGTTATCCGTTTATAAAAAAAACTCTGTGAATCTCTGTGTTTTCTCAGCTAATCTCAGCGTAACAACCAACAATCTATTTTTGAAAATACTTCTTATCAATATAAAAAGTACCAAAAGGTAAGATAGAAGCAAGTAAAACAAATCCAAAAGATTTATTATTCCAATTCATTTCTTTTTTAAGCATAAAGGCCAAAACTACATATAGCATAAAAAGAATTCCATGAGGCATTCCCAACATTTTTACATAAGTATCATCACCTTGTAAATATTTAATTGGTGTTGCTATCAGTAATAATAATAGGTAAGAGATTCCTTCTAGGATACTTACAATTCTAAAGATATTTTTCATTTTAAGAGGTTGTTTCACTGAAGTAAACAGCGTGTTCTACAGAGGTTCACAGAAAATTTTATTTCCTTTATAAACTTTGCGATTAATTTAGTTTCAATTAGTGAAAATCTTGATCAGATTTTCACTAATGCAAAATTACAACTTTGTTTTACTATTTTTGCTTTCCTATTGAACTTGTTTCAATATCTTTTAATTATGAGAAGAACTTCAATTAAAATTACATCTAAAAAATTAGACTTACAAGAGTGTTATCGTTTTGTAGAAGATGATGCTTGTGGCGGAATTTCAGCCTTTGTGGGTACTGTTAGAAATGATACACAAGGAAAGGAAGTTACTCAATTAGATTTTTCTACCTACAAACCTATGGCAATTAAAGAGATGCAGAAAATTGCAGATTTGGCGTTAGAAAATTTCGATATTAAAAAAATTGCTATTCATCATGCAGAAGGAATGTTGCGGGTAGGAGAAATTCCAGTAATTATAACTACGTCTTCTAAACATAGAAAAGCAGCGTTTGCGGCTTGTGAGTTTGCTATTGATACTTTAAAAGAAACAGTGCCTATCTGGAAAAAGGAATATTTCTCAGACGGTGAAGTTTGGGTAAATGCGCATCCGTGATTTTAGTTTGCAGTGGCAGTCTCAGTTTTCAGTTTCTTACTGTTGAGAATAAAAAAAAACAGAGTTCCAATATTTTTAAATTATAAAATTTTAAAAAAAAAACACAGAAAAAACACTGTATTTTCTATGTTTCTATGTGGTTAATTTTTTAGTATTCAGCTTGCACAACAGTGAGTTACTGAAAATAGCCACTGTAAACTGCATACTGTTTACTTAACAGAGCGACTCTGTAACCACAAATAAAATTGTAATCCAAATAAAATAGCTCCAACTAGTAAGTGTGTTGCTTGTGTGCCTAAAGGAAATTCTGCGTAATACATTAAAATTCCTGTAATGGTTTCTATAAAAATGAGCGCCACTACCCAATTTACTAACTTGTAGCCGAGGTTTTTTACTTGATTTATATAAAACAATCCTAGATTTACCAATACAATTGCAATGGTAAAAGACCTGTGAAAGTAGAATTTAAAACTCGGATTCATTAAACTATAATCTTTGTTTTCGAAACCGAAAAGTTTTACTTGTTCGTCTATAAATTGTCTTACTTGCGTTCCCATTGCAATCTGAATCAACGAAAATACAACAGAGATAAGAAGTAATTTGTTAAAGATTGGATTGTAGTTGTAGCTCTTTTTTTTATTCGAAGTAATAAATTGTAATTGTAATAAAAGCGCAATGATTATTAAACCAATAACCATGTGAATCGTAATTATTGTTGGTTTTAAATTAGTGTCTACTACTGTTTTTCCTAACCAAGCTTCCACCAACATTAAAAAGAAAGCTGTGTATGCTAATATGGGAATTCTCTTATCTTTTTTTCTGTATTTTGTTGCTTTGTAGATTAGAAATAAGAAAACAAAACCAGCTAAAACAGAAGACAATCTGTTAATATACTCTGTCCAAGAATGATATTTATTAAATTTAGCGTAATTGTGTTTGGTGTATTTTTTCCAATTGTCAATTTTAAATTCATCAGCAGTTTTAACGGTATGTTCTGCAACAAACAAGGCTTCATCTTTAATAATGATAAACCCTTTTTTAAATTCGGTATTTGGTTTCCAAGTAATTTGTTCTTCCGCTGTAGGCGGAATATAATACCCAAAGCATTTAGGCCAATCGGGACACCCCATTCCAGAGCCTGTCATTCTAACAACAGAACCCGCTAAAAAAATTAGATAAACAGATATAATGGCAATTTGTACGGTTTTCGGAAAGCTACTTTTCACGATGTCAGATTAATTATATAAGCACTAGTGTTTCACTAATAAATTTTTAATAAGCGAAGTCTTAACTAATGTTATTTGTGTTTATTCTACAAAAATAAGACAAAAAAAAGCCGCTTAAAAAATTAAGCGACTTGTTCTTTTCAAAAAATTTAAAATTATAGAACTCTAACGTCTACTGCATTTAAACCTTTTCTACCTTCTTTAAGGTCGAACTCTACTGCGTCACCTTCTCTAATTTCGTCAATTAATCCTGATACGTGTACAAAGTACTCTGTGTTTGAATCATCTTCTGTTACAAATCCAAATCCTTTAGATTCGTTGAAGAATTTTACTGTTCCTTTTTTCAAAATAATATAATATAAATGTTAATAATACTGCAAATATAAGATTATATTAATTGATATAACAAAAATGATGTTCTAAATAAATATTTCTTTTTTTTTATAAAAAATGAAAGTTTCTAAGTGAAAAATTATTGCAATTTTTTATTGGGCTAATTGTTTAATAGAGATGTTTTAAGAATGTCAATACAGGTAGAGGTTACAGCGTTTTTTAGTTGATAATATAATGAATATGAGGTTTTTAATAAATCGTTTTTTTTCCGGTAAATTAGAGAAAATACGCGATTTGTTAAAAACTTCAAGGGTTTTGTGAATAAGTATAACTTTTATTTTGAAGCAAAAAATCCAATCTTTGCTAACAGCAAAATAAACAATTAAACACCCTTCTTTTACCTTGGAAATTACGCACATTATAAAAAGAGACTCCGAAACAACCATTTTTGAGTTAGAAAAAATTATCAAAGCTATAGAAAAAGCAATGATTACTGTAAATCATGGTTCTAGAAATGATGCCATTGCAATCTCTAATATTGTACATGGTACTTTATTAGAAAGAAGGTTAAATGAACCAGATTATATTCCTACAGTAGAACAGGTACAAGATATCGTAGAATATAAGTTAATGGACAGTCCTTTTCATGATGTTGCAAAGGCTTATATTTTATACAGAGACGAACAAACAAGAAGTAGAAAGCCAAACATTTTTGAAAAAAGAATAAATTTAAAGCCTTACGATTATCCTGCTTTAGGAGAATATGTAGATGCTATTAGACATTCTTATTGGATACATACCGAGTTTAATTATACAAGTGATATACAAGATTTTAAGACATCTCTTACTGAGGTAGAAAAAAATGCTATAAAAAATACCATGTTGGCAATTTCTCAAATTGAGGTTGCTGTTAAAACTTTTTGGGGAGATATTTATAAAAAAATGCCAAAACCAGAAATTGGTTCTGTTGGTGCTACGTTTTCAGAAAGTGAAGTACGTCATCATGATGCATATTCTCATTTATTAGAAATTTTAGGGTTAAATAATGAGTTTAAAAACTTAAAGAAAAAACCTGTAATAATGAAAAGGGTGAGTTACCTTGAAGCTGCCTTAAAAAATGTGAATAGTGAAGACAATCAAGAGTTTTCTGAATCTATAATTTTATTTTCTCTATTTATTGAGCACGTATCTTTATTTTCTCAGTTTTTGATTATTATGGCTTTTAACAAGCATAAAAATGTACTAAAAGGAATTTCTAATGTGGTAGAAGCTACTTCTAAAGAAGAGCAGATTCATGGAGATTTTGGTATCGATTTGATTAAAATTATAAAAGAAGAAAATCCAGATTGGTTTAGTGAAGAGCATAATTTATTAGTTCAAGAAACTTGTAAAGAAGCTTTTAATTCTGAAAGTAAACTAATTGATTGGATTTTTGAAAAAGGAGAATTAGATTTTCTACCTAAAAATGTAATTAATGAATTTATAAAAAACAGATTTAATAACTCTTTAGAGAGTATTGGTATCTCTAAAATATTTGATGTTGATGAAACATTATTAGCACAAACAGATTGGTTTGATGATGAAATTATTGGAACCAAACATGGCGATTTCTTTGTAAAGAGATCTATCAACTACAGTAAAAGAACAAAAAGTATAACTAGCGACGACTTATTTTAAACTATGAACTTGAACGAAACAAAAACAACAGAACTTACAGAACACGAACAGTTAATTCAAGTTAGAAACGCTGCTAGGAAAGAAATGCTTAAAGGTAAAAACCAACCAGAAATTACCTGGCTAACAGAAAATAGCCGTAAATTTTTAGAGTCTGGTTATTTAACAGGAGATACCACACCAGAAGAAAGAATACGTGAAATAGCAGACAATGCAGAACGTATTTTAAAATTGGATGGTTTTTCTGATAAGTTTTATAAATATATGGCGGAGGGTTATTACTCTTTAGCTTCTCCAATTTGGTCTAATTTTGGTAAAAAAAGAGGTTTACCAATTAGCTGTTTTGGATCACACGTGGCAGATGATATGGGAGATATTTTGTTCTCACAATCAGAAGTTGGTATGATGTCTAAATTAGGAGGAGGAACTTCTGGTTACTTTGGTAAATTACGTAAAAGAGGTGCCGATGTAAAAAATAACGGTTCATCGTCTGGTTCTGTACACATCATGCAATTGTTCGAGAAAATGGTGGATGTTGTAAGTCAGGGTTCTGTAAGAAGAGGACGTTTTTCTCCATATTTACCTGTAGATCATGCAGATATTAAAGAGTTTTTAGAAATAGGAACAGAAGGAAACCCAATACAAGAATTAACGCATGGAGTTACCGTTGGTAACGATTGGATGCAAGCAATGATTGATGGTGATGTAGAAAAGAGAAGTATTTGGGCGAAAATATTACAAAGAAGAGGAGAAATAGGATATCCTTATATACTTTTTAGAGACAATGCAAATAACGGAACGGTAGATGTTTACAAAGACAAAAACCACGAAATTTATGCAAGTAACTTGTGTACAGAAATCATGTTACCATCTAATGAAGATTGGTCTTTTGTATGTTGTTTATCATCTGTAAACTTATTACACTACGATAAGTGGAAAGATACAGACGCTGTAGAAACACTTACTTATTTCTTAGATGCAGTAATGCAAGAATTTATTACCAAATTAGAAGTGTATAGAGATTCAGAAGATAGAGATGATCAGTTTACGTTTCGTTTTATGGAAAAAGCCTATAAATTTGCAAAAGAAAATAGAGCTTTAGGTTTAGGGGCTTTAGGTTGGCATTCTTTATTACAATCTAAAATGCATGCTTTTGATAGTGCAGAAGCGTATGCTTTAAACAGTGAAATCTTTAAGGTGATTAAAGAAAAGTCTTACAAAGCATCAGAAGAAATGGCGAAGTTATATGGTGAGCCAGATGTATTAAAAGGATACGGAAGACGTAACACAACCTTAAATGCCATTGCACCAACAACATCATCAGCATTTATATTAGGACAAGTATCTCAAGGAATTGAGCCAATTTGGTCTAATATTTATGTAAAAGATATTGCTAAGATTAAAACAACAATAAAGAATCCAATTTTAGAAAATCTTCTAGAACAGAAAGGACATAATACATCAGATGTTTGGAAAAGTATTAGAGATAATGATGGTTCTGTTCAACATTTAAGCATCTTAACAGACGCAGAAAAAGATGTCTTTAAAACCTATTCAGAAATAGACCAGAATGTAATTGTGTATCAGGCTGCCAACAGACAAAATCATATAGATCAAGGGCAATCTATCAACATTATGGTGCATCCAGATATGCCAATTAAAGAAGTAAATGCCGTTTATATTAATGCTTGGAAATTAGGAGTAAAATCTATGTATTACCAACACAGTATGAATGCTGCACAGAAATTTAAGCAAAAGAAAGAATGTGCTTCTTGTGAAGGATAATCTAATATTTTTTCTCCACGTGTCATTTCGACTTTTCAGAGAAATCTCATAACATAAAGTAACTAAAGAGAGAAGCAGTAATGTTTCTCTCTTTTTTTTTGAAGCTATTTCCAGCTTTCCGCACTCGCTTTTTTTGTCAGAAAAAGACAAAAAAGAGCTCAAACAAATGCTTCAATCTGGGCTAAACTTGTTTGTGTGCTTTTAGCAAAAAAGAAAATGAAGTATTTCTTTGTATTTTTACTTTTAAATTTTGTGTAAAAGAAAGGTTGTATGACTACAAAAACAATTGGTTTCATAATTTTAGGTGTTATTTCTTTCGGTGTTTCTTTATTGGCTAAAAAGAATAAAGAAAAATCTGATGAAACAAGAAAGAAGATGCTAAAGAAAGTAGAGCAAGCTAAAAACATAGAAAGATTTAAAAATTCACCAGATTTTCAGCATCCAATTTCAAATGCTATTCTAAATTTACTAGAAAATTTTGATGTGCACGATAAGGTTGGTAAGAAATTGAACGATGAAGAAATAACGTCAATTGAAAATAAACTCCAATTAAAATTACCAATTTCTTATAAAATATTTTTAAAGTATTTTGGAGACGGTGGTTATTGGGTTTTTACTCAAGGAATAGATGGTATCCAAAATTATTCTTATTTAAAAGATTATAATCAAAGTTTAGGGGAAACCATTCAATTAGAAGAACAAAGTGTAAATGTAGACAGTTTACTTTGCCTAATGACGGAAGATTCTAATGGTGGCGCGTGGTGTTGGTTAACTTCAGAAGTAGTAAAAGATAATGAATGGTCTTTAGCGTATTATATAGATCACAAATTGCATTATAAAGTTAAAAACTTTACAGAATGGTTAAAATTACTCACAAAAGAGGGGTATGAAGTAATTAGAGAATTAGATACAGAGGAAAAACTTGGTTTAGGTTAAAGACTTCTCTTTTTTGTTTTTCAACTATTAAATGTTATGTTTACATAAACTTTTTAAAAACCTGTATTTTTTTAAGATGATAAAAAAACTCTTATTTGTGGCTTTTTTAGTAATCGTTGCAATTGTATTGTATTTCAACCCAAATTTTAAAACCATTGCAGCAGGTGTTGCTATTCTATTGTTTGGAATGGGTATGTTAGAAGAAGGGTTTAAAGTTTTTACCAAAGGACCACTTCAAAATATTTTAAAAAAAACCACAGATAAATTATATAAAAGTATCACTGCAGGTGCATTAGTTACAGCTTTACTACAATCTAGTTCTTTGGTTTCTGTAATTACTATTTCTTTTATTAGTGCTGGTTTAATAAGTCTATCTGGTGGATTGGGTTTAATTTTCGGAGCCAATATTGGTAGCACAACAACGGCTTGGTTAGTGGCTGGTTTTGGACTAAAAATTAACATAGCCACTTTGGCAATGCCCATGATTATTTTTGGTTTAATTTTTACTTTTCAAAAAAAAGAGACTTTTAAAGGAATTGGAAATGTATTTGCAGGTCTTGGTTTTTTCTTTCTAGGAATCTATTTTATGAAAGAAGGATTTGATGTTTTTAGTACGCAAATAAATTTAACAGAATACGCAGTTTCTGGGTTTAAAGGCGTGTTGTTGTATACCGCAATTGGTGTGGTAATTACAGTGGTACTGCAATCTAGTGCAGCTTCTTTAGTATTGGTCTTAACAGCTTTAGCAGCCGGACAAATTGAATATGAAAATGCGTTGGCATTGGCAATTGGAGCCAATGTTGGTACAACCATAACTGCTGTTTTAGGTTCGCTAAATTCTAATATTGCCGGTAAAAGATTGGCAGGTGCTCATTTAATTTTTAATGTTGTTACAGGTGCTGTAGCGGTGGCTTTTATTTATCCTTTGTCAAAATTGGTTAATAATATTGCAGATTGGGTGCATATAGCAGCAACAGATTATACCTTAAAATTAGCACTATTTCACACCATATTTAATCTTATTGGCGTAATAATAATGGTGCCATTTATTAAAAAGCTTGAGAATTATTTATTGAAAATATTTAAAGAAAATAAAAATAAAGAGGTAGATGAACCAAAATATTTAAATGAAGCGATATTAAAGTTTCCAGGAACGCTTGTGTCATCACTTTTAAATGAATCTAAATATTTATACAAAAATGCCATTTTTGAAATTGTTGCACACGCATTAAATGTGCATAGAGATGCTATAAAATCGGATGAAAGAATAAAAAAAATAGTTGAGGATTCTAAAGAAAAAATGAATGTTGATGTAAATCTGTTATACTACAATAAGGTAAAAAATATTTATGGTCAAATTATCAGTTTTGCAGCAAGAGGTCAGCAAGATCTTAAGCTTACAAAAGAGCAAAATAATAGGTTGTCAGAATTAAAATTAGCCAACCGAAAAATGGTTGAAATTATTAGAGACGCAAGATATTTAGAGAAAAATGTAGTAGCATATTTAGAATCGGATAATGAGTATATTAAGAAAGAATACAACAAGTTTAGGAAGAAAGTAGTAAAAGTTTTAAGAGTAATTTATTTGTTTAGAAAAAAGGAAGAAAAAGACGAATATTACGATCAATTAATAAAATTAAAAAAAGCAGCTAAATCCGCTTTGCAAGCAGATAATAAATCTATTAATAAATTGATAAGAAAAAATCTTATAACAACAGATATGGCATCATCCATAGTAAATGATAATGTAAATGTAAACGATTTAATTATGAAATTAATTGAGGTTGCAGAATTGTTGTATTCAGAAAAAGATTCAATCTTAGAAAATGATAAGTAATTAGATGTCTTTATTTAGAATATCAATTTCTAAAAATTTAATTCTAGATTGTTAATCAAAGTAAATAGCTTCAAAAAAGAGTTAAAGTAGCTATTTTACCCACATTTAAGGTTAATATATTTTCTTTAACGTTGTAATTATCGGCTAAATTTAAAACCTTTAAAAATGGTGTTTCATTGGTATTAGTACAAAACGTTTGAGTTACTGCCAGCTTACCATGTTTGGTTTTCTATTAAAAGAATAAAAATAGACGTAGTTTATAACATGGGGAATAAATTTTTTTAAAAAACCTCATAAAATTTAAAATAGATTAGTTTTTTAGTTACTGCTTTCAACCCAAAATAATAGTTTGTATTTTTACAAATCAAACATTATAATTATTAGATAAATGAATTGGGAACAACTTCTTTCTTTAAAACGTTTTGGCGACACACAAAAACGCCCAAGAGCAGCACAAGATGAAACTCGTTTGGGTTTTGATGTAGATTTTGATAGAATTATATTTTCGTCTGCATTTAGAAGTTTACAAGATAAAACACAAGTAATTCCGTTATCTAATACAGACTTTGTACATACACGTTTAACCCACAGTTTAGAAGTTTCCGTTGTAGGTAGAACATTAGGTAGAAGAGTAGGTAAAGTGTTGTTAGAACGCCATCCTAATTTAGTAGCATTAGGGTATACATTTAATGACTTTGGGTCTATTGTGGGTACGGCTTCTTTAATGCACGATATTGGTAATCCTCCTTTTGGTCATTCTGGAGAAAAAGCAATTGGCGAGTACTTTAAAACAGGAAAAGGGGAAAAATACAAAGAGCAATTAACAGCAAATGAATATCAAGATTTAATAGATTTTGAAGGAAATGCTAATGGATTTAAAATTTTAACGGAATCTAGAATGGCAATTCCTGGAGGTTTGCGTTTAAGTTATGCCACTTTAGGAGCGTTTTTAAAATACCCAAAAGAAAGTCTTCCAAAAAAACCAACAAATCATATTGTAGATAAAAAATATGGTTTTTTTCAATCTGACAAAGCATCATTTTTAGATGTTGTTCAAGATTTAGGAATGAAACAAAAATCGGCTACGGCAGTTTCTTTTTACAGACATCCATTGGCGTATTTAGTGGAAGCGGCAGATGATATTTGTTATACAATTATCGATTTTGAAGACGGAATTAATTTGGGTTTAATTGAAGAAGAGTTTGCTCTAGAATATATGATTAAGCTGGTAAAAGATACTATTGATAGTAAAAAATACCATTCTTTAGAACACAAAACAGACCGAGTTAGTTATTTACGAGCTTTGGCAATTGGTGTGTTAATTAACGAAGCAGTTTCTATTTTCTTAGCAAATGAGGAAGCTATATTAAAGGGAACTTTCGAAAAATCTTTGTTAGATAAATGCAAGTACGAGGCGCAAATTAACGACATCTTAAAAATAAGTGTCGATAAAATTTATAAAAGTACAGAAGTTGTAGAAAAAGAGGTTGCTGGCTATAGAATTATTGCCGATTTATTAGATGTTTTTGTATCCGCATTAAATAATAAGTTTGAAGGAAATCAATCTAATTTTGATAATTTGGTATTAAATTTATTACCAGAAGAATATCAAACAGAAACCAGTAGTTTGTATCATAGAATCATGCAAATATGTAGTTATGTTTCTAGAATGTCTGACAGTTATGCAATTAGAATGCATAAAAAAATAACGGGTAATATTATTTAAAAAATTAGTATTGATCATGCTATTATTACTCTAAAAAGACGCTTTTAAAGTATCTTTTTAGGATAATTTTTTAAAATTTTCTGCTAAACTAATAGGGTCTAATCCTAATTTTGATTGTAGTTTAAGAACACTACCATGTTCAATAAAATGATCTGGAATTCCTAAATTTTTAATTTCGTTCTTATAATGATTGTCTGACGAAAACTCTAAAATAGCAGTACCAAAACCACCTTTTATAGTACCATCTTCAATGGTGATAATTGTTTGGTATTTATTAAAAATGGTATGTAATAAGTTTTCATCTAAAGGTTTTACAAAACGCATGTCGTAATGAGAATATTCTGATGAATTATCAACTAATTCTAATGCTTCGGTTACATTTTTAGAAATGGTTCCTACGGATAAAATTGCTACTTTATTTCCTTCTTTTAAGCAAATTCCTTTACCAATTTCTATTGCTTTAAAAGGTTGTTTCCAATTGATAATAGTTCCGGTTCCTCTAGGGTATCGAATTGCAATTGGGTTGTTTAAACCTAATTGAGCGGTGTATAAAATATTACGTAATTCAATTTCATTTCTTGGTGCAAAAACAATCAAATTAGGAATTAGACGTAAATACGCTATATCGAAAACTCCGTGATGCGTTGCGCCATCTTCACCCACCAAGCCAGCTCTATCTAAACAGAAAATAACAGGTAAATTTTGTAAAGCAACATCATGAATTACTTGGTCATAAGCACGTTGTAAAAATGTAGAATAAATATTACAAAAAGGCACTAAACCTTGCGTTGCCATACCTGCAGCTAAAGTTACGGCATGTTGTTCTGCAATACCAACATCAAAAGTTCTTTTGGGGTGCTTTTCTAGCATAAACTTTAAAGAGCCTCCTGTTAACATGGCGGGAGTTATACCAACAATTTTATCATTCTTATCGGCTAACTCTACCACTGTTTTTCCAAAAACATCTTGGTATTTAGTATATAAACTTGCTGCAGTTTTAATACGTTCGCCAGAAATTTTATCAAATTTACCGGGTGCATGATAGGTTACTTGGTCTTCTTCTGCCTTCTGTAAACCTTTTCCTTTTGTGGTAATTATATGTAAAAACTTTGGGCCTTTTACGTCCTTTAATCGTTTTAATTCTGATACTATTTTTGGTAAATCATGTCCGTCAATAGGACCAGAATATTCAAAATTTAAAGCTTTTATAATATTGTTTTGAGCTGCAAGTCTCTTATCGGTTTTAACTTTGGTTAAATATTCTTTTAAAGCACCCACAGAAGGGTCAATTCCAATAGCATTGTCATTTAAAATAATCAATAAATTTGCTTTAGAAACTCCTGCGTGATTTAAGGCTTCAAAAGCCATTCCGCTTGCAATAGAAGCATCCCCAATAACAGCAATATGATGTTTTTCTGTTTCTCCTTTAATATTAGAAGCAATTGCCATACCTAAGGCTGCAGAAATAGAAGTAGAGGAGTGTCCTACACCAAAAGCATCATATTCACTTTCTTTTCTTGATGGAAAACCCGAGATGCCTCCAAACTGTCTGTTGGTATGAAAAACATCCTTTCTACCAGTTAAAATTTTGTGTCCGTAGGCTTGGTGGCCAACATCCCAAACCAATAAGTCATTTGGGGTGTCAAATAGATAGTGCAAAGCAATCGTTAATTCTACAACGCCTAAACTAGCACCTAAATGCCCTTCTTTGGTTGCTACAATATCAATAATAAAGTCTCTCAATTCTTTTGCGAGTTGAGGTAATTGATTTTGATTTAATTTTCGTAAATCTTTAGGTTTTTGTATATGGTCTAACAAATTCTTCATTCAAATGTAAAAATACAACATCAAATATTGTGTGCGTAAAACAGGCGGTTAATAAATACAAATTTATCGTAAATATTTTACTTAATTTTGATATTTATAATCAACCTACATGATACAACCTTTTGATGATACTTATTTTATGAAAAAAGCCTTGCAAGAGGCCGAATTTGCTTTTGATAAAGGCGAAGTTCCGGTAGGAGCTGTTATTGTTTTTAAAGACCAAATTATTGCAAGAGCACATAATTTAACAGAAACATTAACGGATGTAACGGCACATGCCGAAATGCAAGCGTTTACAGCGGCAGCAGATTTTTTAGGAGGCAAATATTTAAAAGACTGCGTATTATATGTAACGTTAGAGCCTTGCCAAATGTGTGCAGGCGCAAGTTATTGGGCACAAATTGGTAAGATTGTTTATGGAGCCTCAGAACCAGAAAGAGGTTTTAAAAACTTAAATACTACATTACATCCAAAGACAAAAGTAGTAGCAGGGATTTTAGAAAACGAATGTTCGCAGCTTTTAAAGCGTTTTTTTGTTGAAAAAAGAAACTTGAATTAATCTTCTGTATATTCTAAAATATCTGCAGGTTGACACTCTAATGCCTTGCAAATGGCTTCTAAAGTAGAAAAACGAACTGCTTTTGCTTTACCAGATTTTAAAATGGATAAGTTTGCGGTTGCAATACCAATTATTTCTGCCAATTATTTACTGCGCATTTTACGTTTGGCAAGCATTACATCTAAATCTACGATGATTGCCATATTATATGGTTACCTCGTTTTCTTGTTTCTGATGTTTTGCTATTTTAAAGATTTCGCTTAAACCTAAAAAGAACAAACCTAAACAGATAATTACTAAATGTTGATTCAATCTGAATTCTAAAGATACTTTTTGCTCAAAATACACTTTACTAATTAAAATTAAATCTTAATCTCTAGACATAAATATTCGTAAAACATACCAAAAAAGTAACATTAAAGAAGCGAATAAACCTAAAGAAGCAGGTATGTAATCTTCTGTTCCATATTTATTTACCAAGTTAGAAGTTTGATATAAAATAGAACCTCCTGCTAATACACACATTCCTACAGAAAACCATAAACCTAAATCGAAACCAAATAAAGAACCTGCAATAATTAAACCCATTGCAATAAAAAAGCCAACAGTTAAACCAGCTTTTAAAAATGAAAAATCTTTTTTAGTAACAAAAACAACTGCAGATATACCAGCAAATAATGCCAAAGTAACTACTGCTGATTGTTGTACCAATTCTGAACCATCTGTATAATAAATTGCGATGTATAAAAGTGGGACAAAAATAAGTGCTTGTGCAAAAATATATAGTGCATAAGCCAAATATTGTGTGTTTTTATCTGTTGTTTTTAAAACAGTACTTTCAGCATAATTTGTAACTAGCATAAAACCGCCTAACATTATTAACCAACGCCAACCTTGTGTCATAGACATCATAAAGTTTACAATCATACTACTTTGAAGTAATAAATATTCAAAAAGCACAAATACTAAGACCCCACCAGCAACGTGTGCGTATGTTTTTTTGTAAAAATCTACACGAACTTGATCTGTAGATTCGATTAATAATACTTTGTTTTGAAAAGTGTTTTCCATATTTTAAATTTTTAAATAAAGGTATTCTTTTTGTCGAAAATAATAAAAGGTAGGATGAAAATTTATACTTTTTTGATGACGTTTGTTACAATTCCCCAAATCATAAAATCATTCTCTTGGGTAATGTTTATAATGGGGTAATTAGGATTTTCTGGTTGTAACCAGATTTCATTTTTAGAAACTCGAAGTCGTTTTACAGTAAATTCGCCATCTAAAAAACAAACGGCTATTTTATTGTTGGCAGGTTCTAGACTTCTGTCTATAACGAGTAAATCATTATCGTCTAAACCAGCACCAATCATAGATTGGCCTTTTACTTTTGCAAAAAAAGTAGTGTCTTTATTACTGATTAATTCATCATCTAAAGAAATTCTAGTTTCACTAAAATCATCTGCAGGAGCAGGTAAACCAGCGGAAATGCCCACATCAACAAAAATAGCTCCGTTTCCAGAAGGCATTTTTGGAGTAAAAAAAGTAAGTGTTTGAGATGTTTCCATTTTTATGCAAATTATAACTTTTCTTTAAACTTTTAAGGATTTATTTTACAATTAAAATACGGTCTTACAATCATTACAGATGTTCCTTGTTTTTTCAAAAAAAGGAAACAGCATATAAAATACATTTTTTCTTTGTGTAGGAGCAACTAGCACTCTATTAGAATGGCAATTTGGGCAAGAAATTTCGTTTCCATTTTTATCTTTTTGATACACTCTAATATCATTGTAAACTTTAACAGCTTTCTCAAAATCATTTTTATGAATCAATAATTTTACGCCTCCAATGGCATTGCTAATTAAAGGATCTGAATCTATGGTTTTTTCATCCATTAACAAAGTTCTAAAACCTTCTGAATCCATTTTAGATTTAGTAACATGTGCTTCCGTTGAGTATTCGAAAACCGCTAAAATTAGATACTCATTATTCATGAAAAAAATAAAAATTTATTGGGAGTTAAGGTAAGAATTTCTCTTATTTATTCGGTTTCTTAAATCTAATAATTTGTAATCTATTTTTAAAGGTGATGTTTTTTGATGAAAACTTATTCATCAAGATACCTCTTAGACACTTTATGATAAGCACTTTTTAACTTTTTAATTACAGGTTCCATTTCTGCTATGTCTAGATGACCAAAACCAAAACGAATAGCACACGTGTTTTTATTTTGATAAAGAATTGTCTTTGGAAGGAATAAATCGTTTTTCTCGGCTTCTTCAGCTAGTTTTACTAAAGATATTTGATGCTGAAATTGGATCCAAATTGCCAATCCGCCAGAAGGGATTTCCCATTGTGCTAATTCAGAAAAATATTGGGTTAGGAGTTGGCATAAACAATCTCGTCTTTGTTTATAAATGATGATGTTTTTTTTCATTAAACGATAAATTTCACCTTCATAAATTAATTCAGATAACATCTGTTGCTGAATTAAATCTCCTTGCTCATCTAATAATTGTAAATAATTTTTAGCTTCAGAAATTAAATTTTCTGGCGCAACTACAAATCCCGTTTGAAAACTCGGAAATAAAGATTGCCCTAATTTCCCCAAGTAAATTACCATTCCGTTGGCATCTGCGCTTGCCATAGGTAACATGGCAGAACCTGTAAACTGAAAATCGTAATCGTAATCATCTTCAATAATTGCAAAGCCATATTCTTTTGCCAATTGCAATAAAGCCAATCGACGTTCTGCACTTAATTTTACCATTGTTGGGTAATCTCTATGCGCACAGATGTATACACATCGTATACTTCCTTTTATAAAATGTTTTTTAATATAATCGATATCTAAACCATTAGCATCTACCGGAATTGTTTTTATAGTGGCTCCTGCTTGCTGAAAAATCATATTAGCAACATAATTGCTTAAATTTCCAACCAAGACTAGATCGTTTTGTTTTATCAAAAGTTGAGAAACAATGTACAAACTCATTTCTGTACTTCGAGTACTTATTAAGTTGTGTGGATTGATGTGAAAACCTCTTGTTGCATTTAAAAAATTACAAAGTTGTGTTTCAAATAAAGAATAGAGAGATTCATTAGATCTGTTCCATTTTTTAATTAACGTTTTTCGTTTCATAGCAGCGCTATACCATCTTGTAAAATCGTGCACAGGATGCAAACGTATATCTGGTTTTCCGTCATTAATTGTATACTTTGCATCTGTTAACTGATTAGTAGATGCTAAATGAAATGATTTTTGAAAAGGAAAACCTGTTGTTGTAGCATAGCTATATGCTTGATTTATTTTTTGTGTAGGTGCTTTTATTTTGGCTGTTTTTAGCTCTGGTTCTAAAACATAAGTACCTTTATTGGGTATAATTTCTACCCAACCCTGAGACGCTAATTCGTCATAGATGGCAACTGCCGTATTTCTATGGACTTTTAAGATTTCACCTAACATTCGTGTTCCTGGTAAAAGGGTGCCTTTGGTTACATATCCACGTTGTATTGCATTTATAATTTGCTGAGATACTTGAATATATACAGGTTGTGATATCGATTTATCAAAATCAATGAGTTGTTTAAATAATGTATTAACCGGACTATCTTTCATTTTAAAACTGGACTAGTTTAGTCGTCCGGAAAGTTACGACTTTTGCAGTATATTAAAATTACTATTTATGAAAATTAAAAAGACGATAATAATTATTTTATTATTTGTTGCTTTTCAAGCACATGCGCAGGTAGAACCTATAAAAAGAGACACACTAAAAGAAGTTGTTATTACTTCTACAAGAATAGATTTGCCTTTTAAAGAAAATTCTAGAACTATAGATGTTATTTCATCCGAAGTAATAAAAAATAGTGCAGCTACAAATGTTGCCGATTTGTTACAACAAGTGGCAGGTGTAGATATTAGAAGAAGAGGAACTGCTGGGAGTCAGGCAGATTTATATATTAGAGGTGGTGGTTTTGATCAAACTTTACTTTTAATTGATGGTATTAAAATGGATGATTCTCAAACCGGGCATCACACATTAAATGCAGCTTTACCAATAGAAGTTATTGAAAGAATAGAAATTATTAAAGGTCCTGCAGCAAGAGTTTTTGGGCAGAATGCATTTACCGGAGCAATAAATATTGTTACTAAAAAGAAATTAGAAAATATTGCTTCTATAAATGTAGAAGTTGGTTCTTTTGGGCAATCAAATAGTTCTGTCACAGTTGGTAAAGAATTTAAAAATTCATCAATTATTGCGCATGTTGGTACATTAATTTCAGAAGGTTATAGACATAATTCTGACTATGAAAATAAAAACTATTTATTAAAAGGAATTTTCAATAAGAAAAAACAACCCATAGAAGTAATTGCTACCTTTTTTGATAAACAATTCGGAGCAAATGGATTTTATGCTAGTGCAACCGCTACAGAACAGTATGAAGAAACGGAGAGTAGCTTATTAGGCGCTTCTACTACTTTTAGAACAGAGAAATTTAAAATAACGCCAAGAGTTTATTGGAAAAGAGGTCAAGATGAATATGTGTATATAAGAGATAACCCAAGCGTTTATAGAAATCTACACATTAGTCATAAAGTAGGTGTAGAAACAAATGCTTCTTACACATCTGCTCTTGGTATTACAGGTTTCGGTGTTGATGTTTCTAGAGTATTTATTAATAGTAATAATTTAGGAAATAGAAAAAGAACAATGGCTAATTTGTTTTTAGAACACCGTTTTAAATTAGCTGATGGCCAAATAGATATTACTCCAGGAGTTGCTGTTACTTATTTTTCTGATTTTAAATTCCAAGCTTTCCCTGGGTTAGATATTGGTTTAAAATTAGCAGATAACTTAAAAGCTTACGGAAACCTAGGTGTTACTTACAGAATACCTACATACACAGACTTGTACTATAATGATAGAAGTACAATTGGAAACTCTAATTTAAAACCAGAAGAAGCATTTGCTCAAGAAATTGGTTTAAAATACAACACCGAAAGATTTACAACTTCTGTGGCAATTTTTAATAGAGATGCAGATAATTTAATTGATTTTATTAGACCAGACACAGATCCTACTTCAAAATACGAAGCTACAAATATTGCAAAAGTAAATACCAAAGGTTTTGAGTTTAATACAGATTATCGTTTTAAATTAAATGAGTTTAATCAGTCTTTATCTTTTGGATATAATTTTTTAGATGATGATATTTTAGATCAAAATAAAGATTTATCTCGTTATTCATTAAACACGTTAAAACATCAATTTATAACTCGTTTTGCAAGTAAATTGTTTAAAAATGTAAGGCAAAATATTATTTATAAATATGCAGAAAGAACTATTGGTACAAGTTATAATGTTTGGGATGCTTCTGTAATTGTAGATGTTAATAAATTTAGTTTTACAGTTACTGCAAATAATATTTTTGATGCAGATTATATAGAATCTGGTTATGTACCAATGCCACCAAGTAATGTTTTATTTGGGTTGCGTTATGGGTTTTAAATAAATAGAATAAAATTATGATTATAAAGCCTTTACGTATATCTCTATGTAAAGGCTTTTATTGTTTTAGAAATATAAAAAAAATGTTATGAGTAAGATGAGAAATGATTGGACAAAAGAAGAAATATTAGAAATTTACAATAAACCATTAATGGAGTTGTTGTACGAAGCCGCCACTATTCATAGAGAGCAACATGATCCTAATGTTGTACAAGTATCTACATTACTTTCAATAAAAACAGGAGGTTGTTCTGAAGATTGTGGTTATTGCGCACAAGCAGCAAGATATCATACAGATATTGAGGGGAATGATTTAATGTCTGTTGATCAAGTAAAAGCAGAAGCCTTAAGAGCTAAAGAAAGTGGGAGTTCTAGAGTTTGTATGGGAGCAGCTTGGAGAAATGTAAAAGATGGACCACAGTTTGATCAAGTTTTAGAAATGGTTAGAGGTATTAATAAACTAGAAATGGAGGTTTGTTGTACTTTAGGAATGATTACAGAAAATCAAGCAAAACGTTTAGCAGAAGCAGGTTTGTATGCGTATAATCATAATTTAGATTCATCAGAAGAATATTATAAAAAAGTAATTTCTACACGTGGTTATCAGGATAGATTAGATACGATAGATAATGTTCGTAAAACAAGTGTAACCGTTTGTTCTGGTGGAATTATTGGAATGGGAGAAAGTGCAGAAGATAGAGCGGGAATGTTAGTCGCTTTATCAACTTTAAACCCACAACCAGAATCTACACCAATTAATGCCTTGGTTCCTGTTGAAGGTACTCCTTTAGAGGATCAAAAACCAGTTGAAATTTGGGATATGGTAAGAATGGTAGCAACAACCAGAATTGTAATGCCAGAAACACAAGTTCGTTTATCTGCAGGAAGAACTCAAATGAGTAGAGAAGGGCAAGCAATGTGTTTCTTTGCAGGTGCAAATTCTATTTTTGCTGGAGATAAATTATTAACAACTCCAAATCCTGATGTAGATGAAGATATGAAGATGTTTAAAATGTTAGGTTTAAAACCTCAAAAACCCTTTACAAAAAAGATGCAACCAGAAACGGTAGAGGCTATAGATTCTATGCTAGAGACTTTAGGAGAAAAACCAAAATGGACAAGACCAGGCCATAAAATTGATAGAAATGAAGCAGCCAAACAAAAAGGCCAGATGTTAAAAGGTTAAAAGTAACACTCCTTTTTTTTATCTAAACCTGCTCGCTTATTTTTCGAATTTATAAAAAGAGAACGAGAGAAAAGCTTTAAAAAACACTCAGTTTTTAGTAGAAGTAAACAGTTACAAGCTCATTACGCTGCAAGGTTTTAAAATCTTTGTAAGTGTAACCTGAATTTTAGACAAACTGAGAATATTTACTATAAAAATCTCCATTTTTATAGTAAATTGCCATGAAAGTCCAAGAATTAAAGTTTATCTTGTCTCTTGGTTCTAAAAATTTTGATTTTTAAAAACATGAATAGAGACGAAATACTAAAAGCAATAGAAGAAAAATACGATAAATTAGGTGTTCCTGTAGATTCTATGCTAGAAGGTTTGCTTTGGAGTACGCCAATAACGTATTGGGACTATATTCAGACAGATGCACTTTTAGGTTTACAAACCCCAAGAACTACACAGCCAGATGAAATGGTTTTTATCATGTATCATCAAGTAAATGAGTTGTTATTTAAAATGATTTTGTGGGAAATTGATCAAATTGCCAAATCGATAGAAGTTACGGCAGATAAATTTTCTATGCATTTAGGCAGAATTAGTCGCTATTTTGATATGTTATGCAGTTCTTTTAATGTGATGGCAGATGGAATGGAGAAGGAGCAATATCTAAAATTTAGAAATACTTTAACGCCTGCAAGCGGTTTTCAATCGGCACAGTATCGTAAAATAGAATTTGCTTCCACAGAATTAATCAATTTAATAGACGTTCGTTTTAGAGATGAAATTGACAGAAATTCATCTTTTAAAAACGCATACAATCATTTGTATTGGCAAGCAGCCGGTAAAAATTACACAACCGGACAAAAATCTACCTTATTAAATCTTTTTGAAAAAAAGTATATGGGAGATTTTATCGATTTTATGGAAGATTATAATGATATTAATTTGTCTTTAAAATTTAAACAACTGCCTAAAGAAGTGCAAGAAAACGAAGATTTAATAAAAGCTATGCGTCATTACGATTATACGGTAAATGTAAAATGGGTGATGGCACATTATAACGCAGCTGCAAAATATATTGGTGGCAAAGAGAAAGATTTAGAAGCTACAGGTGGCAGTAATTGGCGTAAATATATGCATCCAAAATATCAGCGAAGAATTTTTTATCCGTTCTTATGGAGCCAAGAAGAATTGAAAAATTGGGGGACGTTTTAAGTTTAATTATTCCTTAAGTAAACATTTATAATTAGTTAATAAATGGCTTTTTATTATTTTGGAACGGTAATTGTCATTACTTTTTTATAAGTTTGGTTTTCTATGAAAAAATATACTCTATTACTTTTTACCCTATTATTCTTTACAATGGCTTATAGTCAAGAGAGTTCTGTTGCTTTTAAGAGTGGAGAATCCCTTCGTTATAAAATGAGTTACAGTGGCTTTTTAAGAGCTGGAACTGCCCTTTTAGAAGTTGTAGAAAAAGACTTTAATGGTAAAAAAGTATTTCATACAAAAGGAACCGGTTGGACTTCTGGTATGATTAAATGGTTTTTTAGTGTAGATGATACCTATGAAAGCTACTTTGATAGAGATACCGTAAAACCGTATCTTTTTAAAAGAAAAATTGATGAAGGAGGCTATAAAAAACATAGAATTACTTCTTTTAATTATGATTCTAACAAAGCGTATGTTCAAGATTTTACCCTACAAAAAGACACTTCTGTAAATTTTTCTAATGTACAAGACATACTTTCTTCTTTTTATTATTTAAGAAATAGAAATGTTAAAAAGATGAAAGAAGGAGAAGAAATTGCCATAGATATGTTTTTAGATTCTCAGGTATATCCTTTCAAATTACGTTTTTTAGGAAGAGAAACTTTAAGAACAAAATTTGGTAAAATAAATACTTTAATTTTTAGACCTTTGGTGCAATCTGGTAGAGTCTTTAAAGCGCAAGAAAGTGTTACGCTATGGATTACCGATGATGCAAATAAAATTCCAATTAAAATGAAAGCAGATTTGGCTGTGGGTTCTCTTAGAGCCGAGTTAGAGCATTACAAAGGTTTAGCAAATCCTTTTTCTAAAAATTAAGAAATTTTTAACGAAACCGATATCGGAAGTTCATAAAGATAGCACCCTAAAGAATTTTTTTTATTTGTACTTTTGAAGACTACATTCAATAGCACAATTTTTTGAAAAAAATAATCTTCCTTTTAGTATTTATTAGCTCCTTTTTATCTTGTAAAAAAGAGGTAGAAAAACCAGTTATAGCACCAGTTAAAGTAAAACCTAAGCCAGTTTATAAATTTGGGTATAAAATTGATGATTATAAATTTATTCAAGATACTATTAAAAGTGGCGAAAGTTTTGGTGAAATTTTAGATAGACACCATGTTGGGTATCCAAAAATTAATGAAATTTCTACAACAATAAAAGAAGTTTTTGATGTTAGAAGGTTAAGAGCAGGAAAACCGTATGTAATTTTATCTAGTAAAGATTCTTTAGAAGAAGCTAAAGTTTTTATTTATAAGGATAATTTAATTAATGCTACAGTGGTAGATTTTAAAGATTCTATCATTGACGCACATGCCTATGCACAGCCCATAAAGACAGTAGAGAAAATTGTTGAAGGTGAAATTAACTCTAATCTTTCTAATGCTATGGATAGTTTGCATTTATCACCAAACTTAACCTATGCTGTAGCAGATATTTATGCTTGGACTTTAGATTTTTACAAACTACAGAAAGGAGATTCTTTTAAACTAGTTTTTGAAGAAAAATACATTAAAGATTCCTTATTTGCAGGGTATGGAGAAATTAAATCGGCTGTATTTAAACATAAAGGAACCGATTTATTTGCCTTTAGATACGTGTCGGATTCTAAATTAGGTATTCCGGAGTATTATGATGAAAATGGAAATATGTTGCGTAGCCAATTCTTAAAAGCACCTATAAAATTTCAGTATAGAATTTCTTCTCCTTATAATTTAAAAAGAAGAATAAAACATTACGGCTATAGAATAAAGCCACATAAAGGAACCGATTTTGCTGCAAACGAAGGAACTCCAATTATAGCAACAGCTAGTGGAACAGTTATAGAGTCTACAACAAGAGGAGGGAATGGTAGATTTGTTAAAATAAAACATAATAGTACATATTCTACTCAATATTTACATATGAGAAAGCAAAATGTAAAGAAAGGTCAATATGTAAAACAAGGAGATGTTATAGGATGGGTTGGACATACAGGAAGTACAGAAGGAAGACATGTATGTTATCGCTTCTGGAAAAATGGCAAACAAGTAGATCCTTTTAAAGAAAAATTACCTTCAGCAGAACCTTTAAAGAAAAGTTTAATACCTGAATACTTAGAGTTTATTAAACCGCTTAAATATCAATTAGAAAACAAAATACTTCCGGTTAAGGAGCCAGAAGTTGTAGAAAAAATAGCACAAAATTAAAAGAAAATGGCATTAAAAAACATCAACCCAACTACAACCAATGCATGGACAGCATTAACAAATCATTTTAATGATATTAAAGATATCAAGATAAAAGATTTATATAAAGACGAAGATAGAAAAGAAGATTTTTCATTAATATTTGATGATTTATCAGTAGATTTTTCTAAAAATAGAGTGACCAAAGAAACTATTGATTTACTATTAGATCTTGCAAAAGAAGTAGATTTAAAAGATGCTATAGAAAAACAATTTGCTGGTGATGTAATTAATGTAACCGAAGGGAGAGAAGTTTTACACACTGCTTTAAGAAGTACTTCTGATGAACCAATTTTGGTGGAAGGAAAAAATATTAAACCACAAATACAAGCTGCTTTAAGAAAAATTAAAAGTTTTTCTAACAAAGTTATTTCTGGTAAGTGGAAAGGATATACGGGCAAATCTATTACAGATGTTGTAAATATTGGTATTGGAGGATCTGATTTAGGGCCAGACATGGTTGTAGAATCTTTAAAGTTTTACAAAAATCAATTAACTACTCATTTTGTATCTAATGTAGATGGAGATCATGTTTCTGAAGTGATGAAAACTTTAAACCCAGAAACTACTTTATTTGTAATTGTGTCTAAAACATTTACAACACAAGAAACCATTACCAATGCAGAAACGCTTAAAAATTGGTTTTTAAAATCGGCAACTATTTTTGATATCCCAAAACACTTTGTGGCGGTTTCTACAAATTTAGCTGCGGTAGATAGTTTTGGAATTGACAAAAACAACGTTTTTCCTATGTGGAACTGGGTTGGTGGTCGTTTTTCTCTTTGGTCTGGAGTTGGTTTGTCTATTAGTTTATCTGTTGGTTACGATAATTATAAAGAACTTTTAGATGGAGCAGAAGAAATGGATCTTCATTATAAAAATGAAGATTTCGAGAACAATATTCCAGTAATTTTAGCATTGTTAAGTGTTTGGTACAATAATTTTTACGGAGCAGAAACAGAAGCAGTTTTACCATATTCTCAGTATTTAGCAAAACTTCCGGCTTATTTACAACAAGCAATTATGGAAAGTAACGGTAAAGGTGTAGATAGAAATGGCGAGAAAGTAACTTACCAAACAGGTACAATTGTTTGGGGAAGCACAGGTACCAATATGCAGCATGCTTTTATGCAATTAGTGCATCAAGGAACCAAATTAATTCCTGCAGATTTTATTGGTTATAAAGAATCTTTATACGGTTTAACAGATCATCATAAAAAATTAATGTCTAATTATTACGGTCAAATGGATGCTTTAGCTTTTGGTAAAACAAAAGAAGAAGTTCATTTAGAATTAAAGTTTTCTGGTGATGAAGAAAAAATTGCGAAACTTTTACCTTTTAAAGTATTTGAAGGAAACAGACCAAGTAATGCTATTTTGTTTGATAAGTTAACACCACGTTCTTTAGGAAAACTAATAGCAATGTATGAACATAAAATTTTTACACAAGGTATTTTATGGAACATTTATAGTTATGACCAATTTGGTGTAGAGCTAGGAAAAGAAATGGCTAAAAAATTGTTGAATAAATCTTAATCAAGAATTTTTAATAGAAAAGAATTCCTTTAGAAATTGCTTCTTAGGTTTACTTATAATACACAAGAACCTGCTTTATAGCAGGTTTTTACATGTTTAGAAAATAGGTGTTTTTTTCAGTTAAAATAAAACTAGCAAAAAACATCCTCATGTAATACCAAAACTTTAATATTCTTTCCTTTTTAGATGTTGGTTACATATTTTCATTTTATCATTAAAAACGTTAAATTTTTAATAACTTAAAAGTAACAATTCTTTTTTGTTGTAATAGTATAGTTTTCAGTTAATAGAGTGTAGTTTTTTGTTTTAGATGTCTTAATTTTTTGTTAAACCTTAACATTAAGTTAACATTAAACGTCTGTAAAAAGGGGAATTTTGCAAAACATTTAATAACATAAATTTAAAAAATGAGAAATTTTAAAAACTTATTATTTGTAGCGTTACTTTTTGTATCGGCTACTGTTTTAGGACAAACTAAAATTACTGGTACAGTTGTAGATGATACAAACCAACCTTTACCAGGCGCAAGTGTTGTTGTAAAAGGCACAACAAACGGAACATCAACAGATTTTGATGGAAAATTTACGCTAAAAGCAGATGCTAAATCTGGTTCTATCGTTATTTCTTTTATTGGTTTTACAACCAAAGAAGTTACTTTTTCTGCTTCAAAATCTAATTTGAGAAAAATTAAATTAGTTGAAGATCTTGGTGCTTTAGATGAAATAGTTGTTACTGCTACATCTTTTGCAATTGACAGAAAAACGCCAGTGGCAGTTTCTACGATTAAAGCAGCTGATATTGAAATTAAATTAGGTTCTCAAGAATTTCCTGAAATTTTAAAATCTACTCCTGGTGTATATGCTACAAAAGCAGGTGGTGGTTATGGAGATTCTAGAATTAACTTACGTGGTTTTAGTTCTGAAAATGTTGCTGTTATGATTAACGGAGTTCCTGTAAACGATATGGAAAACGGAGCGGTATACTGGTCTAATTGGTCTGGTTTAGCAGATGTTACTTCTGCAATGCAAGTACAAAGAGGTTTAGGAGCTTCTAAAGTGGCTGTGCCTTCAATTGGTGGTACTATTAATATTATCTCTAAATCTACAGACGCTTTAAAAGGAGGAAATGTTACAATGTCTACAGGGAATGATGGATACCAAAAATATGGTATGACTGTATCAACTGGTTTAATGGACAATGGTCTTGCTATTACTGCATCTGCAGCAAAAGTTTCTGGAGATGGTTACGTTAATGGAACACAATTTAGTGGGGTTAACTACTTTTTAAATGTTTCTAAAATTATTAATCCGAATCATAAATTATCTTTTAATGTTATTGGGGCTCAACAAACTCACGGACAAAGATATACTACAAAAACGATTGCTCAAAATAGAGCAACAGAACAAGGAGGGAAAAGATTTAACCCAGATTGGGGATATAGAAACGGACAAGTAGAAAATAATTCTTATAACTTTTATAATAAACCACAAATCTCTTTAAATCACGATTGGACAATTTCTGATAAAACGTATGTTACAACTGTTGTTTATGCTTCTTTTGGAACAGGTGGAGGTAGAAGAACTGAAGGTTCTGGTAAACTTACAAGTGACGATTACAGGCTAGGAGATATAGATCAACCAATCGATTATGATAGAATTGTACAAGAAAATAAAGATAGAGGAGCATTAGGTTCTTCAGATGTTTTTACTGCTTCTGTTAATAATCATGAGTGGTATGGTGTTTTATCAACATTAAAAACAAATTTAACAGAAAACTTAGTTTTATCTGCAGGTTTAGATGGAAGATATTATGTAGGTACTCATTATTATGAAATTACAGATTTATTAGGAGGTCAGTTTTACCAAAACCCTAAATCAAATGATAACAACTATAATGCACCTTTACAAGTAGGAGACCATTTTAATAGAGATTATGAAGGTAGAGTTTTAAAATATGGAACTTTCGCACAATTAGAATATAGTAAAAATGATTTATCATTATTCTTATCACCTTCTATTTCTAATACAAGATATGGTAGATCTAGTTTTTTAGATGATTCATCTAACCCTAATGGAAATGTATCTGATAATGTAAATTTCTTAGGATTTGGAACAAAAGGTGGAGCTAACTATAACTTAGATGATACAAATAATGTGTTTGCAAATATTGGTTATTTTTCTAATGCACCATTTTTAACGGGTGGAGTATTTGTAGACAAAGAATCTGTAGATTTTAATGAAGATGCTACAAATGAAAAAGTATTTAGTGCAGAAATAGGATATGGTTATAGAAGTGATAAGTTCTCTGCAAATGTTAACCTTTATAGAACTTCTTGGTTAGATAAATCTATTGCACCATCAATTCAAGATCCAGATAATGTTGGACAGTATTTAAATACAAACATTACAGGGTTAGATGCATTACACCAAGGTGTAGAAATTGATTTTATTTATAAGTTTTCAGATAAATTAAAGTTAAACGGAATGTTGTCTTTAGGAGACTGGACTTGGCAAAGCGATGTACAAGGAGATGTACTTAAAGATGATGGCTCATTATTTAAGCAAATTATAGTAAATGCTAAAGATTTAAAAGTAAATGATGCTGCACAAACTACCTATGCGTTAGGTTTAACTTATAATGCTTTAGAAAATTCTACTGTATTTTTAGATTATAATTATGCTGGTGATATCTATGCTAATTTTGACTTTAGTAAAGGTACAGAAGATAGAATGAATACTTGGAAATTACCTTCTTATCATTTATTTGATTTAGGCTTTAGACATGGTTTTGAAATAGCAGGTTTAGATACTACTTTATCTGGTAAAATGAATAATATTTTTGATGTAGAATATATTTCTGATGCTTTTGATGACAAGACTTATCATTCAGCAGAAACAGCTAAAGTATATTATGGAGCTGGTAGAACATTTAGTTTAGGTTTAAAAGTTAAATTTTAAAAAAATAAGAACATGAAAAAAATATTTTTATTATTAGCAGTTTTTTCAATGGTGTTTACTTCTTGTGATCCATTAGAAGATATAAATGAACAAATTGATGCAGAAGGACCAGCTGCAGTTGTAGGAGACGCAACTTATACGATGACAGATGAAGACTATGAGTCTTTAGAATTAGACGATTCTTATTTCGAAGATAACGATATTGCAAAGTCTATGATTCCTGGGTTTTTAATGAACAAATACCCAGCTTGGGGAAAAAAGTCTTCTGTATTGCTAAGTTATGAGTTAAAAAACGGTACAGATTTAGAAATTGTAACAGATTATACCTCTGCAACAAGTTATAATCTTGCTAACGCTGATTATCCTAGTGCTGGAGACAATGCAACTGGTTTTTACGAAACTGAAGAAGCTTCAGATTATATACCAGCAATTTTAACTACTAACATTGCTAGTCCAGAAAAAGGAGATGTAGCATTAGTTGGATATTCTCAATATGTTGGTGAAACAGTAAACGGAATTACAGAAATCTTCTCTAAAGATTTTGTAAACGCAGGAACTTTATTAGATTTTGAGGCTATAAGTGTTTCTGGAGACCAAGTTTGGGCTGGAACTAATTACGGAGCAAAAATGACAGGATTTGTTTATCCTGATGCTATTGCAAACGAAGATTGGTTAGTTTCTAGTGAAATTGATTTAACTAGTTTTACAAATGCAAAATTTCAAGTAAATCAAATTTTTAATAAAGGAGATTATAATTCTGTAAGTATTTTAATTTCATCAGATTATACAGACGATGTTGCTACAGCTACTTGGGAAGAGATTAACCTAACAAATGTTCCTGATGGAACAAGTTGGACTGCAGTTGAATCTGAAGAATACAGTTTGTCTGCTTATGATGGAAAAAAAGTGCACATCGCATTTAAGTATACATCTACTGATTCATCTGCTGGTACTTATGAAATTGTAAAAGCTACTATTAAGGCACCAGGTGTTGAAGGAGTCTCTGTAGATAAAGACATCTATTATACTTTCGATGGTTCAGATTGGGGTATATCAGAAGGTGTTTACTATTTAAGCAAAGAAGATTATGATATTATGGGAGAAAATTCTGGTCAACCAGGAAAATATAATAATTTTTCTAGCTCTATAAACCCTAATACATATATCTCTACTTTCTTGAAAAACAAATATACTTATGCTCAAGAAGGAGATGATTTATTGGTTTTCTTTAAGTATTTCTCTGAAAGTACTACTAGTGTTAGAGGAAATGAATTTACTTTTACAAATGGAGAATGGGTAGCTCATGAAACTAAATTTCAGTTTGGTCATGATGGTTCAGTTTGGGTTCCAGACAACACTATTAAGTACACCTTAATTAGAAATGATGATTATGCATATATAGCTTCTCAATTAACAGAACCAGAATATGCTAGTTTAATTGGTAATTTGGCTTCTTATGGAGACTTCGATTATAATTGGGATAAAAAAGTACAAATACCATATGCTTTATCTTTTCTCTTGCCTCATATAGCACCGAATGCTGAGGAAGGACAAAAATATACTTTAACGTATGTTATTTATGATAATGGAGAAAATGATTATCAAACAAGTTTCATAAAAACAGATGGAGTTTGGGTATTAAATGATTAATATTCACTTATCAATTATACAAATTCTAAAAACCACCTCAAACGAGGTGGTTTTTTTATTATTAAAATTAGTAACTTTACAGCTTTAAAAATCATAAAATATAATGAAAGACATACATTCTTATTGGGCATACCTTGTTTTAGCAATTTTAATATTTGCAGTATTTAATGCAATAACAGGAATTATTAAAAAAAGAACATTTACAGATAAAGATCTAAGAATCGGTTTATTTACCCTTATAGTATCACATATACAGTTATTAATAGGTTTAGGATGGTATTTTATGTCGCCTTGGTTTAAAGCTTTAAAAGCAGATGCAGGAGCAGTTATGGGAGACAAAGCAGCAAGATTATTAGCGGTAGAGCACCCATTAATGATGATTATTGCCATTGTATTTATTACAATAGGTTGGTCTAAACACAAAAAACAAACAGAAGACGCTGCAAAATTTAAAACCTTTGCCATCTTTTATGGTATTGCTTTACTATTAATTCTTTCTAGAATACCTTGGAGTAATTGGTTGTAATCGCAGGGCGATAACCAAGGTTTTAATTGGCCAAAGCTTGCCTTAAAATTAAAAATATTTGCTTAAGAAGCATTCCTTCTACCCTTGGGTAGAGGTTGTAGATTAGCTAACTTTTCTGCCTAAGCGGAAACCTAATATTAGATTTAAATGAAAATTTTAAGTTACATATTATCCCCAATATTTGTAGTAGTGTTTTTTGTATCACTACTCATATTTCATCCCTTACAATGGTTGGGATTAAAATTATTTGGCTATAAAGGACATCAAACGGTGGTAGATTATATGAACTGGTTTTTATCAAAAACACTTTTAATTTTAGGAGTCGTAGTAAAGATTAATAATCCGCATAAATTACCAGAAAATTGTTCGCTTATTTTTGTATCAAACCATCAAAGTATGTTTGATATTTCGCCAATTAGTTGGGCGTTTAGAAAACATCATCCAAAGTTTGTCTCTAAAAAGGAGTTGGGCAAAGGCATACCAAGTATCTCATTTAATTTAAGACATGGAGGTGCAGCGCTAATAGATAGAAAAGATCCAAAACAAGCAATTTCAGCCTTAATAGAATTTGCAAAAAAAATTAAAGACAACAATTGGGGAGCCGTTATTTTTCCAGAAGGAACCAGAAGTAGAGATGGTATTCCTAAGAAATTTGCAATAAACGGACTAAAAGTCCTCACAAAAGTCAATAAAGAAGGCTATATTGTGCCGATTACCATAAATAATTCGTGGAAAATTTTTAAATACGGAAAATTTCCATTAGGTTTAGGTAGTCCAATTACATTTACAATACATCAACCAATAAAAATAAATTCATTACCTTTTAATGAATTATTAGAACAAACAGAAACGGTTATTAAAAACCACATAAAATAAAACCATGTCTATACACAACGTAAGAAAAGAAGTGATGCTAACTTTAGAAAAAAGTATGGATCGTTTCATGGAAAAATACTTAATTCCTGCAGAAAAAATTTGGCAGCCAACAGATTTTTTACCTAATTCTCAAAAAAACTCTTTTATAACAGAAGTAGAAGAAATTAGAGAATTATCTAAAGAACTACATGACGATTTTTGGATTGTTTTAGTAGGAGATACTATTACAGAAGAAGCATTACCAACCTATGAATCTTGGTTATTAGATTTAGATGGAGTAAGCCAAGATCCAGATAATAGTTGGGCAAAATGGGTAAGAACTTGGACAGCCGAAGAAAACAGACACGGAGACGTGTTAAACAAATACTTGTACTTATCTGGCCGTGTAAATATGCGCGAAGTAGAAATTTCTACACAACATTTAATTGCAGATGGTTTTGATATTGGTACATCTACAGACCCATATAAAAACTTTGTCTACACAAGTTTTCAAGAATTGGCAACCTATGTTTCACACAACAATGTAGCTAAAATTGCACGTAAAAAAGGACACAAAGCCTTGGCTAAAATGTCTAAAATTATTGCAGGAGACGAAATGCGTCACCATAAAGCCTATACAGAATTCGTAAAAGAAATCTTTAAAATAGACCCAAGTGAAATGATGTTGGCTTTTCAGCACATGATGAAATATAAGATTGTAATGCCTGCAATGCATTTAAGAGAATCTTTTGAAACAAAAGGTAGTTTGTTTGATGATTTTTCTATCGTTGCACAAAGAGTAGGTGTGTATACAGGTTTCGATTATGTAGACATTTTACGAAAACTAAACGAAGCTTGGGAAATTGATAAAATTACAAATCTTACGCCAGAAGCAGAAAAAGCGAGAGATTATTTAATGAGATTACCAGACAGAATGCAGCGAATTACAGAAAGAATTGTAGTTCCAGACACAGACTTTAAATTTAAATGGATGATGAATCCTAGTTAGTATTAGAAGCTATTTCTTGCTAGGAGTTTATCTTGAGCGAAGTCGAAAGGTTATATCTTTTTGTGAAAAACAAAAAGGTTAAGAATATCTACAGTTATTCGAACGACTTCAATAAGGGCTAAACTAGTTTGCTAACTAATAACATAATAAATACATAAAAGCCATTTCAGTTACTAAAATTGAAGTGGCTTTTATATTAATTACAAATCCTGTGTCATTCCGACTGAAGAGGAATCTAGTTAACTTTTTTTTTGTTATTTATAACCTTTTATTTATTCAGTAAACAAAAAAGAATCTCTATCATTTAAAAAACCCATTTTTTCTCGAATTCTATTTTGTTCAGTCTTAATTAAAGTAGCCTTTACAATTCCAACTTCATTATTTTCTAAATTAGAAATTTCTTCACCAAAAAAATCAATGATTAAAGAATTTCCAGAATAGGCATAATTATCAGCATCTTTTCCGGTTCTGTTTACACCAATTACATAACTCATGTTTTCTATTGCACGTGCTTTTAAAAGCGTGTCCCAAGCTTTAATTCTAGTTATAGGCCAATTTGCCATAAAAATTAAAAGATCGTAATTTTCTGTGTTTCTAGCCCAAACAGGGAAGCGTAAATCGTAACAAATCAACGGACAAATTTTCCATCCTTTGTAATGTACGATCAGTTTTTCCGTGCCAGAAGTGTATATTTTATCTTCCCCTGCCAAGGTAAAAGAATGTCTTTTATTGTAGGTTTCTATTTTACCAGAAGGATGTACAAAAACCAAACGGTTGTAAAATATTTTGTCACCTTGAGCGCAGTCGAAAGGCCTTTCAGAAATCACCAAACTCCCACAAATAGCAACGTTTTTTTTCATAGCCATTTTTAGCATCCAAGAAACCGAATTTCCATCCATCTTTTCGGCAACCTTTTCAGTATTCATGGTAAAACCAGAAGTAAACATTTCTGGCAATACCACAAGATCTGTATTTTTAGAAAGCGCATTTATTTTCTCTTCAAAAAAAGCTAGATTTTTAGCAGGATTTTCCCAAACTAAATCGGCCTGAATGCCAACAATGTTTAATTCATTTTGCATCAAAAAATAATTTAATGATTAAAGATGTATAAAAGTAAGTTTTTGTAATTTAGAAATCCAAAAAAAAGCTATGCAATCTTTTATTTCTGATACAATAGAGAACATTTTAAAAAACACAAAATCTTTTGAAGATGTGGTGTTTATACTTCCATCTCAAAGAGCAAAAGTGTTTGTAAAACAAACATTTAAAGATAAAATTACCGTTGGTTTTTTACCAGAAATTATAAACGTAGAGCAGTTTATTAGCAAAATTTCAGGAATAGAAAAAGCAGATAGCATTCAGTTATTATTTCATTTTTACACCATTTATAAAGGTTTAGAGAAAACACCTGTTACTTTTGATGTTTTCGCTTCTTGGGCATTTACTGTTATTCAAGATTTTAATGAAATAGATCAGCATTTAACAAATACAAAAGATATCTTTCATTATTTAAGAGATATTCAACGCTTAAAAAAGTGGTCTGTAGAAGGAGAGTTTACGGAGACGAAATTAATGAAAGATCATTATTCTTTTTTAGAAAAACTAAATACGTATTACAATGCTTTTTATCAATTTTTAAAAGAAAAAAATATTGGATATCAAGGTTTAATTTATAGAGAATCTTGTGAGAAAATAGACTCGTTTTTAGTAAAAAATGCAAATAAAAAATTCTTTTTTATTGGTTTTAATGCCTTAAATACTGCTGAAGAATTGTTGTTTCAAAAAGTTTTAGAAAGTGGTAATTCAGAAATTTATTGGGATATTGATGAAGCTTTTTTTAAATCAAATCATCAAGCAGGTAGGTTTATTAGAAGGTATAAAAAAGAATGGAAATACTATGAGAAAAATGAGATTCAAACGCTTGGAGATACCTTTTCTGCACCTAAAAAAATAGAAGTAATTGGAGCATCTAAAAACACGACTCAAATTAAATATGCTGGAGAAATTTTAGAGAAAATTACAGATTTTAAAAATACAGCTTTGGTTTTAGCCGATGAAACGTTGTTGCCGATAACGTTAAATTCTTTACCTAAAAATATCAACGCTATTAACATTACCATGGGATATCCGTTAAAAGATGTACCTACCACCAATTTGTTGTTTTCTATTTTTCAATTGTTTATTTCTCAGGATAAATTGCAAAAATCAATAGTAAATGAATTTTATTACAAAGATGTAATTCGATTTTTAAAACATCAATCTATTTATAAATTAATACCAGAAATAGATGCGTTTTCAGACAATATAGCAAAGCATAACCAAACATTTATCAACCAAAATGACATTCATAAGTTATTAGAAAATTCAGACGTAGCTTTAAAACAAGTGCTGGTTTCTGTTTTTAGTTCTTATGCTTCTATTGATGAGTTCTTAGACAGAATTTTAAAATTAATAAATTATTTAAAAGAAGATGTAGGTGAATTAGAAAAGGAATATCTGTTTCGCTTTTATACCACTTTTACGCAGTTAAAAACATTACAAAATGAGTTTAAATATTTCCCAGATTTAAAAACATTAGCCCTTTTTTTTAGACAATTAATTTCTTCGGAAAGTTTATCATTTCAAGGAGAACCTTTAAGAGGATTGCAATTAATGGGTATGTTAGAAACCCGTGTTTTAGATTTCGAAAATATTATTTTAATTTCTACCAACGAAGGGGTTTTGCCTGCCAATAGTCAGCAAAATTCTTTTATTCCTTTTGATGTTAAGGTAGAATTTGGCTTACCAACATATAGAGAAAAAGATGCCATATTTTCGTATCACTTTTTTAGATTAATGCAAAGAGCAAAAAATGTATTTATCATTTACAATACAGAACACGACGTTTTAGGAAGCGGAGAAAAAAGTAGGTTTGTTACGCAATTAGAAATGATGCGCACAGACGTTATTCAGAAAATGGTTGCTCCCAAAGTGGTAAATCAAAAAGTGGAATTGAAAGAAATTAAAAAGGATGAAACTGTTTTAGAAAAGCTGCAAGAATTGGCTGTAAAAGGGATTTCTCCTTCTGCATTAACTAATTATTTATACAACCCGATTTCATTTTACAAACAAAAAATAATTAAATTAAAAGAATTTGAAGATGTAGAAGAAACCGTTGCTTACAATACTTTGGGTACAGTTGTTCACGAAACTTTAGATGAGCTGTATATGCCTTTTGTTACCAGATTTTTACAAGCAGACGACATCGATTTAATGCGAAAAAAATCGAAAGATCTAGTAGTGAAACATTTTAAAGAGGCTTTTAAGAACGGAGATATTTCTACAGGAAGAAATCGTTTAATTTTTGAAGTTGCAAATAGATTCGTTAATAATTTTTTGGCACAAGAAAAGGACTTGTTAAAAGACAAAAACAATCAATTAAAAATTTTGGCAACGGAAGAAACTTTATCCGCAGAAATAGAAATTGAAGGCATTGATTTTCCGATAAAAATTCATGGTCAGGTAGATAGAGTAGATGAATTAAATGGTGTTTTACGAATTATAGATTATAAAACCGGTATGGTTAGTAGCGCAGAATTACGTGTTGTAGAATTTGGTAAACTAAGAGAAAAAGAACAACACAAAGCCATTCAAGTAATGTTGTATGCGTATTTATACACCAAAAGTAAAAAGTATGATTTTAAGAAATCTTTAGAAGGAGGTATTTATTCTTTTAAAAATCTAAACAGTGGTTTTTTATCAGTCAATTTTTCATCCAATTATAGAAAACCAGATGTAGAAATTACAGAAGAAAAATTAGAAGAATTTATGCATGAAATAAAGACCTACATCAAAGAGATATATACCCTTGATGTAGATTTTATAGAACCAGCAGATTTAAAATACTAATACCAAATGAATTTTGATGTTTATTTGGTGTAATTTATTTTCCTTTTAAAGTTAATAAAGGAATAGGAGTATAAAACTCTTTTTTAAGTACGGTATTTTTTTCCCATAATTTTTTAAAGAAACCTCTTTTACGTCTAAAAACACATAAAACATCTGGATTATGAGTTTTAAAATGCTCTAAAACACCTTGGTACGTAGTTGCATTTTCTGTTATAGTAAGTTTAGTTTGCAATTCAATTAATCCTTTATCTAAAACTAAATCTTCATCTTTGTATCCTACAGTTTTTACTAATAGCAAATTTATTTCTGGATTAAATTTTTCAACCAAAGTAACCAAAGGATTTAAAGCTGTTTTACTTTTAATAATACCAGATTTAAATGCCATTAAAATCGATTTTATAGGTTTATAAACATAGCCTTCAGGAATGCTTAAAACTGGTAAATCAGATTTTTTAACCAAACTACCAGCTGTACTTCCTAGAAAAACACCATGTTTAATTGAGTTACTTTTAGCTCCCACAATAATTAAATCTATACCAAGTTCATTATCTATAGCCTCAACACTTTCAAGAATTCCTGCCTTAGAAGAAATTAATTTTATATCTACATTTTTTCTATTAACAGCGCTTACCAATGTTTTAAGGTATAATTTTGTTTCACGCTCTATAATTGCAGTCATATTTACCATACTACCAGCCTTAGATTTTGCTTTGTATGCCCTAAAAACAAATAAGTTTGCATTTATTTCTTCTGCAAAATCAATGGCGTATTGTAATGTAGATTGTGCATTTTCTGTAGATCCAATAGGTACTAAAATATGTTTCATAGTTCTAAATTTAAAGCTGCAAAGTTAGTTATTTTTCAATGAAACCTTTCTTTTTACATTTTATAGATATGTACCTTTGTAAAAAATTGATCTTTTGGGTACAAATATTAGTTTAAAAAATATTAATAAATTGGCAATTCCGGCTTTAATTGCGGGTATTGCAGAGCCTTTATTATCTATTACAGACACTGCAATTATTGGTAATATTACAGAAAATGCAACAGAAAGCTTAGCTGCAGTAGGTATAGTGGGAGCATTTATATCGATGTTAATTTGGGTTTTCGGCCAAATAAGAAGTGCCATTTCCTCTATTGTTTCACAGTATGTTGGTGCTAATAAATTAGAGGAAGTAAAAGATTTACCAGCGCAAGCTATTGCTATTGTAGTTTTTGGAAGTTTGTTAATAGTTGCTATTGCTTATCCGTTTGCAAAACAAATTTTTCAGTTTTATAATGCCTCGGGCACCGTTTTAGAATATTGTATTACCTATTTTAAAATAAGAATTTTCGGATTTCCTTTTTCACTTTTTGTATTTGCAGTTTTTGGTGTTTTTAGAGGTTTACAAAACACTTATTACCCAATGATAATTGCAATTATAGGAGCCTTGTTAAATGTTTTTCTGGATATTATTCTGGTATACGGAATTGAAGGCTATATCCCTACCATGAATATAGAAGGAGCAGCATATGCAAGTATTATTGCACAAATTACGATGGCTATTATTGCTTTGGTTCTGTTGATAAAAAAAACGACTATTCCATTAAAAATAGCATTGCCTTTTCATAAAGAAGTTCCTCGTTTGTTAGGTATGATTGCAAATCTTTTTGTGAGAACAATTGCTTTAAATACAGCTTTATATTTTGCAACTTCTTATGCTACCGATTATGGTAAAGAATACATTGCGGCATATACTATTTGTATTAATATTTGGTTGTTAGGCGCTTTTATGGTAGATGGATATTCTAGTGCAGGAAATATTTTATCAGGTAAGTTTTTAGGAGCCAAGGATTATAAATCATTGGTGGTTTTAAGTAATAAACTCTTAAAATACGGTTTGGTTACAGGAATAGTCATTGGGTTGTTGGGTTTTGTTTTTTACAATTTCATTGGATTAATTTTTACAAAAGACGCTGCTGTTTTAGAACAGTTTTATCATGTTTTTTGGATTGTTTTAATAACGCAACCCATAAGTGCAATTACTTTTATTTTTGACGGAATGTTTAAAGGAATGGGAGAAATGAAGTATTTAAGAAACTTACTGATTCTTTCTACCGGATTGGTTTTTATACCAACATTATTGGTTTTTGATTATTACGATCTAAAATTAACGGCTATCTGGATTGCCTTTACCTTATGGATGATTGCAAGAGGATTGCCATTAATTTTGAGATTTAGAGCTAAGTTTTTACCATTGGCCACGAACTAAAATATATTAAACTGTTATTCCGAAAGAGGAACGAGGAGGAATCTCATAACGGAGTTTTTTGGATTTCTCAATCGACTAAAAAACCACATTTCTAAATGTCATTCAAGATAAAAAGTTAACTTTACTAAAAATTCATTTTATGAGCACCACAAGACAAAACGGAAGTTTATATACCAACATTCAAAATAATATAGCAACGATTGAATTTGGGCATCCTGCTAGCAATTCTTTTCCGAGTGAATTATTAGCAAGGTTAACCAACGAATTAATTTCAGTAGGCCATAATAATGGAGTTTCGGTTATTATTTTAAAGTCTGAAGGAGAAAAAGCATTTTGTGCAGGTGCTTCTTTTGATGAATTGGTGGCTATTTCTAATTTGGAAGAAGGAAAACAATTTTTTGCCGGTTTTGCAAATGTTCTTAACGCAATGAGATCTTGTGGAAAATTAATTGTTGGTAGTATTCAAGGAAAAGCTGTTGGAGGTGGAGTTGGTTTAGCTGCAGCCTGCGATTATGTTTTGGCAACAGAAAATGCAGCTATAAAATTATCTGAATTTACGATAGGAATAGGTCCTTTTGTAATAGAACCTGCTGTTACTAGAAAAATAGGAGTTGCAGGAACTGCAGAATTAACGCTAGATGCCACAAGTTGGAAAAGCGCCTATTGGGCAAAAGAAAAGGGTTTATATGCAAAGGTTTTTGAAACACAAAAGGAGTTGGATGATGAAGTAGAAATTTTAGCAGAAAAATTAGCATCCTATGATCCTGAGGCTTTGGCAGAAATGAAAAAAGTTTTATGGAAAGGAACTGAAGAATGGAATGACTTGTTAGCAGAAAGAGCTGCTGTTTCTGGTCAATTAGTTTTATCTGATTACACAAAAAAAGCGTTGGCGAAATTTAAAAAATAAGATTGTGAAAATTGTTTCAACTAATATTGGAGAACGAAAAGAAATAAATTACAAAGGAACTATAGTTACCACAGGTATTTATAAATATACGGTAGATAATCCTATTTTTTTAGATGTTGAAGATGTAAAGGGTGACGCTATTTGTGATAGAGAAAACCACGGAGGAGTGCTACAAGCTATCTATGGGTATTCTTTAAAGCATTATGAATATTGGAAATCTGTTTATCCTAATGTAGATTTCGAAATGGGGATGTTTGGAGAAAACTTAACTATTGACGACTTAGATGAAACAAAAATTCATGCTGGTGATACTTTTAAAGTAGGTGATACTATTTTAGAAGCAACTGTACAAAGAGAACCGTGTTATAAATTAGGTGTTCGTTTTAATAAAATGTCGATTGTAAAGAAATTTTGGAAGACGACTTTTTGTGGTGTTTATTTTAAGGTTTTACAAACTGGTTTTGTGAAATCTGGAGATGAATTTATTCAAATAAAAAGCTGTCCAGAAAACCCAACCATTGCAGATTTGTATGTGGCTAAAAGAATTTTAAACGGAATTAGTTAAAGGAATAAGAAGTAGTTAACAAATAAGCTTAGCCCAGATTGAGTGGTCTGTTTGAGCTCTTTTTTACCTTTTTGGGTAAAAAAAGCGAGTAGCGAAAGCTGGAAATAGCTTCTAAAAATAATAAAATAGCTTTTAAAAGGTCTCTTCTTTTTTATGTAAAAAGCGAGTCAGTTTCATAGATAAATCTAACAAAATAATTTTCGGGTTTCCGTTTCTTTCTATATGATACATGGCATCATTTAGCTCTTTTTCGATGTCTAGAATATTACCAGAATGAACAAAAGGAGCAAATTTAGAAAGATTGAATCCGGTTTTAGATTCCATAAAAACCAATTTTTCAGATTTATAATTTAGCAATAAAGCTTGTCTAAAAAATTGCAAACAATAGTCTAAAAAACGTTTCTGAGTTTCGCGTCCGGTTTTGGCAATGGTGTCCGACCATTCAATTAATTGTTGCACAACGGCAGCATTTCCTTTGGCTTTAAAAGCAGTTCTAATCCAAGCAATAAACCATTCTTCAAAAACAAGATCGCTAGAATCGTTTTGTAATAATTGCAGTGCTTTGTTGAAATTTCCTTCTGCCTGATGAGCAATTTTAGCAGCATCATTATCGGAAACTTGATAATTTTCAATTAGTGCATTAGAAATATCTTGCTCACTTAAAACAGGAAAATGTAGCGCCTGACAACGAGATTTTATAGTATTTATAATCTGACCTTCGTTTTCTGTAATTAAAATAAAAACCGTTTTTTCTGGCGGTTCTTCAATTAATTTTAGCAATTTATTAGCGGCAGCAATGTTCATTTTTTCTGCCATCCAAATAATCATCACCTTAAAACCACCTTCGTAACTTTTAAGACGAAGTTTTTTTACCACTTCTTCTGCTTCATCAACTCCAATAATTCCTTGTTTGTTCTCTACACCAATATGTTGCAGCCAATTAAATAAACTTCCGTAAGGTTGGGTTTCTATAAAACTGCGCCAATCTTCTAAAAACAAACTGCTAACAGGATGTTTTTTTACGTTATCGTTAGAAGTTACAGGATAGGTAAAATGCAAATCTGGGTGCTGTAATTTGTCGCATTTTAAGTTACAAACATCAACATTATCAGAAAAATTGCATAATAAAAACTGAGCATACGCAATTGCCATAGGCAAGGTTCCGCTTCCTTCTTTACCCACAAATAATTGTGCATGCGGAATTCTGCCGTTTTCTGCAGATACTTTTAAGTGTTTTTTAATGTGTTCTTGTCCGATAATTTGGTTGAAAAGCATGGGCAAATATAAAATTTGTTTGGCATTTATCCATCAATTTTAGAAAGCAATCTTTTTAAAGATGAAATATTTGAAAAGCGCAGTATTTGGCTTCGCAAACGTTGTATTAATTTTTAGGTTTTACGCTTCTAAAAGTTTAAATAATTCGGTATTTTTGTTGAAAATACATTAATAAAAGATGAAAACATTAAAAGATTTTAATTTCAAGAATAAGAAGGCGTTAATTCGTGTAGATTTTAACGTGCCTTTAAATGATAAATTTGAAGTAACAGATGCTACCAGAATTCAAGCTGCAAAATCTACTATTATAGATATTTTAGAGCAAGAAGGAAGCTGTATTTTAATGTCACATTTAGGGCGTCCAAAAGGATTTCAAGATGAATTTTCTTTAGGACATATTGTAGACACAGCAACTGAGATTTTAGGAGTTAAAGTAAAGTTTGTTGCAGACTGTATTGGCGATAAAGTAGAAGAAGCTGTTGCAAATTTACAATCTGGAGAAATCTTATTATTAGAAAACTTACGTTTTTACGAAGAAGAGAAAAAAGGAGATGTTGCTTTTGCAGAAAAATTATCAAAATTTGGTGATATTTATGTAAATGATGCTTTTGGTACTGCGCACAGAGCACATGCATCAACAACAATTATTGCACAATTTTTTCCTGAAAATAAATGTTTTGGGAACTTATTAGCAAGAGAAATAGAAAGTATAGATAAAGTATTAAACAATTCTGAAAAACCAGTTTTAGCAATTTTAGGTGGTGCAAAAGTATCTTCTAAAATTACAGTAATTGAAAATATTTTAGACAAAGTAGATCACCTAATTATTGGTGGTGGAATGAGTTTTACTTTTATTAAAGCACAAGGAGGTAAAATTGGAAATTCTATCTGTGAAGATGATAAAATGGAATTGGCTTTAGATATCTTAAAGCAAGCAAAAGAAAAAGGAGTAGAAGTTCATATTCCAGTAGATGTGATTGCTGCAGATGATTTTTCTAACGATGCAAACACACAAATTTGCGATATTAATGCAATTCCTGATGGTTGGGAAGGAGTTGATGCGGGACCAAAATCTCAAGCAATTTTTGATACGGTAGTTAACAAGTGTAAAACTATTTTATGGAATGGTCCTTTAGGTGTTTTTGAAATGGCATCTTTTGCAGGAGGAACAATTGCATTAGGTCATTCTATAGACAAAGCAACCAAAAACGGAGCATTCTCTTTAGTTGGTGGTGGAGATTCTGTTGCTGCTGTTAAACAATTTGGTTTTGCAGATAAAGTAAGTTATGTTTCTACTGGTGGTGGAGCAATGTTAGAAATGTTAGAAGGTAAAACTTTACCAGGTATTGAAGCTATATTAAAATAAGGGTTTATTTGTTGAATCGTGTAATTGTTAACACGGTTTACAAACCATAAACTTCTTTGATTTTAAATAAAATAAGTCTATAAAGCGTGTAATTTAAAAATTACACGCTTTATTTTTTGGTTAAAGTATTAGTTTATAATTTAGCGGTCAGTTTTTTTACAATTACACGATTAAACATTTACACAATTACACTTCATTTATATATGAAATACACAAAATTACCAAATACAGATATTAAAGTTTCTAAGATTTGTTTAGGAACCATGACTTGGGGAAAACAAAACACACAAGAAGAAGGTTTCGAGCAAATGGATTATGCTTTAGAACAAGGTGTAAACTTTTTTGATACGGCAGAATTATATGCTGTTCCTGCAAGGCCTGAAACATACGGAACCACAGAAACTATTATTGGAAACTGGTTAAAAAAAACAGGAAATAGAGATAAAGTTGTTTTAGCAAGTAAAATTGCTGGTTCTGGTGATTATACAGCTCATATAAGAACAAACGGATTTGAAAAAGAAGCAATTATTGAAGCGGTAGAAGGTAGTCTTAAAAGGTTACAAACAGATTATATAGATTTATATCAGTTGCATTGGCCAGAAAGAGGTGTTAATACTTTTGGAACAAGAGATTACCCTTATAAGACTTCAAAAAAAGAAGCAGAAAACCATGTAGAGATTTTAGAAACTTTAGATGCATTAATAAAACAAGGGAAAATAAGACAAATTGGTTTGTCTAATGAAACTCCTTGGGGAACCATGCAGTATTTACAAGCAGCCAAAGAATTGAATTTACCAAGAATGGCAACGATTCAGAATTCATATTCATTAATACATAGAAGTTATGAATACGGAATGTCTGAAGTGTCTATGAGAGAAAATATAGGTTTATTGGCCTATTCTCCTTTGGCGCAAGGTGTATTAAGTGGTAAATATTTAAGAGGACAAAAACCTGCAGATGCAAGAGGAATTATATATCCTAATTATATTACTCGATATCAAACAGGTGCTTCGGAGCAAGCGGTTTTAAAGTATGAGGAGATTGCGTTAAAAAACAAATTGAGTTTAACGGAGTTGTCTTTGGCATACATCAATCAATTGCCATTTGTAACAGGTAATATTATTGGAGCATCTAAAATGAGTCAGTTAAAAGAAAATATTGGAAGTATAAACATTGATTTATCAGAAGAAATATTAGCTGAAATTGAAGCCGTTCATAAAATAATTCCGAATCCAGCGCCTTAGATTAGTGGGCAGTTTTTCAGTCTTAAGTAGGCAGTATAAAAAAGTGAATCTCTAAAAAGTATGAGGTCTTGTCATTCTGAACTTGTTTCAGCATCTCAATTTGCGAAACTTCAATAATCATAAGTGTCTGAAATAAATTCAGATTGGCAAAAAAATCCGATGAAAATTATTTCATCGGATTTTTTTTGTTTTTATTCCTGCGAATGCAGAAATCTATTTTTTAAGGAAACAGTTTATAAATATCTTCACGTTTTACAAAACGAACAATAGTTATTGTTTCTTCGGAATAATGAATACCTAATCTATAATTACCAATTCTAATTCTATAAAAATCTTTATGACCAGACATTTTCATAACATTAGAAACCTGATTTAAAATCTCTTTTTCTTCGAGGTTTATGAAAACTGTTTCTAATTGCTTAAGAAGTTTTTTGTCTTTAATTTTTTTTAAATCTTTTTCTAAACTTTTTAGGTAAATTACCTTCATTCTATTTTAACAATTTGAAGATATCTTCTCTACTCACTGTGTCGGTTCTATCTGCTTGTTGCATCAATAATAAAAGCCCTATATCCTCTTTTTGTTCATCTGTTAAACTATCTAATTGTTCTTTCTCTTTCGTCTTTACAAACAATTCAATAGCTTTTTCCATTAAGGCCTTTACGCTTAATCCTTCAAAAGCAGATAATACTTTCAGTTTTGTAAGAATAGTATCATCGATTTCTATTAATTTTTTCATTATAATGTAAAACTTTATTTATTTCAAAAATTTATTACAACAAATATAAAGTATATATTTTATATATTAAATATATGTTGCAAAAAAAATCCGATGAAAAATTTTTCATCGGATTTTTTTGTTTTTATTCCTACGAAAGTAGAAATCTATTTTTTAATTCTTGATTCTAAAAATCTTGGTTCTTTTACTTAACCAATTCAATAGAACTCGCTACAAAACGTCCATCTTCTACAATACCTACAATCTCTGCCTTTCTAATTACATTACAAAAGCCAATATGTTCATCATGCGCATCGCCAAAATCATCAATGCCAAAACCATCTACAAAATATGCTTTGTCATCAAACCGAACAGCTAAACTACATCCAGCTTCAGATTCTAAATTAAGCTGACATTGGCCACAAGAAATTTCTGCAACATGTTTTACTTCTTTCTTATTAGCACAAGAAGCGAATATTAATAAACTTAAAACAATTAATTTTTTCATCATTATAAAATTTAAAACATTATAGTGAGAACTGCTCAGATCCACCTTTTAACACAACGGTGATCACTGAATACTGAGACTGAAACTGCCAACTAACTACAAGTAACAGTGATAACTGAATACTGCCACTGAATACTAATTAAACACAACAGTAATAACTGAATGCTGCCTACTGAAACTACTTACTAAAATTTTATTTCCCTCCCCAAGAATCTCTTAAGCCAACAATTTTATTAAAAATTAAATTGTCTTCGGTTGTGTCATTATCAACATTAAAATAGCCCATTCGCTGAAACTGGAAACGTTCTCCAATGGTAGCTGTTTGTAAACTCGGTTCTACAAAAGCAGTAATAACTTCTAAAGAATTAGGGTTTATAAATTCCATAAAATCCTTGTCTTTATGGCTATCTGGCGCTTCATCTAAAAACAATCTGTCATAAGCTCTTACTTCTGCTTTTACAGCATGTTTTACAGAAACCCAATGCAAAGTACCTTTCACTTTACGCTTGCTTTCTTCGGTGTCCATTCCAGATTTTGTTAACGGGTCATACGTACATTGTATTTCTGTAATATTTCCGTCAGCATCTTTAGTACAACTAGTCGCTGTGATAAAATACGCATTTTTTAAACGTACTTCTTTACCTAGTTTTAAACGAAAGAATTTCTTATTCGCTTCCTCTCTAAAATCCTCACGTTCTATATAAATCTCTCTAGAAAAAGGAACCTCTCTGCTACCAAAACCATCTTCGTAGTCGTTATAACTAGCATCTAACATTTCCTCTTGTCCTTCCGGATAATTGGTGATTACAACTTTAACAGGATCTAAAACTCCCATAACTCTTTTGGCAGTTTTATTTAAATCCTCACGAATTTTAAACTCTAAAAGCGCTACATCAATTACGTTTTCACGTTTAGAAACACCCACAGTTTCAATAAAACTTTTTATAGATTCCGGAGTGTAACCACGTCTTCTTAATCCAGAAATTGTAGGCATTCTTGGGTCGTCCCAACCAGCAACAATTCCTTTTTCAACCAAAGTTAGTAACTTACGTTTACTCATAATGGTATAACTCAAATTCAAACGAGAAAACTCACGTTGTTTTGGTGGATTTGGATATTCCGATTTGCTAAAACCGTAGACGTTATCTCTAAACCAATTGTACAATTCTCTGTGAGGTTTAAACTCTAAAGAACACAAAGAATGCGAAATTTGCTCAATATAATCACTCTCACCATGCGTCCAATCGTACATTGGGTAAATACACCAATCAGCACCAGTTCTATGGTGATCTTTATACATAATTCTGTACATTAAAGGATCACGCATTAACATATTTGGGTTTTCCATGTCAATTTTTGCACGCAAAGTATGTTCACCTTCCTTAAATTTTCCATCTTTCATTCCCTGGAATAATTCCAAGTTTTCTTCAACAGATCTGTTTCTAAAAGGACTATTAGTCCCAACCTGAGTTGGCGTCCCTTTTTGCGTTCTCATATCTTCCGAAGATTGAGAATCTACATACGCTTTTCCATCTTTTATCAACAAAACTGCCCAATCGAACAACTGCTGAAAATAGTCTGATGAATAACACTCATTTGCCCAAGAATAGCCCAACCAAGAAATATCTTTCTTAATTGCATCTACATATTCTTGCTCTTCTTTTGCTGGATTTGTATCATCAAAACGCAAATTTACAGGCGCATTATAAGTCTCACCTAAACCGAAACTAATTCCGATTGCTTTCGTGTGACCAATATGCAAATACCCATTTGGTTCTGGCGGAAAACGAAAACGTAAATTTTCTTTTGGCATTCCGTTTGTTAAATCCTCTTCAATAATATGCTCTAAAAAATTGAGCGATTTTTTCTCTTCAGACATCTGTTTTGGTACAAAATTAAGCACCAAAATTACGGAAAATAACTCATTTTTCAGATCTTTTTTTGGGTGTTTCCCTACGGGTCGTGCTTTACACTGTAGTTTTTTATAGTTTCAAAAAAAAAACGATAAAAAAGCTGCCGTTTCAATCACTAACACAAGTGGTAGAAAGTCAATAAAAATCCGTTAATAACGCTATATTTGTACTTTTAAATTACAAAATGGGAATAATACAAGTAAACAACATCAAACTCTATGCTTTTCATGGATGTTTAGACGAAGAAGGAAAAATAGGAAGCGAATACAGTGTTGATATAGAGATTAAGGCGAATTTAAAAAAATCATCTAGAACAGATGAATTGGAAGATACCGTAGATTATGTGCACTTAAACCGTATCGTAAAAGAAGAAATGGCCATTCGTTCTAAACTGCTAGAAGAAGTGGCGCAGAGAATCTTAGATAGAATTTTTAAAGAAATTTCTAGGGTAAAAAAAGCGAAGGTTTCTGTGGCAAAAATCAATCCACCAATTGGTGGAAACGTAGAAGAAGTGGTAATTATTCTTACAAAAAAGAGATAAAGTAAAAAAAGACTTGCAATCTTTGTATTTTTACGTAAATTTGCAATCCTTAAAAACGGATTTATAGTTTATTGTAAATTAATTTTAAGATAAAAAGGTGTCTTGGCCGAGTGGCTAGGCAATGGTTTGCAAAACCATGTACAGCGGTTCGAATCCGCTAGACACCTCAAAAACCCCATTCTTTTAGATTGGGGTTTTTTTGTTTTCTACGAATACTAAATAAACCATAGCGAATACTAAATAGTAATACTAAAACTAATAAGAATTATTATTTTTGAGCTGTATTTATAAATACTATTATTATGAAAAAGAAAAATTTACTTTTAACAATCTCAATTTTGCTGTTAATTTTCTCTTGTAAAAAGGAAGAAATTAAAACAGATAACATTTTTAAGTTTAAAGAATATATAAGTTATACTACCTCCGGAGTAGTTTCTGTAGCCAATAATATAGAAATAAATCTTGCCAAAGAGGTAAACGGTTGGGAACCAAACAAAGAAATTTCATCAGAAATTATTTCTATAAAACCGCATGTAAGTGGTACTATTAAAACAGTAAATAAACATGCTTTTGTATTTATTCCGGATGAAATTTTAGATGCAGATACAGAATATGCTGTTTCTGTAAACCTGAAAGAAATATATAAAGATACTCCTCAGAATTTTGAAGATTACACTTTTCAGTTTAAAACAATTGCACCTAATTTTAATATTCAGACGAATAATTTACAATCGTATTCTAAAGAATATCAATATTTAGAAGGTGTAGTAAAATCTGCGGATGTAATTTCATTAGAAAAGGCTAAAAAGTTACTGAATGCTTTTCAAAACGGAACATCAAAAAATATCGTTTGGAATGAATCTTATGAAAAAGGTAAAGTTTTTGAGTTCAAAATAGATAGTATTCAGCGCTTTGTAGAAGACACTCAATTAGCCATTTCTTGGGATGGAAAAGCAATAAATGCGGAGTCTAAAGGAGAAAATGAAGTTTTAATTCCGGGTAAAAACAATTTTAAAGTTCTCAGTCTAAAAGTAAATAATACTTCTGAACAGTATATTTCTATCAACTTTTCTGATCAACTTAAAAAACAACAAAATTTTGACGGTCTGGTAACCATCAAAAATGAAAAAAAACCACGTTTTATTGTCAACGGAAACGAGTTAAAAGTGTTCTCAGAAAATAAGTTTCAAGGAGATGTTTTGGTTTCTGTTTTTCAGGGAATTAAAAATTCTGATAATTATAAATTAAAAGATGCTTTTAAAGAAACTATTACTTTCGAGCAGAAAAAACCACAAATTAGAGCCATAAGTAGCGGAACTATTTTACCAAATTCTAAAGACTTAAAGTTCAATTTTGAAGCGATCAACGTAAAAGAAGTAACGGTTAGAGTAATAAAAATTTACGAAGATAATGTGTTGCAGTTTTTGCAAGAAAATAGCATGAACAGTAATAATGAATATCAAATTAAACGCGTTGGTAGACGTATTGTAAAGAAAACGATTACATTAATTGATAACAAAGTAAATAATACACAAAAATGGAAAGCGTATAGTGTAGATTTGGCTAAATTGATGGACGCAGAACCGGGGGCTATTTATAGAATAGAATTGAGTTATAATAAAAATCAAGCATTTTATGAATGTTCAGAAAATCAAGCTGTAAACTCAGATTTTGAAGAGGAAACATATGACGATTTAAGTAAAATTGAGGACGAAGAAGCAAGAGAAGAGTTGTATTGGGATAACAAATTATACGATTATAAAGACCGTAATTATAACTGGCGAGAAAGAGACAATCCTTGTTCAGATTCTTATTATTACTATAAAGAAGTAACTCAGAATTTATTAGCTTCTAATTTGGGTATTATCGCCAAAAAAGGTGAAAATAATTCTTATTTCTTTGGCGTAACTAATATTTTAGATACCAAACCGCAAGCAGGAGCTACTATTAAATTATTTGATTTTCAGCAACAAGAAATTGTATCCACTAAAACAGATGCAGAAGGGTTTGCAAATATTGATACCTCTAAAAGTGCCGCTTTTGCGGTGGTTTCTAAAGGAAATAATAAAGGGTACATTAGATTGTTCGACGGAAATTCTTTGTCTTTAAGTAAGTTTGATGTTTCCGGAAGTAAAACCGAAAAAGGCTTAAAAGGATATATTTATGGGGAACGCGGAGTTTGGCGCCCAGGCGATAATGTGTATTTAACGTTCTTGTTGAATGATGCAGATAACAAATTACCAAAAAATCATCCTGTAAAATTAGAAGTTACAGACCCGAGTGGTAAATTGGTATACAAAAAAGTAACATCAGAAAACTTAAATAATTTTTACAAGTTTACGTTTGCAACTACTCAAGAAGCAAAAACAGGAAACTACAATGCTAAAATTTCTGTGGGTGGCGCAAAATTTTACAAGTCTTTAAAAATAGAAACAGTAAAACCAAATCGTTTAAAAATTAAAGTAGATTTTAATGATGAGGTTTTGGCAAGCAACAAACCCATTAACGGAACTTTAGATGTAAAATGGTTGCACGGAACGCCAGCGAAAAATCTTAAAGCAGAAATTAAAGCAAAAGTTTCTACGGCAAATTATGGTTTTAAAGATTATAAGAATTACGTTTTTACAGATCCATCAAGAGAGTTTTCATCGGAAGAAATAAATATTTTTGATGGGAAGTTAGATGAAAACGGAATGGCAAAAATTGATAGTAAATTAACTATTGGTAAAAATGCTCCAGGAATGTTAAACGTTCAATTTTTGGTAAGAGCTTTTGAAAACGGAGGTGATTTTTCTATAGATGCTTTTACTAAAAAATATGCACCATTTACCTCTTTTGTAGGGTTAAAATCTCCAGAAGGAAATAGATATGGTTCTTTCTTTACAGATGAAAATCAGTCTTTTTCTGTTGTTTCGGTTGATGAAAAAGGAAGTCCAGTAAAAAGAGATGAAATAGAGGTTGTTGTTTATAAAATTGAATGGCGTTGGTGGTGGAGTTCTTCGGATGATAACTTGTCGAGATATACTTCTAGTAGCTATAAGAAACCATACAAAACTTTAAAAATTAGCACGAACTCTAAAGGAAATGGAAGTTTTAATTTGAATATTCCAGAAAGAGATAGAGGTCGTTTTTTTATTAGAGTAATTGATGAAAAAAGTGGACACGCAACAGGTAGAACGGCTTATTTCTATAAAAATTGGTGGCAAAATGCTACTTCTGGAGATAAAGAAGCTGCTAAAATGTTGGTTTTTTCCGCAGATAAAGAAAAATACAATGTTGGTGAAACTGCTAAAATTACATTCCCTTCTGGTAGTGAGGGACATGCTTTAATAAGTATAGAAAATGGTACAAAAGTTTTAGAAACCAAATGGGTTAAAACGACGAAAGGAACAACTTCTGTAGAAATTCCTATTAACAAAAATATGGCGCCGAATGTGTTTGTAAATATTTCATTATTACAACCACACCATGTCTCAGAAAACGATTTGCCTTTAAGGTTGTTTGGTGTAATTCCGCTTTTAGTAGAAGATAAAAACACCAAGTTAGAACCTCAAATTTCGATGCCAGAAGAGTTGCAACCTGAAAAAGAATTTACGGTAAAAGTTTCAGAAAAAAATAACAAAGCCATGACCTATACTTTGGCGGTTGTAGAAGAAGGTCTATTAGATTTAACACGCTTTAAAACTCCAAATGCCTTTGATGTTTTCTATGCAAGAGAAGCTTTAGGTGTAAAAACGTGGGATATTTTTGATGATGTAATTGGTGCGTATTCGGGTAGTGTAGATCAGGTTTTTGCCATTGGTGGAGATGGAAGTGCTGCTGCTGCAAAAAATAGAAAAGCCAACAGATTTAAACCAGTTGTAAAATTTATTGGTCCGTTTTATCTTAAAAAAGGAAAAACAGCATCACATAAAATTACGTTACCAAATTATATTGGCTCTGTAAGAACCATGGTGGTTGCGGGTGATGTTACTAATGAAGCTTTTGGAAATGCAGAAAAAGCAGTTCCTGTTAAAAAGCCTTTGATGGTGTTGGCTACGTTGCCAAGAAAATTATCGCCAAAAGAAAAAGTTACGTTGCCAATTACCATTTTTGCAATGGATAAAAAAGTAAAAAATGTAACCGTACAGGTAAAAACGTCTAACGGAATTGTTGTTATCGGTAACAAGATTCAAAAACTTAATTTTGAGAAACCAGATGAAAAAATGGTGTATTTTGAAATGGATGTTTTAAAAGCAAACGGCATCAATACTGTTGAAATTATTGCATCCGGAAACGGAGAAAAAGCATCTTATAAAGTAGAGTTAGATGTTGTAAATCCAAACCCAATTACGTCTAAAGTAATAGATGCAACCATTAAAGGAAAAGAGGAGCAAGACATCAACTTTAACACATTTGGTGTTGAGGGTTCAAATACGGCAATGTTAGAACTATCTACCATTCCTCCAATTAATTTTTCTGGAAGATTAGAGTATCTAATTCGGTATCCGCATGGTTGTGTAGAACAAACGACTTCGAGTGTTTTTCCGCAATTATTTTTGAATGATATTTTCGACTTAACGTCGGATAAAAAACGTCAGATTCAAGAAAATATAGAAAACGGAATTAAAAGATTAGGGAATTTTCAGCAAGCAAATGGAGGTTTGAGTTATTGGCTTGGAGAAAATTATACGAGCGATTGGGGAACCACCTATGCAGGTCATTTTATGTTAGAAGCTGCTAAAAAAGGATTTGTTTTACCGTTAACTTTTAAAAGTGATTTTATTAGATATCAGAAAAACGCAGCAAGAAATTGGAGACCAAATTACAGAAATAATTATACAGATTTAGCACAAGCTTATAGATTGTACACGTTGGCTTTGGCTGGCAGTCCAGATTTGTCTGCGATGAACAGAATGCGTGAGTTTAAACAAATTTCTAATGACGCAAAATGGCGATTGGCAGCAGCTTATGCTTTGGCAGGACAAAAAGAAGCAAGTTTAGAAATTATGAGTACGGCAAACATTAATTTTACAACTTCTAAATATAATTATTATTCTTATGGTTCTGTAGATAGAAACCGAGCAATGGCTTTAGAAACCATGTTAATTACCGATCATAAAGACATTAAAGAGGTAGCGAAATCTATTGCAAAAGAATTGTCTAGCAGTAGATGGATGAGCACACAATCTACTGCATATAGTTTGTTAGCTATTGGTAAGATGGTGGTTAAAAACGGAGGGAAAGCCATCAACTTAAAGTACACGAACGGAGGGAAAACGGTTGCTGTAGATACGCAAAGTTCTATGGTGCAAAGAACTGTTAAAGTTAAAAACGGAGCAAACTCCATCACTATAAAAAATGAGGATAACAATGTTGTTTTTGCAAGAATTATCAATTCTGGTCAGTTGCCGTTGGGCGATGAAATTACAGAAAGTAGAGGTTTAAGTACGTCTGTTCAGTATTTAGATTTACAAGGAAAAGCTATAAATATTAATAATTTGAAACAAGGTCAAGATTTTGTGGCAAAAATTATTGTGAGCAATCCTAAAAATGAAACGGTTAAAGATATTGCGTTAACGCAAGTTTTTCCATCAGGATGGGAAATTGTGAACACCCGTTTTACAGATTTTGGAACGACTACAAAAAGTGAAGCTCGTTATACGGATATTAGAGATGACAGAGTTAATTTTTATTTCGATTTGGAACGTCAATCTAACAAATCGGAAACAAAAACGTTTACTGTATTATTGAATGCAGCGTATTTAGGAGCTTATTATTTACCAGGAATTCAAGTAGAAGCGATGTATGATCATGATTATTTAGTTAGAACAAAAGGACGTTGGATTGAAGTGGTGAAGTAGTCACTGGCAATTACAAATGTCATTCTGAACGAAGTATGATTGTCATTCCGAATGACGAAGGAAGAGGAATCTCATAATCAATACCAAACTTGTGAGATTTCTCAATCGCCTAAAAGGGCTCATTTCGAAATGACAGTTGGGTTTGAAAATAAAATGGTAAATGTCTCCTCGAGTGCAGTCGAGAGGTTTTAATGAGTGCTAGACTGCGCTCGAATGGAGATTATAACTTTTAATACATCAAAATTGAAAATAACAAACTACATAAAACGTCATAAAAAGAAAACTATATTGGTTGTTATTCTGCTGATTTTTTATGCATTTTGTTTACCAAGTCAATTATTTACAAAGCCAACATCAACAGTAATTACGAGTAATAATAATGAATTGTTGGGCGCGTTAATTGCAAAAGATGGTCAATGGCGTTTTCCGCATAAAGACTCCGTTCCGCAGAAATTTAAAACCTGTTTAATTCAGTTTGAAGATGAACATTTTTATGGGCATCCAGGGTTTAATCCAGTTTCTATTTTAAAAGCCTTAAAACAAAATTTACAAGCAGGAAGTGTAAAAAGAGGAGGAAGTACCATTACACAACAAGTTATTCGATTAAGTAGAGACAATAAATCTAGAACCTATTTAGAGAAAGTAAAAGAATTAATTTTAGCAACACGTTTAGAAATTAGAGCATCTAAAGAAAAAATTATAACCTATTGGAGTTCTAATGCGCCTTTCGGCGGAAATGTTGTAGGTTTAGATGCTGCTTCTTGGCGCTACTATAATAGAAAAGCATCAGATTTATCTTGGGCAGAATCTGCAACTTTAGCCGTTTTACCCAATGCGCCAAACTTGATTTATCCTGGGAAAAATCAACAAAAACTATTGGTAAAAAGAAACCGATTGTTAAAAAAGTTACTGAATAAGCATATCATAGATTCTTTAACGTATGAATTATCAGTTTTAGAGGAATTACCACAAAAACCGTATGCACTTCCGCAAATTACACCACATTTATTACAAAAAATCAATAAAAAAAATAATGGAGAATTTGTAAAAACGACCATAAATAAAAGGTTGCAAATTCAAACAAATTTAATTGTAAATAATTATTATAATAAACTGAAAAACAATGAGATATTTAATATTTCTGTTTTGGTTTTAGATGTAAAAAATAGAAAGGTTCTAACCTATGTTGGCAATTCTAAAACTACTAAAGAAAATCAAAAAGACGTAGATGTTATAGATAAGCCAAGAAGTACCGGAAGTATTCTAAAACCCTTTTTGTACGCTGCCATGTTAGATAGCGGAGATTTGTTGTCAAATATGTTGGTTGCAGATGTGCCTACAAACTTCGGGAGTTATCATCCAGAAAATTTTAACAAAAAGTATTCAGGAGCAATTTCTGCAAAGTTAGCGTTGTCTAGATCTTTAAATGTGCCAACGGTAAGAATGTTACAAAATTTTGGTTTGGAGAAATTTCATCATTATTTGCAAAAATTAAAACTGAGAGATTTAAAGAAAGATCCTAATTATTACGGGCTAACATTGGCTTTAGGTGGTGCAGAAAGTAATTTGTGGGATTTGTGTAAAAGCTATGCATCAATGGCATCTACGGTAAATCATTATTCTGAAAACTCTAGCAGGTATTTTAAAAACGAATTTTGTGAACCTACTTTTTATGCGGATGAAAAACTCCATTTCGGAGAAAAATCATCAGAAAAAATTATTTTTGATGCCGCTTCTATTTATCTCACCTTAGAGAGTTTAAAAGATGTAAATAGACCTAATGCAGATCAGAATTGGGCATTTTTTGACTCTTCTAAACAAATTGCTTGGAAAACAGGTACAAGTTTTGGGTTTAGAGACGCTTGGGCAATTGGAACCACAAAAGATTATGTAGTTGGTGTTTGGGTTGGAAACGCAGATGGAGAAGGAAGACCAGGTTTGGTTGGTGTGCAAGCTGCAGCACCTATTTTATTTGATGTTTTTGATAAGTTGCCAAATTCAGAATGGTTTGAGAAGCCTTTTGATGAAATGACCGAAATAGAAATTTGTGCTAAAAGTGGTTACCGAGCAACCGAAAATTGTGAAGAAAAGACACTAGAATTTGTTCAAAATGCTGGTTTAAAGACAAAACCTTGTCCGTATCATGTTTTGGTAAATGTAGATGCATCAGAAAATTATCAAGTAAATACTTCTTGTGAGCGTTTAGAAAATATCAAACAAAAATCATGGTTCGTTTTGCCGCCTTTAATGGAATACTATTATAAGGATAAAAATCCGTTTTATAAACCGTTGCCAAAGTTTAGAAATGATTGTTTGGGTGAAGTAAAAAATGCGATGAAATTTATTTATCCAACGGAAAAGAGTACTATTTTTTTACCAAAAAATTTCGATGGAAAAAAAAATGAGTTGGTTTTAAAAATAGCACATGCAAATAAGGAGGCTATCTTGTATTGGTATGTAGATAACGTTTATGTAGGTAGCACAAATGAGATCCATGAATTTGGGGTGAATTTAAGTATAGGAACTCATCTAATTTCTGCCACAGATAATTTGGGAAATGAAATTCATCAACAAATAATAGTAAAAGAGTAATTTAATTATAGAAGTATTTTTGTGATTCGTCTTAAGTAAAATGCAGTTTATCGAAAAAAGATTTTTAAAATGGGGGTTAATTGTATTTTTGATTACCAAAAATAAACTAATTTATATGATCTTTTTACAAGCTTCAACACTGACTAACGAGGGAATCAATCAATCTATTTTTGAGAATCAATTGTTATTTGTTATTTTAGGCTTGGTTGTCTTTGTTTTTGGTACAATAAGGTTTGCTAAATTCTTAAGTGAACTAAATTTTAATAAGACATCTAAAAAGTCAAGTTGTAATTCATAATGTTTTTTTTTATGGGTAATCTTTAGACTTTTCTTAACAAAAACCCATGTTATTTTCTCCATCTTTGCTTTCTGTTTACTTTTAATAAGTATTATGAATATATTGAATCATAATTGAGTATTTTTATGCTCGATTTTATGATTTTAATTTATACAGCATGAAGATATATCCTATAGAAACTGGTAATTTTAAATTAGATGGAGGTGCAATGTTTGGTGTTGTGCCTAAAACTATTTGGCAAAAAACAAACCCTGCAGACAGTAATAACTTAATAGATATGAGCATGCGTAGTATGCTTATTGAAGATGGAGATCGTTTAATTTTGGTAGATACCGGATTAGGAGCCAAACAATCAAACAAATTTTATAGTTATTATTACCTTTTTGGAGATTTCTCTGTAGATACTTCTTTGGCTAAACATGGTTTTCATAGAGATGATATTACAGATGTTTTTTTAACGCATTTACATTTTGATCATTGTGGAGGTGCTATAGAATGGAATGCGCAGAGAACCATTTTACAACCCGCTTTTAAAAACGCCAAGTTTTGGTCTAATGATAAACATTGGAAATGGGCTACAGAGCCAAACCCTAGAGAAAAATCATCTTTTTTTACAGAAAATATTATTCCGATTAAAGAAAGCGGACAATTAAATTTTATTCACAGCAATGCCTTCGATCAAATTGGTTTTGATGTTTTATTTGTAGATGGTCATACAGAAAAACAGATGTTGCCTAAATTAACATATCAAGGAAAAACAATTGTTTTTGTGGCAGATTTGTTACCAACAATTGGTCATATACCTTTGCCTTATGTAATGGGGTATGACACGAGACCTTTGTTAACATTAAAAGAAAAGGCAGCCTTTTTAAACTTAGCAGCAGATAAAGAATATTATCTTTTTTTAGAGCATGATGCATACAATGAAGTTTGTACAGTACAGCATACAGAAAAAGGAGTTAGATTAAAGAATACACACAAATTTATAGACATATTTAATTAAGATTATGAAAGTTTTAAAACCTATTTTTTATACAGCAATTGCTGGTCTTGTTTTTACAAGTTGTAAAACAATTTCTAATATACCGGTTCCTCAGGGATCTGATGTAGCAATAGTGGCAGTAGCTAAGAAAGCGCCATTAACAGATGCACAGAAAATCAGTTGGGGGCATTTAGATTTAATAAAAGATTCTATTCCAGGTATGTCAGTAGACAAAGCCTACGATTTCTTAAAAGGTAAAAAGAGTGTAACCGTTATAGTTGGGGTTGTAGACTCTGGTGCAGATTTAGCTCATGAAGATTTAAAAGATGTTGCTTGGGTAAACACAAAAGAAGTTGCAGGAAATGGAGTTGATGATGACAAGAATGGTTATGTAGATGATATTAATGGATGGAATTTTTTAGGAGATGCGTATAAAGAAAATTTAGAAGCAGATAGAATTTTACACAATCCCTCTTTAGAAAGTCCTGAAATTGTTGCAGAAATTAAAGCAGCACACGAAGTAAAAGTTGGAAACGCAGAAAAAACAAAAACTCGATTTGAGCAAATGTTAATCGGCGTAAAAGGAGCTAATGAAAGTTTGGCAAAGCATATTGGAAAAGAAGACTATACCGCTAAAGATGTAGCCGCAATAACCACAGAAGATCCTTCATTATTACAAAGTATTGCAATAGCAAAACAGATGTATGGTTTTGGATTGTCTTCTTTAAGTCAAGCACAAGAAGAAATTAAGAAAGAGTTAGATAAATCTATTGCGTTATTAAATAACGATTATACTAATTATAGAAAGGGAGATAACCCAGAAGATATTAATGATTCTCCGGGTTATGGAAACGGAAATACTGGCGTTTCTATTAAAAGTGAAGCACATGCTACGCATGTTTCTGGAATAATTGGAGCATCAAGAAATAATGGAAAAGGAATGAATGGAGTTGCAGATAATGTAAAAATTATGTCTGTACGTTCTGTGCCAGATGGAGATGAGTATGATAAAGATGTAGCTTTAGGTTTACGTTATGCAGTAGATAACGGAGCAAAAGTAATTAACACTAGTTTTGGTAAAGGCTATTCTCCTCATAAAGAATGGGTATACGATGCAATTAAATATGCAGCAAAACACGATGTATTAATTATAAATGCAGCAGGTAACGACGGTAAAAATATTGATGTAGAAAGAACCTACCCTAACGATTCTAAAGATTTAGTAACAGAGGTTTCTGATAACGTATTAACAATTGGAGCAATGAGTTCTAATTATAACGAAAAGTTACCAGCTAGTTTTTCTAACTATGGTAAAAAGAATGTAGATGTTTTTGCGCCAGGAGTTCAAATTTATTCTACAACTCCAGAAAACGAGTATAAATATTTTAGTGGTACATCTATGGCGGCACCATCAGCAGTAGGAGTAGCTGCTTTAGTACGTTCTTACTATCCTAAATTAACAGCAAGCCAGGTAAAACATATTTTAATGAATTCTGGAATTAAAATTAATTTAGAAGTAATTAAACCAGGATCTCCATCTAGAGAAAACCCTAAAGGAGAGTTAGTTCCTTTTTCAGATTTATCTGTTTCTGGTAGAGTTGTAAATGCTTACAATGCTTTACAAATGGCAGATAGAATGGTAAACGGAAAAAAATAAATTATTAAACTTAAAGAGGCTGTCTAAAAAGGATTAAATCTTGTTATACTGAACTTGTTTTAGTATCTCAACTTACCGAAGTTCAATCTTCATAAGAATCTGAAATAAATTCAGATTGATAAAAAACTTCCTTTTTAGACAGCTTTTTTTTTGAACATTAATTAATATAAATATGAGGAAAATTTACTTTTTAGGATTGTCACTAATCATGCTAACCTCTTGTAAGGTTATAAAAGATACCACTAAGGTGTCTAAAGAAACGTATTGGCAACAACATGTAGATTATACGATGGATGTTGATGTAGATGTAAAAAAATATCAATATAAAGGAAAACAAACATTAGTATACACTAATAATTCTCCAGACGATTTAAATAAAGTATTCTATCACTTGTATTTTAATGCATTTCAGCCAGGTTCTCAAATGGATGTTCGCTCTTTAAATATTAAAGACCCAGACAGAAGAGTAGGCGATAGAATTAGTAAATTAAATTCCAATGAAATTGGATACATTAAAGTAAATTCTTTAAAACAAGACGGTGTTGCAGTTTCTCATGAAACGGTTGGTACTATTTTAGAAGTACAATTAAATAAACCAATTAAATCTGGAGAATCGGTTACTTTAGAAATGAATTTTGATGCTCAGGTTCCTGTTCAAATTCGTCGTTCTGGAAGAAATAATAAAGAAGGAGTAGCATTGTCTATGGCGCAATGGTATCCTAAATTAGCAGAATACGATTTTCAGGGTTGGCACACACCACCTTATATTGCAAGAGAGTTTCAAGGTGTTTGGGGAGATTTTGATGTAACCATTCATATTGATAAAAATTATACTGTTGGTGGTTCTGGAAATATACAAAACCCACAAGAAGTTGGGCATGGTTATCAAGATGATTCAAAAGATTTAAACCTGCCTAAAGGCGATAAATTAACATGGCATTTTAAAGCACCAAATGTACACGATTTTATGTGGGCTGCAGATCCAGAATACATTCACGATGTATTAAAAATGGAAAACGGAATCGATTTACACTTTTTGTACAAGAAAACTTTAGAAGCAGCATATTTAAAAAATTGGAAAGAATTTCAACCTAAAGTTGCTGAGTTGATGACGTACTATAGTGAAAATGTGGGGCAATATCCATATAAACAATACTCTGTAATACAAGGTGGAGATGGCGGAATGGAATATGCAATGTCTACTTTAATTACTGGTCAACGAAAATTTGGAAGTCTATTTGGAGTTACAGCACATGAAATGGCACACACTTGGTTTCAGTTTTTGTTAGCATCAAACGAAAGTTTGCATCCTTGGATGGATGAAGGTTTTACCACCTATATTTCTAACAAAGCAGAAAACGAAATTTTAAAAGAAAATAAAGAAAATCCACATGCAGGTTCTTATAGAGGTTATAGAACTATCGTTGCAAAAGGGTATGAAGAATCTTTATCTACACATGCAGACAGATATAATACAAATTGGGCATATAGTACGGCAAGTTATTCTAAAGGGAATATTTTTTTAAGTCAATTAGAATATGTTATTGGTAAAGAAAATGTAGCAAACGGATTAAAGAAATATTTTAATGATTTTAGTTTTAAACATCCAACACCAAACGACATAAAACGCTCTATGGAAAAAACTGCTGGATTAGATTTGAGTTGGTATTTAAATGAATGGACAGAAACTACACATACTATAGATTATGGTGTAAAATCTATAGATAATAAAAGAATTACTTTAGAAAGAATTGGGCAAATGCCAATGCCAACCGATGTTGAGGTAGTTTATGTTGATGGAACTACAGAAAGTTTTAATATTCCTTTAGAAATGATGAGAGGTCATAAGCCAACAATTGCAACCGTTTTAAAAGATTGGGGTTGGGCAATGCCAACATATTCTTTTACCGTTTCTAAAGCTGTAAAATCTGTTATTATTGATAAAAGCGGATTAATGGCAGACATTAATTTAGATAACAATATACTTGAAGTAAAGTAAGAGTTTTAAAAGATAAATTAAAAGCCTTTCCTGTTTGGAAAGGCTTTTTTTGTTATGTAACAAAACATACAAAACTGTAATTAAAATTCAATTATCTTTGTAGTTATGAATGAAAACTTAAACCCTGAAAACGACAATTTATCAAACGAAGATTTAGACGTAGAAAAAAAATTACGTCCGCTTTCTTTTGATGATTTTACAGGACAGGATCAAGCTATAGATAACCTAAAAATATTTGTTGAAGCAGCAAATCAACGAGGAGAAGCTTTAGATCACACCTTGTTTCATGGCCCTCCAGGTTTAGGGAAAACTACATTAGCGCATATTTTAGCCAACGAGTTAGAAGTGGGTATAAAAGTTACTTCTGGTCCAGTTTTAGACAAACCCGGAGACTTGGCAGGTTTACTAACAAATCTAGATGAACGTGATGTGTTGTTTATTGATGAAATTCATAGATTAAGCCCTATTGTAGAGGAGTATTTATACTCTGCAATGGAAGATTATAAAATTGATATAATGATAGAATCTGGCCCAAATGCCAGAACCGTTCAAATAAATCTAGAACCTTTTACTTTAATTGGAGCTACAACCAGATCTGGTTTGTTAACAGCCCCAATGAGAGCTCGTTTTGGAATAAGTAGTAGATTACATTATTACAAAACAGAGTTATTAACCACAATTATACAAAGAAGTGCTTTTATTTTAGGAGTTCCTATTTCTATGGAATCTGCTATAGAAATTGCAGGTAGAAGTAGGGGAACACCAAGAATAGCTAATGCTTTATTAAGAAGAGTTAGAGATTTTGCACAAATAAAAGGAGACGGAAGCATTACCATAGAAATTGCAAAATATGCCTTAAAAGCATTAAATGTAGATGCACACGGTTTAGATGAAATGGATAATAAGATTCTAATGACTATTATTGATAAATTTAAAGGAGGACCAGTTGGTTTAAGTACCATTGCAACGGCAGTTTCTGAAAACACAGAAACTATTGAAGAAGTGTACGAACCTTTTTTAATTCAGCAAGGTTTTATTATGAGGACTCCAAGAGGAAGAGAAGTTACAGAATTAGCGTACACACATCTAGGAAGAACTAAAGGAAGAAATCAAGGAGAATTGTTTTAGAAAAGCGATTAACTTTTTGCAGTTAGCTAAAAGCTAAAAGCAAAGAGCAAAAAGCAAATGGCTAAAAAAAATGAATATAAAAAAAATCATACCAATTTTAGAATGGTTGCCAAACTATAACAAGTCTCTTTTTAAAGGAGATTTGTTAGCGGGTATAACGGTTGGTATTATTTTAATTCCACAAGGAATTGCGTATGCTTTAATTGCAGGTTTACCACCTATTTATGGTTTGTATTGTGCCTTAGTTCCGCAAGTTATGTATGCCATTTTTGGTTCGTCTAGACAGGTTTCAATTGGTCCTGTAGCTATGGATTCTTTAATTGTGGCAACAGGAGTATCTACCTTGGCTTTGGCAGGATCGGAGAGTTATATTTCAATAGCTATTTTATTAGCGTTAATGGTTGGAGCAATTCAATTTATTATGGGGATTTTTAGTTTGGGTTTTATTGTAAACTTTCTATCAAAACCCGTTATTACTGGTTTTACATCCGCGGTAGCATTAATTATTGGTTTCAATCAATTTCGAAATTTGTTTGGAGTAGACTTTGTTCAAAGTGATCAATTACAATATGTTGCAGCCGATATTTGGAGTCGTATAATTGAGTTTAATCATCCCACAACTGTAATTGGATTGGTTTCTGTGGTAATAATTATGATTTTCAGAAAAATCAATAAAAAAATACCAAGTGCATTAATTGTGGTTATTCTTGGCATTGTAATACTAAAATATTTCGGAAAATCTTATAGTGAGGTTTCCATAGTAAAAGATATTCCTTCTGGGTTGCCAACATTTGGAATTCCGGAGTTTGATATCGATTTAATTAGAGAGCTTTTGCCTATAGCATTTACCTTGGTAATGGTAGGGTATTTAGAAACCATTTCTATTGGCAAATCTTTAGAAGCAAAACAAGACGAATACAGAATAAGACCCAATCAAGAATTAATAGCTTTAGGATTAGGCAATATGGTAGGGTCTTTTTTTAAGGCATACCCAACTACTTCTAGTTTTTCACGTTCTGCAATTAATCAAGAAAGTGGGGCAAGAACAGGTATGGCAGCTTTAATATCAGTTGTAATGGTTATCTTAACGTTGTTATTTTTAACACCTTTATTTTATCATTTGCCAAAAACAGTATTGGCAGCCATTATTATAGTAGCCGTTTTTAATTTGGTAAATATTAAAGAAGCCGCTTTTTTATGGAAAGCAAATCATTTAGATTTTTGGTTGATGTTAGCTACCTTTATTGGTACGTTATTATTAGGGATTGAATTTGGTATTATTGTTGGAGTAGGGTTGTCTTTAATTGTACTAATCTTTAAAACATCTAGACCTTATGTAACAGAATTGGGGAAAGTGCCAAATTCTAATTTTTACAGAAATAAGAATCGTTTTGATGAAGTAATTATAGACGAAGATATTTTAATTTTTAGGTTTGATGCGCAAATATTTTATGCCAACTCAAATTATTTTAGAGATAATTTAGATGAAATGGCTGCAAAAAAAGGAAAGGCATTAAAGTTGATAGTAATAGATGCAGAGAGCATTAACAGAGTAGATAGTACTGGTGTAGAAATGTTAAAAGAACGAATTAAATTTTATCAGAAAAAAGATATAATGTTCTATTTTGCAGGTGTTAAGGGGCCTGTACGAGACGATTTATTTAGAAGTGGTATTCTACAAATTATAGGAATTAATAATTTTTTTATGCGGGCCAATGAAGCCGTAAAGTTTTACAAAACTGGAGATAGAGAACATCAAGAAAAATATGCCAAATACATACATCAAGCATATAAATAATATATTTTAATAGGGTTTAAAAAGAACCTAAACATCCTGCAAGGTTTTAAAAACCTTGTAGGTATTAAAAAAGTAAATAAAAATGATCATAGAACAAATTTATACAGGTTGTTTAGCTCAAGGAGCTTATTACATAGAAAGTAATGGCGAAGTTGCTATTATAGATCCGTTAAGAGAAGTACAAGATTATATAGATAGCGCAGCTAAAAATAATGCAAAAATTAAATATATTTTCGAAACGCATTTTCATGCAGATTTTGTGAGCGGACATGTTACGCTGGCAGAAAAAACGGGTGCTCAAATAGTATTTGGACCAACGGCAAAAACAAATTTTGACGCTATTATAGCAGAAGATAATCAGATTTTTAAAGTAGGTGATATTACCATTACTGTTTTACACACTCCTGGTCATACCATGGAAAGTGCATGTTATTTGTTAAAAGATGAAAACGGAAAAGACCACGCACTTTTTAGTGGAGATACGTTGTTTTTGGGAGATGTTGGTCGCCCAGATTTAGCACAAAAAGGAGACATCACAGAAAAAGATTTAGCAGGTTTTTTATTTGATAGTTTACGTAATAAAGTAATGACATTGGCAGATGATGTTATAGTGTATCCTGCACACGGAGCAGGTTCTGCCTGTGGTAAAAATTTAAGTTCAGATACTGTGGGTACTATTGGCAATCAAAAAGAAACCAATTATGCCTTAAGAGCAGATATGACCAAAGACGAGTTTGTAAAAGAAGTTACAGATGGTTTATTGCCTCCGCCTGCATATTTTCCGTTAAATGTAAAATTGAATAAAGAAGGATATCAAAATATAGATACAGTTATAGAAAATAGTGCAAAACCATTGTCTGTAGAAGCGTTTATAATTCATGCAAATGAAACTGGCGCATTAATTTTAGACGTTCGTCATGAGTCAGAATTTGTAAAAGGGTTTATACCGCAATCTATTTTTATTGGTTTAGGCGGTACTTTTGCACCTTGGGTTGGTGCATTGATAAAAGATATTAAACAACCTATTTTATTGGTAACGCCAGAAGGCGAAGAAGAAGGAACAATAATACGTTTGTCTAGAGTTGGGTTTGATAATGTTTTAGGATATTTAGAAGGTAGTTTTGATGCTTGGAAAAAAGCGGGGAAAGAAATAGATACTTTAACATCTGTTTCTGTAGCTGTTTTAGAGGAAAAAATAAAAGAAAATGTACCTGTTTTTGATGTTAGAAAACCAGGTGAACATGCAAGTGAACATGTTGTAGTTGCAAAAAGTACCCCGTTAGATTTCTTAAACAACCATATTTCTGAGTTTCCTAAAGAGGGCGATTTTTATGTGTATTGTGGTGGAGGTTATCGTTCTGTAATTGCTGCATCTATTTTAAAAGCTAGAGGTATTCATAATGTAATAGATGTTAAAGGTGGTTATGCTGCCATACGAAATTCTAATATTGAAAGAACTGCAGCAGTTTGTCCATCAACTTTAAAATAGTATAAATGAAAAAAATAGTTCCATTATTGTTTTTAAGTTTCTTTTTTTTTAATTGTAGCACACAAGAAGACCTTAAGTCTATTTCTACCAAAGAATTAAAGGTATTAATAGAAAAAGAAAATATTCAATTGTTAGATGTTAGAACACCTAAAGAAGTAAAACTTGGTTTTATAGAAACAGCAAAATTTGTGAATTTATTTGATGCTGATTTTCTTACAAAAGCTTCTGGTTCTTTAGATAAAAATAAACCTGTTTACATTTATTGTAGAAGTGGTAGAAGAAGTGCTAAAGCATCTAAAATACTTAAAGAAAAGGGGTTTAAAGTAGTAAATGTTTTAGGTGGATATAACCAATGGAGAAAGGAAAATTAGGAATATAAATACATATAATAGAGAGAACAAGAGTCTTAAAAGAAGGGTTTTGTTCTCTCTTTTTTTGTACTTTAGTTTTATAAAAACAAACACGATTGAAAATTTATAAATTAGCTTTAATAACACTCTTTTTATTTTTAGTATCAAGCTTAAATGCTCAGTATTCTGCTGATTTTTTAAGATATAGTAAACTGTATACAGAAGCAGCAAGAGTTCGTTTACAGCAAGAAACTACTATTACGATAGCAGTTGTAAATGATAGTTTACAAATTAATCAAGAATTTAAAGAACAAGATTTGTATTTAACCGATGCTGCAAACTATAATTCTAAAAACACTTTAAATTTCTCTACATTTTTTGAGTTAACTAAAATAGAAGCTTCTTCTTTTTCTTATGAAAATAATGAATATGTAGAAAATAAAGTAGAAAAGTTTACAGAGAAGGATGAATTAAATCAGTCTTTTCATGATGATTCAAAGTTGTTAAATTATGTGTATTCTAATTTAGAAAAAGGGTCTAAATCTACCTTAAAATATGCTCAGAAAATTAAAAATCCTCGTTTTTTAATACCTTTTTACTTTGGTGATTATTTTCCTGTCAAACAAAATAAAGTTACCATTATTGCGGATGCAAACGTGCATTTAGAATTTAAAAAATTTAATATTTCTGATGATGAAATAAAATTTACTAAAGAAAAAAAAGGAAAACAGTTCGTTTATACTTGGGTGCTAAACAACCAAGCAGCATATGAGTATGAGGCAGATACACCAAGTTATAAAACCATTTTACCACACATTGTGCCTATTATTACTTCTTATAAAACGAATAATGGAACTATAAAGTTATTAGGCGAAGTTTCCGATTTATACAGCTGGTATTATTCTTTGGTGAAAAATGTAAATACGGAAGCTCCAAGTCAAGATTTGGTAGACTTGGTTACTAAAATTACTGCAAATAAAAAAACAGATTTAGAAAAGGTAAAAGCCATTTATTATTGGACACAACAAAACATAAAATATATTGCTTTTGAGTATGCTTTGGGAGGTTTCATACCAAGAGAATCGAATGAAGTTTTTAGAAAGAAATATGGCGATTGCAAAGACAATTCTAGTATTTTATACAGCATGTTAGCAATTGCAGGTGTAAAAGGAAACTTAACATGGATTGGTACAAGAAGTATTCCCTATACCTACAAAGAGGTTCCGACGCCAGTTGTAGATAATCATATGATTCTTTCTTATGTAAACAACGGAAAAACGTATTATTTAGATGCAACAGGTCGATATATAAAATTTGGAATGCCAACGTCTTTTATTCAAGGAAAAGAAGCATTGGTTGGTTACGGAACAGCTTTTAAGATTAAAAAAGTGCCAATTGTAGCTGCTAAAGAAAATGCTATTATAGATGTAACCAATATAAAAATTGAAAACGGCAGGGTTATTGGTTCTTCAAAAACAACACTTTCTGGGTATCCAAAAATTGATATTTTTAATAGTTTAGAAACCGGGAATTCAGAAGCTAAATTAAAAACATTCTATAACACTGTGTTTCAGAAAGGAAACAATACCTTTTTAATCAGCAATTTTAAAGAAACCAATAAATATAATTATGACGATGATTTTATAGTGAATTATGATTTTGAAATTAAAAATTATGCCAAAAATTTGGGAAATGAAATTTACATCAACCTAAATTTAAATAAAGAAATCTCATTCTATAAGACAGATAAAAAGCGTAAAAACCCTATAGAATATGATTGTAAAAGATATTATAGCTATAGGACTAAATTAGAAATTCCGAAAGGTTATAGTATCGATTATGTGCCTGAAGCCGTAAAAGTTTCTAATGATTTATTGACTTGTGAAATTAGCTATCAAGTAAAAGAAAATGAAGTAATTTATAAGCAAGAAATTGAATTAAACTTCTTAGTGTTATCAACAGAACAACAAAAAGAAGTAAATAAAGAGATTAAAAAAATTGAAAGCAATTATAAAGAAATTGTAGTTTTAAAAAAAGAATAAAACGAAACCTGATTGGTAACTAAGTTTCAGTAAAATCACGTTTTGTCATTCTGAATTTATTTTAGAATCTCAGATAAGTACTTCTTATTTTCTGCCCCATAAATAAATTCAGGGTGACAATTAAGAGGTGATGTTAAAACCGAAAAAAGAATTATGAAGATTAAAATAAACTTATTAATAGCCTTATTATTTATTGTTCAGATAGCAGTAGCGCAAGAAGCACCTTACTTTAAAAGCTATGATTGGGAAGCAACTCCTAATTATAAAATAGACGAAGGAAACACAGAAGATATGATTGCTGTTAAAGAAAAAACAGTAACGGAGTTTTATTTTCAAGGTGAAGATTTGGTAGAATTCTATTTAGAACACAAAGTTTTATGGCTAAATTCTGATGATGCAATCGAAGAATATAACAAAATCTATTTGCCATTTTCATCGGAGGCAGAATTGCAAGTAAACAAAGCAAGGGTAATTACTCCGGATGGGAAATTAATTGACTTAGATCAATCTAAAATACTAACGGCAGAAGATGAAGAAACAGGTAATACTTACAAATATTTCGCTTTAGAAGGAATTACAAAAGGAAGTTTTATAGAGTATATGTATGTGGTAAAAAGACGCCCAAGTTATACGGGTAAAAAATTCTATATTCAAGATGCTTACAATAAAGATAAAGTAGAGTTCGATTTGTTTTCTCCAAGTAATTTATTGTTTAAATTTAAGAGCTATAATAATTTACCAAATGTACAAAGAGACACTCTAAGTGCAGAAAAAAATCACTATAAATTACATGTTGATAAGGTTCAAAAATTAGAAAATGAATACCAAGCACCTTATAACGCTTCAAGAGGTTTTATTGTTTATAAAATAGGTAAAAATATCGATAATATGGATGTTGATATTATTTCTTATAGCAATATAGCTAAGAATTTATACACGTCTTATTATCCAGAATATTCAGAGAAAACAAAGGGTTTATTAAACATTTTTATAAAAGAATTAGCGTTGCCTAAGAATGCAGATGAAGAAAGTATTATAAGAAAATTAGATTTTTATATAAAATCAACCGTATACTCTCAAGATACTTATAACGAAGACTTAGAAGATCTAGACCTTATTTTAAAGACACAAGTAGCTAATGAAACCGGAGTTATAAAACTATACATTGCTGTTTTAAGAACTTTAAATATAACACATGAATTAGTACTTACAACCGATAGAAATGAAACAAAGTTTGATCCTGAGTTTGAAGCAACTAATTTTTTAACCGAATTTTTACTGTATTTTCCTGCGTCTAAAAAATATTTATCTCCAAATGCATCCGGAACAAGATATGGTTTTCCGTTGCCTTATGTAACAGATAATTACGGACTATTTTTAAAGGAAGGGGTTGTTGGAGATCAGAAAACTGTTACAGGAAGAATTGCATATATAGAACCTGTAAAAGTAGAAAAGGTTTTAGATATTATGAATGTAACGATCGATTTTAATAAAGAAAACTTAACCGAAAACACCGTTCATTTAGACAGAGCTTTCAGCGGATATTACGCAATGAACATACAGCCTTTTATGCATTTGATTCAGGGTGAAGATGCTAGAAATGATTTGGTAGATAGTTTTGTAGAAAGCATGACGTACGAGTTTGAAGTACTAAATAGAGAGTTAATAAACGCAGATGCAGAACTGTTTGGCGTAAAACCTTTACAAATAAAAGTAGATTTTACTACGGAAGGTTTTGTAGAAAAAGCAGGAAGAAAGTATTTATTTAAGTTGGGTGATTTAATTGGACAACAAATAGAGTTGTATCAAGAAAAAGAAAGAGTTTTGCCTTTAGAAGGGCAATTTCATAGAGGTTATCAAAGAAGCTTAACACTTCATATTCCTAAAGGATATAAAATCACCAATTTAGACGATATTAATATTAACAACTCGTATGTAAAAGACGGAAAAGAATTGTTCTTTTTTAAATCTTCTTATCAATTAAAAGGAAACACTTTAACAGTAACTGCCAACGAATATTACAAAGAAAATATTATTGAAGTTTCTATGTACGAAGAGTACAGAACTGTAATTAATAGTGCTGCAGACTTTAATAAAATAGTATTGTTATTAGAAGCCGAATAATAGATTTATAAGATTTAAAAAAGGTTATTTTTTGTAATATTTTTATATTCTATAATTTTGTTACTAATATGAAGTCGTTTTAATTCTCTATGAGTGTCTTTTAAATTTAGTTAGATTTTCAATTAAAAAAATAAGAATAAACACCTTTGTATTGCTTACGATTGTTGCTTTGTATTTGCTAAAGTACGTTTTAACAAGGTTGTATAAATAGGTTTGTTTCCTAGTAACATTGTAAATACAGATGCGGTAACTGTAGTGATTATTAAAGGTAATATTAACTCATAGTTAGATGTCATTTCTATGGCTAGAGCTAGGCCTGTTAGAGGAGCTCTAACGGTTGCCGAAAAAATACCAGCCATTCCTGCAATGGCAAATACCCCAGGATGAGAAATTAAATCAGGAAATAATTGTTGCATACTAATACCAAACAGCACGCCTAATATTACACCTAGTGTTAACATGGGTAAGAAGATACCTCCAGGCACACCTGCACTATAACTAAAAAAAGATAAGAGTAGTCTTACTGTAAATAAAAATACTAAAAATAATAAGGTAAACGAATTGTCTAATACTTTTGTGATGGTTTCATATCCACCACCAATCATATCTGGAGAGAAAATACCGATAATAGCAATAATAGATCCCACAAAAACTCCTGTATAAAGGATGGGTAATTTATTTGAAAATTGAAAAAAATTTAAAGATAGAATAAGTACTTTGTTGTAAATTAAACCAATAATACTACAGACCAAACCTAAAATAATAAATAACCATAAACTATAAATATTAGGACTAGGGAACACCATCATTTGTATAATGGGTTTAGATTCTACTAAAACACGTACTATAAAATCGGCTGAACCAGCACCAATCATAATGGCGGCTACAGAATAAAAGTTAAATTTAAAATGGCCATGCATTTCTTCTATAACAAAAATAATACCCGCAAAAGGAGCGTTAAAAGCACTAGCAAGTCCTGCCGCAGCTCCGGCAGAAATTAACGGATTATTTTCAATATTGGTTTCGCCAAAAGTATCTTTAACCATTTTACCAATATTAGCGCCTAATTGAATTGTTGGGCCTTCTCTCCCTAACAATAATCCACTTCCTAAAGAAAACAAGGAGGCGATAAATTTTATTGGAATTACCCTTTTCCAACGCATTGGGCGCACGCCATCTAAAGCACCTTCTATTTCTTGTACTCCACTTCCTGAGGCTTCTGGAGCAAATTTTCTAACCAAAAATAAAGCGATGCTAATTCCTGTAATAGCAAATAAAATAGGCCATACCCAACTTAGTAGATTGCTCGTTTCTACATTTTTAAATAAGCTTTCTCTAAAGCTTTCAATGTAACTTAGACTAAGCCTAAACAAACCAGCAATAAGGCCTACAAGAGTTCCAATTAACAAAGCATAAAATAACAGCTTAAAATTTTTTGTATTCTCATCAGTAGATCGTAGATGTATATTATGAGAAGTATTAAACGGTATCATAAATTAATTAATTATTTTTTTTGATTGAAGTGTTATAAACGTCACTTAAAAAGTAAAATGCCACTTATTATTTTAAAAGTAGAAATCGTTGAACCAAATATTTCAAGTATAAATTTTCTTTGTAGTAAAATTACTAAAAAATGGAATTACAACTCTTTTTTTACGGATTTACTTTTGTTTGTTTTATGGATGATTTAAAGGGATGAGCATAAAATAGAAATTAGGAAATTAAAGTAGTTATTGCATAAAGGATAACTTAAGGGGTTTTATAAAGTAAAAAATCCCAAGCAAAGCTTGAGATTTTTAAAGGTAATTTTATTAAATAAACAAACGGTTTATCCTAAATATGTTTTTAAAAGATGAGTTTTAGATTGATGTTGTAAGCGTCTAATAGCTTTTTGTTTTACTTGGCGGACTCTTTCTCTAGATAAGTCAAATATTTCACCAATTTCAGTTAAGCTACAAGGACCAGGTAAATTAATACCATAAAACATTTTTATCACTTTTGCTTCTTTGGTAGAAAGCGTGTCTAAAGCCCTATTTATTTCAATCGATAAAGATTGCGTCATTAAGTTTTTGTCTGGTCTTGGCGAATCATCCGATTGCATTAGGTTGTATAGATTAGAATCTTCACCCTCTTTAAATGGAGCATCCATAGAAACGTGTCTTCCAGAGTTTTTTAAAGACTGTGCAACTTCAGTTTCCGTCATATCTAACTGTTTCGCAATTTCTTTATTGGTAGGCATGCGTTGTTCGTCTTGTTCTAAACGAGCGTATATTTTTCGTATTTTGTTGATGCTGCCAATTTTATTTAGAGGCAAACGTACAATACGAGATTGTTCTGCCAAAGCAGACATAATAGATTGACGAATCCACCAAACGGCGTAAGAAATAAATTTAAAACCTCTTGTTTCATCAAAACGTTTTGCTGCTTTTACAAGTCCTAAATTCCCTTCATTGATTAAGTCAGATAGCTTTAAACCCTGACCTTGGTATTGTTTTGCAACAGAAACTACAAATCTTAAATTTGCTTTTACAAGTTTGTCCAATGCTCTGTTGTCTCCTTTTTTTATCAGTAAAGCCAATTCCACTTCTTCATCAGCAGTAATAAGCCCAATTTTACTAATTTCTTGAAAATATTTTTCTAAAGATTTGGCGTCACGATTGGTTACTTGTTTTACAATTTTAAGTTGTCTCATATGTTTATTTGGGGTTTTTAAAATTTAAATGAAAGTACGAAGCTATTAAAAGAACAGTATTCTTTTAATAGTATTGGAAAGTGGTAATCTGAAAGAAAAAAAACTAGAAAGCAGGAAGAATAAAGTAGCTTAATTGATGTGTATCAATTGAATAATTTCTTGTATTTTTTGTTTTGAAAAGAGAAGTATTTTTCATAAGATTTTAATATACAACAAAACGAGCTATTTTCCAAAGAAAATGCTCGTTTTGTTTGTTTTTTGATCAATTTTAATCAAAAATTATTAAAAAATGATGGTTTATTAAAACTTTAAGGTAACTCCTACTAAAAAGTTTCTAGTTGCTTGCGGGAAATAACCTTGTACTTCAAAAGAGGTTGACTTAGACCAATTGTTTAAATAAGTATACCCTCTATCCACATATTCTTTATTAAAAATGTTATTTACAACACCAGTAAATACGATAGATTTAAAAATAGAAGATGTTTTTATTTCATAGATAAAATTTAAATCGCTTGTAAAGTAACTTTCTAATTTCGAAGCTTCAGTATTTGTATTGCTTAAATATTGTTCTCCAACATATTTAGTTAAAAATGATAACTGAAAATTATTTGTTGGTTGATAAACTAAAGCATTACTTGTAATAAGACTCGGCGAGAAAGCAATATTAGTTGTACCAATATTTGTTTCTGTTCCGTCTCTATCTAATATAAAGTTTTTAATTTTATTTTTACTTAAAGTTATGTTCTGGTTAATGCTAAATTGGTCAGATATTTTAACATTACCATCAATCTCTAAACCTAATCGATAACTATCTTTAGTGTTTTCACGTAAATAATCTCCAACATCGTTTAAACCACCTGTTTGTATTAATTGGTTGTCATAAGACATATAGTATATATTGGTGTTTAATTGTACCGTATTGCTTTTTAAACGCCAACCTAACTCATAATCATCTAAAGATTCATGTTTTACGTTTTCTCCATTTTTATAGTCATTTCTATTAGGTTCTTTATTTGCTTTTGCAAAAGAAAGGTATAAGCTATTGTTGCTGTTTATTGTGTGTGTAAAACCTAATTTAGGATTAAAGAAATTAAACTTTTCACCAACATTTAATACATTTCTATCAGACGTTAAACCACCTGTTTTATAATTTACAAAACGACCTTGTATATCTACAAAAGCTTTAAGGTTCTCTAAAATATTAAAAGTTGCTTTAGAAAAAACACTAAAATCTTTTTTAGAAGCATCACTAAAGTAATATCTATCTCTAATATTAGCTGTAGCAGCAAATTCTTTAGCCCAAATAACTTCTCCAAAATGATCTCCTTTGTAGTAACTATAAGAAAAACCAGAGACCACTTCTAATTTATTTTTTTTATAAGTTGCATTTCCGTTTGCTACATAAAAATGATTATCTAACCAACGACGAACAATTAAATCTGTAGCAGGTTTTCCATCCCAAGTAGTGGCGGTTTCAGAAACAATTCCGTTGTATTTAGATATTGCACTTTCTCCTTTAAATTGCTCAAAATACCCTTTTCCTCTCGTGTAATTTAAACCAATAGTAGTAGACCAATTTTCATTCAGTTTTTCATTCCAATGTAATTGGTAATGATCTTGCCAGTAATTATCCGTTTCATTATCATACGTATACGGGTTTTGACGTCTATCTTCTTTTAATTGATCTGCTTCTAAACCATACCAAGCCTGATATGTTTTTTCACTACCACCAAAAGCCAATGCTTTAATCAACGTATTTTCATCGGCATAACTTCCTTGTAAAAAATAAGATTTTAAATCTGTAGAAGCTCTGTCTACATAACCATCAGAATAAATATTTGATAAACGACCTGCAAACTCAAAATGATCATTTACTTTTCCTGTTGTAAATTTTACAGTATGTTTTCTTGTACCGTAAGAGCCAAAAGAATTAGAAATTTCTCCGCCCGCTTCTTCAGAAATAGCATCCGTTAAAATATTTAAACTCGCACCAAAAGCACCAGAACCATTGGTAGAAGTACCAACACCACGTTGCAATTGTAAACTTTGTGTAGAAGAGGCAAAATCTCCCATATTTACCCAAAATGATCCTTGGCTTTCAGCATCGTTATAAGGAATTCCATTTACAGTAACATTTACACGAGTAGCATCAGATCCACGAACACGAATATACGTATACCCAACTCCAGCTCCAGCATCAGAAGAAGAAATAACAGATGGTAAATATTTTAATAAAACAGGAATATCCTGCCCTAAATTACGCTTGGCAATTTCTTTTTTAGATAAATTAGAATGTGTTACAGGAGCATCTGCTTTTACACGAACAGCAGAAACCAATACTTCTTCTAATACCGTAGCATTTGGTGTTAAAGTAAACTCAATTTTATTGTTTTTGTCTAAAGAAATTTCTTTAGAAACGGTGTTATAACCAATATATGAAACCTGAATGGTGTAGTCTCCTTTTAGTAGATTTAATTGAAACTTTCCATCAAAATCGGTAGAAGTTCCTTTGTTGTTTTCTTTCACCAAAATAGTGGCTCCTGGCAAAGATTCATGGTGTTCGTCTACTACTTTTCCTTTTAAAGTTAACGACTGGGCGTTTGCAAATATACCTGCAAACAAGAATAAAAAAAAGGTAATTTTTTTCATTTTAAAATAATTTAAAACGAATAAAAAGAGGTAATTATTCTTGTGATTTATGTTGAATAATTAGTGTTTATCATTTATGTAAAATAAGAACAAAATAATTTTCAGTTAAATTGTTTTATGCTACATAACGATGTGTTATGCAAAATGGCGATTATCGCCTCCCTAAACAGCATTATCTGTTCTAGGTTCATTGGGTATGATCTCAGCCTTAAAAAGTTGAAAGTTTATATCGTTAAAAGTATAAAAAGTCTGTTGAGACTGAAAACTGATAACTGAAACTGCCAACTAAAAAGCACCCCTTTATGAGAACGCTGCAAAATTACCTCAGTTTTTTGACATAAAGAATAACAAAAGCTTTTTTTTTTGAAGCTATTTCCTGCTTTTCGCTATATCTTTTTTTGTGAAAAACAAAAAAAGGATGCCGCTGCAATCAGGGCTAAGCTTGTTTGCTAACTTTATTAAAATAAAATTGTAATATATTAGTAGTTAATGTTTTTTTCTATCTTTAGAAAATCAAAATCATCAAAATGAAAAAAAGTATTGTAATTTTATGTCTTATAATTGGCTTAACATCTTGTCAAAAAAAACAAAGTGGTTATATTGTAGAAGCAAATGTTATAGGTTTAAAAGACAGTACAAAAGTTTATTTATTTAATGTTAATACATATAAAGATATTGACTCTACAATTATCATAAATAATAAATTTACTTTTAAAGGAGCATTAAATGATCCTACACTTGTTGGTATTTATATTTCTGATGTATCTATTCGTTTTTGGTTAGAAAATAAAGAAATTAAAATCAATAGTTCTAAAAATCAACTTTTAGAAAATAAAGAAGAATATAGTAATTATGTTGTTGGAAGTGAAACACAAAAAATTGCACTTCGTCATTTAGAATTTTTGAAGCCCTTAACAGACAGGAAAATAGAAATATCTCAGAAAAAAAGCTCAGGAATTATTTCTGAAGAACAATTTAAACAATTTAGAGATTCAATTACAAGTACTTCATTAGAATTTATTTTAGAGAATCCTAATAATTATTTTTCTTTATCAAAAATCTTAGATTACAGGTTTGATTTAAAAAAAGAGGAGCTAGAGGACTATTTTAGCCAACTCCCTTTAGAACTAAAAAAATCTAGTTACGGAAAAATATTGGATGATTTTTTACACTTAAAACGAGTTAAAGAAGGCGATGATATTGCAGATATTATCGGAAAAAACTTAGACGGAGAAGAAGTGAAATTAAGTGATTTTAAAGGCAAAGTAGTGCTGTTAGATTTTTGGGCAGGTTGGTGTCCTCCGTGTATAAAACAAATAAAAGAAGAATTTCCTTCGTTAATAGAAAAATACAAAGACAAAAATTTTCAGATTGTAAGTTATTCATTTGATATAAGAAGAGAAATGTGGAAAAATGCAAGTGATAAATTAGAAATAAATTGGCCAAATTTTTCTAAACTAACTAAGATTAATATTGATCCGGTTGCATTACAATATGATATATCATCCATACCAATTACTTTTATTATAAGCGAAGAAGGGAAAGTTTTAAAAAAAGTAGAATATAATGATGATTTAGAAAAAGAATTGGATAAAGTATTATTGGGTAAAGAGTAAATTTAAATTATATATCATCTTATTTATTATTTTAGCTTTTGTAATTTGCTATATATAATTACGACTGTTACAATTTAAAATATTTTTTTTGATCAATTTAAAACATTCTAAAACTGCTATTCTTATCTTTTCGCTTTCGCAAGAAGCCGAAAATTTACGTAAGCCTTTCCTTCAAAAAAAGGATACGGCTAGCAAACTGAATGCTTTAATTAAAGAAAAAGTTAGTTCTTTAGGCGTAGACTATTTTCATTATACAGAGAAAGACCAAAAAGGAAATAATTTTGGTGAACGTTATGTAAATACTGTTTCCGATATTTTTAAAAAAGGGTATAATAATGTTATAACAGTTGGTAACGATACTTTAGGTTTAGAAAAAAAGCATCTTCGTGCTGCCATAGAATCCGTAGAAAACAATCAAATACCTATTGGACCTTCTTACGATGGTGGTTTTTATCTTTTAGGTATACGTAAAGATCAATTTAAAGCCTCAGAATTTCTTTCACTTCCTTGGGAATCATCAACATTATATAAAGAATTAAAAACACTTTTATCAGCAAAAGAAATAGCAACTGCTACACTTCCTTATTTATACGATTTAGATGAAGAGTTAGATATTTCTAAAAACATTGCGTCACTTTCTTTTCTAAAAATAAAAGCTCTTAAATTATTACAAAACCTACAAGTAGTAATTTTAAAAGTAAGCAAATACATTCTTCAACAATTTAAAGAAGCTTCTTTAAATCACCCATATAATAAAGGACCTCCATTGGTTTGTAATTAATTATAAGTACAATTTTCTGTAAAAACAGGACTTATTATTTTACATACATTTTAACTCAAACTAATGAAGAATTTATTTTTCGGGTTACTTGCGCTATTTACTATTAGCCTAAGTGCTCAAGAAGATCTTGTGGTGTACGCCATAGATTATAATACTAAAGCACCAATTAAAAACATAACTGTTATTCTTGTTAATGATCAACAAGGTTATGAAGCAAAAAAGACCACAAACGAAGTAGGTAAAGCTTCTTTTAATTCCATTGGCGCTGCAAACGGTTATCAAGTTATTTTTGATGGAAACAAAACATACGGAACCACTATTTCTGATTTGGTAGATGTGCGTTCTAATGAAGAATCGGTGGTTAAATTGTTACTGTTTCCGGCTTCATTTCAGCAAGAAATATTAAACGAAGTTGTTGTTACTGCTTTAGGTATTAAAAGAGAAAAGCAATCTTTAGTATCTTCCGTAACCACTATAAAACCTGCGGCTCTTACAGAAGTTACGCTTACGAACGTGGTAAATAGCCTTGCAGGACAAGTTGCTGGTGTAAAAGTTACCAATGGTTCTTCTGGTGTAGGATCTTCTTCTCGTATTGTTATTCGTGGAGAGAATTCTTTAAGTAGCTCCAATCAACCTTTATTTGTTGTTGATGGTGTACCTATTAGTAATGAGCAAATTACAAGCGATTTAGTAAACGATGGTTCTTTACAAGAAGTAGATTATGGTAATGGAGCATCTGAAATTAGTCCGGATGATATTGCTTCTATCTCTATTTTAAAAGGGGCTGGTTCTGCTGCTTTATATGGAGCAAGAGCTGCTAATGGAGTGGTATTAATCACTACCAAAAGAGGGAAAAATAAAAAAGGTTTAGGTGTTAGTATTAATAGCTCTTTAACCATAGAAACTTTATTAACCTTACCAGATTATCAAAATGTATATGGAGGTGGTTCTAATGGTCAATATTCATTTCAAAATGGTGCTGGAGCTGGTGTTAACGATGGTGGTTTAAGTAGTTACGGTCCGCGTTTAGATCAAGGTTTTTTAATCAATCAATTTGATAGTCCATCTGTAGATATTAACGGAAATATAGTTCGTGCTGGAGACGTTATTGCAAGAACACAAGCAGACGGAACTTTAACACCAATTACACCTACTGCTTGGGTTTCTAATCCTAATAATGTGCGTGATTTTTTTAAAACCGGAATTACGAAGCAAAACAATATTGCTATTAGCTCTTCTGGCGATAAAGGAAGTAGTAGATTTTCGTATAGTAATTTAATAAACGAAGGAATTGTACCAAATACCGATTTAAAAAGAGATGGTATTTCTATAAGTTTAAACCAAGAACTGCACAAAAAGTTACATGTAAATGCTTTTGTTAATTATATTAATACAAGAAGTGGAAACCGTCCTAATTTAGGATACGGATATGAAAATCCTCTTTATGGTTTTAATTGGACAGGTAGACAAGCAAATATTAATTCTTTTAGAAATTATTGGCAAGCAGGGCAAGAAGGTTCTCAGCATTTTGATATTAACTACAACTGGTTAACAAACCCTTATTTAACTGTTTTTGAAAACACCAACAGTTTTAATAAAAACAGATTTTTAGGAAACGCTGCCGCTGTTTACAATATTACAGACAAATTAACTGCAACCGTACGTGCTGGTTTAGATACTTATAATGATAAGCGAGAATTTAGACGTGCTGTAAGTACCAATGCAAATTTAGAAGGTTCTTATAGAGAAGATAATGTGTTTTTTAAAGAATTAAACACAGATGTATTAATCTCGTATGATGATGTAATTAATAAAAATTGGAAATACAATGTAAGTGCAGGTGCTAACCGTTTTGATCAAGAAATAGAATACAGTTATACTTTAGCACCTCAACTAGCTATTCCAGATATTTTTACACTTGCAAACTCCAAAGCTGCTTTGGTTGCAGAAAGTAATACGTTTACTAAAAGAATAAATAGTGTATATGCTACTAGTAATGTAAACTATAAAGATGCTCTTTATTTTGATGTTTCTTATAGAAATGATTGGAGTAGTACTTTACCTGCCAATAACAATTCTTTTGGATATTATTCTGCCGGCGTAAGTGCAGTAATTAGTAAGTTAGTGACATTACCTGAAGCAATCTCTTTCTTAAAACTTCGTTTTAGTGGCGCAAGTGTTGGTAATGATACAGATCCTTATCAAAACAATCAGAACTTTTTATTAAATCAAAATTACGGAACCAATTTTCGTGTAACCAATGAGAATGTACTAAAGAATTCCAATTTAAAACCAGAAAGATTAAATGCTCTAGAAACGGGTGTTGAAGCTTGGTTTTTTAAAAATCGATTACAAGTAGATGTTTCTGCTTATCAAAATACTAGTGTAGACCAAATTATATCTAGTCCTATTTCTCAAGCAAGTGGTTTCGGTAATTTTAACATAAACGGTGGTGAAGTTCGTACGAGAGGTTTAGAAGTTTTATTGAGTGGTATTGCTATTAAAAATAAAGATTTTAAATGGGAAAGCTCTGTAAATTTTTCTACTTCTAAAAGTATTGTTACAGAATTACCAGAAGGAGTAGATCAATTTGTAACAGGTTCTGCAGACGTGTTTTCTGGTTCTGGCGGTTCTAATAGTGTTTTTTATATTGCCCAAGAAGGTGGTAGAGTTGGAGATATGTTTGGTACTGGTTTTGTAGAAATTGATGGAAAAATTCTTCACAATGCTAATGGTTTACCTGTACAAGATCCTAATTTACGCTTATTAGGAAATTATAATCCAGATTTTCAAGTAGGTTTTAATAATAACTTTACCTATAAAAATATAAACCTATCCTTTTTATTCGATTGGAGACAAGGTGGAACAATCGTTTCAAGAACGAAAGCTTTAGGAAGCACTTCTGGCGTATTAAAAGAAACTTTAATAGGTAGAGAAACAGGTATTGTAGGTAACGGTGTAGTTAATATTGGTACAGATGCAGCACCACAATATGTTGCAAACACTACTAATGTTTCTGCACAAACATACAATAATACCTTTTTTGATAGAGGTAATGAAGCAAGTGCATTATATGATGCTTCTTATTTAAAATTAAGACAATTAAGTATTTATTATAAGTTTAATAAAAGCTTAGTCAATAGAATTGGATTCCAAAAAATAAAAATTGGGTTAACAGGTAGTAATTTATTCTTATTTACAGAAAACCCTCATTTTGATCCTGAACTAAATGCTTTACAAGGACAAAGTATAACACAGGGTGTTGAAGATTTCTCATACCCATCTACAAGAAGTTTCGGAATTAGTATTAAAACTGAATTTTAAGAAAATGAAAAATTATAAAAATATATTTTTAGCAATCTTCATTTTTAGTACATTTTTTACTGCGTGTACTAACGGTTTCGAAGAAATTAATACAAATAATAATAATCCAGAATCTGTTGCTCCGCAATTTTTATTAACCAATGTTCTTTCGGTTTCTTCAGATTTAAATGCATTCGGTCAAGGTTTTAGACAAGCTAATTATTTAGCCCAATTTTCGGCTAGTATTGAGTTTGAACGTATTGATCGTTATGAAATGGGATCTAATAGTGGCTATTGGAACGCTATTTTTGGTTTACTGTCTGACATAGAATCGATACAAAATTCAGAAACCACAAACAGTGCTTATAATGCGGTTGGTGATATTATGAAAAGTTATTTATTTTCTCAACTTACCGATTTATGGAGTGATGTTCCGTATACACAAGCTTTAGGAGCTATTGATGGTGTTTTTTCGCCTAAATATGATACACAAGAAAGTATTTACACAGATCCTGAAACAGGTATTTTAGCTACTTTAAAAAATGCTGCCGCAACATTAGAAAACAACAATGCTATTATTGAAGGTGATGTTTTATTTAATGGAGATTTAAGTAAATGGATAAAATTTGCAAACTCGTTACAAGTCCGTTATTTAATGCGTATTAGTAAACGTTTAAGTGATTTTTCAGATTTGCAAGCTTTGGCAGATTCCGGTAGCATCATGCAATCTAACAATGATAATGCTGTTCTTCCTTATTTAAGTGCATCACCAAACCAATTTCCTTTATTTAATGCAGCTTCTGGTATTAATAATGAACATACCATGACAATTACTGTAGAAGAAATTTTAAAATCTTGGAACGATCCTAGAATGGCAGTTTTATACAAACCTACAAATGCAACTGCTAATACAACCGCAGAATTTCATGGTTTATTAAACGGACAATCGAATAATAGTATTGCAGCTAGTGGTGTAGATTTAAATAATATTTCTTTATTCGGAAGTATTTTTAGAGATATTCCTAATGGCGTAGATGCACAATACATGCAATATTCCGAAACTCAATTTGCTTTGGCAGAAGCTGTTGTAAAAGGTTTTATTTCTGGTGATGCTAATACATATTATCAAAACGGAATTGCAGCTAGTTTTGCTTATTACAATACAGAAATTCCTGCAGATTATTTTACAAGAACTGCTATTGCTTTAGACGGAAGTGAAGATGATATCACAAAAATTATGACTCAAAAATGGTTGAGTTTAATTTCTGTAGGTCATGAAGCTTGGTTTAATGTTCGTAGAACAGGAATTCCTAATTTAGTAGCTGGTCCAGATAATTTTAACCAAGACCGTTACCCAGTTCGTTATCTGTATCCAGAGTCTGAACAAGCTTCTAACAGCGCTAATTATAAAGAAGCTGCAGAAAGAATTGGTGGAGACAATATTAATAGTAAAGGTTGGTGGGAGAAAGATTAATTTTTTAATCTTTAAATTAGAAATAAAGAGAGGTAAACCCATAATTTATACTTTAAAAATGTTTGTTTACAATTGAAATATAAAACATCTTATATAATGACAAATTACATGAAAACGATATACACATTTATATTCCTTTTGTTGGTTTCTGCCTTTGCAGAAGCACAACAAAAACCGATACATTTAATTATTGATGCAGACACCGCAAATGAAGTTGATGATCTTTTTGCGCTGGTACGTGCTATAGATGAACCTGCACTTCATCTTTTAGGTATTACTTCTGCACAGTTTCATACATCGCCACAAGCAACTGATAATACGGTTGGTGAAAGTCAGGCTATTAATGAGCAAATAATTAAAGTGATGAACCGCCCAGAAATTAAATTGCCTTTGGGTAGTAATGTTCCGTTAGCGTCTATGACAACACCTTCTCCTTCGGAAGCTTCTAAATTTATTATTGAGAAAGCTCACGAAATGAAAGGTAACGAAAAGTTAGATTTGGTTATTTTAGGTTCTTGTACCAATGTTGCTTCTGCAATTTTAGAAGATCCTTCTATCATTTCTAAAATCCGAGTAAATTATCTTGGTTTTTGGCACACCGTAAAAACGAATACGTATAACAAAAAAGAGTTCAATTCGGGTAATGATCCACTTGCAGTGGATGTTCTTTTAAATACGGTTGATTTAGAGTTTAATGTAATGACGGCAACTACTTCTCAGCATTTAGTTTTTAAAAAGAAAACGATAGATAAGCAGTTAAAAGGAAAAGGTGGCATTAAAGACATCTTAGTAAATCGTTGGGATACGTATAATCGTTGGTGGACTAAAAAAGATCCTAAAAAGAAAAAATGGGTAATGTGGGATGTTGCTCTTATTGAGGCTTTAATAAACCCAGAATATGCAACAATAACGCCTTTAGAAACACCAGAAGAAAATACAAAACGCACTATCGGTGTGTACACCGATTTAGATCAAAAAGCAATGGAAAAGGCTTTTTGGAAACACCTTAATAAATTGTAATATGAAGTATATTGATATACATACAGATTTAAAAATCATCAAAGAATTTCTATTAGAAATCAATTTTTTAAAGGAGTCTGAAGAAATTTTATCCGTAGAAAAACCAGGAGAAGGGAACATGAATGTGGTGTTGCGTGTAAAAACCAATCAACGTTCTTTTATTGTAAAACAATCGCGTCCTTTTGTACAGAAATATCAAGATATTCCTGCGCCAGAAGACCGAATTGATGTAGAATATCAATTTTATAAAGCTATTGAAAGTCCTGCTGTAACGTCTCATATTCCTAAAGTTCTTGCTTACGATGCTAAAAATTATGTATTGATTTTAGAAGATTTAGGGAATTGTGAAGACATGAGTTTTCTTTATAAAAACCGTGTTATTGAAACGGAATCAATTCAGCTGTTGGTAGATATTCTTTCTAATATTCATAAAAGTGATGTTTCTGAGACGTATCCAGAAAACAAAGAATTACGTGTGTTAAATCATCAACATATATTTGTTTTGCCTTTTGCTGTTGATAATGGTTTTTCTTTAGATACCATTCAAGATGGATTAGAAGCAGTGTCACAAGCTTATAAAAATGATGAAAAATTAAAAGAGCAAATTACTTTAGTTGGTAAACGTTATTTATCCGAAGGAACAACTTTACTACACGGAGATTATTATCCTGGTAGTTGGATGACCAAAAAAGATGAGGTATTTGTAATTGACCCTGAATTTAGTTTTAAAGGTTTTCCAGAATTCGATTTGGGAGTTATGGCGGCACATATGGTAATGGCAACTGGAAATAAATTATTAATTTCTACTGTTAAAAAAGCGTATACATTAAAGTTTGATGAACGCCTTTTCTTGCAAATAACAGGAATTGAAATTATGAGAAGGTTAATTGGTATAGCCCAACTTCCTTTAGATAGAACTTTAGATGAAAAGAAAGAATTGCTAGAAATAGCAAAGTTGTTAATTACTGATTAATCTAAACCAGGTTTTTTTCTCAAAGCTTTTTTTACAGAAGTTCTTTTTTTCTTTTCTGCGTTTTTTCGAACAGAAGATTTACTTGGTTTTGTAGGTCTTCTTTTTTTCGGACGAATTAAATTGACACGTAATAATTCTAAAAACCGTTTGATTGCCAAGTCTTTGTTTCTGTGTTGAGAACGTGTTTCTTCACAAAATAAGATGAGGTTATTTTCTTTTGTTAACTTGCTTGAAAGTTTGGATTTTAAAAGCTCTTTTTCTATCTCAGAAAGAGAAAGAGAGTTTTCTAAATCGAAAGTTAATTCAATTTTAGAGGAGGTTTTATTTACATGTTGTCCACCAGCACCAGAGCTTCTAATACCTTTAAAATTGAGTTCTTTTAGTATGTTTTCTTTGTTCATATTTTTTTATCACCTCAAGCGCAGTCGAGAGGTTTATTTAATTATGAGAAGTTAAACAGCTCTCGACTGCGCTCGATCAGACGTACTTTTTTAGTACTCAAAAGGAGTACCAAAATCTATAGAATTTTGATATAAAAAATGCATGTCTACATCTTCTAATGAATCAGAAAACGAATGTAAATCATTTTTATCAGCAATAATTTTATTTATAGCTGCAGTGGCATTTTTTAAACGCGTTTCTTTATCGCCTTTTAGTAGAATATAAGGCCTGTTATTGTCTATTAAAGATTTTTCAAAAGCATTAAACATCTCTAAACGCAGTTCTGGTCTGTCCCGTAAATCATCTTCTTCCCAAGGCGTATCAATGTAAGTTAACAAATACAAATCATACTGGTTTTCGCTTGCCGCTTCGTTTAGTCTTTCATCAACAAAACCACCATAAAACTCTTCTGAGTATACTTTGGTTTCTAGTAAATCGGTATCGCAAATTAAAATTTTATCAGCTTTTTTTGCTAAAGAATTTTCTAATTTCATTTGTCCGATGGCAATAGGAAGTAAATCTTTTTTTTCGCACGTTTTACGCTCGTTGTTCCATTTTTCTTGCAAGTATTCACGCGCAAATTCTGGTGCCCAAACCGTATTGTAATAACGTGCCAAATGACGAGAAAGAGTTGTTTTTCCTGAAGATTCTGGTCCGAATAAAACAACTTTTACGATGTTAATTGGGGCTTGTTTAAGTTCTTTTTCCATGCTAAATAACCTGATATTGCTATAAAAGTAAATATTAAATATTGAAAACTCGTAAAAGTAAACCCCTTATAAAAATATAAAGGTGCAGAAATGATGTCTCCAACAATCCAATAAATCCAGTTTTCTATTTTTCGTTTTGCCATTAACCACATACCCACAAAGAAAATTGCCGTTGTAACAGTGTCTACATAAGCCGTCCAACTCGTCCATTTTTCGAAATAAGTATATACGGCATACACAAAAATAAGGGTTGCTATAAAAATAAAAACGCTAAGTTTCTTTTCTTTTAAAGTAGTTCTAGAAATCGGTGTTTCATGTTCTCCATCACTTTTATAAGTCCAAATGTACCAACCATAAACACTCATTATAAAGTAGTAGGCGTTGATCATCATATCACCTAAAAGTTCCCATTTTAAAAGGAGGTATACAAAAATAAGTGTACTAACCATTCCCGTTGGGAATACCCAAATTTTATTCTGTTTAGAATACCAAACCGATAAAAAACCGAATATTATAGCAACAACCTCTAAAGTAATATCTATAGTAGAATAGGTTTTGTATTGTCCGAAAAGGAAATCGATAATTTCTGACATTTTTATTTTTTTAAGTCTTTAAAAAACGCTTCATCATTTTCAAAAGCGGTACCAATAACCACTAAATCGGCACCTGCATTAAAAGCATTTTCTAATTGTTTTTTAGAACGAATACCACCACCAACAATTAAAGGAATGTTTAAATTTTTTTTCACAACAGTGATAATAATATGGCTGACTGCCTCAGTCGCTCCGGAACCGGCTTCTAGGTAAATTAGTTTTTTACCAGAAAATTCGCCAGCTAAAGCGGTGTTTAAAATGAGTTCGGTGTTTTCTTGAGCAATTGGTTTTGTGTTACTTACTTTTTGGGTTGCTGTATCTTTTTGTCCGTCAATTAAAATGTAACCCGTTGGTAGAATTTCTAAAGAGGAATCCTTTAAAAAAGGGACACTTTTTATTTGTTGTTCAATTAAATACTCCGGGTTTCTGCCAGAAAGCAAGCTTAGAAACAGAATTCCGTCTGCTTTTTGTGTTATTTGTTTTACATCACCAGGAAAAAGAACAACAGGCAAATGAGTTTCTTTTTTAATTGCTGCAACCACTTTATCTGTTACGCTGTCTTTATCGGTGCTTCCACCAACAAAAATATGTGTTGTAATAGATTGATGCACTTTTTCAAAAAAAGAAGCAATATTATTTAAATCAATTTTCTCTGGGTCGATTAAAACTGCGAGTAATTTTCTGTTTTCCTTTTTTGCTAATAAAATGTTCTTATAAATATTCACAACTGCGAAAATAAGAAATTACAAGTAGATTAATATTAAAGTGATCTGTTTTTCATGTATATACTAATTACTTATTTAAGAAGTATATTTTTTTCTAAAATCCATTGGCGTACAACCTGTTTTAGATTTAAAGAACCTTGAAAAATAAGCGTAATCAGAAAATTGAAGCGTATCTGCAATAGCAGCTAAATTATTTCCAGAATGAATAATTAACCTTTTCGATTCTAAGATAATTCTTTCAGAAATTAATTGACTTGTGGTTTTGTTCAGTGCTTTTTTTACAACTCTATTCAAATGTTTGGTGGTGATGTTTAATTGATCGGAATAAAATTTAGGTAATTTCTCTTTATAAAAATGTTGGTGTATTAAGTTTTCTAGATTTTCAAGTATCATAGAATAACTAGGAGAAACGAGTTTTTCTAAATTAACATCTGCTGTGTACGCTCTTGTTAAATCTATATAAATACTATTAATAAGATTTATTATTTTTAATTCTCTTAACAAGTTTTGTTGTTGATATTCTGCATAAACTTCTTCAAACTTTAGTTTTAATACGGTCATTTTTAATGGAGACAATTCTAAGAAAGGCGGATTCTGATTCGAATAATAAAAAGGAAACGAGTGAAGGGTATGATCTAAAAACTTAATTTCGTAAAATTCTTGAGAGTGAAAAAAGATAAAACCTTCTGGTTTTGTATCAAACTGCCAAGAATGAGTTTGTCCCGGTTTTAAAAAGAAAACCTTGCCTGGGTTTACTTGATAAGAGTTAAAATCAATTTCATGTTTACCAAACCCTTCCGTAAAAAGCACACATAAATAAAAATTATGACTGTGAGGTTTGTCAATTAACTTCTTATTCAATTCCAAATGATTTGAAAAAGAATTGATATACAAATTCTTTAACGACTCGGATTCTTGAAATTGATCAATTTTTAAAACAGGTATTTTCATAATAATGTCCTAAAAGTACAAAAAATGGCGATTATACTATATGTTAATTAGAATTTTATCACCATAATTTTGTTGTCCAATTAAATTAGATGCTATGGCAAATGTAATTGATATGTTAAAATGTAAATGTCCTAATTGTAAAAAAGGGAAAATGTATAGTGAATTAGGGAATCTTCTTATGTTTAGGTCTCCTAAAATGTATACAACTTGTAGTGAGTGTCATTTTAAATTCGAGAAAGAACCAGGTTTCTTTTTTGGAGCTATGTTTGTAACTTATGCACTTGTATCAGCAGAAATGATAGCAGGTATGGTTTTATTTAAGTTTATATTAGACTTCTCTTACATAACTGTTGCGCTTTTAGCAATTACAACGATTATTTTATTGAGTACCTTTAATTTAAGACTTTCTAGATCTATTTGGATTTATATGTTTTATGATAATTAATAGAAAATTGGTTCTGTAGCGATGTTTTTAAAAATAAAATTGATTAATTTTTTGTAATTCCACTACTTTATATTTTAATATGCATAGACACACGTAAAACCATCAAATTCTAAAAATTGAATTTTGTAAGAAGTTGTTCTATTTTTATACCTAATTTCTCCGGTTGTTTTTACATCAGAAAACTTAAAATCTTCAATATAAATGTTTTCTAAAAAACGTAGTTGTTTCTTTCCGTAGATTTTATACAAACTCTCTTTTCCTCCCCAAACAATGGTTAGTTTACGAATTAAATCATCATGGTTTGCAATGGTAACGTACTCTTTAACATGTGTGAATTTATGAGCTATTTTCAAAATTTTATCACGTTGCATTTCAATGTCAATACCCACATGTAAATCATCAGAAACAATTAAGCCAGAAAAAGTAAAGGAATGTGTAATAGAAATATACTTTCCATCTTTTAAATGCGGTTTTCCAAATTCATCATAAATTAAATCAGTATCAGAATAACCCGCTTCTTTTAATAAATGACGGACACTTAAAAATCCTCTTTGATGCAAGTCAGATTTCATACTATCTAAACGAATCTGGCTTTTATCAGAAAGTAAAACGTTCTTGTTTAATTCATTAAAGGATTCATCAATTTTCCAAATGAATACTTTGGTGTTTTCGTTAATCGTTAAACTTTTGTAAAGAGGCATACTTTTTTAAAATGGATGTCGTAACTTTGCAGTTCGAAAAATTAGAATATAAATATACATAATATGAGCACTAAATTAGCTTACGTACCAAACAAAGTTAAGGATATTTCTTTAGCAGCTTGGGGAAGAAAAGAAATTTTATTGGCAGAAGCAGAAATGCCAGGATTAATGTCTTTAAGAGAAGAATATAAAAACGAGCAACCTTTAAAAGGAGCTAGAATTGCAGGTTGTCTACACATGACAATTCAAACAGCAGTTTTAATAGAAACTTTACAAGCTTTAGGTGCAGAAGTAACTTGGAGTTCTTGTAATATTTTTTCTACACAAGATCAAGCAGCAGCAGCAATTGCAGCTACAGGAACAGCAGTTTACGCTTGGAAAGGTTTAACAGAAGAAGAATTTGACTGGTGTATTGAGCAAACTTTATTCTTTGGAGAAGACAGAAAACCATTAAACTTAATTTTAGATGATGGTGGAGATTTAACTAATATGGTTTTGGATAAATATCCAGAATTAGCAGCAGGAATCAACGGTTTATCAGAAGAAACTACAACAGGAGTTCATAGATTGTACGAAAGAGTAAAAAACGGAACATTGCCAATGCCAGCAATTAACGTAAACGATTCTGTTACAAAATCTAAATTCGATAACAAATATGGTTGTAGAGAATCTGCCGTAGATGCAATTCGTAGAGCAACAGATATTATGTTAGCCGGTAAACGTGTTACTGTTTGTGGTTATGGAGATGTTGGTAAAGGAACAGCAGCTTCTTTTAAAGGAGCAGGTTCTATTGTAACAGTTACAGAAATCGATCCTATTTGTGCTTTACAAGCTGCAATGGACGGTTTTGAAGTGAAGAAATTAGAAACTGTTGTTGCAAATTCAGATATTATTATTACAACTACAGGTAACAAAGATATTATACAAGGACGTCATTTCGAAGCAATGAAAGACAAAGTTATTGTATGTAATATTGGGCACTTTGATAATGAAATTGACATGGCTTGGTTAAATAAAAACTATGGTCATACAAAAGATACTATCAAACCTCAGGTTGATAAATATAACATCAACGGTAATGATATTGTTCTTTTAGCAGAAGGACGTTTGGTAAATTTAGGATGTGCAACTGGTCACCCAAGTTTTGTAATGTCTAACTCATTTACAAACCAAACTTTAGCACAAATAGAACTTTGGAAAAACAAAGAAGCATACGGAAATGATGTGTATATGTTACCAAAACATTTAGATGAAAAAGTAGCAAAATTACACCTTGCAAAAATAGGAGTAGAGCTTACAGAATTACGCGAAGAGCAAGCATCTTATATTGGTGTAACAGTAGATGGTCCTTATAAACCAGAACACTATAGATACTAAATCTATCTGTCATTCTGAACTCGTTTCAGAATCTCATAATACACAAACCCTTTCATTAATTTGAAAGGGTTTTTCTTTTTTATGTCATTCCGAAATGAGCCTTTTTAGACGATTGAGGAATCTCATAATAACTATACTCTTTTGGGCGTTTTAACAGGCTTTCACTACTCGCTTTTTTTATGAAAAATAAAAAAGAGCTCAAACAGACCGCTCAATCCTTAACGCGGATTTTAGCATTTAAAAAATGTGTTCACTTTTATTAAAAATTAGTAAAACAATTTCAATTTTTTGATGATTATTAATTCTATAAATCAAAGAAATATGTTTATTTATAACACATTTATGTAAATCTAAATACTCAGATTTTGGACAAAAATAATTATGTTTTGTAATTTTAGTTAACAATTGATTTACTTGAAATTCAAATTTCTCGACAAATTCAATTCCCCATTTATCAAAAAGTTGTTCAATTATCGTTAAGTAAGATTTTTCGGAAGCAACAGACCAAATAATTTCCACTATTGTTGTTTAAGGGCAATAATTTTGTTTTTAACAGAAATCATAACATCTTCATGAGAAACAATATTTCCGTTTTCTAAATCATTTAATCCTTTAGCAATAGATTCTTTTTCGGAAGAAGAAAGTGAATGGTACCAATCATCATTTTTAGTTTCTTTCAATAGAAATTCACGCACTTTTTTAATTACAGAACCGTCTTGTAGTTCTATGATTTGCTGAATTAATTGATTTTTTTCTGATTGGATATTCATACTTAACAAATATAGTAAAAATAGATTTGTTCCAATCTATAAGTTAAACACCTGTTTTTTAAAATTAGTTTACACTTCTTTATATCTGAATTCTCAATTATCCTGTCATTCCGAAATGAGCCTTTTTTGGCGATTGAGGAATCTCATATAAAGTCCTAATCCTTTTTTCTCATTCTTTCATACCTTTACAACTTAAAATAATCACCTTGAAAAAAAAACAAGTACTATCCATCATAGCCATTATCATATTAGTAGCTGTTTTAGGTTCTGAAGAACTATTAGATGCTAAAAAAGAAAATGGTATCATAGAAAACGGTAAAATTCCTAAAGCGACTACAAACCAATATTTTCTACCAACAAGTACTACTAATCAAGTGGTGCATCATCAAAACTATTCGTTATCCTATAATGAAAAATACGAACAAGCAGAATGGGTTGCTTACGAGTTAAAAGCATCCGATTTAAGTAGTACAAATTACAAAAGACCTTATTTTGAAATTGATAATGCCGTAAAAACCAAAGCAGCAAATTGGCGTAATTATAAAAAATCGGGTTACGATAAAGGGCATTTATGTCCTGCAGCAGACAGACGTTTTTCAAAGGAAGCACATGATGAAACCTTTTTAACAAGTAATATTAGCCCGCAAGAACACAAGTTTAATGCAGGTGTTTGGAACAGATTAGAACAAAAAGTACGTTATTGGGCAAAGAAAAACGATGGAGTTTTTGTAATAACAGGTGGCGTTTTAGAAAACAATTTAAAAACGATTGGAAGTGAAGCAGTTGCTGTGCCAAATCAGTTTTATAAAGTAATCTTAGACAAAACGAATGGTAGGGTAAAAATGTTGGCTTTTTTAATGCCTCATAAAGAATCTAATTTGCCTTTATATAAATTTGTAGTTTCGGTAGATAAGATAGAAGCTTTAACGGGTATCGATTTCTTTAAAGAATTAGATGATGCTACCGAAAATAAGTTAGAAAGTTCTAGTAGTTATAAAAACTGGAGTTTTTAATTAAAGATTATTCAATATAAATCTGTATTAAATAATTGATTGCTAGTTTGTAAACTTTAAATAGAATTTAATCATTAAAAAAAGAAGTTACTTTTTTGATATTTAGGTGTCTTATAAATAGGATAACAAAACAAATAAAAATGAAATATTATATAGTACTAGTACTTTTAGCAGTGTCTTTAAACACATTCTCTCAACAGGTAACAAAACAAGGTAAGGTTTACGAAGTTAAAAAAGAAAAAATATTTTTAGATAAAGCAGACGTTACGGAAGTTTTAAAAATAGAAGAAAAAGCTGCTATTTTAAAAGAGGCTACTTTAATTACAGCAAAATTAAAGAAAGCTGAAGCAGCAAAAAAAGCACAAGAAGCAAAAGAGAAAGCAGAAAAGAAAGTAGCAAAAGAGAAAGAGGCCAAAGAAAAAGCCATAAAAAAGGAACAAAAGAAAAAAGAGAAAGCAGCTAAAAAAGTAGAAAAAGAAAAAAAATCAGCAGAAAAGGCTTTAAAAAACAAAGAAAAGTCAAAAAAGAAGTTTGTAAAAGCAGAAAGAAATCTTAAAAAAGCTACAGAAAAACGAGATAAATTAAAAATAGCAGGAAAACTTTCACCTTTTGATGAAGCAAAATATGCTGAGAAAATTCAAAAATTAAAGATAAAATTAAATAAAGCAAAAAGTAAATTATAAGCCATTTCTATAAAGGTAATAATTGTATAAATATAAGAACCCTTGCATTAATTTGTAAGGGTTTTCTTTATTTTAATGTTATTTTTGTGCCTTATATTAAAATAGTACAAACAATTTTTTAATGAAAAGCTCAAAGGCAATTTTTTATATGATTTTTAGTGTCATTGCGTTTTCACTAATGAATACAGTTGTAAAATACTTAAATGATTTTAGTGCGTATCAAATTGTGTTTTTTAGATCTATTGGTACGTTATTTTTTACGGTGCCATTAATTTTAAAAGCAAAGATTCCTTTTCTGGGTAACAATAAAAAGTTATTGTTAATTAGAGGTTTGGCGGGCGTAATTTCATTAACCAGTTTTTTTCAGGCTTTAAATTATTTAGCAATTGGTACGGCAGTCTCGTTAAGATATACTTCTCCTATTTTTGCTGCTATTTTAGCACTTATTTTCTTAAAAGAAAAAATAAAACCAGTTCAATGGTTTTTATTTTTATTAGCATTCGCAGGAGTATTAATTATTAAAGGTTTTGGTGTAGATGTAAATTCTATTGGAATACTATTAGTTCTTTTGTCTGCAATTTCATTAGGGGTAATTTTTGTGGTAATTCGTAAAATAGGAGATACAGAAAATCCATTAGTAATTATCAATTACTTTATGGTAATGGCTTTTGTATTTGGAGGAATTATGTCTATCAATCACTGGAAGAACCCAAATTTAATAGAGTGGTTATTGTTATTGAGTCTAGGTGTTTTTGGCTATGTTGGTCAGATATATATGACCAAGGCATTACAATCTCATGAAACAAATGTAATTGCTCCTTTAAAGTATTTAGAAGTGGTTTTTATGATTGCTATTGGTGCATTTTGGTTTGGAGAAATCTATAATTTATGGACTTTACTTGGCGTCTTTTTAATTATGTTTGGTTTGCTTTATAATATCTATTTAAAAAGAAAACGTAGTTAATTTTATAGACTAGCCAAAAAAACACATAGATTTTCAACCATAATTCTTTGCAAACTTAGCGAGTTTTCTTTGAGTCTTTGCGTTTTAAAAAGTCAATTTCTAGCCCAACCAACCATCTCTATCTAAACTTCTATATTGTATGGCTTCAGCAATATGATCTGGAGAAATATCTTTAGTGGCAGCTAAATCGGCAATTGTTCTAGAAACTTTTAAAATTCTGTCATAAGCACGAGCAGAAAGGTTTAGTTTTTCCATAGCCGTTTTTAATAACGTTAAACTTTCTGGTGATAACTTACAAAATTCACGAATCTGTTTTACACTCATTTGTGCATTATAATGTACGTTTTCAAAATCTTTAAAACGCTCAGATTGTAACTCTCTAGATGCGGTTACTCGTTTTCTAATTTCTACGGATGATTCTCCTTTTCGTTCTTCTGATAGTTTTGCAAACGGAACAGGAGTAACTTCTATATGAATGTCTATTCTATCTAATAATGGTCCGGAAATTTTACTTAAATAACGTTGCATTTCTTGTGGAGAGGAAGTCATTGGGCTATTTGGGTCGTTAAAAAAACCACTCGGACTCGGGTTCATACTTGCCACCAACATAAAACTACTTGGGTAGGTAACTGTAAATTTTGCACGAGAAATAGTAACTTCTCTGTCTTCTAAAGGTTGACGCATTACTTCTAAAACATCTCTCTTAAATTCTGGTAATTCATCTAAAAATAAAACGCCGTTGTGAGACAAAGAAATTTCTCCAGGTCTTGGGTATTGACCGCCGCCGACCAAGGCGACATTAGAAATCGTATGATGTGGGCTTCTAAAAGGACGTTGGTACAGCAAACCTTCTTTTTTTATTTTGCCAACCACAGAATGAATTTTTGTAGTCTCCAGCGCTTCATGTAAAGTCATTGGTGGTAAAATGGACGGCAATCTTTTTGCTAACATAGTTTTTCCAGATCCTGGAGGTCCAATTAAAATAATATTATGTCCGCCTGCAGCGGCAATTTCCATACAACGTTTAATAGATTCTTGTCCTTTTACATCAGAAAAATCAAATTCAGGGAAATCTATATTTTTATAAAACTCAGCTCTTGTATCAACAATAGTGGGTTCAATTTTTTTATCATCATTAAAATGATTGATTACTTCTAAGATATTTTCTACCCCCAACACTTCTAAATCATCTACAATAGCAGCTTCTTTGGCATTTTCCTTCGGAAGAATTAAATATTTGTAACCTTCTTCTCTTGCTTTTATGGCAATTGGTAAGGCACCTCTTATGGGCTGTAAACTTCCGTCTAAAGAAAGTTCGCCCATAATAATGTATTCATCAATATGATCTGATTTTATTTGCGCTGATGCTGCTAAAATTCCAACGGCTAAAGTTAAATCATAAGAAGCACCTTCTTTCCGAATATCGGCTGGAGCCATGTTAATAATAATTTTCTTTCCGGGAAGTTTGTAATTATTGTTATTCAGTGCAGCAGAAATTCGATACGAACTTTCACGAACAGCATTATCGGGCAAACCTACCAAATGATAGCCAATTCCTTTATCTATATTTACTTCTACGGTAATTGTGGTGGCCTCAATACCAAAAACGGCAGAGCCATAAACTTTAACAAGCATTCTTTTTCTTTTTTCTAAAGATAAAGAAAATTAATTAAGCTTCTGTGGTTTAAAGTTGATAGGATCCCATCGGGTTGGGTCGTGTTTTTGTAAAAATCCTTTTAACAAGTTTTCATCTCTATAACTTTTATAATCGTCATAGATAAATTTAGTTGCTTTTGTAGAAAGATTTTCAGTGGAAATTACAAATTGATTATCGTCAATTTCTTCAAAAGAAACTGTAGAAAATTTATACTTTTTTTTAAAATTTAACTCCTTGTTAATGGAAGAATAAGAAGGAGTGTCATCAGCTGTAAGCTGAAAAGAAGAGGTGTAAATACTAACAGGAATAAAATTATTGTTGGTAGTTTGTTGTTGTGAAAAACAAAAACTACCAACAAATAAAGTTAAAAGTAAGAAAGTGTATTTTTTCATGGTACGAAATTTTACTTTATAAAAATACGATTTTATTTCAGCATTAAAAAAAAGAATCTTTAAAAAAAAAGAATTTTACAAGAACTCGGTTAATTCGTTTGGGTCTTGTAGGTTATTAAAAAATAGCAAAAACTCAACACTATTATCTGTTATTTGATAGTATAATGTAATCTGTTTTACAATTTCTATTTGATGAATATTGATGTTCTTTTCCCATTTTTTAAAGGTTTGAGGACTCGCTTTTAAAATGGTAACTATATCTGAAACTTTAGTAATAAAACTAACAACTTCTTTTTCTGACCAATAGGTTTCTAAAAACTCTATATTTTGTAAATAAGTACTATTCGCTAAAGGTGATGCAACAATATTATACACCATATTTATGCTTAGAATTGGTTAAAACAGTTTCAAAATCTACACCTAAACCTGCTTTTAATTGAGCTTTCGATTTTTCTAACAATTCACCAATTAAAACATCTTTATAAGCTTGGTATTCTTCTGGATATAAGTGTTTAGAAATGAGTTTAACTTCTTCATTTGTAAAACGTTTTTCACGCATTTTTTTATAGAAAAAACTGTCTTTTAAATTTAACAGTTTTAAAAAGTAGGCTGTTTTAAAATCACTCTTTTTAATATCTTCTATTAATTTATTTATTACAGTATCATAATTGTAGATTATCTCTAAAGTGTTCATATTTATAAAGTATTTGCTTTACAAATATATAAAATTTGTTTTATTTTTTGAAATACTAAATTAATAACACAAAAAAAATGCACTCATAAGTTGAGTGCATTTTAAATATAAATTAATTTTTGATACTATTTTAAGCAGAGTTTCTACTTGCATTAATATTACCAAATAATGAACGCATTACCATTTTTTCATACACTTCAATTTCTGCTGCGCTACCATCAGTTTTTTGAAGTTCTTGAATTTTCTTTAAAGCAAATTGCTGTATTGTTAATAAAGGCAATACAATTTGTTCTCTTACTTCTATAGATGCTTTTCCTACCGGGAAATTTTCCATTAATTCAGATTCTCCTGTAAGTTTTAAAAGTAGTCTTTTAGTAGTTTCGTATTCTGTAAAAATTACTTTCCAAAATTCACCAAATTCCTCATCATCTGCCATGTACGAAGTTAAGCCAAAGAAAGATTTGGTTAAACTCATCATACTATTTTCTAATAGAGTTCTAAAGAAGTCTGAAGCATGGTAAAATTCTTTAACTTCTTCAAATCTACCAGCATCTTCATATTTTTTAAGTGCAGTACCCACACCAAAGAAACCTGGTACGTTTTGTTTTAACTGACTCCAGCTACCTACAAAAGGAATGGCTCTTAATGCAGAAAAGTCAAGTTTGTCAGATCCACCACGTTTACTTGGTCTACTTCCAATATTGGTTTTTGCGTAGTATTTTAACGTACTCATTTTTTCTAAATACGGTAAGAATTTATCATGATTTTTAAAGTCTACATAAGTTTGGTAACTTGTTGTAGCCATATCATTTATTAATTCTCTATGGCTATCATTTAATTGATCTTTGGTAAATACATCATTTTTAATACCAGAACTTATCAATTGTTCTAAGTTATATTGAGATGAGTTTAGCGTACCAAAGTTAGAACTAATCGTTTGTCCTTGTATGGTTAACTGTATTTCTTTATCCTCTATTGTTGGGCCTAAAGAAGCATAAAATTGGTGTGTTTTTCCTCCTCCACGAGCAGGTGGTCCACCACGTCCGTCAAAGAAAATTACTTCAATATCAAATTCTCTAGAGATTCTTGTTAAAGCTTCTTTCGCTTTAAAAATACCCCAGTTTGCCATTAAGTAACCACCATCTTTTGTTCCATCAGAAAAACCTAACATAATAGTTTGTTTGTTTTTTCTTTTGGCAACATGATGTCTATATACTTTATTAGAGTATAAGGTTCTCATTACTTCTTCTGAATTCTCTAAATCATCTACAGTTTCAAAAAGCGGAATAACATCTACTGGTAATTCGTTTTCGAAACCACATAAGTTTAGCATTGCAAAAGTTTGCATTACGTGTAAAGCACTTTGGTTGTTACTAATAATGTAACGGTTTGCTCCACGCTCACCATTTCTTTGCTGAATTTCTTTTAGCGCATAAATAGATTCTATGGTTTTAACAGAAGTTTCATCGGTTAAAATACTTGGGTCAATACTTCCTTTTACAACAGATAAAACTTCTACTTGTTCTGCATCAGAAAGTCTTAAATAGTTTTCAGGGAAAGTAGTATCTCCAGATTTAAGTAAGTCTTCTACTATTTGCGTAAACGCATGGTGATGTACTCTACTATCTTGTCTAATATCTAAAGTTGCAAAGTGAAAACCAAAGATTCTAACTTTATTGATAACATCATTTAATTCTTCTACAAATAAAGATTGATGTTCGTTAACAATAATTTCTCTTGCTGTATATAATTCTTCTAACAAGATTTTTTGAGAAAAATTAACTTTGGTATAGCTTCTAACAACATGCTTGTAAAGTCTTTTTTCTAATCTGGCAAAAATTTCTTGAACCCCATCAAAAGTATAACGTCTTTTTAAACGTCTAATGTCTCTATAATAGTTTCTTAAAATTGTTTGACGCAATCTTTCTGCAACATCTAACGTAATTTTAGTCGTTACAAATGGGTTACCATCTCTATCTCCACCTGGCCAGAAACCAAGCTCTATAATTTCATTTTCTATGGGTTCACCATCATAAATATGTTGCTGAACGTAATTGTAAATTTTAGGTACAGAATGATAAAATACGTGCTCTAAATACCAAATTAAACTTACAGCTTCATCAAAAGGAGATGGCTTTTCTTTTTTATAGAAAGGCGTTTTTCCTAATTGTGCTAATAATTTTCTAATTAGTAATAAGTCGTCATTTTGTATTGCTTTGTCTAAATCTGTAATAATACCTAAAACAGATCCAGGGTAAAACTGTGTTGGATGCGCTGTTAATACAATACGGACTTTAAAGTCTTCTAAATGTGCTTTTAATTCGTCTTTTTTGTTACTTAATAACGCAAGTTCTTTAGAGTTTCTCAGTGTTCCAAAACCATCCATATTATTTACAATAGGGTAGGCAGCGTCTTCTACGGCATCAAATAAAACGACTTGCCGTTCTATAAATTGAATAAAACGGAACAGTAAATCCGATTTTTCTTTTTCTGTAGGTTCTTCTTGGTATTTACTAAAAAAGTGCTCTACAATTTCTGTAGGGTTTTTTCCTAACTTAAAACCTTTACTACATACTTTATGTAAAAGAGGTAATAAAACCCCCGTATCGTCTATGGTGTCAAAAGGTAGCGTTGTGAAAATACTGTTGTAAATCTGATATTTAGACAGTACGTTTTCATTAAATCTATCTAGCTTAGGTAAATTGTTCATGTTCTTATGATTTTACGGGATTAAAATTACGAAAAAGGGAAATGATTAAACCTACTTTTTAACGAATAATCAAGTGTTTATTTGCGAAAACGATATAAATTATATCATTTTTTAGTGAATTGTTTATTTTCTGTTTCTCTTTGGTGTTTTTGTTTTTATTTTGATCAATTAAATATTAAAAAACAGATATTTTAAAATGTGTTGTGGTTTGTTGGTTTACTATAAAACGTTTATCTTTTCGATGTCCTACAACCCAAATAATGGCATTGTCATTATTACAAAGTAACCAAGTGTTTTGTTTTTGTAAAAGTGAAAATTTTTCATCTTTAAAATATTTGCTTAATTTCTTTTTTCCAGTCATTCCAGCAGGATAGAAGAAATCTCCGTCTTGCCATTTCCTAAGTTTTAAAGGGAATTGTAAACGTTGTTTATCAACATAAATGGTTTGTTTATTTTCTGTTGATTTTTCTTCTACGGTTTCTAATTTTAAATGAATTGGTTGGGTAATTAAGGTTGTATTTTCGTTTATTTCAGTAGTCATTTCTGGCGCAGTCGAGAAATCTTTTTTAGCAAGTAATAAAAAACCTCTATCTTTTAATAATGTATGTGTTTTAGAGTGAATTTGTTTTCCAGATTGTGCAGAAAGTAAATTAGAAACATCGTCCCATTCTGTAAAATTATAGTCTTTTAAAAGCTGATATAAATAAGCCTTCGGGTTCGATAATTTTTCAACTTTAGAAACATCAATCTTTAAAATGTTATTTTCTGTTGTTGTGATTTCGTTAGAAATTTCACCAATTTTATCTTCAATTATTTGCTGACTTTCTTTTAAATGTTCGGATGTTTTAGCAAAGGTTTCTAACAAACTTGGGTTAATTTCTTTTAAAACAGGAAGAATCTGATGTCTAATTTTATTTCTGATGTATTTTGTAGAGGCATTACTTTTATCTTCTCGCCAAGAAATATTGTTTTCTTTTACAAACGTTAAAATATCATTTCTAGAAAATTTTAAAAGCGGACGTACAATATTTCCGTTAATTTCCGGAATACCAGTTAAACCATCTAAACCAGCGCCACGCGTTAAATTAATTAGAAAAGTTTCTAAATTATCATCTGCATGATGTGCTGTTAAAATATAATCGAATTGGTGTTTTTTAATCAGTTCATTAAACCAATCATAGCGTAAGTTTCTGGCTGCAATTTGTGTAGATTGTTTGTTTTCTTTAGCAAATTCTTCAGTTTTAAAATGGGTTACAAAAGTATTAATGTTTTGTTTTTTTCCTAATTCTCTTACAAATTCTTCATCTAAATCACTTTCTTTTCCTCTAAGGTTAAAGTTACAATGCGCTAAAGAAATATTAAAATTTAATGCGGATAAAAGATGTGCTAAAACCACAGAATCTATTCCGCCAGAAATGGCGATTAATAGTTTTTTATCCTTTAAAAAAGGAAGGTTTTTGTTGAGGTGATCAGAGAGTTTTTGTTGCATTTTTCTTTTAGAAATATGTGCGTTAATTTTGCTTTTTTAACCAACCACGAATTTCTTTTCGAAGAGCAACTTCTGGTTTTGGCAACGGAATAGTTTTACCAAATTGTTTGCTTCGGTTAAATTTAGAAAAGGTAACTTTTAGTGCTTTCCATTCTGCGGGGTACAACTTTAAAAACATGTTAAACATATTTTGTTCTGTTGGTTTTTCATCTAATCCTTCTAAGGTTTTTGTGAAAAGTTCTTCTTGATTTATGATCATATTAACAAAGATAAAAAATAGATTCTTGCCTTTGCCGTAAAGGTAAAATATATTGCCTTTATATTTAAAATATAAAAATAGTTGGCAAACTAGTTTAGCCCTGATTGAACGATATGTTTGAGCTCTTTTTTGCTTTTTAGGGCAAAAAAAGCGAGTAGTGAAAGCAGGAAATAGCTTCTAATAATAATTTTACTTAGAATTCATTAAAACATATTTCATTGCTTTTGCTTTTAGTAAACATTCTTCATATTCTTTTTCTACAACAGATTTTGCTGTAATAGCACCTCCAACAGAGTAGGAGATGTATTTTTCTGCTTCATTATATAAGATGCTTCTTATAATTACATTAAAGTCAAAATTGTTTTCTGGGGTAAAGTAACCGATAGTTCCGGAGTATAAACCGCGTTTGGTTTCTTCTAAATCTTCAATAATGTTCATGGCAGAAACTTTTGGAGCTCCCGTCATACTACCCATCGGAAAAGTGCTTTGAAGCACATCTATTGGGTGCGTGTTTTTTTCAACTTCAGAAACTACGGTAGAAATTAATTGATGCACTTGTTTAAAAGAGTACACTTTGCATAATTCTTCTACTTTTACACTGCCTATTTTTGCTGTCTTAGAGAGGTCGTTTCTAACCAAGTCTACAATCATTACATTTTCTGCCCGTTCTTTTTCATCTCTCGTTAAGTCTAAAGCTAATTGAGCATCATCAAATTCGCTAACCAATCTTTTTGCAGTTCCTTTTATAGGTTGAGAAATTATTTTAGTACCTTCTTTTTTAAGATATCTTTCTGGAGATGCACATAAGGCGTATTTATCATCTAATTTTAAAAAAGAAGCAAAAGGTGGTTCGGAAATTTGGTTGAGGTGTTTGTAAACTTCAACCGGATTTATGGTAGCGTTTTCTGCATAAAATTCTTGGCAAAAATTGGCTTCGTAAATATCGCCTCTATGAATATGTTCTAAAACTTTAGTTACTTTAGCATGATATTCATCTTTATGAATTCTTAGTTTTATTTTGATGTTACTTTTCGTTGGTTGGATTGTTGGATTTTTAGATTTAAGAATCTCTTTAAAATCATCTTCAATCTCATCATCCACCATTCTTAAATAATGAAACTCGGCAGAATTTCCTTTAATAAAAACAAGTTTTTTAGGTTGAAAGAAGTATAAATCTGCAAAATCTAAACCGTCAAAATTGATAGAGGAAAGTTGTTCTACATCATTTTTAACGTCGTACGTAATATAGCCAAAAATATAATCTTTGGTAATGGTTTGGTATTCTTTTAGCTTCTCAAAAGCATTGTAATAATCTGTTTTTATAGAGGTAAAATCATCTGCTGCCAAAGCACCATCGAAACTAGCATATTTTTGATGATAGTTATTAGAATCTAACCAAATAATGGTTTCAAATTGTTGTGCCCAAGACAATAAATTGTTTTTGAATTCAATGATATTATCAATAGAGAAAGTGCGAATTGTTCTTTGCATATTTGCGTCAAAAATACAAATCTTATTTGTTAGAAAGCGGAATTTTTAAACTGATTCCTGTTTGAATATCTGGCGAGTTGTTTAAATACAAGTCTTCTTTAATATATAATGTAAAACTATAATTTTTTCTGCCATAAGTGTACAACCAACTCCATGCAGATTGGTATTCGTATAATTGCTCGAAACCATTTTGCCAACCAGCATGAATTTCTTGCCAAAGACCAACCAATTGATAATAATTTGCTTCTTCTTTTTTACTAAATCGAGACTGAATTTGATAATTTACGGATACAGAATGATAGTTTCTCTGCCTTGTGTATTTGGTAAACTCAAACATAGCTTCTAGGCTCCCTAGATATTTGTTATTACCAAAACGTACTAAATTCTCTTTAAAATTGATAGTATTTTTTCTTAGAACACTGGTTCCAAAGGCAGTTCTAATTTCTGATTCTTCGTTTAATTTCCATTTTTTTAAGATATTTCCAGAAACACCAATATCTATAGAAGGGTTGTGTTTTGATGTATTAACTCCTAAATGAGACCCAAAATTTACATGAATATTTTTTTTCTTTAGGTTGATGAAATCTGGATAGTAAAAATGGTTAAATTCAATTCCGGCAAAAATAAATTGTCCGTCTTTTAATTCTAAAACGTTGCCATTTCTATCTTTATATTTAACATTTACTTTATTGAGTCCATAATATTTTCGTCCAAAAGGATCTTCTCCACCGGCTATATTACTATGAAACCATTCTATAGTTTCATCACTTGCAAAGACAGAAAAAGGATATTTTCCTTTACTAACTAAATAGGAGCGAAGTGTAATTCCTAATTCATGATTTTTACTAATTTTGGTATTATAATCAACTCTAAAATTTTTAAAAACGGCATCTATAATAATGTTTTCATAATCTGAAGGTGTTGTCTGTTGGTTTTTATAATAATGTCTGTCAAACCATGTTTTTTGGCTCATTTCTTGTCTAATACCTTCGTCTTTTGGAAGATACATTTCTACAAAAGGATGAAACGTGTTTGCACTAGCATAAGAAATATTTAAAGTAGATTTTTTGGGCGGTCGAATTTTAAAATTCTGATTTATTCTCGCAGAAAACATTCCAAAATGATGAATAGGCAATAAGCTAGGTTTATCTATTCCGTTTTTAAGAGGAATTGTATCTTTTATTTGTGAGAAATAAATTCCATGAATAATTAGAAAAAAGAATAGGAAATTGTTTTTTTTCATAGGATAAAAATACATTAAAGTTATTTAAAAAAAAACTTCTTTAACATTAACAGATTATATGAGATAAACATTTTTTGGCTTCAATTTTGCTGTTAACAGTATTAAAACTCGTTAAAAATTAAGAAAACAATAGTATATTTACAGTATGGAGTTAATTATTTTAGGGTTGATTATTGGATTAGGAATTTCCTATTTAATATCACAACGGTTTTCTTTATCAAAGAAAAAAAACTTAGTAGAAAAACAATCTGTTATTCTGTTAGATAAAATTAAAAAAGTATCTAAATTGATTACGGTAGAAGGTGATTTTTCTGAGATTTATCATCATGAAAACACCAAAGAAAACTTTTGGGGATTTAGCAGTAAGAAAAAAGCGATTGTTTTAATACAAGCAAAAGCACACATAGGGTTCGATTTTAGAAAAATTAAATTGGAAGCGGATACTAAAAAAAAGGAAATCATTTTATCAGATTTTCCACAACCAGAAGTGGTTTCTATTGAATGTGATATTAAGTTTTACGATATAAAAAATGGCTATTTAAATAAATTTGATTCAGAAGATTTTACTACTTTAAATAAAGAGGCAAAAGAGCATGTGCTTAGTAAAATACCAGAAAGTAACTTAATTCAATTGGCTAACAAAGAAGCTTTAGAAGCTATTTTATTAATGGAGAATTTAGTAGAAACTATTGGTTGGAAACTAGATTATACTGCTTTAGAAACGAATGAAGAAATTAAAAAAATAGCACCTTTAAAAAAATAGCACTATTCTGTTTTTATAGTATTATGGACTTCTACTATAATTTATCTTGAGCATAGAATAGAGGTTGAAACGAGGTGTCGCCCAGTTTTGTCTTTTCGACCAAAGGTATAAATCACATAATGTTGCTCAATTATAATTCTCAAAATAGTGTTTAGTCAGAAAAAAAAATACTGCAAAAAGAGTAGTTTTCTTTTTGCAGTATTTTTAACCAGACACTAAATATTATGGGACTTCTCCTATCGTCGAAGTGACATTTTGTATGGGTTTATTTAGTGAATAGTTTTATTAAAGATGATAATAAAATCTAATCTTTTTAAGCATTTAAAGGCTTTCCGTCCCAAGCAGCTTTTGCAGCTTCTTTTACTGCTTCTGAGTACGTTGGGTGACCATGACAAATTCTTGCCAAGTCTTCTGCCGATGATCTGTATTCCATTGCAACTGCAGCTTCCATAATTAAATCTGCAACACGTGCACCAACCATGTGAACTCCTAAAATTTCATCTGTATTTTTATCTGCTAATACTTTTACAAAACCATCTAAATCTCCACTTGCGCGAGATCTACCTAAAGCTCTCATAGAAAATTTACCAACTTTGTAATCTACTTTTGCAGCTTTTAATTCGTCCTCTGTTTTACCAACAGCAGCAACTTCTGGCCATGTGTACACAATACCAGGAATTAAATTATAATCGATATGTGGTTTTTCGCCAGCTAAATATTCTGCTACTACAACACCTTCTTCTTCCGCTTTATGCGCTAACATTGCACCTTTAACTACATCTCCAATTGCGTAAATATTAGAAACATTGGTTTGTAAATGATCGTTTGTAGAAACTTGTCCGCGTTCGTTAACTTCTACACCAATTTTTTCTAATCCTAAGCCTTCTGTATATGCTTTTCTACCTACAGCAACTAAACAATAATCACCTTTAAATTCTACTTCATCACCTTTTTTATTGGTTGCTTTCACTGTAATTTCATCACCTTTTCTTTCTACAGAAGTAACACCATGACTTACAGCAAACTTAATACCTTGTTTCTTTAAAACTTTAGTAAGTTCTTTAGAAACATCAGCATCCATAGTTGGCGTAATTTTTGGTGCGTATTCTACCACAGTTACATTTGCTCCTAAACGTTTGTAAACGGTACCTAACTCTAAACCAATAACACCACCACCAATTACAATTAAATGTTTTGGTACTTCAGTTAATTTTAAAGCTTCGGTAGATGTAATTACACGTTCTTTATCTAAAGAAATAAACGGTAAAGTAGACGGTTTAGAACCTGTTGCGATAATAATATTTGTTCCTTCAATTATTTCTGAAGAACCATCTTTTTTTGTAACTTTTACATGAGTAGCATCTTCAAAAGAACCTAATCCTTCAAAAACATCAACTTTGTTTTTGTCCATTAAATATTTAATTCCGCCTGTAGTGGTTTCTACAACTTTTTCTTTTCTTGTTACCATTTTACTGAAATCAAACGTAGGATTTTCCACAGAAATTCCATGTTCTTCAAAATGGTTAACAGCATCATAATAATGATGCGAAGAATCTAACAATGCTTTAGATGGAATGCAACCAACGTTTAAACAGGTTCCTCCTAAAGTTGAATATTTTTCTATAATTGCTACTTTTTTACCTAATTGAGAAGCTCTAACTGCAGAAATGTATCCTCCAGGACCAGATCCAATTACAATAATATCGTATTTCATGATTGCGTTTGTTTTGCGTATAATGTAACCTTTCGGTTTATTTTTTAATGATAGTTGACAAAAATACGGATATTTTCACAAAATAAAGAGGGAATTCAGTAGTTTTACACTCTTAAAAACCTTAAAATTTACCCAATGAAAATTCTCAAAAAAATAGGGATTGTTATCGTATTAATATTAGTAGTTGCACAATTTTTTGGTCCTGAAAAAAATGAAGGAAATTTAGATTCTGTAGAAATGTTTATAGCAGAAACAAAGCCGCCAGCAGATGTAAGAAAGATTTTAGAAACTACTTGTTATGACTGCCATTCTAGTAAAACCAATTATCCTTGGTATAATAATATTACACCCGTAAATTTTTGGTTAGCAGATCATGTAAAAGACGGTAAAAAGCATTTTAATTTTTCTACTTGGAGTACTTATTCATTAAAAAAGAAAGAACATAAAATGGAGGAACTTCATGAAGAAGTTGCCGAGAAAAAGATGCCGTTAGATTCTTATACATGGACGCATGGAGACGCGAATTTAACAGAAGCGCAAATAGATGCAGTTGTTTCTTGGGGTAAAAAAGTACAAGTAGATTATCAACAACAATTGAATACTAAATAATTGAATACACAGCAGGTTTTAATTATAGGTTACGTTTGGGTAGAGCCCAATTCTTCTGCTGCCGGAAGTAGAATGTTACAGTTGATTGAACAGTTTTTACAACAAGGGTTTAAAATAACCTTTTCTTCTCCATCTCAAAAAAGTGAGAAAGCTACAAGTTTAAATTCTTTAGGAATTGATGAAGTTGCTATTGAATTAAATAATGCCTCGTTTAACGATTTTATAAAAGAGTTACAACCAACAATTGTACTATTCGATCGTTTTATGATGGAAGAGCAATTTGGTTGGCGCGTTGCGGAAAATTGTCCTAATGCAATTCGGATTTTAGATACAGAAGATTTACATTTTTTACGTAAAACACGTCATCAACAATTAAAAAAAGGAGAAGAGTTTACAACAGAAGCATTATTAAAATCTGATGATGCAAAAAGAGAAATTTCCTCTATTTTACGTTGCGACATGAGTTTGATTATCTCTACCTATGAAATGGATTTATTGAAATCTACTTTTAAGGTTGATGAAAAAATTTTGTATTATTTACCTTTTTTATTAGATAAGATTGATGAAAATCAAACTAAAGAATGGAAGCCTTTTGAAGAAAGAGAACATTTTATATTTATTGGTAATTTCTTTCACAAACCAAATGTAGATGCTGTTTTAACTTTGAAAACTGAAGTTTGGAGTGAAATTAGAAAGCAACTTCCAAAAGCAGAAGTGCATATTTATGGCGCGTATGCAAGTCAGCAAATAAACCAATTACATAATAAAAAGGAAGGTTTTATTATTAAAGGTTTTGCGGAAGACGCTAAAGAAGTTGTTGGAAATGCGAGGGTAGTTTTAGCACCTTTACGTTTTGGTGCAGGAATAAAAGGAAAACTAACAGAAGCAATGATTTGCGGAACACCAAGTGTTACAACAGAAATTGGAGCAGAGGGAATGTGCTATAGATTTCCTTGGAATGGTTTTGTTGAAAATGATTTTACAGCGTTTTCAAACAAAGCTATCAAATTATATACTGATGAAAAACTTTTGATTGAATATCAAAAAAACGGTGTAGAAATCATCAACCAAATTTATGATAAAGAGAAACTTGGAGTGCCTTTTATCAATCAAATAAAAGAAATTCAATATAATTTAGAACAGCACAGAACTCAGAATTTTTTAGGGAGCTTGTTGCAACATCAAACTTTACAAGCTACAAAATACATGAGTAAATGGATAGAGGCTAAAAATAAGTAAGCAGTCTTCAGTTGGCAGTCTCAGTTTTCAGTAATCAACTGACTGGTTACTGCAAACTGAAGACTGCTTACTAAACCCTAAATCAACCCCGCTCTTCTTAAAAGTGCATCTGGTTTTGGTTCTTTTCCTCTAAAACGTTTGTACAATTCCATTGGTTTTTCTGTGCCACCTTTAGAAAGTACGTTGTCTTTAAATTTTGTAGCAACTTCTTTATTAAAAATTCCTTCTTCTAAGAAATACTCAAATGCATCTGCATCTAAAACTTCTGCCCATTTGTAAGAGTAATATCCGGCAGAATATCCACCTTGAAAAATATGAGAAAATGCGGTACTCATGCAGTTTTCTGCAACATCAGGATATAATTTTGTGTTTTCAAAAGCTGCATTTTCAAATTCTTTAATAGAAGTAATTGTCTGTGGCGACTCGCCACCATGCCATTGCATGTCTAGTAAGCCAAAACTAAGCTGACGTAAAGTTTGCATTCCCTCATGGAAACTTGCAGATTCTTTAATTTTCTCTACATATTTCATCGGAATAACTTCGCCTGTTTCGTAATGCTTTGCAAACAATTCTAAAGCCTCTTTTTCGAAACACCAGTTTTCTAAAACCTGACTTGGTAATTCTACAAAATCCCACGAAACAGAAGTTCCAGATAAGCTGTTGTAAGTCGTGTTTGCTAACATTCCGTGTAATGCATGTCCGAATTCATGAAATAAGGTGGTAACCTCGTTAAACGTTAATAAAGACGGTTTGGTTGCGGTTGGTTTGGTAAAGTTGCAAACAATAGAAACCTGTGGTCTTTCGTTAATTCCGTTTTTAATTTGTTGCGATTTGTAACTTGTCATCCACGCACCATTTCTTTTTCCTTTTCTAGGATGAAAATCAGCATAAAAATGCGATACAAAGTTTCCGTTTGTGTCGGTTACCTTATACGTTTTAACATCTTCGTGGTATTTGTCGATGTTATTTATTTCTTCAAATTTTAAATCATATAAACGATTGGCAATTTCAAAAACACCATCAATTACATTTTCTAATTTAAAATAAGGTTTTAAAGCTTCTTGATCTAAATCGAATAATTCTTTCTTCAGTTTTTCTGAATAGTAAGAACCATCCCATTTTTGAAGTTGGTCTATTCCGTCTAATTTCTTAGCGAAATTTTCTAAATTTTCAAACTCTTTTAAGGCAGCAGGTTTTGCTTTTTCTAAAAGGTTGTTAGAAAATTCAATTACTTTTTCTGGCGTTTCTGCCATTCTTTCCTCTAAAACAAAATGAGCATGTGTTTTATAACCTAATAAATTAGCTCTATTATGACGAAGATTTACTATGTCTAAAACAACTTGTTCATTATTAAACTCATTGTCTTGAAAAGCTTTTTTACCAGCTGCAATTGCCATTTTTTTACGCAATTCTCTATTGTCCGCGTATGTTAAAAAAGGAATATAACTTGGGTAATCTAAAGTGAAAACATACCCTTCTTTATCTCTAGATTTTGCTACTTCTTTAGCAGATTCTTTTTCGCTTTCTGGTAAACCAGCTACATCTTTTTCATCCGTTAAATGCATTTCGAAAGCTTGCGTTTCTGCTAATACGTTTTCTCCAAACTTTAAAGATAATTTAGAAAGTTTTGCATCAATTTCTCGAAGTTTCGTTTTATCTGCTTCCTTTAAATTAGCACCATTTCTAGCAAAACTTTTGTATTGCTTGTCTAAAAGCATGGTTTGTTCTGGAGTTAAATCTAAACTGTTTTTAGCATCAAAAACCGATTTTACTCTTTTAAATAACTCCTCATTTAAAGTAATGTCATTACTAAATTCACTTAGCCAAGGAGAAACTTCTTGTGCAATTTTCTGAATCTCATCATTGGTTTCTGCAGAATTTAAGTTAAAGAAAATACTAGTGATCTTATTCAGTTTTTCACCAGAAAAATCTAATGCAACCGTTGTGTTTTCAAAAGTTGGTTTTTCAACATTATTTGTAATTGCATCAATTTCTGCTTTGGCAATTTCAATTCCTTTTTTAATAGCAGGTTTGTAATCTTCATTAGAAATTTTAGAAAAAGGAGGCGTATTAAAATCTTGTAAAAGTGGATTCATTTTAAAAAAATGTGTAATTGTTTATTTGTGTAAACGTGTAATTGTAAAAAGCGAAAATCTATTTTTTTACTCTCTCCGAAGCTTGATAAACTTTCAGTTTCAATTCTTCTTTGTAAGCAATAATTTTATTTAAAACAAGCTCGTCTGAAGCGCCAATAATTTGTGCCGCCAAAATACCTGCGTTTTTTGCACCGTCTAAAGCAACTGTTGCAACCGGTACACCACCTGGCATTTGTAAAATTGATAAAACAGAATCCCAACCATCAATAGAATTTCTACTTTTTACAGGAACTCCAATTATAGGTAACGGACTCATAGAAGCTACCATTCCTGGTAAATGCGCTGCGCCACCGGCACCTGCAATAATTACTTTTATTCCTCTTTTGTGTGCGTTTTTAGAATAGTCAACCAATTTTTCTGGAGTTCTGTGAGCAGACACAATATCTACTTCTATTTTAATATCAAAACTCTCTAAAATGTCAATTGCTTCTTGCATTATTGGAAGATCAGAATCGCTTCCCATTATTATTCCTACCATATTTTTTCAATTATCAATTATCAGTTATCATTGATAACTGATAATTGTTTACTGTTAATTATTTTTACTAATTACTCTAATCGTTTCTTTTACTTCTTGCGCTACTTTTCTAGCAACTTCAATGTCTTTATTTACAATAGTAACATGTCCCATTTTTCTAAAAGGACGCGTTTCTTTCTTCCCATAAATATGAGGAGTAACTCCGTCAATTTTTAGAATTTCTTCTATGTTTTCATAAATTACATCACCAGAAAAACCCTCTTCACCTACTAAATTTACCATAATTCCGGCAACTTTACTATCTGTATTTCCTAACGGAAGGTTTAGAACAGAACGCAAATGTTGCTCAAACTGATTGGTATAACTCGCTTCAATAGAATAATGCCCAGAATTATGTGGTCTTGGGGCAACTTCGTTTACCAAAATTTTATCATCTACTGTTTGAAACATTTCTACAGCCAATAAACCAACAAAATCTAAATCGCTTACTACCTTTAAAGCCAATGCTCTTGCTTTTTCTGCAATACTATCGTCTATTCTTGCCGGACAAATAACATACTCAACCTGGTTTGCTTCTGGATGAAATTCCATTTCTACAACTGGGTATGTTTTTACTTCTCCAGTAATATTTCTCGCTACAATCACTGCCAATTCATTTTTAAAAGGAATCAGTTTTTCAGTAATACACTCAACATTTGGTAAAGATTCTAAATCAGCTATATTTCTAACAATTTTAACACCAGTGCCATCATATCCAAAACGAGCTGCTTTCCAAACAAAAGGATAGTCGATGATATTGTTTTCTACAGCGTGTTTTAATTCTTCTAAATAGGCATAATGAGAAAAAGCTGCAGTAGGAATTTGATGATCTACATAAAAGTTTTTCTGTCTTGCTTTGCTTTGTATAATGCGTAAATCTTTTGGTTTCGGAAAAATTGTTAAACCTTCATCTTCCAATTGATCTAAAGCATCTAAGTTTACGTTTTCAATTTCAATAGTTAAAACATCTACGGTTTTACCAAAGTTGTAAACGGCATCAAAATCTAATAAATCTCCAACTACAAAAGTGTTGCAAATTTTTGCACAAGGCGCATTTTTATTACTTTCTAAAATAGAAGTATGAATGTCTAATTTTTGGGTTTCTGCTAAAAGCATTCTACCTAATTGTCCGCCACCAAGAACGCCTAATTTAAAATCTGAAGAATAATAGTTTTTCACGTTGAGAATTGTTGTGTTTAGGCAAAAATAAGCAACTTATCTAAAGTACCCTATTAATAATTACTGATTCGAATTGAATTTCCAATTTTTTCAGCTTTGTATTCTATTGCAGGGCATTCAATACCTTCTGTTTGTGGAGTTCCTCCTAAATCCACACTATATCTTGATTCATCACAAGGGCATTTTAAAACTAAACCATCAAAATCCATAGGTAAATCACAATCATTATTTGGGCACATTCTATCAAACGCAAGAAATCTATCTAATCCTTTATTTATTAATAATATTCCCTTATATCCACCATTGATTTCAACACTACCAATAGTTAGTATTTTGTTGAAATCTGGATTGTCTAAAGATTTACTAATACTAATATCGAATGGTCTTAAACAGTAGGAAGGAAGATTATCCTCTACACAGCTATAAAACGCTAAAAAGCAGCAGAAAAACATTGTTTTTTTAATCATACAAAAGTTTCATTTTATTTAAAACGCTAGCAAGTTACAAATATTTTGTATATTTGTTATTCAATCTCATTCCTGTTAGGGTAATGGGATTTTTTAATATAAACCCGTGTTGGGTTTTTTTAGTGTAAAAGCAACTTGTTTTTAATAAATTTAAGAAGTTTATTAAATTTGAGTTCCAAATTAAAATAAAAAAAAATGAGTGAAATATCATATTATTCAGCAGAAGGATTAAAGAAATTGAAAGATGAATTGGTGCAACTAGAACAAGTTGAACGCCCTAGAGTAACTACAGAAATTGCAGATGCAAGAGATAAAGGAGATTTAAGTGAAAATGCAGAATATCATGCAGCAAAAGAAGAGCAATCTCACTTAGAATTTAAAATTGCCAAGTTAAAAAACGTTATTTCTAGTGCAAGAATTATAGATGAGTCTCAATTAGATACTTCTAAAGTATTGATTCATTCTATCGTAAAAATAAAAAACGTAGCTAATAAAATGGAGTTTTCTTACACGTTGGTTGCAGATTCAGAAACAGATGTTAGAAACGGTAAGTTGTCTGTAAACTCACCAATTGGTAAAGGTTTATTAGGTAAAGAAGTAGGCGATGTTGCAGAAATTAAAGTGCCAAATGGTATTATGAAATTCGAAATTGTAAATATTTCTAGATAAAAAAATGCTTTTGGCTTTTGGTGATTAGCCTTTAGCAAATAGCCAAAAGCGAATAACTAAAAGCTAAAAAATGAGCATTTTTACAAAAATCATAGAAGGAGAAATTCCTTGTTACAAAGTAGCAGAAGACGATAATTATATTGCTTTTTTAGATATTAACCCAAATGCAAAAGGGCATACGTTGGTAGTTCCTAAAAAAGAAGAAAACAAGTTGTTTGATTTATCTAAAGAAGATTATTTAAGCTTGATGGATTTTTCTTACCGAGTTGCAGAAGCTTTAGAAAAAGCAGTTTCTTGTAAAAGAGTTTGTATGAGTGTTATTGGTTTAGAAGTGCCTCATGTACACGTACATTTAGTGCCAACAAATGCAATGGCAGACATGCAATTTAATCAAAAAGTAAAATTAACAAATGATGAGTTTGTTGCGTTGGCGGCAAGTATTTCATCAGAATTTTTATAACAATTTTTTTTAGTCAGTTTGATGTTTATTTGGTTATGCTGTGCGTAAAAAAAATTAAGGAAGTGTTCTAAAGAGTTTTTTTGTCAATCTGAAATAAATTCAGATCCTTATGATTTTTTAATTTCTATACTTTCTAAACAATTTCTTAATATTTAAAAACCACGTTTTCTGTTGTGAAAACGTGGTTTTAAATATTCAACTAAAAAGTATTTGTCGATTTTTATTTTCTTAAAGTAAAATTATTCTACTAGTATTTTTTTAGTAATTCTTCCGTTTTCTGTAGCAATATTTACAATATAAATAGCTTTAGTAAGGTTGTTTACTTTTAATCTATTTTCTGTTGTAGTAGTTTCAATAGTATTCCATTCAGCTACTTTTTGACCTAATAGATTAAATAAAGTTACCTTTTTTAATTCTAAATTACTGTTGTTGTTTATTACTATTTCTTTAGCGTTATTATCTAAGTATACAGAAACTGTATTTTCTAAAATAGTATCTTCTATCCCTAAAACTACTTTTTTAGAAACTTCAGAAAAAGCAAGGACAAAGCGGTCTGTGTAGGTTCCTTTTGTAAGGGTTAAAATAATACTATCATTATTAAGTAAATAAGATGTATTTGTTAATTTATCTGTAATATAAACGTTTCTGTCAATCGCATTCCATTCATCTAAGCTAATTGTTACTTGTCCGTCATTAGATATTACCAACTCTAAAGGAATTTCTAATTCGTTAGAGATACTTTGTACACCGGTAATTACATATTTTTCATCAGTATTAGGAAATTTCCAATAGATATCTGTAGTTCCTACATCATAAATTTCAGTATCGTATCCTTTATCAAAGTCAAAAGAGTTATTGTTTTTAAATGAAATAGCTAATTGTCTATGTAAACTGACGTTATTGTCATCAGTATAACTCATTCCTAATTTAATAATTGGCAATGTATTTGTAAAGCTTGTTTTAGCTTTTGATTTTTTGTTTTCACTTTTAAAGAAATGAGAATTGTCTCCTTCTTGTATGTATTCTCTTTGGCTGTTGTTAAAAACAATAGGTCCAGAAAGTACATCGTCTCCTTCTATAAAAAACCCTTGTCCGATTGCTATAAAAGATTTTGGCTCTGTATAAGATCCACTACCTAAAGTAGGTGTACCATTATTACTGTTATTATTAACAACAACACTGTTTGCGGCAACTCCACCAGATAAGTTTCTTACAGCATATCCGCCAACGTATCCTCCGTAATTATGTCCTTCAGAACCATTGCTAGAAGCCTTTTCATCTACATGTTCCCAAAAATATAAACTACCGCTAGTAACTTCTAAATTATCTTGAATAAACTTTTTAGCACTTATAGCAGATGCGTAAGGGTTACCTACTAAATAAGAATCTCCTGCGCTAATAGATGTTGTTAACTCACCGTCTTTAGGAGTCCCAACAAAAGTATAATTTTGCACAGCACCAGGTCCTTTAAAGGTAAACCCATCGGTTTGTGAAATGGTACCACCTTTGTATTTATGAGTCCAACCAGATCTTCCGTTAGATCCTGTTGCATACGTGTATATCCAATGATCTGCTATAGAAATAGGAGTTGTAGTATTACCATCATAACCACCTACAAAGTTAATGTCTGTAATTGCAGAAGTTGCAGAGGTTGGTATTGTTCCGTCTTTTAATACGTCTTTAACAGTAAAGGTTGTGCTTCCAATAGTATTTACCGGAGAACTTAAGTAATTGTATCTGTATTTACTTGGTACTGTAGAGTTTTGGTCTACTAATAATTTACCATTACCAGTAACTTTAGAAGCTGTTTTATGCGTTTGAATTAACTGTGCCTTATTAGTGTTGTCTGAACTAATTAAGCGTATTTCATCGTTTGTATCTTTAATAATTATTTCATTGGTAACTACTAATAGGTTGTCTGTAATTGTAAAAATACTACTCTCTTTAACTTCTAATTTTCTAGCACTGAACTTACCTATATGATTATAATTTTCAGAAACCTTTACGTTTCTAGACCTATCTGGGTATCCGTTTGTCCAAACACTACTGCTTAATACGGTAGTTCTGTCTGTGAATTGAAATCTATGTAAACCTGGTTTTATATTGGCTTCGTCATTTGCAGTAGCTATTTCCGATAATAAAGGATCGTGTGCATGGCGTTCTATAGTATTATCATTTGCTTCATCTGAATAAGAAATAATGTCATCGTTAATAAAAGCAACCCATTCTGTGGTGTCTGCAGTTTTATTTGGTGCAGAAACTTCATCAATACGAACATAGCTTGTATTGTCTTCTATAGCTGATATCACATCAATTCTTGATGCCCAAGCATTCGTATTAGATATTCTTGTTAAAGCTATAATATCATTTGCAGCATCAAAATTGGTAACATTAGTATTTACAATTTCTGATGTTGTAGAAAGCTTATTAGAAACAGTTCCTGCAGATATTAATATAGATTCACCTGGGTTAATAACACTAGTATTAGAGGTAAAAGCAGTGGGAGCATTACCTGTTTGATCTCCAGAAGTGTTTTTAAAGAGCGCAATAATTGTTGCATTTGGTGCAATGATATTTGCAGCATGACTATTGGTAATTTCTATCCAACGTTCTGTGGCTGTTTGATATACTTGTGTAATCATAGCAACCCCACAGACATTTGTGTTTTTATCTAATGCATACGTATTGTAATTAGAAGTATAGTTTATAGAGGTTGTAGGGGTATCATTAACTTCTAAATTAGCAGCTAATCCATTATCTCCAACAGGGTTATTAGTAATATTTATTACAGCATCTGCCGTGTATGTGGTGGTGGTATTAATTACGTTTGCACTTTCTAATACTGCAGGCACACTAGCTTCAATAGTATCTGGGCAACCATCACCATCAGAATCTAAATCTAATTGATTTGGTATACCATCATTATCGGTGTCATTATTTCCTTCAGTTGTATCTAAAACGCCATCGTTGTCATCATCTATATCATATATATCTGCTATAAGATCTCCATCATAATCTCTTAAGATGTTAAAAGAAACAGAAGGAGAATCAGTGGTTCTATTGGTGTCTATTTGATCTTGTGTGTTTGTAGCTGTATTTGTTGTAGCGGCAATTGAGTTAATCCCAGTCATATCGTCTGCTTTTGCAACAATTGTAATTGTTTCCACTTGGCCACTTGTAAGATTTCCTAATGTCCAATTAGAAGTTGTCCAAGAACCACTACTTGGGCTTGCACTAACAATTGTTAATCCATTAGGCATCACGTCTGAAATGTTAATATTTGTAGCTAGATTAACCCATTTATTTTCTACGGTAATCTTAAAAGTAATGTTTTCACCTTCAAGTACTTCTGTTTTGTCAGCGGTTTTGTTTACCACAATATCTGGGTTACAGTAGTAAGCGGAAATTGGTTGAGAATCATAGGTACAACCTCCTTTAGAAACACGTACATAATAATCTCCAGATGTTGTTGGGGTGTAAGTTGCATTGGTTTCTCCTGGCATTAAAACCCCATTATCAAACCATTGGTAAGATTCAAAATTTTTAGTAACTACTTCAATAGCACTACCTGGTAAACAACCATCTCCACCGGTTATGGCTAATTCTGTAGCAGGTACAGTATCAAAGCCAGAAAAATACCCAGCGATACCTCTTGCTCCATTAAATCCTAAAAAACCTACTGCTATAGGGCCTGTAGAATTTACCGATACATTTCCTGTAAGTCCCGTAATATAAAATGTTTTCCAGTCTGATGTACCTGAAACAGCTTCTTCTGCAGGTAAGCTGGCTACACCATTATCATCAGTAACAATAATATTAGAGTTAGCTGTTGTAGTTGATGCTATGATAAATAAACCTCCAGATGCCGTAATTCCAGAAATATCTTCTATATTAGAAATATGATCCATTGCGTCAGGCAATAAACAGTTTACGGGAGCAACAAAATTTAAACTTACTGTAATAATAGATGAACTACCTGAAAGTACTTGGTAAGCGTATACGTCTTTGGTTGAAGACACAAACATATTTTTACCGCTTGTGGTACCAGAGTATTTAGAAGATGGTATTTCAGCATATTCTCCAATACCTATCGTAGCAAAAGGAGTAGTTTCATTATTTACATAAATTTCTGTGTTTGCTTGGGTTCCTATGATAATTACAAACTCATTAGTTGTACCACCGTTACCACGCACAAAAACATAGTCTTTTCCTAATTTGTCTTCTGGTACAGGTTGGTCTGCACCTGCATCTCTGCTTGCACTACTTGGGTTTACACCAAAATTTAACATTCCGTTACTAATGGCAATATCTTTGTCAGCATCAATAGAGGCACCAATCCATCCGTCTATATTTGCTGTAGTAGCATCTTTTGCAGCTTCAAGTACATAAGATTGTCCTTTGTTTAGTGTAATATTAATAGTATTATCAGTAATTCCGTCTACCGTATTTGTAGCTCTAAATTTACATGCTGTATTATAACCACTTATTTTTATTTGGGTATTGTCTTCTGTAGCCATAATACCTAATGTAGCACTCATTGTTTTATGATTTGCTTCAATAGGAGCGCCTCCCCATTTAAATTTCTGACCTAAAGCAGCTCTACCTTTAGAGGTAATTGAAGCTGCTTGTGAACCAGATCTACCTCTATAATTTACATAAAATTTTTCTCCGTTTTCAGATTCAAAACGCAAACCACTGTTAGATAATACAATACCTGTATTAGCATTGGTTACTAAAGTTATATTGTTATCTCCATTACCTGGGTTGTAGGTTTTTGGAGTTGCTTTTGATAGTGATAATGTAGTAATTGCTGTAGTACTTGTACCTCTATATATTTTTACATTGAAACTTGAAGTTTCTGGTGTGGATAAATAGATGGTTTGTTGCTGAATAGCTTGATTATTAGCGTCTTGTTTTAATGGCGGAAGGATATGTAAGTCACTTAATTGACTATAACCAACTTGTGTTATGGTTAATAAAATTATAAAGATGAATATTTTATGTAAATTATTTTTCATTAGATAGGTCTTTTTAAATTTTACGCTACACTTTTAAGGTGTTGTATTACAGTGTATTACTGTACAAAGATAAAAAGTGCTTTAGAAAAATAGAAAATTATTATTTGATTACCCTCGTTAAGCAAGGTGAACTGCAAGTTACTTTCTTTAAACGGTATTTTTACGGATTAAAAAAGCACTAATAGTAGCTGTGGTTGGTGTTTTAATGCTATTATTTTCGTTATTTTATGAGGAAGGATGGTATGTAGTTTCTTTTTAGTTTAAAAAAAACTACACTTTATTCAATAAAATCTCAAAAGTAGTTCCTTTGTCAATTTCAGATTTTTGAACAAATATTTTTCCTTTATGGTAATCGGAAACAATACGTTTAGAAAGTGATAAACCTAAGCCCCAACCACGTTTTTTAGTAGTAAAACCAGGTTTAAAAATCTGTTTAAATAGTTTTTTAGACATTCCTTTTCCGGTGTCTGAAACGGTGATTTTTACTTTTTTGGGTGTGTTTTCTATGTTAAGTCTCAATTCTCCTTTGCCTAACATGGCATCAATAGCGTTTTTGATAAGGTTTTCTATAACCCAACCAAATAACTCAGTATTTAAAAGGGTATAAATCTCGGTGTCTGAAGTTGTAAAAAAGAAAGAAATTTGCTTAGAACTTCTAGATTCTAAATAATCGAAAGCTTGTTTAGTAATGGCAACTACGTTTTCTTTTTCTAACTCTGGAGTAGAACCAATTTTAGAAAAACGATTAGCAATGGTATTTAATCTACTAACATCTTTTTGTATTTCTTCTACATATTTATCATCAACTTTTTCCATCTTTAAAATGGCAATCCAACCTAGAAGAGAAGATAATGGTGTGCCAATTTGATGTGCCGTTTCCTTTGCCATACCTGTCCAAAGTTTATTGGTTTCTGCAACTTTATTAGAGCTGTAAAACATATAAATAACACTCAAAAATAGAAATAAAATTAAAATTAACGCAATAGGATAATAGGTTAATCTGTTTAGTAAATCTGAATTTCGATAATAAATAAATTGTTTGTTTTTTCCTTTGTAACTAACTTCTATAGGCTGGTTTTCTGCCTTCATTTCTGTCAGTTGTTTTTCTAAGTATTTAGGATTTAAGGCTTTTACAGAATCAAGATTTTGAAAATATTCTATTTCTCCTTTGTCGTTTACCAGAATCATGGGAATATTATTGTTATTCTCAATTATTTTTAAAGGTAAATCTACGTTGGCATCTAAGTTGGTATCGCTCGCAATTTCTTTTTGTGCAGTTGCTAAGATTTCCATTTTAATACGTTCTTCATGTTTAAATTTCTGAAAGAAAGTATAGGTGTTCCATAAAATTAAAGAAACAATAATAAACGAAATAAAAATTGTAATTCGTTTAAATAAAAGGGTGTTAGAAAAAATTTTCATCAAAACAAATATAAGGTTTCATGTGTATAACTCATTTAAAGATGAGATAGTATCTTTACAAACCAAAAATATTTGAATACTATGTAATAGTATTAGGGGCTACTAAAAATATCTAATGCTTCAGTAAACTTTATAAAATTCAATTTGTTTAGACAGAAGTTATTGCGTGGAGATTTGAATTAGAAAATAGGATTATGAATAAAAATATTTTATTAAAACGGTTTTTAAACATATAAAACACTTAAAAACAGTTAATTAAGGAAGTGCTATTTCTTGTGTGTTTTAGTGAAGCGGTCTTACGTCTTTTTATTGACACTAGTGAAGTAATCTTATTAATAATAAATAATTTTGACGTGTTAGTTATTATATAGTATTTACTATTTGTAGTGGATGTTAATAACTTTAAAAAAGAACATCTTGAGTTTATTGGATTAAAACACGTAAAAAAACATACATTTGCACAAGAGTATTTAAAAAGAATGATGTAGAGAGTGCTTGGAAAGTACTTTTATTAAATTAGAAATTATGGAAGTTATTGGTAAAGTAAAATTAATTGGAGACGTTCAAACATTTGGAGCTAATGGGTTTCAAAAAAGAGAATTAGTAGTTACAACAGATGATCAATATCCGCAAATGATAATGATAGAGTTTGTGCAAGATAAATGTGATTTATTAAACAATTACAAGGTTGGGCAAGATGTAAAAGTAGCAATCAACTTAAGAGGTAGAGAGTGGATTAACCCACAAGGAGAAGCTAAATATTTTAACTCTATTCAAGGATGGAGAATAGAAAGTTTATCTCAAGGTGCAGCAGCTAGTGGTAGTTTACCTCCAGTAGATCAATTTGAGCCAGCATCTAAAGTTTCTGATGAAGAGCCAGACGATTTACCGTTTTAAAAAGAATTAAGATTTTTAGAATTAAGAATCAAGACAAATAAAAAGAGAGATTTCATTATTGAAATCTCTCTTTTGTATTTTATAAAGGTTTGTATGTATTCTTAGAGCAAAAATTGGTGTAAGAATTTATTGTTTTCTACCTTTTTGTTTTTATAGTCTTGTTTCTTACATCTAAAAGCGAAGCAATCTAAACGTCTAAAAAAGAAAAATTATTTTTCTTTTTTCTTAGGCATTGGTCCACGTAAATGAATAACCAGTCCGTTTAAGAAATTACGTAAAATTTGATCTTGGCATTCCATATATTTTGGATGTTCTTCACTTCTAAATAAAGCGCCTAATTCTGCCTTACTTACTTTAAAGTCTACCAAAGCACAAATCTCCACAATATCTGTATCGCGTAATTTATGTGCTACACGTAGTTTTTTTAAAATGTCATTATTTGATAATCCCATAATATTAATATAATTTTTTTAATCTAAATTTAATGTACGACCTGAAAAATTGCCCAAGCATATATTGCAAATCTAAGAAAACGAAATAACCCAAAAAGGGCTACATTTTTAAATGGATACTTAATCATTCCCGCGGCTAAACAAGCAATAGAAAAAGGTAAAGGTAATAAAGCCCCAACAAGAATTAAAATTCCACCCCATTTTCGAGTGTTTTTTAAGTTTTTAGCCATTTTTACCTCTAAATATTCTTTAACTGATGCTATTTTTAAAGCAGTTTTTCCGATAAAATAAGAAATTAAACCACCACAATAAGATAAAGTAGCTAAAATTGCCAGATTTAAAATCGGTTCAGGTGTTTTTTTAGACCAAGCAATAAACATTTCCGGCGGGACTAAACCTAGTATAGTTTCAGAAACAAAGAAAAAAGATAAAACGGTAAGTCTAGAAACGCTCTCTGTAAAATGATGTAGTCCATCATTAATATTATAGACATATTTATTAAACAGAAGTAAGCTTGCAACAACAATAACAATTGGCCAAAAAGCTTTCTTTAAACTTTCCCATATAAACAAATAAAACCCTGTTCTATGAAAATAGAAGTGCATCAACTTAGCTCTATGCGTACTCGTTTTTTTCTTTGTTTTTTTTGCCATTTCTTAGATTTCTCTTTTTCTTTAAATAGTTTACAAAAATAAGGACTTAATTTTTATAAAATGAACAATAATTTAGATTCCTACTTTTTTATGAATTCCGTAAATTAGCAGCAAATAAATTACTATGATTTGGCTTACAGACAAAATTGAATTCCCTCCTTATGAGTTTACTACAGATGACGGAATTATCGCTTTAGGTGGAGATTTGTCTGATGAACGGTTAATTTGTGCCTATAAAAACGGTATTTTTCCTTGGTTTTCAGAAGGAGAACCTATTGTTTGGTATTGTCCGTTTAAAAGGATGGTGTTACTTCCAGGTGAAATAAAAGTCTCTAAATCGATGCGAAAAGTCATCAATAAAAATGAGTTTACCATCACAGAAAATAAAGCATTTGAAGAAGTAATTTACAACTGTAAAAATATTGAAAGGAGTGATGGTTTTGGTACCTGGATTACAGATGATATGGAGCAGGCCTACATTAATTTACATAAAAAAGGCATCGCAAAATCAATAGAAGTATGGCAAGACAATCAATTAGTTGGTGGTTTGTATGGTTTAGAAGTGAATACTATTTTTTGTGGAGAAAGTATGTTTAGTAAAGTTTCTAATGCTTCTAAACGAGCATTTATTCATTTGGCTAAAAAGAAAGAATACACATTAATAGATTGTCAAATGTATAATGATCATTTAGCGAGTTTAGGTGCAAAAGAAATTGAAAGAGATGTCTTTTTAAAAATATTAAAGCCTTAAGTCATTAATATTTTTTGTAAAATGTGGTAGTGGAATAATTATTGCTTACGTTTTGATAACCAAAATGATGCTATGAAAAAATTACTATTTTCAATCGTGCTTTTTTGTTGGATTCAAACGTTGTTTTCCCAAGAAAAACAGGAAAAACTTGGAAGACCCTTTTTTACAGGTTCTGCAAACTTAACTTTTGCAGTTAATGAAAATTATACGTTAGACCCAGATGATGGCGAAACGTTTTTTATTCCTTCAGCAATTTTTTTTAGAATGGGGTTCGGTTACGAATTTAAAAAAAGAGTAGCCGTTAGTGTAAACGGCGGTTTCGATTATCATTGGAATTATGCCGTTAGTGCTTTTCCTGCTTATGTAAGTCTAAAATATAATATTACAGAAGATGAAGATGATACTTTTTTTACGGAAGTGAGTTACGGAAAAATGTGGCGACCTTCTACTAATTATCCTGATGGAAATTATTACAGAATAGGTTTAGGTACTCAAATTGCAGGAGAAGAAAGATGGAACACAATTATTCGATTAGATTTTCATAGAAAAGGAATAATTGGTTTCGAAAATGATAGGTTAGATAGTGTTTCTTTAGGGATAGGTTTCTCGTTTTTCTAAAAATTTGGGGCTACTGTAAAGCTCATTTTTTTATGAGTTGTCGGATGCGAGAATTCAATAAATTCAGCATGTAAATGCAACCTGTTTTCTTTGTTTCCGTATAAGTCGTCACCAATAATAGGTGTATTTAGTCCTTTTTTATGCGCTGCATGAACTCTTAATTGATGTGTTCGTCCTGTAATAGGGTAAAAATGAACTCTTGTCTTTCCGTTTTCTCTTTTGATGATTTTCCAATCGGTTTCAGCATTTTTTCCATGAACAAAATCTACCAATTGCTTAGGTCTGTCATCTAAATCTACACGTAAAGGGAGTTTTATTTTTCCTTTTTCTTCGGTTAAGTTTCCGTCTAATAAAGCAACGTAACGTTTCTTTACAGTTCTGTTTATAAACTGACTTTGTAGTACTTTATTGGCTTCTTTTGTTTTGGTCAATAATAAAATTCCGGAAGTAGACATGTCTAATCGGTGTACAATTAAAGGTCCTGTAGCGTCTGGATATTTCTCCTTAATTCGAGTATACACAGAGTCGGAAATATCTTTTCCGGGTACAGATAAAAACTCTGTTGGTTTATTTACAACTAATAAAACATCATCCTCATAAATGATTTCTAATTCTTGTTTTTCAGCTAAATTTTCTAACAATAAATTTTCATCCATAGCAATACCTTCTAACATGTGTGTTAAAATAGGTTTGCATCTGCCTTGGCAGGCAGGATAAAAGTTTTTGTGTTTTCTAATTGCCGAGTTTGGCGAAATTCCCCACCAAAATTCTGCCATAGAAATAGGTGTATACTCATTTAAAAAAGCATGTTGTAATAATTTAGGAGCAGAACATTCACCTGAACCAGCAGGAGGTTTTATAGCAGGATTATTAAAAATATCTAATAAATTACGTTCTTCTTTTTCCTTGTTCAAAAAAGCATATTTACTAAAAAGAGTTTGTTGTAAATAATTAGATTTTTCTTTTCTATCTTTTTTTAGAGATGCAATTTTATCCTCAAAAAGAGTCAATTCTGTTCTTTTTTTGTCAATTTTATCTTCGTAATATATTACTAATTCTTTGTAATAAAACTGGTCGTTAAAACTTTCTTGAACTAACTTTTTGTTAAGAGCATTAAAATCAACTTCATTTAAGTTTGATTGTCCGGTTGTTTTTCTAGCCTTTCTATCTTTTTTTTGAAGTTTCAATTTTTTTCTTTCTAGTACTAAATCCGTTTCAATTTCTTTGGATATTTTTAAAAAAGATTTCTTCAGTTTTAAATAATTTTCATCCTTTTTTAAAAGAGATAATTGAGCGTTTATTTGGTCTATCTCTTTTTCTCCTTTAATATAAAAGCTGCCTTCTGTTCTCATATTAAAAACAGGCGGAACAAATTTTTCCGGCAAACTTTTATCTGCTAGTTTTCCAGAAAAGGCGGCTAAATACCCAATTTCATTTTGTTTATTTTTAACGATTAAAACCCCAAACATTTTTCCAATGGGCAGCTCATTATTTTCTGTTTCAGAAAGTCCGAAATTATGTGTAAAATCCGTTTGATTTTCTAAATACTCTTGCAACTCATTTACTGCAATTTTTGCAAGTTGATGAGGTTGGTAATAAAACGGAAAAGTAAATTTTTTAGGAAGTTCAATGTCAGAAATATCTGCTTGAAATTTTTGGAAATAATTCAAATTTAAAAATTATGAAGTTAAAGGCTAAAAGTGGCACGTTGCAAACGGTCGTTAATCGATTTTCCTAAACCAAACTCAGGGAATCTTTCTGCAATAATTACATCTAATGCTAGATGATCTAACTCATGTAGAGAATCGTATAATTTAGAAGCAGCTTCATGCATAGACCCTTTTTCTGATAGAATAATTTCTGTCAGAGACGCATCATCCAAAGAGTTTTTAAAAGGTAGTACACCAATTTTTTTACCTACATGTTTTTTAACCTCGGTCGCAATATCATCAACCAAAAAAGTACGAGTAGCAGGCGCATAATGTCTTGCCAACATGCCTGGAGCATCCGGACTTTGTTCTTTGTTGTTTTTAATAGGAACTTTGCCTACCACAGCTTCAATATCTTCTATGGCCAATGCGCCTAATCGGTAAATAATGGGTTCATCATCTATAAAGCCAATAATGGTAGATTCAATTCCGTTTGTACAAGATCCGCCATCTAACACCATTTTTATATCGTTTTTAAAATAACGTTCTACATGTGCTGGTTTTGTAGGGCTTATACTTCCAAAAGGATTTGCACTTGGTGCGGCTAATGGAAATGGTAATTGTCTTAATAAATCTAAAGTTACTGGATGATTCGGTACACGAACGGCAACGGTATCTTTACCAGCTGTAATAATATCAGGAATATTTTTGTTCTTTTTTAAAACCAAGGTCATAGATCCTGGCCAAAAAGCAGCTGCTAATAATTTTGCCTTTTCAGGAATGTGAGTTACAATTCCGTCTAAAGAATCAATAGAAGGAATATGTACAATTAATGGATTAAAAAATGGACGTTTTTTAGTCGAAAAAATACTTTTTATCGCTTTTTCGCTAAAAATATTACCAGCTAAACCATAAACTGTTTCTGTGGGTATGGCAACCAATTCTTCATTGGTTAATAAATGTATGGCTTTTTGTATGTCTTTAGAAATGATGCTCATTGATAGTTCTTATAGACCGCAAATTTAATTATAAAATAGCACAAATAGGTTTACTTCATTTGATAAGAAATAAAGTTATGATTTTTTTTTATAAAAAGTGCTATTTTTATTTTGTTATGAACGCAGGTTCATTACCTTTGTGTAAAATTTGATACATGCCGAGACCTAAAAAGAAAAGAAAAGTAGATCATCCGCCAAAAATGCTTGGTTTTAAGCCTTTTGGAATTCGGTTTTGTGATACGGAACATGTAGATATGCAGTATGAAGAGTATGAAGCTGTTAAATTGGTGGTGTATGATAACCTTTCTCAAGGAGATGCAGCAGAAAAGATGGGAGTTTCTAGGCCTACACTTACTCGGATTTATAACAGTGCTTTAAAAAAAATTGCACAAGGATTTGTAGAAGGTAAATCGATTATTATTAAAGGAGGAAACTTCGAATTTGATAAAGATTGGTACAAATGCAAAACATGCTTTAAGTTAATTGATAGTGTTAAAAATCCCACAGCATGTGGAGATTGTGCTACCAATGATAAAGACGAATTAGTGAATCTAAATGAATAAATTATGCCAAATTTTGATAGAAAGGGCCCTGAGGGTTTAGGTCCGAAAACAGGAATGAAACTAGGAAAATGTAGAAAAACAAAATCAGATACGGATGCATTTCCAATAAACAGACCCTTTGGAAAAGGCAGACGTAAAAAAGATAATACGAGAACAATAATAAAAATGAATGATTAGTTATGAAAAAAATAGCAATACCCATTACAAAAGACAATAGAGTAGAAGATCATTTTGGACGATGTAAGTTCTATGAAATCTATACGTTTTCTGATGCCAATGAAATTATAGACTTGCAATTACTAGAATCTGATGGAAAATGTGGATGTAAATCTAATATTGTTAGTGTTTTGGTAAAAGAAGGTGTAACATTTATGTTAGCAGGTAATATAGGCGATAGCGCAATGAGTAAATTGGTTGTTGCAGGTATTGGTGTAATACGCGGTTGTTCTGGTAAATCTGCAGACGTTATTTTAGAATTTGTTGATGGCAAAATTACGGATAATGGCGTTGGTTGTGCAAGTCATAGTCACAAACACAAAAAAGGTCATGCACATGCATGTAATCATTAATAATGATTATGGAAATCGATTTTAAAAATATTTGCCACGAATTCATAAATTCGTGGCAAATTTATATTTGATAAAATTTAAAAGCGATTGCCAGAGTAATTCTTAAAATTAGATAAATTTTAAAGTAAAAAGTTATGTCTGCAACTATTATACAAGGAGAAAGAGTTCAGTTACCTACCAAATATGGGCATTTTGAGTTGATTCCATTTCAAGAAAAGGAAAGTGGTCTTGAGCATATGGCGCTTATAAAAGGAAAATTTACGCCAAATGAACCTGTGCTAACACGGTTCCATTCTGCTTGTGCTACCGGAGATTTATTTGGGTCTTTAAGATGCGATTGTGGAGATCAGCTTATAGAAGCAATGAAAATGATTGAAAAGAATGGAAGCGGAATTATTGTGTATTTACAACAAGAGGGCAGAGGAATTGGTCTAATGAATAAGATGAAAGCGTATAAGCTACAAGAATTAGGGATGGATACGGTAGAGGCAAACCTAGAATTAGGCTTTGCTGCAGACGAAAGAGATTATAAAGTTGGTACAGATATTCTTTGTGCTCTTGGTATACAAAAAGTAAACTTGTTAACTAATAATCCTGATAAAATTATTGGGTTAGAACAAAACGGTATTCAGGTTGTAGAGCGTGTTTCATTAATAATACCTTCAAACCCATTCAATAAATTTTATTTAGAAACTAAAGAGAGTCAAATGGGACATCAATTGAATAATGATAAATCAAAAAATAAATGCTATGATAACTGATGTATTTCAATTGAGGCCTCGTTACGGAGAAGTTGATAAAATGGGTTACGTATATCATGCAAATTACGTAACTTTTTGCCATCAAGCTCGTAATGAATTATTGCGGAAATTGGGTTTAGATGAGGTTAAATTAGAGGAGAACCAAATAATGCTTCCAGTAATTTCTTTTGATATAAAGTATAAAAAACCAGCTCACTTTGATGAGCTTATCACTATAAAAACAACTATTAGAGAAATGCCAAAAGTTCGCTTTAGTTTTTATTTTGAAGTAAAGAATGAACAAAATGTACTTTTATGCAAAGCGAAATCAGATGTTGTTTTTGTGGATATTCAGTCGCGTTTACCTCAAAAAATTCCTAGTTTTGTCGAAAAGAGACTCACAACCAATTTTGAAACGATAAATAGATTAAATTAACAGATTATTTAAAAAATTAACCCTTTTTTTTCAGAGTTTTGTAACTGAAAAAAAAAAATTTTTACTGGTCAGAAAATCAGTATAATACTCTCCTTAGAGAAATACGTTCTAAAGAACGATTAAAAGTAAGCGTTTATGACAAATAATATAGCTATAGAAAATCAATATAAAAGAACATCTTTATTTGAAAAAGAAAATGTGAATTACCTAGTCCATGTTTTAAAGCGATTTAATACGGTACCAAAAATTAATAACATTAATATTATTACTTCTACAAGTGTACCGGATGTTTTTAAAATTGAACCAAATAAATCGATAATTATTGGTGCTTTATATTTAAAAAATCCTGTTTTAGCATTAGTTTATTTAAGATACGGAATTGAATGGCAACTTTGGTACAAAGCTTTAGAGGGCGAAAAAAAAGAAACTGCTTTATGTAATATTGCAGCTTTAGAAGTAACTAGAATATTTTACAATTTATTGCCTAAAGAAGATAAAGAAAAGTTAGTAGATGTTGATTATTCTTTAATTAATTTGATTAAAAATGCGGATGCTTTAAATGCGGAATCTCTCTTAAATCATGAAGAATTAGAATCATTTCATGGATTAAATACAGGAGATAAAATCTTTGAGAAAGCTTGGAAGCCTATTGTTGATAATCTTGCTAAACCTACCGAGTATTTATTAATGGATGGTGGCGATTTTAGATTAAATATAGACGAAATAGATTTACTAAATAAATATGGTTGTAGGCCATTTCCAAGACCAGAAGCTTTTACGTTTGCTTCTTCTACTGCAACAAGTGTCTCTAATTTTGCTTTTGATAAAACAGATAAAGCCAGAAGTATTTTAATTAAGAATAGCTTAAAAAATGGTTTTAAAAATACTGCAATTGAATTTTCGGAGTTATTAAAAAGTAATTTGAGAAAAATTTTTACTTTAAATGACGCTTGCGAAATAATTTTTTCACCTTCAGGAACCGATTCTTCACTACAAATAGCAGCCATAACTCAAATTGTTACTGATAAAGAAATTACACATATTTTAGTTGCTTCTGATGAAACGGGTAGTGGAGTACCTGCAGCGCTTAAAGGATGTCATTTCGAAAATAATACCGCTTTAAATTACCCAGTTAAAAAGGGTGATAAAATGGAAGGTTTTAGAGATATAGATTTGATTAAAATTCCTTTTAGAGATGAAAAAGGAGCTTTAAAATCAACAGAAAAATTAGATGCAGAAGTTTTTGCTGCCATCACTGAAACGCATAAATTAGGAAGACAAATTGTGTTACATGTAATGGATCATTCTAAACTAGGATATCAATCTCCAAGTGTAAAAATGATGCAAAAAATAGATGGGCTTAAAAATTTGTCATTACAAGTAATTGTAGACGCTGCTCAGTTAAGATTAGATCCAACAGATATACAAAATTATTTAAAAAAGGACTATATTGTTAGTATTACCGGAAGTAAGTATTTTACAGGACCTCCGTATTCTGGGGCTTTAATTTTTCCAGAAACTGTTACTAAAGAGATTAATGTAGCTAAAAAGAAGTTGCCAAAAGGGTTAACCAAATACTATAATCATTCAGATTGGCCAACATCTTGGTTTTGTTCTAAAGATTTATCTGACGGATTTAATTATGGTTCTTATATGCGTTGGAATGCTGCTATTGTAGAAATGGATCGATACTATAAAACACCTATTTTATATAGAAATATGGGGATTGAGATGTTCTGTAATTTTGTAGATGATTCTATAAAGGAAGCTAGTTTTTTAGAACCCGTTTATGGTGATAAACCAAATGTAGATAATGAAGAATTCGGTATTAGAAATATTCGTACCATTTTTCCTTTTTTCATCCTTAAAAATAAAGAAGCATTATCTGTAGATAAAGTAAAAAAATTGTATGTGTTGCTAAATTCTGATTTATCCAATAAATTTGAAGGAGCTCCTTTAGAAATTATTAGACTTGCAGCTCAAAAATGTCATATTGGTCAGGCAGTAAATGTAAAATATGAAAATGATTTACAAAGTGCCGTTTTAAGAATTAGTTTAGGGGCAAGAGTTATTTCAGAAAGTTGGGTAAATAGAGATATTAGCCTTTATTTTAGAAATATAGAAGCACAAATGAATGAAATTACTGTAATAATAAAAAAGATAGAATTGATTCTTAACAATCCAGAATTGTTGAATTAAGAGCATTATTCTGATCTAGGTTCAATCTTTAATGATTTCCATGTCCTTAAGATTATCCGTCTATAAGACTATAATATATGTGTATAGGTTGACCTTTTTTTAGATTACCTCTTTTAATTACGTGATTTCAAATGTCAGTAAAAATAAAAAGCCCGATTCAATTGAATCGGGCTTTTCGGTGAAATAGGATGGGGGACCTAACTGCGATTAAAAAACTTTTATTACTATTCTAGTATAGACTTATATTATTAGTACTTTTTGCTATACCCTTGTATTCTTGTAAGCTAATGCCAATAGAATTGCTAAAACTATTTATAAGCACTTGTTGTTTCGTTTCTTACGTTTTAAAGTTTTTAGAACTACTAGATAACGATATATTGTACAATTTGAGTACAAAAAGAGTTGACTGACGGTATACCGTTAATTTCTTATAAGCTTAAAACACTCAAATAAATTATAAGTACCACCCAAGCCGAAGCAGGTCTAAATTAGTAATATTTTTGAGGTAATAATATAAACATAAATGATTGTCTTATAAATTTAGAAGTCAAGTTTACACTTATCTAAAACTAAAAAAAGTATCTTCTATTTTATTTTTAAAATAGAAGATACTTTACACTAAGGAACTACTACTTTATTTGATATTCATATTTAAAGAAAATATTGATATTAAAGTATTACCAGTACTTCCAGTTAGTCGTTGTCCCCAAATTTCTATATAGTCATTTGGATCTAGCTTTACAGTACCGGAAATAGCATTACTAGAAATATCTGATGTATTATTAACACGCATTAAAGTATTTGTTTCCGTTAAAGTTTCTGAACCATTTTTTCTAATAAAAAATGCATAATAATTACCAATACTATTATCACCTCTAACAGACAGAGTTGCATTTATTTGAAACGTTCTTGTTTTTTGTCCTAAATAGATTAATCTATTATCTTGAGGAGAAGACATTCTTAATAAATTAACTGCAGTTGTTGAGTTTGTACTACTATTTCCTGACAAATTTATTGGGATATAATTAGATAGGCTTTGCCCAAATCCAGAAGTAATACCTCCGTCATAATAAATATTACCAGATGCCACTTGGTCTGATTCTACAGGTAACCCAGGGCAATCTACGGTCCATGCATTATTAAAATTATACCCCGAATAAGACCCGAGGGTATATTTTTTTACATACTGTGTACTAGTACCACTAAAACTGGCACCTGTTAATACACCTTTTCCAACTGTGGGATTAGAACTCACATCTAACCCAATGGCAGCTCCATTTAATTCTGAAAATCCACCTTGTTTTTCAACAATGTCAAAAGATCCCGTTAATGTTTCATAGGTTCCTGAGTTATTAGCGAACCAACCAATATTACTTAATAACAAATCTGAAATATTACTATATGTTATTCCTGTGGTATTTCCAGAAAACTGAACGATACTCAAAAATACGAGTCCATAGCCACTAATAGTACCTATAGAAGCAGAATTGACAACGATACAATCTCTAAAAACAAAACTTTCAGTACTACTTCCTGTCATGTTAAAAATAGTTCCTAGAGGAGCCGTTAGCGTTAGGTTTTTTATAGTTCCTCCCTTAGAACTTACAAACATAGTTCCTCCAGATTTTACTAATATATCTTCATTAGTATCTAAACCAATTAAATAGGCTTTATTTAGATCGATGGGATGTGCTAAAGCAACTGTTCCGTTTATTTCATATAATGTATTGGTTGTTAATAAATACTTACTGCCACCGCCAGCTGCAAGTTCTTCGCTTAAGTCTGCTGCAGATTTGATTATTTTATGATTTACTCTAGAAGCCGACTGCGACTCCATTTTTACCCAAGTACTTGATTGATAAAAATAAAATGCATTTTCAGAAATATCATAGACTAACAAGCCATTTGCTGGACTTGCTATTGCTACTCTTTCTGTTGTTGTCATTCTTGGTGCTAACATACCCTTTTCTGTAGAACTAATATCTAACATAGAGGAAGCGTCTGGTGTTACTGTACCTATACCAACTTGAGAGAAGGCATTATAGTTAAAGCTAATAACCGTTATTATTGTTAATATGGCTATTTTTAAGTTTAAATTTTTCATAATTAATAATTTAATATTTTTTTAGTTAATTTGCCGTTACTCGTTTTTATATTTGCTATATAAATTCCTTTGCTTTGGTTAAACGGTATTTGCAGCTTATCTTTATTGTTTAGATTTTTATTTCTGCTTAAAACTTCTTGCCCTAGAACGTTGAATATTTTTATGCTTTCTATTTTAACTCTAGCGGTATTATTCAGTACAATGTGTTTATTGCCATCATAAAAAACACCTATACTTAAGAGTTTATCATCGGAAACCGATAAAGATTCTTGGGGTAAAAAAACTAAAGAGTACCTATCTAAATACTCTCCTATTGGTAAATTCACTTGAAAGTTGGAATCGCTTAAATTATGTGTAGTGTTTAAAACATTGTCTTTTAAATAAATGGTGTTTTCAAAATTATCTACTTCATCAATCATAATTTCATGAGAACCAGTTTCCGAAATAAATAATCCTAAAGGAAACTCTAATGCTTTATTAAAATTATGAACACCTTGAATAGCGAACGTATTATTTAAGTCGTTGTCAATTACAAAAAATAGATCGTCTGCTCTGTTGTCAATTATTATGGCATCATAGCCAAAATTATAGTGAATATCTGCACTAGTATCTGGTAAAAAAGCCAAAAGTAATTGTCTATGAAATCCTTCGGGATCTTGATAGCCTAATCTGATGTATTGATTATCAGCACCAATCGCTTTATTTTCTTTTGTATTTACTTCTGTGTCATCAGCTCTATAAAAATGGGCATCTTCTGAAGATTCTTTTTTAAATGCTCTTTGCGAATTTTTAAAAAGAATAGACCCGTTTGATAGGCCAGTAACAAAAAAACCTTGAGCTACAGACACATATTGTGTAGGTGGCGCTACACTAGAGGAATTACCTAAACCTCCTGGGGACGATAATGCAATCGATGGAGGTGTGCCTCCAGATAAATTACGCATAGCATAACCACCTAAATAAGTTGTTTTATTATGTGAGGTTGAACCTCCATCTACCCAAAAATAAAGCGTATCAAAAAGCAATATGTTATCATTAATAAATTGATCTGCATCTAAAGCAGAAGGATATGGGTTGCCTAACAAAGATTCTTCTGCAGAATTTATTGGTGCTGAATAGTCGCCATTGTTTGGTGCGCCATAATAGGTGTAATTTTGATCTGCCAAAAGCGTATTTGTTCCTTTCATAATATAGCCTTCACCAGGATTTAAACTACTATTATTATTTAAAGAAACCCAACCACCGCTTTGTAAATATTTATAAATCCATCTGGTATTTATGGTCAATGCATTGGTGACGTTATTGCTACCATCTACTACCGATGGTGAGCCATTGTATGGAGAGCCAGCGCTAAATAGCATTTCTTGTGGATTAAATGGATTAATACTAGCATCTGTACCATCAAACTTACCACTTACTAAAGAAAATACACCACTATTATTTATTGGTGACGACCAGTAATTAAACTTATAAGCCGAGGCGTATCCTTGTTGGTCTATTAAAACCTTACCAAAGCCTATTGTATTTGCGTCTAGACCTGAATGTGTTTGAATAAGTTGAGCTTCACCAGTTAACCGAACATCTCCACTCTTTAAATTTAAGGAGTTCTCTACATTTAATGCAAAACCATTTGCTACAGATAATCCTTTTGTATTTGTCGCTGTTATATCTATTTCTAGATTATTAAAATTAATAGCTTTTGAAGTACCCGAAATAGTTACTAATGGGTTTGCTATACTTTTAAAATACGTGGTTCCTGATACGGATGAGGTAGTTCCGTTATTTATAAAACTATTGTTTAAATAAAGGTTTCCGTTGCTGTTGTGGGTTCCAGTATTTTTATTCGTGTATTCGTTTTCAAAATACACATCTGTGGATGCTGTAATCTGCAATATGCCTTTATTTACTATTTGTGCATAACTGCATAAAAAGTTAAATAGAAGCAGGCAGTAAAAAAGAAAGTGTTTACTTCTCATGGATTAGGGGGTTGGGGGTTAGTACTAACTATGGCATATTGCCATAGTTAATTTATAGTAAAAAAAGTTTTACCATAAATTAGTTTAGCTAGTTATATACTGTGTTGTAGTTAGTATAATAGCGCACTGCAGCTTAAAAGTTTTTTAAAAACTGCATCTGGGGGAATTGATGTTTGCATAAAATTTTGAAGGAATAAAAATGGGGGATTAAATAATAAGAATTAACAAAGAAAGTGTATCAAAGCACTTCCTTCTTCATTTTTTGATTTATTAGCTAGAAAATTAAAGGAAGTATTAAAACCAATAGTTTTCCATTGTTATTATTATGTTTTAAAAACAGATTTCAATTTAAATGCCAAAAATCATTTAAAAACAAAAAAAAAACACAAAATAATGATTTTCAGTTGTTTGTGGGTGTTATTTGTTTTTTAACGGATAAAGGTAAAATTGCTATACCGTGTAAATTTTAGACGAAATACATGTACTCACGGTATTCCGTTAATTTATTTTATTTTTTTTATGTTTAGTTTGGTCATTCTATCACGCAAGGTACTTGCTTTTAAATTTAATACAACTGCAGCTCCATGAGGTCCACTAATTTTCCATTTACATTGTTCTAGCACTTGTATGATGTGATTACGTTGTACAGCATCTAAACTTAAATCTTTATTATTGATTGGTTTAGCTTTTTGTGTAGAAGACTCAAAACCTGGGATAACTAGTGTATCTGTGTTTGATAAAATAGAAGCTCGCTCAATTAGATTTTCTAACTCTCTAATATTTCCGGGCCATTTATATGCTTTTAACTGACTCATTGCATCATCTGTAATATATTTAATACTTTTTCCGTAAGCTTTATTAAATTTATCTACAAAATGCTCTACCAGTAAAGGAATGTCATCTTTTCTACCTCTTAAAGGAGGTACTTCTATTGGAAACACATTTAGACGGAAATATAAATCTTCTCTAAACTCCTTTTTTTCAATAGCGTCTTTTAGATTTCGATTGGTAGCAGCAATAACTCTAACATCTAATTTTTTTAATCCTGTGGTGCCACCAACAACTTCAATTTCTCCCTCTTGTAAAAATCTTAATATTTTAGGTTGCATATCTAATGGTAGCTCTCCTATTTCATCTAAAAACAAAGTTCCTTTATCTGCCAATTCAAATTTTCCTATTTTATCACTAATTGCACCTGTAAAAGACCCTTTTTTATGTCCGAACAATTCACTTTCAATCAGCTCTCTTGGAATTGCAGAACAATTTACTTTAATTAATGGCTTATTGTTACGTAAACTCGTGTTATGAACAGCTCTGGCTAGCAATTCCTTTCCTGTTCCAGATTCTCCTAAAAGCAAAACTGTAGCATTTGTGGGTGCTACCTTTTCTACTTCTGTTAAAACAGTACTAAACTCAGTACTACCATAAACCATTTCTTCATAGTTAAATACTAGATCTAACTCATTTCTTAGGTATACATTTTCTTGTTCTAATTGGTTGCGTAAACGATGTAGCTCCTTATTGGCTATTGTAAGTTGATTGTTCGCTAAAATAGATGCTTTTTCTGCCAATTTTCTTTCTGCACTTTGAATCATTAAAGAGACCAAATTAGCAATAGAAGTTGCAAATTCTTCTTCATCTGTAGTCCATAGATGTGTATTACCTACTTCTTCGAAACATAAAATTCCGTACACTTCATCGATACCTTGAATAGGAATACTTAATTTAGATTTTATATTTAATGGAATGAGGTAATCTGTAATAAATCCTACTGAAAGCTCATGTGTTAAGGCATGGGAAGCGGCAACTATTGTATTTTTTATTAAGGTATCAAAAAATCTTTCGTTCCCTATTCCGCTAAGTACTTGTCCGCTTTCAAAATCATCACTTTTTCGAGTGTATAATTTTTCGCAGATTATTTCTGTTTTTTCTTTATTAAATTTAAAAATACTTCCTCTTTCTACATTTAATGTTTTTGCAGATAGTGCCGTAATTTTATTTAATGCTTCTTTATAGTCGGTACCTACTAGGCTAGCTAGTTCAATAATAACATTTTTTCTTTCTAATGATTTTTGGGCATTATCTTCTAAAACTCTCTTTGCTTTTTCTTCTTCAGAGATATCTTTAATGGTTGCAAAAATAGCCATTACATCTCCATTATCATTTTTAATAGTACCTGATAAAAAAGAGGCCAAAAATGGTGTGCCATTTTTTCTCACTAATTCTAATTGAAAGGAAGGGGCTTCATCTTTTGCTACTTTTTCTTTTAATTTTTGAATTTTATCGTAGTCTTCTAAATTAGAAAAGGGATGTGGAAATTCTAATCCAATAAGTTCTTTTTTTGAGTAGCCAAGAAGCTTACACAAAGAATCGTTTACTTTAATAATGTTACCAGACATGTCAAGAATTAGCAAGCCTTCTTGCATAGACATAACTAGCTTGTCATTAAACTCTTTAGCTAGTTTTAAGTCTGTTTCTGCTTTTCTACGTTCGGTAATATCTTGCATGGTACCAATTAACTTTATGGCATTTCCATCCTTATCAAAAATCCACTCTCCTATACCATGTACCCATATTTCTTCTTTTGTATTCGGCTTCAACAGCCTATATTCTTTATTAAATCTTACATTACTTCCAATGCCTTTTTTAAAATAATTTAACATCTCGTCTTTCTCATCCGGATGAATAAGATGGCCCCAACTTTCTATTGTTTTTACATAGGTCTCTGGGATACCAAAAATATTATTTAATACTGCAGAACCTTCCCAGATACCAGTGTTTAAATCCAATACATACGAGCCAATATTGGCAACTGTTTGAGATTGCCTTAAATAGTATTCACTTTCTTTAAGTTTTCTTTCTGCTTCCTTACGTTTTGTTACATCACGTGCAATGGCAAGTATTTTACCATCTTTTTGAAGTTTTGCAGATACTTCTACCTCTAATAGAGATCTGTCTTTTCGTTTAAATTTCCTAGCAAAAATTACAGCTTCACCTAAGAGTAACTTATTGTTATTCTTTTCTTTATGTATGAAATCTCCAGCAATTAAATCTTGAATTTTTAATTTTAAAAACTCACTTTTGGTATATCCTAAATTTATATAAGTTGCTTTATTGAAGAGGTGTATTTCTCCATCTAAAGAATAGGATATAATAGCATCACTAGCTTGATCTATTAATGCGATATAAGACTCATCTTTCTTTTTTATTTCTGCTACAATTAAAGATTTTTCAATGGCTATGTATACTAAATTTACCGCAAAATTAAGTTCGTGAATATCTTCTAAAGACGGAGTCTTTATATACTTACTATAAATAGCAAAAGTACCTAACACTTTTTTGTCTTTTGAAAATATTGGAATAGACCAACAAGACTTTAAATGGTGTTTTGATGCAAGGTCTTTATAATCTACCCATAACTTATCTGTACTTATGTCTGCAACAATAACTGATTTTTTAGTAAATGCAGCAGTACCACAAGAACCAGTACGTTTACCAATTAAAAGCCTTTTTATAGCTAAACTATAAGAGATCGGTAGGGAAGGTGCAGACTCTAGATTAAGATGTATACCATCTTCATCTAACAAACTAATAGAGCCAATATAATCTGGGTATATTGATTGAAAATTTAAAAGTAATTGATCAAATATTTCGTTTAAAGGTGTGTTTACCGAAATTAAATCTAAAATTTCATTTTTATGTATTAATAATTTCTGTGCCTTTTCTCTTTCTAGAACTTCATTACCGAGATCTAAACTTTTTTGCTCTAACTTATTAATGAGTCGCTCACTATAGAGTTTTAAAACCTCATTTTCAGAAATTTGCCCCTTTTTTACTCGCGCTTCTTGCTCTTCTTTATTATTAAAAATATGGTTTATGGTTAAAAGTAATTCGTCGTGGTCAATTGGTTTTCTTAAAAATTGCGCAGCCCCTAATTTTAAGCCCAATTCTTCATCCGAACGTTCTGTGTAGGTTGAGGTATAAAAAACAAACGGAATATTTGCAAACAACTTTTCTTTTTGGCATGCCTTACAAAACAAGTACCCATCCATAATAGGCATTAAAATATCTGAAATAATAAGATCTACATTACTATTTTGGTGCAGTTTTTCTAATCCTTCACTACCGTTAGTTGCTTCAAGTACGTTATAACCTTCTTCTTTAAGGATCACTTTTAGCAGGTAAAGGTTTTCAAAAGTATCATCTACTATTAAAATAGTTTTTTTATTCATTTTTCTTTTGCCTTAATAATGCTTTCCATTTGACTTACAAAGGTTTCCGGATCTATGGGTTTTTCTAAATAGCCATCTGCTCCTGCCTCCATTGCTTTTTCTCTATCGCCACCCATTGCATAAGATGTAACCGCTATGATGGTTGTATTTACAGGTAGGCCGTTATATCTTAGTTTAGTACATATTTCATAACCATCCATATCTGGAAGTTGAATATCTATTAAAATAACTTCAGGATTATTTTCGTGTGCAAACTTTAGGCCATCTAATCCATTATATGCTTTAATTATAGTATAATTATTTTGAGTAAGCAAAAAAGATAACATATACATGTTCTGCTCGTTATCTTCAATAATTAAAATAGTTTGTTTCATAGAATAATTTACATAGCCACCTTATTATCAAATGGTTCATTTATAAATATACTAAAATTAAATAAATTATAAAATATTTAGATTTTTAATAGGTTATTTATTTTCATCATTCTTTAAAGGTAATGTAAATGTAAAGTTACTTCCTTTATCTTTTTCACTTTGTACTTTTATTGTTCCGCCTAATTTCTCGACTAAACTTTTGCAAATTGCCAAACCTAGCCCTGTGCCTTCATGACTTCTACTTAAACCTCCCTCTAGTTGTATAAATGGCATAAATAATTTATTAAGATCTTTTTTATTCATACCAATACCTTGATCAATTACTTGAGTAATAATTAAATTATCTACCACATCTACCTTAACTTGTATTATACCATTATATGAAAACTTTATAGCGTTAGATAATAAATTAAGTAATACCTGTTCTACTCTTCGTTCATCACTGTTTATAATGATATCTATTTCAGATATTTCCGAATTTATGGTAAGTCCTTTTTTAGATGCCTGTGGTAACAAGAAGTTTATTGTTTTTTCTAAGGTTTTTAAATAATTAAAAGGATAATAGGATACTTTTAATTTTCCAGCTTCTATTTTAGAGATATCTAAGACATCATTAATTAAGCCTAATAGGTGTTGACTACTGTTTTTAACCATAGACAACTGCTTTTTCTGCTCTTGGTTTAGTGGTCCTGCATATTCTTTTAATAATATTCCTGTAAAACCAATTATCGAATTCATTGGTGTTCTTAATTCATGCGACATGGTCGCTAAAAAGGCAGACTTCATTAAATCTGCCGACTGCGCTTTTACTTTTTCTTTTTCGAGTTGAACAGATTGAAAATTCATATCCTCTAGAAGGTTTAGCAAGGCTTCTTTACTATCATGAAGCTCTTTTGTTCTTAGGTCCACTTGTTTTTCTAGATCATTTTTATAAACCAATAATTCTTTTTCGTAATTAATTATTTCTGTAATGTCTGATGCAATACCTATATAACCATACATGTTATTATTTGTATCTACAAGTTTAACAGCTTTTGCTTGAAGCCAAGTAATTTTACCATTTTTATCTTGAAATCTAAGCGCTGATTTAAACTCGATATCTTTTATAATGGTTTCTTGCCATTCTTTAGTTACTCTATCTCTATCTTCGTGATAAATTGCCTTTAGCCAACCAAAACCAGAAGCTTCGTCAAGATTTATTCCAGAATACTTTGTCCATTCTTCATTTACATACGTAAAAGCACCAAGCTTATCTGTATTAAAAATACCTACTGGCGCGTTAGAAGTAAGACTACGATACAACAACTCACTTTCTTCTATTTGTGCTCTAGAGGTTTCATGAACTAATTTTAATTGTGCTTCTTGCTCTAATAACTTCTCTTTAATTAGTTCGTTTAGACGTACAGATTGACCTGTATAGAACCAAACGCTCCAACCGCCTAAAAGGGTAATAATCAAACCAAATATAGCAAAGCCTATTGCTGTATTAAATGTTTTTGTTGTTGGTATTACATATAGTTTCCATTCACCAGATGACATTTCTATGGGTACAGCATATTCTTTAAACAACGTAACATCTTGCTCTAAAAAATAATCTTCTATACCCGTAACATTATTTACTTTTGATAATTGATAGGTATAACTATTATCATTAGCGGTATCTATATTTAAATCATTAAAAAAAGTAGACAAGGTGGTAACTACTGCAGAAAACCCTGAGAATTTGTTTTCTATAAAAATAGGCTGCCTGCTTACCATAGCGACACCACCTTGTTTTAAACGAACTGGACCTGCAATAAAAAAATCTTTATTTTTTATAGTAGCTAGTGCACCACTACTACCTTCCATACTAGTTAAAATATTATAACCAATTACTTCATTATCCTTTAACGGATAAACATGTGTAATAACACCATTACTATCTACAAGTTCTACAACGTTAAAATATTTGTTTCTATCTAATAACTCTATAGCTATGTTATCAAAATCGGTTGGCACTCCATTTCTTTCAACAATATATTCTAGTGTTTTTGTTGCAGAGTAGCTATACATTACTAAGGCATGTAGTTTTTCTTTAATTAAATCTACTCTATTATTTACTTCTTTTTTTTGCTCATTTTCATTTAATAAATACTTTTGATATGCTATATATTGCGAAACGACAAGTAGTACTATAAAGGTTGCAAAACCCAATACAATAGGTTTTTTAAAAAAAGAATAAAAAGCACTACGTTTCGTATTTAACAAAGTTAAAAGGTTCTTTTTATTAAGTTTAGTTATCATTTTTTAACTTCAATTCTTTAATCACTTTTTTTAGTTCTTTCATTCTTAACTCTCTTCCAATAAATATTTTATTCATTCGTCGTAGTTTAGCATTTTTAGAATTAACCTCCTCGGTTCTAAGTTTAACTAATTCTATTTCGGTTTTTTTACGTTCTGTGATATCTCTAATAATTTCAATTAATAATTTACGATAAGTATCTTTAATTGATCTTATTAACTGAATTAATTTTATGTTATATGTAAATCGTACTAAAACCTAATCGTCCTATCTATAATTATTTAGTTCCAGATAAATATTTGGTAGTTTTTAAAATTCTTTTTTAGTTATACAACTCTCTGAATATAAAAAATGGTTTTAACTTGTTTATTTCTAGTTGACTATATGGGTGTTGGTTATTGCGTGGCAAAAGAATCATTCACTAGAGTTAAAGATTTATAAAATTAGTTATTCCTCATCATAACTAGCAGTGGGACAAAACAATAAATCTGTTGGGTTGTCAATATCATATAAGTACTCATAACCTTTAGATTCTTTTCTGCAAAAAGGCTCTAAAAGTCTTGCCATATTTGTAAAGCCATCCAAAGTTAAAACGCAGAAAAAAGTTTGGTTGTCCTCAGATAATATTCCTTCATCAGATTTAAATAAACCAAAAATTAAATTACAATTTCGTGGTGTTATAAAATCTACTTGAGCTAAATCTAACTTTTGTTTTTTATTGATAATTGTTTCTACAATCAGTTCTCTAAAAAGTACTGCTTCTGCCTTGTCAAAGTTGTATAAACGAACAATATTTTGATCGTGTCCATCTATATTTTCTATATAATCTAATTCCATTTTTTGTACTGAACTTGTTTCGGTATTGTTTATGTAATTTAATGTGCTTGTAACCAGTTTTCACCAATTCCAACTTCAACATCTAAAGGAACGCTCATTTTAAAAGCATTTTCCATTTCGTCTTTTATAATAGGTCTAATAATTTCTAACTCGTCTTTATGTGCGTCAAAAACCAATTCATCATGTACTTGCAATAACATTTTAGATTTAAAACCTTCTTTTTCAAAACGGTTATGAATATTAATCATGGCAAGTTTTATAATGTCTGCTGCAGAACCTTGTATTGGTGCATTTACGGCATTTCTTTCTGCGCCAGATCTAACCATTGCATTTCTAGAATTGATATCTTTTAAATACCTACGTCTGTTTAAAACCGTTTCTACATACCCGTGTTCTCTTGCAAAATCTACTTGTGCAGCCATGTAGGCTTTTAACTTTGGGTACGTTTCATAATAGGTATCAATTAGTTCTTTTGCTTCACTTCTAGATAAATCGGTTTGATTGCTCAATCCAAATGCTGAAACTCCATATACAATTCCGAAGTTTACTGTTTTTGCATTGCTACGTTGTTCGCGAGTAACTTCATCTAAAGGAACATTAAACACTTTTGCAGCCGTAGAAGCATGAATATCTTCGCCGTTTTTAAAAGCTTCTATCATGTTTTCTTCTTCACTTAAAGCAGCAATAATTCTTAATTCAATTTGACTATAATCTGCAGCTAACAATACATAATTTTCATTTCTAGGAATAAACGATTTTCTAACTTCTTTACCTCTTTCGGTTCTAATAGGAATGTTTTGTAAATTCGGGTTGTTAGAACTCAATCTTCCCGTAGCAGCAACCGCTTGCATGTATTCTGTATGAATTCTTCCTGTTTTCGGATTCACTTCGTTTGGTAAGGCATCTACATACGTACTTTGTAATTTTTTATACTGACGATATTCTTGAATATCTCTAATAATTTTATGGTCTTTAGCTAAGAAAGATAAAATATCTTCTCCGGTTTTATACTGACCCGTTTTAGTCTTTTTAGGTTTTTTAACCAACTCCATTTTTTCGAACAACACAATTCCTAATTGTTTTGGCGAAGCGATATTAAATTCCTCTCCTGCTTGCTCGTAAATATTTTTTTCAAGTCTGTTAATGTCCTCGGTTAAAGCAACAGATAATTCCTTTAAGAAATCGATATTAATATTAATTCCTTCAATTTCCATGGCGGTTAAAACCGAAACTAAAGGAGTTTCTATATCATTAAATAGGTTGGTTACATTTCCACTTTCTAACTCACTCGTAAAAAGTTGTTTTAATTGAAACGTAATATCTGCATCTTCTACCGCGTATTCTGTTTGATCTGCTAAAGGAACAACACGCATAGAAAGCTGATTCTTTCCTTTCTTGCCAATCAAATCTACAATAGAAACTGGTTGATAATTTAAATAGGTTTCTGCCAACATATCCATATTATGACGCATATCTGGATTGATCAAATAATGCGCAATCATGGTATCAAACAACTTCCCTTTTACAGGCATTTCATAATTTGATAAAACTTTAATATCGTACTTTAAATTATGTCCAATTTTTTCAATTCCTTCGGATGTAAAAAATGGTCTAAATTCTTCTAAAATTGCTTTGGTTTCCTCTTGATCTTCTGGGAAAGAAACATAATATCCTTTGCCAATTTCGTAAGAAAAAGCAATACCTATTAATTCAACTTCCAAGGCTTTTAAGCCCGTGGTTTCTGTGTCAAAACAAACCGAAGTTTGTTCCATTAATTTTTTCAATAATAATTTTCTAGCAAAAGGAGAGTCTATATGTTGATAAAAATGATTCGTATCTTTTATCGATTTAAAACCAGATGCAACTTCTGCTTCAGAAACGCTTCCGCTACCTGGAGCCGCAAATAAATCAAACTGACCCTCAGGAACTGGAGCTGCTTTTTTGCTTTGCAACGAACTTGAGTCCGTGTTTTTGTTATCCTCTACAGAATTTGCTTTTTCTGCATTTTCAACTGCGAAAGTTCGTAAGAAGTTGGTTAATAAATTTCTAAATTCTAACTCGTTAAAAAGTTCCGTTACTTTTTCTTTGTCTGGTTGGTCTAATTCAAAATCTTTCGCATCAAAAGTTACCGGAACATCTAACATAATTGTTGCCAATTGTTTAGAAAGCAACCCTAATTCTCCGTTTGCTTCTATCTTCTCCTTCATTTTTCCTTTAAGCTCATGCGTATTTGCTAATAGATTTTCCATAGAACCGTAAGCCGCTAAAAACTTTTTAGCTGTTTTTTCTCCAACTCCAGGTAAACCTGGAATATTATCCGCAGAATCCCCCATCATTCCTAAAAAATCAATGACCTGCTCTGGGTTTTCTACACCAAATTTTTCTTTTACTTCATCCACTCCCCAAATATCATAACCACCACCAAAACGAGGTTTGTACATAAAAATGTTTTCAGAAACTAGTTGCGCAAAATCCTTATCTGGCGTTACCATATACGTTTTGTAACCTTCTTTTTCTGCTTGTTTAGAAAGTGTTCCAATAACATCATCTGCCTCAAAACCTTCTTTTACCATAATAGGAATGTGCATGGCTTTTAAGATTTCTTGTATGTAAGGTACCGCTAACTTAATAGCTTCCGGAGTTTCGTCTCGGTTGGCTTTATAAGCTTCAAACATTTCTACTCGGTCTACACTACCGCCTTTATCAAAACAAACCGCTAAATGATCTGGTCTTTCACGTTTAATAACATCTAAAAGAGAGTTCATAAAACCCATTATTGCAGACGTATCTAAACCTTTACTATTAATTCTAGGGTTTTTTATAAATGCATAATATCCTCTAAAAATTAATGCAAAAGCATCCACTAAAAAAACTCTTTTCTGATCTGACATTATATTGGTTTTGTGGTTTAAATGATGATAATTTGGCCCCAAAAATAGTGTTTTTTGAGATTCGAGAAAGGTACAAAACTTTAACAAGACGTTAAAATGCAATCGATGCTTAAACAGTTATCTTTGTCAACATTTTAAAATTTATCTATGCCACGTTGGATTTTTCCTTTAATCATATTAACTATTGTTATTACGCTTGTAGAAATTTACACGTTTCAAGCGTTTAAAACAGTCTCTAAAAGTAAAATAGTTCGTTATTCTTTTCTATTGTTAAGTATAGCGGTTTATATTAATTTTTTCATCAGTTTCTTAACATACTCTAGAAGCGTAGGGCAAACTCCACAGTTTCAAATGGCCGTGGGATTGTTATTAACTATTTCTATTCCTAAATTGGTTATTATCTTTTTACTTTTTGGAGAAGACGCATATCGTTGGGTTTTAAAGTTATTTTCTGCAATTTCATCTGGAGAAACAAAACCGCTTGTAGGACGGAGAAAATTTATTTCTCAAATTGCTTTAGGCTTAGCAGCAATACCTTTTGCCTCTTTTATTTACGGAATTGTGCAAGGAAAATACAATTACAAAGTAATAAAATACCAATTAAGTTTTAAAGATTTACCAGATGCTTTCGACGGTTATACTATTACTCAAATCTCAGATATTCATTCCGGGAGTTTTACGAATAAAGAAAAAATACAATATGGTGTCGATTTAATAAATCAGCAAAAATCAGACTTACTATTGTTTACCGGAGATATTGTAAACAATAAAGCGGATGAAATGGACAATTGGATGGATGTTTTTGATAAGTTTGAAGCCAAAGACGGTAAGTATTCCATCCTTGGTAATCATGATTATGGTGATTATATGGATTGGGCTACTCCACAAGACAAAATGGATAACTTTCAGAAAGTAAAAGACATTCACCAAAAAATTGGGTTCGATTTATTGCTAGATGAGCACCGTTATTTAGAAAAAGACGGACAAAAAATTGCTTTAGTGGGTGTAGAAAACTGGGGAAAAGGATTTAATCAAGCCGGAGATTTAGCAAAGGCTTCAAAAAATATCAAGCAAGAAGATTTTAAAATTTTAATGAGTCACGATCCAAGTCATTGGGAATACAAAGTAAAAGAAGATCCTTTTAATTATCAACTTACCTTAAGTGGGCATACACATGGCTTGCAAATGGGAATCGAAATTCCGGGTTGGATCAAATGGAGTCCTTCTCAATTTGTCTATAAACAATGGGCAGGATTGTATGAGGAAGCAGGCAGATACATAAACGTAAATAGAGGTTTTGGCTATCATGCATTTCCGGGTAGAGTAGGTGTCTGGCCAGAAATTACCGTTATAGAATTGAAAAAGATTGATAATCAGGTCGTTTAAATGTTTTTTTATATATTCGCACTTTATATCATTTATTGATAACATATTTTCCCTCACTTTAAACTTATACTATGACTAGATTTGGGGAATTATTAAATACCGAAAAACCTGTTTTAATTGACTTTTATACAGACAGGGATAATGCAGACAACGCAGTAAGTAACTTAAGAGATGTTGTTGCAGCTTTAGGAAATAAGGCAAAAATAATTAAGATAGATATTGCTAAGAATGAAAATCTTGCAGATGCTCTAAAAGTTAAAGGAAATCCTACCTTTATGATTTATAAAAAAGGCCAAGTAAAATGGCGTCAAACAGGTTTTCAAGAAGTAAAAACCTTAATCAGTTTGGTAGAAGAATACGTTTAGTTTTTTAGAAGCTAATTCCTGCTTTCCACTATATCTTTTTGCCGAAAAAGCAAAAAGGATGTCGTTTCAATCAGGGCTAAACTTGTTTGCCAACCTTTTGTCATTGCGAGGCACGAAGCTATCTTTTATTTATTAAGAGGCTAGGCATTATTTTTCCATAAAATTACATACTAAATTGATGACATACAGTTTTGTCATTTTAAACTTTTGTGAGAAATAACAGAAGGAAGATCAGTTTTGTGTTTTCACTGTTATGAGATTTCTCAATAGCAAAAAAGCTCATTTCGAAATGACATTTGGAGTGTTATTTACTTTTTTTAAAGCAAAATAAATTCACTATGTTTCTATGTGATTCAAATATAAAGTTTAATATTTACGTGTAGTTTTGTTATTTCGAACTTTAGGAGAAATCCCATAAAGCTACTTCATTAGGTGTTTCTAAATTATCAGATTTCTTTGTACAAAATGATATTTTATAATTTTTATATTGCCTTAAAAACAAAGCCTTTATCAGAAAAATATTTTAATACTTTTGGTAACGCATATTTCATTCTTTCGGCAGCTTTTACGCTGTCATGAAAAACAATAATACTACCTGATTTAGTGTTTTTTAATACGTTCTCTAAACATTTTTCATTAGAAATTGTAGTGTCAAAATCTGCAGATAAAACGCTCCACATAATAATTTTGTAGCCTTTTTTGATTAACTCTGCTGCTTGAGATTTTTTTATTTTTCCGTAAGGAGGTCTAAAGAGTTTTTGTGTAATTGTTGAATTGTTAAATTGTTGAATTGTTTTCTCACACGTTAAAACGTTATCAATATAACTATCCGTATCCGTATTCCATCCTTTTAAATGGTTTTGGGTGTGGTTTCCTACGGTATGACCATCCGTAATAATTTTACCAAAAATTTCTGGATGATTCTGTACATTTTTTCCAATACAAAAGAAGGTAGCTTTCGCATTGTATTTTTTTAATTCAGCTAAAATAAAATCGGTAATTTCTGGCGTTGGTCCATCATCAAAAGTGAGAAAAATCTCTTTTTTATCAGAAAGAAAACGCCACGTATATTTAGAGAAAAATCTCATTATATAACGTGGCGTTCTGGGGAAATAACTTTTCATTTAAAAGGTATTATTTTTCATCCGGAATTAGATGATTAAATAGCTTTACAATGTTTATAAATTCGTCTTGTAAGCTGTCTAAATATTCTTTATCAACTTCACCTTCTTCTGCCTGACTAATAATGTTTCTGTACATGTAAAGTGACGTGTCTATATCATCAAAAATTAAATCGGTGTCATCTTTAGAAAAAGTGCTTAACCAAAGTAATTTTTCTTTAAATAGGTTAATCAGTGTTCTAGATGTTTCTCGTGCCTTTTTAGTATCTTTTAATCGGTAATAGGCTTCTGGGTAACCTAAAGATAAACTGTAATGGTCAAAGTCTTTAATAGGCATTTTATCTAAAGACAAGTCTAAAACTTCTAAGGCTTTTATAGTATCACCTTCTTTTGCAAACGTTTCAGACAGGCGCAATAAGCTATTACGTAAAGAAATAGAACTTCTTTTGGTTTGCTCATCTAAATAAATTTTACCATCGTTAATGTTTCTCCAATTCCATTTCTGAATGTTAGCGTACATTTTTTCTGGATCAATTCTTCCCATATCAAACAAACTCTTTTTAGCCATTGGAGTTTTAATAGGAACTAATTTATAGGCCAATCCATCTTGCTGTAAATAGTCTTTTAACCAAAGATACTCTTCGTCAGCATTTGCGCCACCTGTAAAATAAATTGGTTTTTCCCAATTGTTATTGGCAAGAATATCTAACATTAAAATTCTATTCTTAAATAAAGCCCTATCATCTATAGTAATGTCTATATAAGGTACAATCTTATCAGCGTCTTTTTGTGCTACAATTCCGTTTTTTAATACAGCCTCTTTATTAACAGGGATTCTAATTTTATTTGTTGGGTAAAATTTTTCTTTCTGACCATTTTCTGTTTCCACATAAGTAGCATCGCTATCAGAAGCAATCCAACGCATAAAGTTTTTAATAGTCATTATAGAATCTTTAAAACGAGGATGATCCATAGAATAAGCAACATCTAGGGTCCCGTATTTATATTGATCGTGTTTTAATTGAGACGGAATAGGTCCTGCTTTATAGGTAGCTCGTTTCATTTGGTCTATATACCAATCTGTTGCAAATAAAGATGTGTTTATTAGTTTTATATCGGTTCTAACGCCTTCTACTTCTTGCATATACCAAAGCGGGAAGGTGTCGTTATCACCAATGGTAAACATAATGGCATTCTGGTCACAACTTTCTAAATAAGCTTGTGCATTTAAATGTGTTGTATATCTGTTAGAACGATCATGATCATTCCAATTTTGGGAGGCCATTAAGGTTGGTACGGCTAAAAGTGAAATTAAAGAAACGGCAATTGCAACCATTCTTTTGTTGGCAAAACTCTTTAAGTATTCATATAAAGCAAGTACTCCAAAACCAATCCATATAGCAAAAATGTAAAAACTACCTACAACGGCATAATCTCTTTCTCTAGGCTCAAAAGGTTTGGGGTTTGTGTAAAATATAATGGCAAACCCTGTAAAAGCAAAGAATAAAAAGAGGGTGAAGAAATTTTCTTTATCCCATTTAATTTGATATAATAAACCAATAATTCCTAATATTAATGGTAAAAAGTAGTATTTGTTTCTTCCTTTGTTTTCTAAAACTTGGGAAGGTAAATTCTTTTGAGAGCCTAATCGAGCTTCATCAATCGGAGTAATACCACTAATCCAGTTTCCATTAAAAACATCTAAATTTCCTTGAATATCGTTTTGCCTTCCTACAAAATTCCACATAAAATAACGTCCATACATATAACCAAACTGATAGCTCATCATAAACTTTATATTTTCTGCAAATGTGGGTCTACGTTTACTGTTTTGCGGAATTCCGGCAATAGATTTGTACATTTTTTCTGAAGCAGGGTTTACCATTCTAGGAATAAAACCTTTGTGCTTGTCAGACCAATTTGGTACCACGCCTTTGTAATTGTTTACAATCTCGTATTTGCCATTTTTTTTCTCATACTTTGGCTTGTCATCTTTATAAGGGTTGTTAGCATCTTGAGCTCGTTCGTAAGAATTAGAGTAATAGGTATCATAAAATACATTAGCATCTCCATATTGTTCACGATCATAATAAGCTAATAATTCACGAGCACTAGAAGGACTGTTTTCATTAATGGTTGTATCTGCATTTGCTCTAATTGGTAGCATCATCCAAGAAGAAAAACCAATCATTATAAATAATACAGAAAGAATTAAGGTATTTGCATGTATTTTATTTTTCTTTCGGGTAAAGTTTAACCCAAAATAGAATAGTCCTACTAAAATTAAGGCAGCAATAATACTTCCAGAATTATAAGGCATTCCTATAGAATTGATAAAAAATAACTCAGAAGCACTAAAGAATTTTAAGGTAAATGGAAATAAAAATTTAAAGACAAACATTAAGGCCACCACAGAAATTACGGTAGCAATGGCAGTTGTTTTTAAGTTGATTTCTTTGTATGTCTTAAAGAAATATAACATTACGATTGCTGGGATTACCAGCAAAGAAAGGATATGTACTCCAAAAGATAATCCTACTACAAAACTAATTAGAATTAACCATTTGTTACCTCTAGCAGTGTGTATTTCATTTTCCCATTTTAAACCTAGCCAGAATAATAATGCCATTAAAAATGATGACATTGCATATACTTCACCTTCTACGGCACTAAACCAAAAACTATCTGAAAAAGTATAGGCTAAAGCACCTACAATAGAGCTTCCTAAAATTGCAATGTATTTTCCCTCAGAAATTTCACCCGTTTTTAGCGCTAGTTTCTTTGCCAAATTGCTAATGGTCCAAAACATAAATAATATGGTGAACGCACTTGCTAGGGCAGACATAAAATTAACCATTTTGGCAATATGCGTAACATCGGTTGTAAACATTGCAAAAAAGGCACCCAACATTTGGAATAAAGGTGCGCCAGGTGGATGGCCAACTTCTAGTTTAATGGATGTGGAAATGTACTCTCCACAATCCCAGAAACTCACGGTTGGTTCTAAAGTAAGTGTATATGTAATTAAAGCAATTACAAATGTAGCCCATCCTAAGATGATGTTCCATTTTTTAAAATTTGCTGATGTCATAGTGTTTTAATAAGGTGTGGCGAATTTACTAATAAATATGAATAAAAATAGTTGAGAAGAGCTTTTATAAGTGGTAAATTCATCTTAAATGTTTGTTAAATGTAAAAAAAATTAAAAAAAGTTTGCAGGTTCTAAATAAAGGTTTAAATTTGCACCCGCATTAGCGTATTGGCCTATGGTGTAATTGGTAACACACCGGTTTTTGGTACCGACATTCAAGGTTCGAGTCCTTGTAGGCCAACAAAAAAGTCCTAACAATTTAAATTGTTAGGACTTTTTGCTTATTATAAGATTTTTAATTTTATTTCTTCATTAAGAAATCTTTTAAATCTTGATACGTAGAAGCTTTATAAGCCACTTTTGTATTATTGATTACTTTCTTAATTTGTTCTGGGATTGCTACTTTAACAGGTAAAGTTTCTTCCACAACGTCTAAAAATTTAACAGGATGTGCAGTTTCTAAAAATACACCAAATTCATTTTCTTTTAATCCGTGTTTTTTTAAACCTAAGTAACCAACAGCTCCATGAGGATCTGCAACATAACCAGAATTTGCGTAGATTTCTTTCATGGTAGCACGCGTTTCATCATCAGAAAAACTATATGAAGAAAAAGCGCTTTTAAGAGCTTCTAAGTTATTATTGAATAATTCTTGAATTCTGATAAAGTTACTTGGATTACCAACGTCCATGGCGTTAGAAATAGTAGCTTTAGATGGTTTTGGTTTGTAAACTCCATCTTTTAAAAAGTTAGGAACCGTATCATTTACATTTGTAGAAGCTACAAAATGTTGAATTGGCAAACCTAATTTTTGAGCCATGATTCCTGCGCAAATATTACCAAAGTTTCCACTAGGAACGGAAAATATGAGGTCTTTATGTTTTTTATGTAATTCTTTATAAGCGAAGAAAAAGTAAAACATTTGTGGTAACCAACGGGCAACGTTTATAGAGTTTGCAGAGGTTAATGTTTTCGTGATTTCTTCATCTAAAAAAGCAGTTTTTACCATTTCTTGGCAATCATCAAAAACACCGTCTACTTCAAGAGCAGTAATATTCTGGCCTAAAGTTGTTAATTGTTTTTCTTGAATATCACTCACTTTTCCTGAAGGATATAAAATAACCACATTTACGCCTTTTGCGCCTAAAAATCCGTTAGCAACAGCACCACCAGTATCTCCAGAAGTAGCGACTAAAACAGTAACTTCATCATCATTGTCTTTGTTGAAGTATTCTAAACATTGTGCCATGAATTTGGCTCCAACATCTTTAAAAGCCATGGTTGGCCCATGAAACAATTCTAAAGCAGCAATATTATCATCAACTTCTACCAAAGGGAAATCGAAAGAAACGGTATTTGCAACAATCTCTTTTAATTTTTCAGTAGGAATTTCATCACCTACAAACTGTTTAATTACTTCGTAAGCAATTTCGTGATTTGTATAATCAGAAATGTTTTCAATAAAGTCTTTTGAAAGTTGTTGAATGTTATCTGGAAAATAAATTCCTCTGTCTTTTGCAAGCCCTTCTACAACGGCGTTTTTAAATGTTGATTTTGGTGATTTATGGTGTAAACTGTAATAGTTCATTTTGTATGTTTATTAGTCATTGCGAGAGCAACGAAGCAATCTGTTTGTTCGAAAGAGATTACTTCAGTCATTCTTCCTTCGTAATGACGATTAATTACTATTTAATATTTTCATTCCTTCATGATTCACTTTAGAAATAAACATTTCAAAGTCAATACCTGTATTTTTATAACTTTCTTCGATGCTTTTGTAAACCTCTTTGGCAATTTTATCACCTTTACAAAGTGCAAAAATTGTAGGTCCAGAACCACTAATTCCCGCTCCTAAAGCACCTGCTTTAATTGCTGCGTTTTTAACGTTGTCAAAAAACGGAATTAATTTTTTACGATGAGGTTCTACAATAATATCTACTAAAGAATTGCTGATTAAGTTGTAATTATCAGCATATAAACCGCTAATTAAACCACCAACATTTGCCCATTGTGTAACTGCGTCTTTCAATGCAATTTCTGTAGGTAAAACGGCTCTAGCATCTTTTGTTTTAACTTCTACCTGCGGATGAATTGCTACAACTCTTAATTCACTCGGAATCGGTAATTTTATAATTTCTAAAGGATGATAGCTTCTTACAAGAACAAATCCACCGTAAATGGCTGCAGAAACATTGTCGGCAATTGGAGTTCCGCAAGCAACTTCTTCACCAAACATGGCAAATTTGGTTAATTCTAAATCAGAATAGATATTCCCTAATAACTGATTTGCACCAAAAGCAGCACCCGCAGCACTCGCAGCAGAACTACCTAATCCACTTCCAGGAGAAAATCCTTTGTGAATGGTTAATTCAATTCCGAAATCTGCATTAGCTTCAATCAGTATTTTTTTAACTACGGCACTAGCAGCATTTTCATCAATATCATATGTTAAGTTTGCGCCTGTAATATTGGTTATTTTAACACCTTTTTCTGTTGTTTTTGTAAAGGTCATTTCATCTCCAATTGCATCCACGGCAAAACCAAGAGAGTCGAATCCGCAAGAAACATTAGCAACAGTAGCAGGAGCAAATATTTTTAAATAATCCATTTTTATTAGTTTGCAGTCTACAGTATTCAGTTGGCAGTCTGTAAATAACTGAAAAGTGCCCACTGAATACTTGACTTTTTTATTTTTAAGAACAAATTTCAGCTAGTTTTATACTGCTAACTGTGGACTGCCTACTGCCCACTGAATACTTATTTATTAGCTATTCTAATTACATCAGCAAAAATACCAGAAGCAGTGACATCTGCACCAGCACCAGCACCTTTTATGATTAAAGGATTTTCTGGATATCTGTCTGTAAAGAACAATACAATATTGTCACTACCTTCTAAATTATAAAAAGGATGGTCAGACGGAATGTGTTGTAAACCAACATTTGCTTTACCGTCTACAAATTCTGCAACATATTTTAAACGACAATCTTTGTCATTAGCTTCTTTAAATATATTTTGAAAATGTGCTTCGTTTTTAGTTAATGATGTGTAAAAGTCATCATTATTAGTAGTATTTAAGCTTTCTTTAGGTAAAAAGGCATTTTTTGCAATGTCTTCTAATTCCATTTTATAACCACTTTCTCGGGCTAAAATTAAAATTTTACGAGCAACATCTACTCCGCTTAAATCAATTTTTGGATCTGGTTCTGTATAACCTTCTTTTTGAGCAGCTGCAACAACATTGTGAAAAGTTGAATCTGCATTAAAATTATTGAATACAAAATTTAAACTTCCAGATAAAACAGCTTGAATTTTATGAACTCTATCTCCAGAGTTTATTAAATTCTTTAAAGTATCAATAATTGGTAAACCTGCACCCACATTTGTTTCAAACAAGAAAGAAGCATTGTATTTTCTAGAAACTTGTTTTAACGTTTTGTAATTATCAAAGTTAGAAGCACATGCAATTTTATTACAAGTTACAACTGAAATACTTTCTCTTAAATATTTCTCATAAACTTCAGATACTTGTTGGTTTGCGGTATTGTCTACAAAAACACTGTTAATAAGATTGCTTTCTTTTACTTTTTTATGAAAACTATCTAAAGTTGTTGGTTCTCCGTTTTCTAAGTTTTCTTTCCAGTTTTCTAGATCGATGCCATTCTCATCAAAAAACATTTTTCTAGAGTTGGCAATACCAATAACGTTAATACTTAATTTTAAGTTTTCTTTTAAGAATTTTTTCTGTTGATGTAATTGCGCTAAAAAGCGTTCGCCAACATTACCAACACCTGTTACAAAAAGGTTTAATTGTTTTGTTTTTTCTTCAAAAAACTGTTCGTGTAAAGTATTTAAAGCCTTTTTTGCATCGTGTTTATTAATAACTGCAGAAATATTTTTTTCTGATGAACCTTGCGCAATTGCTCTTACGTTTACATTGTTTCTACCTAAGGCGCTAAACATTTGTCCGCTTAAACCTTGGTAATTTTTCATGCTCTCGCCAACCACAGCAATAATTGCTAAGTTGCTTTCTATATTAATTGGTTTTATTTTTTTCTTACCAATTTCTATGTTAAAAGTTTCGTCTAAAAGTTCTTTCGCTTTTGCTGCATCATTTTCAAAAACACCTACACAAATTGAATGTTCTGATGAAGCTTGCGTAATAAACACAACATTTATTTTAGCCACAGAAAGTGTTTCAAATAAACGTTTAGAAAAACCAGGGATTCCAACCATTCCACCACCTTCTAAAGTAATTAAGCTAATGTCTTCTATATGAGAAATTCCTTTCACTTCATTCCCGTTCTTAGGATGCTTGCAAATTAATGTTCCTGCGCTTTCTGGCTCAAATGTGTTTTTAATACGAATAGTAATTTCTTTTCTTAAAGCAGGTTGAATTGTAGGTGGATACAAAACTTTTGCTCCAAAATGAGACAATTCCATTGCTTCTTCATAAGAAATTTCTGCAATAGGATATGCCTGTTCTACAACTCTAGGGTTTGCTGTAAACATACCACTAACGTCTGTCCAGATTTGTAATTCATTGGCATCTAAAGCAGCTGCATAAATAGCTGCCGTAAAATCAGATCCACCTCTACCTAGCGTAGTTGTTTCTTCAAAAACATTAGAAGATATAAAGCCACCTAAAACAATAACTTGGTGTTTGTTTTCTTTAAAAAATGAAGTAATATTTTCATTAGTAGTTTTAAAATTTACCTGAGCGTCTAAATACTCATTATTAGTAATGATTAAATCTCTACTTTCTTTATGGTCAGCATCAAACAATTCTTTTGCTGCATTTGCAATAATATAAGAAGATAGTCTTTCTCCAAAACTGTATACTTTAGCTAATGTTTTATCAGATAATTCTTGTAGTAAGAAAATACCTTCGTAAATAGACTGTAGTCGGTCAAATAAATAAGTAACTTCTTCGTGAACTTCTTTTTTATTTTTACCAAGTAAATCATCAACTACTTCAAAATGATTTTTTTTGATGGACCCTAAAGTTTCTTTAGCAGCCGTTATGTCTTCTAAAGCTTCATTAGCACCGGCTAATAATTTATCGGTAGTTTTACCGAATGCAGAAACAACAACTGCAATTTTTTCTTTTTTAGATGCTGCCTCAACAATAGCTAAGACTTTTTGTATTTTTTCTGAACTTGCGACAGATGAACCGCCAAATTTTAATACTTTCATTTTTAATGAATAGTTTGTGTAAATAAATGTTTTATTGAGTCTATTTCGTTGTTATGCGAAACAATAGTTAACCTTGAGTGATATGAATATAGTAGAACCCCTAAAGGGTAATTGTTGTAATTGTGCGTGTAATTGTGCGCATAGAAGTATAAACTACATTCGTAGTTTTAAAAGAGTTAGTATGTGTATTAGGTAAATTCACATAGCAAAAATAGGAGTATTATTTAATTTTATAGCTTTCTATAGCGATTTTTTTATGATTTTAACTAATTTATGATTTTTTGTTAAAAATTAGTTATTTCAAATATTGTTTTAATACTGTTTAGTGCTTTGTTTTGATTTTTCTTTAATAATTAAAGCAATCGGTTTATTTTGAATTTTACTTTCTAACCAAGATAAGATGTCTAAGTATAAGAAAGCTCTTTTTTCATACGGATGATTTTCAAACGTTTTTAGTTTGGCATGAATTTTTTTGAATTCATTTTTAATTTCATGCGGAAAAACATCACTTAAATCTCTAATAGAAGTTAGAAAAACCTTTTGAACTTCTTGTAGGTTTTCCATTTTTAATAAAAATTTGTAGGTATCTACAAACTGTCTTTCTAAATCGTAATCTAATCCACATTCATAATGTGCAATTAAGTTTAAAATACGAGCAAAACACTGCAAATCTTCTGCAGAACCAATGTTTTTAGATTTTATAATTTTCTGTAAATAAATAATACATAGTTTGTTTTTACCCATTCCAAAATACAAACATGCAATCTTATAGTATAGTAAAACTATAAAATGATTGTCGAGTCTGTTTTTATATTCTTCAATTTTTGTATTGATAATTTCTACTAAGTATTCACCTTTATCAAATGACCCCTCTAAAAAGTGTAAGTGCAGTTTGTTTGCATACAAATACAAGAATACTAACAATTCTGTATTGGTATTCATTGGTATTTTATTTTCTTCTATTTCAGACTCGAAAAGAGTTAACTCTTTTTTAAAAGTAGATACCTTTTTTACTAAAAAAGAAGCTTCTAATAAGTAGTTTTTAGATTTTAAATAGAAAACAGGGTGAAAGCTTATTAGTTTTGGGCTGTTAAATAAATCTACACATTTACGTGCATATTTATAGCTTAATAAAAAATCTTGAACTAAAAAACTATGCCATAAATGTGCTTTGTATAGCCATAGTTTTTCACGAAATCCTAATTTTTTATAGTCATACTTTGGCATTCGATCGCTAAAATATTTATCTACAAACTTTAATTCTTCTTCATTCTTTACATATCCATTTTGAACTAAATGACTATACAATTGCAAAGATAAATTAGAGAGTTTACTTGCAATTACATTGTGTTGGCTTAATTCTTTTGCTTGTATAGATAGTTGATCTGCTCTATTACTAAGGCTTCTGGTTATGTATTGCGTTTCTATTACTTTTTCTAATTCTACAATTTCGTAAGCAATGTTTTTTTCCTCACTATCTAGCGCCATGTTTTTGGCTTTTTCTAAGAGTTTTAAACTTTGCTTGTATAGTCCTTTTTGGTATAAAACGGTTGCAAAATCTAATTGCTCTCTAATCTGAATTCTTAAATTTTTATGTGCCGGATTTAAACGTAAACTAATTAAAATTTGCTTGTATAAATGTGCTTTTAAATTAGAGAGTTGTTGTTTAGAAACAATTCCGCTTCCAATAATTACCTTTTCATCATAAATTTTTAGTTTTTCTAAGAACTTAAATAAGGAGAAAAATTTAGCATCTATGTTACCACCTAATCTACCAACATATAAATTAAATTGTCTTTTTTCTGATTTAGTTAAAGACTTAATTAAAACAAAAAGAGCATCATTTTGATGATTGGCTGATGTAACACTTTTACTCATAGTTAATTGATGGTTAAGTATTTAGGTTTTTGTAGATGTTATTAGAAATCGTACGGATTGGTAAAAATAACTATTTATTTTAAGTTCTATATATACATTTGAGTTTAAATAAAATAATCTTTACAGAAATTATGCAAGACAACAAGGTTCAAATTTTTGATACAACATTGAGAGATGGGGAGCAAGTCCCTGGGTGTAAGTTAGATACAAAACAAAAATTGGTAATTGCTGAAAGATTAGATTTGTTGGGTGTAAATGTAATTGAAGCTGGTTTTCCGGTTTCTAGCCCAGGAGATTTTATTTCAGTCACCGAGATTTCAAAAATTGTAAAAAACGCAACCGTTTGTGGTTTAACCAGAGCGGTAGAAAATGATATAAAAGTAGCAGCAGAAGCTTTAAAGTTTGCAAACCATCCTAGAATTCATACTGGTATTGGTACCAGTGATTCTCATATTCAATTCAAATTTAATTCAACAAGAGAAAAAGTAATAGAGCGTGCTGTAAAAGCGGTTTCTTATTCTAAATCTTTTGTAGAGGATGTTGAGTTTTATGCAGAAGATGCAGGTAGAACAGATAATGAGTTTTTAGCAAGAGTTTGTGAAGCTGTTATTAAAGCAGGTGCTACAGTTTTAAATATTCCAGATACAACAGGATATTGTTTGCCAGAAGAATATGGTGCAAAAATTAAATATTTACGTGAAAACGTAAAAGGAATAGATAATGTAATTCTTTCTTGCCACTGTCATAACGATTTAGGTATGGCAACTGCAAATTCAATAGCAGGTGTAATTAATGGAGCACGTCAAATAGAGTGTACTATTAATGGCATTGGAGAAAGAGCAGGAAATACAGCTTTAGAAGAAGTAGTTATGGTGTTAAAACAGCATCCATATTTAAACTTAGAAACAAGTATTAATACAAAACTATTGTATGATACAAGTATTATGGTTAGAGAAAGTATGGGAATGCCTGTGCAACCAAATAAAGCTATTGTTGGTGCAAATGCATTTGCGCACAGTTCAGGTATACATCAAGACGGAGTTATAAAAAACAGAGAAACATACGAAATTATGGATCCTGAAGATGTTGGTGTAACAGAAAGTGCTATTGTTTTAACAGCAAGAAGTGGTAGAGCAGCTTTGGCTTATAGAGCAAAAAAGATTGGTTACGAGTTAACTAAAGTACAGTTAGATATAGCTTATGACGCATTTTTAAATACTGCAGATAAGCAAAAAGAAGTAAAAGACGATGATATTCATGCTATTATGACAGAAGTTAACAAAACTTCTAAAATAGCAACAGCATAAAAATAAACTTTGTCTTCAGGGGTAGTTGTGAATTTTAAGCCAACTATTTAAAATAATCAACTACCTTTGATAAACAGAATAATTTTTATAAGTATAGTATGAAATATACAATCGCAGTAATCCCCGGAGATGGTATTGGACCAGAAGTAACCACGCAAGCAAAAAAAGCCTTAGACGCTGTAGCAGAAGTTTACGATCATATATTTTTATATAAAGAAGCTCAAATGGGCGCTTGTGCTATTGAAAAAACTGGCGATCCATTACCACAAGAAACCGTAGAAATTTGTAAAAATGCAGATGCAATTTTATGTGGAGCCATTGGACAGTTAAAGTACGATAATGACCCGACTTTAAAAATAAGACCAGAGCAAGGTTTATTGCGTTTAAGACAAGAGTTAGAATTGTTCTGTAACGTAAGACCTGTAAAAGCATATCCTAAATTACTTAAAAACTCACCTCTTAAAAAAGAAATAATTTCGGGTACAGATATTCTTATTTATAGAGAATTAATGTCTGGTATTTATTTCGGAAAAAAAGAACTAAGTGAAGATGGTTTAAAAGCATCAGACGTTTGTTCTTATACGGTAGATGAAATTTCTAGAATTACACACTTAGCTTTTAAAGCTGCGCAAGACAGAAAGAAAAAAGTAACCTTAATAGATAAAGCAAATGTTTTAGCAACTTCTCGTTTATGGAGAAAAACAGTTGCAAAAATTGGAGAGCAATATCCAGATGTTGCCTTAGATTTTATGTTTATAGACAATGCAGCAATGCAAATTGTTTTGAATCCTAAACGATTCGATGTTATTTTAACAGAAAATCTTTTTGGAGACGTTATCTCAGACGTAGCCTGTGTAATTGGAGGATCAATAGGAATTCTAGCTTCAAGCTCAATAGGAGAAAAAAATGCGTTATTCGAGCCAATTCACGGTTCTTATCCACAAGCAGCAGGCAAAGATATAGCCAATCCATTAGCCTCTATTTTATCAGCAGCAATGCTATTAGAACATTTAGGTTTGCAAGATGAGGCAGATGCAATACATAGAGCCGTAGAAAAATCTTTAGATTTAGGTATTACAACACAAGATTTAAAAGGTAAAAACCAATATTCAGCGTCCACTGCTAAAGTAGGTGATTTTATTGCAGATTATATATCAAATCAAGAAGATAGTAATATGAATTTTAAGAACATTCACATGGGGCAAAGTACTATTATTTAGAAGTTATTTCCAGCTTTCCACTGTATCTTTTTGCAGAAAAAGCAAAAAGGATAGAGCCTGTCTTGAGCGTAGTCGAAAGGTTTCAATCTGGGCTAGACCAGTTTGCTAACAATAACTAAAAAAAAATAGTAGTTGTGTATTAAAGGAAAAATCGCAATATTTACACCAATGAAAAAACAATTATTAAATAGTATTTCTATTGTCAATGTTATCGTAATTATTACGAATTGATAAGGAAGTGATATTTATATTTTTTATAAACGAACCTTCCATTAAAATGGAAGGTTTTTTTATGAATTTATTTTAAAGATTGAATGTCATATTAAAAAACGGTTAAATAATTGTTAATCAGTTGTTTGAAGTGTTTTTTTAATACATGGATTTAAAGAATATAATTGAATATTATTCAATAAAAATACAGAAACATAGTAATTTAGACAACAAATTGAAGAAAACATTAAATGAAACTAAATAAACACAGTAGCAGATTAACACAAGACGAATCTCAACCTGCATCACAAGCAATGTTGTATGCAGTAGGTTTAACGGATGAAGACATGCAGAAAGCGCAAGTTGGTATTGCAAGTACTGGTTATGATGGTAACCCTTGTAATATGCATTTAAATAATTTGGCCGCAGAGGTCAAGGTAGAAAGCAATATTGCAGGTTTAGTCGGTTTAGGATTCAATACAATTGGTGTTTCAGATGGTATTTCTATGGGTACTTCGGGTATGAATTACTCACTAGCATCTAGAGATATCATTGCAGACTCTATAGAAACAGTAATGAATGCTCAAAGTTATGATGCATTGGTTTCTGTGGTTGGTTGTGATAAAAACATGCCAGGAGCAGTAATTGCAATGTTGCGTTTAAACCGTCCATCTATAATGATGTATGGTGGTACAATTGCATCAGGAAATTACAAAGGAAAAAAATTAAATATTGTTTCTGCTTTTGAAGCTTTAGGTCAAAAAATGGCTGGAGAGATAGAAGAAGAAGAATATAGAGAAATTATAAAAAGAGCAATTCCAGGAGCTGGAGCTTGTGGTGGTATGTATACTGCAAACACAATGGCTTCTGCAATAGAGTGTATGGGATTCTCATTACCTTATAATTCATCAATACCAGCAGAAAATCCTAATAAATTATCTGAAGCAGAAAGAACTGCTTTGGCAATTAAAAATTTATTAGAGTTAGATTTAAAACCTTTAGATATTATTACTAAAAAGTCTTTAGAAAATGCAATTGCATTGGTAAATGCTTTAGGTGGGTCTACTAATGCAGTATTGCACTTTTTAGCAATTGCACACGCAGCTGATATTGAGTTTACATTAGCAGATTTTCAAAAAGTAAGTGATAGAACTCCGTTAATAGCAGATTTAAAACCATCTGGAAAATATTTAATGGAAGATGTACATAGTATTGGTGGTACACCTGCAATAATGAAATACTTATTAGATAGAGGTTATTTACATGGAGATTGTATGACAGTTACTGGTAAAACATTAGCGGAAAACTTGGCCGATGTAGTAGCAATGGAATTTGATGAACAAGATGTGATTCATCCAACAGATAAAGCATTAAAATCTTCTGGTAACTTACAAATCTTGTATGGAAACTTAGCTCAAGAAGGAGCTGTAGCAAAAATTTCTGGAAACGAAGGGTTGCTTTTTGAAGGAAAAGCAGTAGTTTATGATGGAGAACAAGCAGCAAATACCGGAATTATAAACGGAGAAGTAGAAAGAGGAGATGTTGTCGTCATTAGGTATGTTGGACCTAAAGGAGGACCAGGTATGCCAGAAATGTTAAAACCAACTTCTTTAATTATGGGAGCAGGTTTAGGAAAATCTGTTGCTTTAATTACAGATGGTCGTTTTTCTGGAGGAACCCATGGTTTTGTGGTTGGACATATTACACCAGAAGGACAAGAAGGAGGAACTATCGGAATTCTTGAAACAGGTGATAAAATTAGAATTAGTGCAGAAGACAATTCGATAAACGTATTACTTTCTGATGAAGAATTAGCAGCAAGAAAAGCAAATTGGGTTGCACCAGCATTAAAGCACAAAAAAGGAATTTTATACAAATATGCAAAATCAGTAGCATCGGCATCTAAAGGGTGTGTTACCGATTTGTAGTTTTAAATAAAATCAAGAAATAAGATTTAAAAAGAGACAAGAAATAAGGGTAAGAGTGAGAAGTATTTATTCTCTCCTCTATATTCTCTTTTCTAAAAATAAAATATATGGATACACAAACCATAAAAAATACACAAACCACAGCAAAAGTTACAGAAAGGATTTCTGGTAGCGAAGCAATCGTTAGATGCTTAATTGCAGAAGATACAAAAATAATTTATGGATATCCTGGTGGAGCAATTATGCCAGTTTATGATGAGTTATATAAGTATCAAGATAAAATTCATCACGTTTTAACACGTCATGAGCAAGGTGCAACGCATTCTGCACAAGGATTTGCAAGAATTTCTGGTAAAGTAGGTGTGTGTATTGCAACTTCTGGTCCGGGAGCAACCAATTTAATTACTGGTATTGCAGATGCTCAAATAGATTCTACCCCAATGGTGTGTATTACAGGGCAAGTTTTTTCTAAGTTATTAGGAAGTGATGCATTTCAGGAAACAGATATTGTTGGTATTTCAACTCCGGTTACAAAATGGAATTGTCAGGTTACCAAAGCATCTCAAATTCCTGAGGCAATCGCAAAAGCTTTTTACATCGCAAAAAGCGGAAGACCAGGACCTGTTTTAGTAGATATTACTAAAGATGCACAACAAGAAATGTTCGATTTTTCGTATGAAAAATGCACAAAAGTTAGAAGTTATTTTCCGTTACCAAAAATAGATGTTTCATCAATAGAGGCTGCTGCAAAATTAATTAATGCTGCAAAAAAGCCATTAGTAGTTTGGGGACAAGGAGTAATTTTAAGTGAAGCAGAAGAAGCGTTTAAAGCCGTAATTGAAAAAGCAGGTATTCCATCTGCTTGGACAATCTTAGGTGCTTCTGCAATTCCTACTTCACATCCATTAAATGTTGGTATGGTTGGTATGCATGGTAATTATGCACCAAATGTATTAACAAACGAATGTGATGTATTAATTGCAATTGGTATGCGTTTTGATGATCGTGTTACGGGAAGTTTAAATACCTATGCCAAACAAGCCAAAGTAATTCACTTTGAAATTGATCCAGCAGAAATAGATAAAAACGTAAAAACAGATGTAGCAGTTTTAGGTGATGCAAAAGCAAGCTTAGCGTTATTGTTACCAATGTTAAACGAAAATAAACATCCAGAATGGCGTCAAAAATTTGCAGATTTATATGCTATTGAGTATGAAAAAGTAATTAAAGATGATATTCATCCAACGAAAGAAGGATTGACAATGGGTGAGGTTTTAAAAGAAATCAACATTCAGAGTAAAGGAAATGCAGCAATTGTAAGTGATGTTGGTCAACACCAAATGATTGCTTGTAGGTATGCAGAATTCAACCAAACCAAAAGTAATATTACTTCTGGAGGTTTAGGTACTATGGGCTTTGGTTTGCCAGCGGCAATTGGAGCTAAAATGGCGGCTCCAGAAAGAGATGTTGTTTCTATTTCTGGTGATGGTGGTTACCAAATGACAATTCAAGAATTAGGAACTATATTTCAGCAAAAAATAGCATTAAAAGTAGTCGTGTTAAATAATGATTTCTTAGGAATGGTACGCCAGTGGCAACAATTGTTTTTTGACAAACGTTATGCATCAACAGAAATGGTAAATCCAAATTTTGTTGCTATTGCAGAAGGGTATTATATAAAAGCAAAGAAGGTTACTAAGCGAGAAGAATTAGCCGACGCTGTTGCAGAAATGATGGCGAGTAAAGAGGCGTACTTTTTAGAAGTTTGTGTAGAAAAAGAAGGAAATGTTTTTCCTATGATTCCTACAGGAGCAAGTGTATCAGATATAAGACTAGAATAAGATGAGTGAAGATAAACAACTATATACAGTATCAATTTATACTGAAAATAATATTGGATTGTTGAATAGAATTTCAGCCATTTTCCAAAGAAGACATATAAACATAGAGAGTTTAAATACTTCTCCGTCAGAAATTGAAGGTGTTTCTAGATTTACTATTGTTGTGAATATGACAGAAGTAAATATGAAAAAAATTATTGGTCAGATAGAAAAACAAGTAGAGGTTATTAAGGCGTATTATCATAAGGATGATGATACTATTTATCAAGAATCTTGCATGTTTAAGGTGAAATCTAATTTATTATTTGATGAACGCCAAATTCAAAACATTATTAAAGATAGTAACTCAAGAATAGTTACTGTAAATAAAGAGTTTTTTGTAATTGAAAAATCAGGAAAAAAAGAAGAAATTGATTTATTATACAAAGAATTAAGTGTTTTTGGTATTATGCAATTTACCCGTTCAGGTCGTATTGCTGTTACTAAAGACGAAATGAAAATATCAGCATTACTAGAAACATACAACAACTAAATAAAGATAAAAGAGTATAGATTTTAGAGAATAGAAAGAAGGTGTTTAAAACGTTATTCTGTTCTCTTTTATCTTTGCTTTAATCAACAAACAAAAACAATAAAAATGTCAAATTATTTTAACACATTAACATTAAGAGAAAAATTAGAACAATTAGGAAAATGTCGTTTTATGGACGCTTCAGAATTTGAAGACGGAGTAGAAGCATTGAAAGGGAAGAAAATTGTTATTGTAGGTTGTGGAGCACAAGGTTTAAACCAAGGTTTAAATATGAGGGAATCAGGTTTAGATATTTCTTATACTTTAAGACAGGCTGCTATCGATCAAAAGAGACAGTCTTATATAAATGCATCTTCAAATAATTTTGAAGTTGGTAGTTATGAAGAAATGTTACCAAGTGCAGACGTGGTAATTAATTTAACGCCAGATAAACAACATACAAATGTTGTAAATGCAGTAATGCCATTAATGAAAAAAGGAGCTACATTATCTTACTCTCACGGTTTTAATATCGTTGAAGAAGGGATGCAAGTTCGTAAAGATTTAACTGTAATTATGGTGGCGCCTAAGTCTCCAGGTTCTGAAGTTAGAGAAGAGTATAAAAGAGGATTTGGAGTACCAACTTTAATTGCGGTTCACCCAGAAAATGATCCACAAGGAAAAGGTTGGGCAGAAGCAAAGGCGTATGCAGTTGCAACAGGAGGTCATAAAGCAGGAGTTTTACAATCTTCTTTTGTTGCTGAGGTAAAATCTGATTTAATGGGAGAACAAACTATTTTATGTGGTTTGTTACAAACAGGAGCAATTTTATCTTTTGATAAAATGGTTGAAGAAGGAATTGAACCAGCGTATGCGGGTAAATTAATTCAATATGGTTGGGAAACTGTAACGGAAGCTTTAAAGCATGGTGGAATTACCAATATGATGGACAGATTGTCTAATCCTGCAAAAGTAGAAGCTTTTAGATTATCTGAAGAATTAAAAGACATTATGCGTCCATTGTTCCAAAAACATATGGATGATATTATGACAGGTCATTTCTCTGCTACCATGATGGAAGATTGGGCTAATGATGATAAAAACTTATTAACTTGGAGAGCTGCAACAGGAGAAACTGCTTTTGAAAAACAAGTAATCACAACAGATGAAATTCCCGAACAAGAATACTTTGATCACGGAACTTTATTAGTTGCTTTTGTAAGAGCTGGTGTAGAGTTGGCTTTCGAAGCAATGACAGAATCTGGTATTATTGCTGCTTCTGCTTATTACGAGTCTTTACATGAAACGCCATTAATTGCAAATACAATTGCAAGAATGAAATTGGCAGAAATGAATCGTGTAATTTCTGATACTGCAGAATATGGTTGTTATTTATTTGACCATGCTTGTAAGCCTTTATTAACAGATTTTATGAAAGATGTAAAAACTAATATTATTGGTAAATCTTTTAGCTCAGAAAATGGAGTTGATAACCAAGAGTTAATTAGAATTAACGCTATTATTAGAAATCATCCAGTAGAAATAGTAGGAGCAAAATTAAGAGCTTCTATGACAGCAATGAAAGTTGTTAAAACGGCTTAATAAAGTTGGTTTTATTATAAAGGATCCTTTAAGATATATATTTAAGGATTTCTATAAAGCACTATTTCCCTCAAAAAAGGTGTTAAAAAAACCCGTCAGATTTCATAATCTGACGGGTTTTCTTTTTACATTTGACCAATGCAAACAAATCATATTTATTACCCAAGTTTAGAAAGCGTAAAAGAAGCTTCTGAAAACTTAAAAGGTGTTGCTTTTGAAACTCCGTTGAGCAAAAACTTTAGTCTCTCTAAAGAATTAGAAGCTACAATTCTATTTAAAAGAGAAGATTTACAAGTAGTGCGTTCTTATAAAATTAGGGGAGCGTATAATAAAATGTCTTCTTTAACTTCGGATGAAAAACAAAGAGGAATTGTTTGTGCAAGCGCCGGTAATCACGCGCAAGGAGTTGCTTTGTCTTGTAAATTATTACAGGTAAAAGGAACTATTTTTATGCCATCTCCAACGCCAAATCAAAAAATTAACCAAGTAAAAATGTTTGGTGAAGATTTTATTGAAATTGTAATAGAAGGTGATACTTTTGATGATGCTTCTGATGCTGCAAAATTAGAATGTGATTCTAAAAATAAAACTTTTATTCATCCTTTTAATGATGAAAAAGTAATAGAAGGCCAAGCAACGGTTGGTTTAGAAATTTTAAACCAAACTAAAGAGAAAATAGATTATGTTTTTGTGCCTATCGGCGGCGGCGGTTTGTCTGCAGGATTGTCATCAGTATTCAAATACCTATCACCAGAAACCAAAATAATTGGAGTAGAACCAGAAGGAGCGGCTTCTATGCTAACGTCTCTAAAGAATAAAAAAAACACCACTTTACAAACAATTGACTCTTTTGTAGATGGTGCAGCTGTAAAAAGGGTGGGTGATTTAAATTTTGAGATTTGTAAGCAAAATTTAACGGAAGTAATTACAGTTCCTGAAGGGAAGATTTGCCAAACCATTTTAGATCTTTATAATAAAGATGCCATTGTTGTTGAGCCTGCAGGCGCATTGAGTATTACTGCGTTAGATTTTTATGCAGATAAAATTAAAGGTAAAAACGTGGTATGTGTGGTGAGTGGAAGTAATAATGACATTACGAGAACTCCAGAAATTAAAGAACGTGCTTTATTGTATGCCGACTTAAAGCATTATTTTATTGTAAAATTCCCACAAAGAGCAGGATCTCTAAAAGAGTTTGTTGTAGAGATTTTGGGTCCGAATGATGATATTACACATTTTGAATATACCAAAAAGAATAACAGAGCAAATGGATCTGCTGTTGTTGGTTTAGAGTTGAAATCTTCTAAAGATTTAGCACCTTTGATTCAAAGGATGAAAGAAAATAATTTCTTTGGTGATTATCTAAATGATAAGCCAGATTTGTTTCAGTTTTTGGTATAAGGTCGCAACAAAGGAGAACGCTTTCTATTTAAACCTCGAAAACCATTTCGTGTTTAAAATAATAAATGAGATAGTTTACAGTTATTTTTAGTTAATTTTGGATAATAAATAATAGTTTATTTATTGTCGAATTATTATTATTTCTATAATTTATAAAAACAATTCATGAAGAAACAATTTACAGAAATTCCAGAAGCATATAAAATCACTTCACTTTTACATCAAAAAACATATTTAGTTAGTGGAGAGTTAAAAGAATGGAAGGGTGAAACTACAGAGGTGTATTCTACTATTTCATCAACTAAAGAATACAAACCAACGTTATTAGGTACGGTACCAAACTTAACAGGAGAAGAAGGTTTAGAGGCGTTAAATTCTGCCTATAGAGCTTATGATAAAGGTCAAGGTTTATGGCCAACAATGCGAGTTGCAGATAGAATTGAATGTATGGAGGAGTTTGCAGAGCAAATGAAAACCAAACGAGATGAGGTTGTAAAACTATTAATGTGGGAAATAGGTAAAGCATTACCAGATTCTGAAAAAGAATTTGATAGAACCATAGAATATATTTACGATACTATTGAAGACTACAAGCAAATGGATAGAGATTCTGCTAAGTTTGAAAAACATAGTGGCGTGCATGCGCATATTAGACGTGGTCCTTTAGGTGTAGTTTTGTGTTTAGGTCCTTATAATTATCCTTTAAATGAAACGTTTGCGTTGTTAATTCCTGCTTTAATTATGGGGAACACAGCGGTTTTTAAACCTGCAAAACATGGAGTTTTACTATTGTCGCCATTATTAGAGGCGTTTCAAAATAGTTTTCCAGAAGGCGTGGTAAATGTAATTTATGGTAGAGGGCGTGTTTTAGCAACTCCTATTATGAAAACCGGTAAAGTAGATATATTGGCTTTAATAGGTAACAGTAAATCTGCAAATGCAATTCAAGCAAATCATCCATTTAAAAATAGATTACGTTTAGTTCTTGGTTTAGAAGCTAAAAACCCTGCAATAGTATTGCCAGATGCAGATTTAGATTTGGCAATAGATGAATGCCTTTCTGGGGCAACTTCTTTTAACGGACAGCGTTGTACAGCATTAAAAATAATGTATGTTCATGAACATATTGTAGATAAATTTAACAAACGATTTGCGAAAAGAGTAGATGCTTTAAAATTTGGAAATCCTTGGGAAGACGGTGTGAAATTAACACCTTTGCCAGAACCAGAAAAACCAGCATATATTCAAGAATTAATTGATGATGCTGTTGCAAAAGGAGCAAAAGTAATTAATAAAAAAGGAGGTAGAACTTCTGAAAATTATATTTTTCCATCCGTTTTATATCCTGTATCTAAAGATATGAGAGTGTTTCAAGAAGAGCAATTTGGGCCTGTAACGCCTATTGTGTCTTTTAAAAATATTCAAGAGCCTTTAGATGATATGGCAGAATCTAACTACGGACAACAAGTAAGCGTTTTTGGTAGCGAGGTAAAAACTTTGGCGCCTTTAATTGATACGTTGGTAAACTTAGTTTGTAGAGTAAACTTAAATAGTGCTGCCCAACGTGGGCCAGATGTATATCCGTTTACAGGAAGAAAAGATTCTGCAGTATCAACTTTAAGTGTGCATGATGCTTTGCGATCTTTTTCTATTAGAACATTTTTAGCGTCTAAAGATACATCTTATAATAATGCTATTTTAGAAGAATTATTAGATAAAAAAGCGTCTAATTTTATCAATACAGATTATATTTTATAAAAAAATAAGTTATCCATAATAAAAAGACCTCCATTTTTGGAGGTCTTTTTGATTTTAAATAAGACTATTTTAAAGGTTATTAAAATAAGATAACTATTGCATGTTTTAAGCTTGATTAATCTCTGTCAAAATTTCTTTAACATTTTCTTTTCTATACGGGAATCAAAAACTTGGAGTTAAACTTCAAATGACGGCATATGTGGTATAAATTGAGTTGTAAACTCATTTAGTAAGAGTGTTTGATTTCTTTAGATTCTAATCTACTTTTTAGTATACTTAAATCAGATGCATTATGTGATTTTTAATAGTTTTCGTTATTTTTAAAAGATATCTGTAAAATTCTAAACCTTAATAGTAAACATTGGTTTTAAAGCATTTTTAGTTAGATTTTTGGTAACACTTCCTGTAAAAAAATGTGCTAAACCACTCCTGCCATGTGTGCTTAAAGCAATTAAATCTGCATTAATATCCTTAGAGAAATTCAAGATTCCTTTTTCTACAGAAACATCACTGTAGACGTTTATTTTGTGTTTTGGTAAATTAAAATCAGAAATAAAGTCTTTTATTTTGTGTTTTGCTTCTGAAGTTCCTTGAAAGTTCGCGGGAGTATTTATCTTTAGTAAATGAATTTTACTGTCAAAAATAGTAGCAAAATCAATAAACTTACTAAATACCTCTTTATTTTCTTCTTTAAAATTTGAGGCGAAAACTAAATTTTTTAATTTAAATTTATTGCTATCTTTTTTGACAACTATTACGGGTATCTTAGAAGTTCTTACTATTTTTTCAGTGTTTGATCCAATCAATATTTCTTCAAATTCAGAATGACCTTTAGAGCCCATTATTATTAGGTCTGCATCAATCTTATTCGCATATTTTTTAATTCCTTCAAAAGGATTATTTAGTTTTATAAAGTATTCAACACGAGTGTCTTTGTCGAAGAAATTTTCTTTAAACTCTAATACTTTTTCTCTAACTTTTCTTAAATAAAGCATGCTTTCTGGAATGCTAAATTTACTTCCAGCTGCCATATCAGTAATGCCTTTAGGAAGTTCAATTAGGTGAATAAGGTAGATGGTGGCGTTTGTTTTTTTTGCAATTTTTGCAGCCATTTTTGATGCATATTCAGATGTTTTTGAGAAATCTATAGGGACTAAAATTTTTTTCATAATTCAAAAAATTAGAGGTTAATATGGTTGTATATAAAGTTACAAAAAATAATTGACTTAAACTTAGTTTGGTAAATCCCAAACATTTAGTATATTTGCACCGAAATTTACAATAAATGGAGAAGGAAGGGGACTAAAGAGTCCCCTCTTTTTATATTTTATTTTAGGATTTAAAATGGACCAAACCAAGGTAAAAGATTTAGTAGAAGAAGCACTGGCACTTAATGAGTCGTTATATTTGATTGATTTATCTATCTCAGAAAACAACAAAATTCAGGTTACAGTAGATGGTGATAATGGTGTTCCTTTAAGTGAATGCATTAGAATTAGTAGAAGTGTAGATAATAATTTTGATAGAGAAGAAGAAGATTTTTCTTTAGAAGTTTCTACACCAGACATATCGCATCCATTAAAAATAAAAAGACAATATATTAAAAACATTAGTAGAATACTTAAAGTAAAAACTTCAGAAGAAGAATTTGAAGGCACTTTAGTAGAAGCAGATGAAGATAAAATTGTTTTAAATTGGAAAGCAAGAGAACCAAAGCCCATAGGTAAAGGGAAAGTAACTGTAACAAAAACAGTAACTTTAGCTTATGAGGATATTAGAGAAGCAAAAGTGAAGATTGTATTTTAAGCAAAAATGTAATGGAGAATATAGCATTAATTGATTCGTTTTCAGAATTTAAAGATAACAAGAGTATAGACAGAGTAACATTAATGTCTATTTTAGAAGAAGTTTTTAGAGCTGCCTTAAAACGTAAATTTGGTTCAGATGATAATTTTGATATTATTATTAATCCAGATAAAGGAGATTTAGAAATTTGGAGAAATAGAGTTGTTGTTGCAGATGGTTTTTCTGAAGATGATAATGAAGAAATTGAATTAGCGGAAGCAAGATTAATTGAGCCAGATTTTGAAATTGGTGAAGATGTATCTGAAGAAGTGAAGTTGATAGATTTAGGAAGAAGAGCTATTTTAGCATTACGTCAGAACTTAATTTCTAAAATTTACGAACACGATAGTACAAACATCTTTAAACAATTTAAAGAATTAGAAGGCGAATTATATACGGCAGAAGTGCATCACATTCGCCACAATGCAATTATTTTGTTAGATGATGATGGTAATGAAATTGTATTACCAAAAAGTGAGCAAATTCGTTCAGATTTCTTTAGAAAAGGAGATTCTGTAAAAGGAATTATTAAAACAGTAGAATTAAGAGGAAATAAACCAGCGATTATCTTATCTAGAACATCGCCTGTTTTCTTAAATAAATTGTTTGAACAAGAAATTCCAGAAGTGTTTGACGGTTTAATTACAGTTGAAGGAGTTGCAAGAATACCAGGAGAAAAAGCAAAAGTAGCGGTAGATTCTTATGATGATAGAATAGACCCTGTTGGAGCTTGTGTTGGTGTTAAAGGTTCAAGAATTCATGGAATTGTACGTGAATTAGGGAACGAGAATATAGATGTTATTAACTATACCAAAAACGAACAGTTATTTATTTCAAGAGCATTAAGTCCTGCAAAAGTGACTTCAATGGAAATAGAAATGTTTGAAGAAGAACGAAACGGTAAAAAAGGACGTGTAAGCGTTTTATTAAAACCAGAAGAAGTTTCTAAAGCTATTGGTAGAGGTGGTGTAAATATTCGTTTAGCAAGTGAGTTAACAGGTTACGAAATAGACGTTAAGAGAGAAGGTCTAGAAGAAGAAGACGTAGAGTTAACAGAATTTGGAGATGAAATTGAAGATTGGGTTATTGTAGAATTCAAAAAAATTGGTTTAGATACTGCAAGAAGCGTACTAGAAACTAGTGTTGCAGAGTTGGTAAAAAGAACCGATTTAGAAGAAGAAACAATTATGGACGTTCAAAGAATCTTGAAAGAAGAATTTGAGGACTAAGTATAGTATAGAAGTAACGTAAAAAGTATATTTTTACAAGTATAAAGTTAAAAAGAATATATGTCTGTAGGCAAAACAATGAGGCTTAATAAAGTTTTAAGAGAATTAAATATTTCTCTTGATAGAGCAGTCGAATATTTAGCAGGTAAGGGTCACGAAATTGAATCGAGACCAACCACTAAAATTACGGGTGACGTCTATCAGGTTTTACTTGATGGCTTTGAAAAAGATGCAAATAAGAAAGCTGCATCTAAAGAAGTTGGAGAAGAAAAACGTAAGGAGAAAGAAGCTATTCGTTTAGAACATGAAGCTAAGTTAGAGAAGAAAAAAGCGGAAGAAACTAAAAAGGAAGAAGCTAAAAAGGAAGTGGTTTTAAAAGCCAAGGCAGATAAATTAGAACTTAAAACTGTAGGTAAAATCGATATTGATAATATTGGTAAAAAACCTTCAGAAAAAGTCGAAAAGGTAAAAGTAGCGCCCAAAGAGGTTGTTACAGAACCTAAAGCTGAAGAACCTAAAGTAGCAGAAACCCCAGTTGTAGAAGCGAAAGCTGAAGCACCAAAGGTGGAAGAAAAACCTGTTGATGAAACTCCTGTTGTTGAAACACCAAAAGTGGTAAAACCAGAGGTTAAAAAAACAGTTTCTGAAATAGAAAAAGAAGTTTCTAAAGTTGGTGAAAAACCAAAAGGGAAAAAAGACGTTTCTAAAACAGAAGAAAAGGCAGAAGAAGTTACTGCAGAGAATGCAGAAGCTATCAAAACTCAGTATAAGAAATTAGACGGCCCTAATTTTACAGGTAAGAAAATTGATTTAAAACAATTTGAAAGACCTAAGAAAAAGAAACCTGAAGTTAAAAAAGATGCAAACGCAGACAAAAAGAAACGTAAGCGTATTGTAACTAAAGCAGGAGCGCCAGGTTCTGCTACGGCAAGACCTAGTAGACCAGGTCAAGGTAATAGAGGTGGTGCTAGAACAGGTACTAGACCTCCTTTTAATAGAGGTGGACGAGGTGCAGCAAGACCAGCAGCAGTTAAGAAAGAAGAACCAACTGAAGCAGAAATTCAAAAACAAGTAAGAGAAACACTTGAGAAACTGCAAGGGAAATCTTCTAGAGGAAAAGGTGCAAAATACCGTAGAAATAAAAGAGATGCCCATAGAGAACATTCAGATGCTGAGTTAGAAGCTCAAGCATTAGACAACAAAATCTTAAAAGTAACAGAATTTGTTACGGTAAGTGAAGTTGCTACAATGATGGAGGTTCCGGTAACAAATATTATTTCTGCATGTATGTCTTTAGGAATGATGGTAACAATGAATCAGCGTTTAGACGCAGAAACATTAGTTATTGTAGCTGAAGAATTTAACCATAAAGTAGAATTTGTAGGTGCAGAAGTAGAAGAATCGATAGAAGAAGTAGTAGATAAACCAGAAGATTTAGAAAGTCGTGCACCAATTATTACGGTAATGGGTCACGTAGATCATGGTAAAACATCACTTTTAGATTATATTAGAAAAGCAAATGTTATTGAAGGCGAAAGCGGAGGAATTACACAGCATATTGGTGCGTACTCTGTAAAAGTTGGAGATCAAAAAATAGCATTTTTAGATACACCAGGTCACGAGGCGTTTACAGCGATGCGTGCACGTGGAGCTCAAGTAACGGATTTAGTTATTATTGTAGTTGCAGCAGATGATGATGTGATGCCGCAAACTAAAGAAGCAATTTCTCATGCGCAAGCTGCAGGAGTGCCAATTATATTTGCAATCAATAAGATTGATAAACCAAATGCGAATCCAGATAATGTAAAAACGCAGTTATCTCAAATGAATTTGTTGATAGAAGAATGGGGTGGTAACATACAATCTCAAGATATCTCAGCAAAACTTGGAACAGGTGTTCCAGAATTATTAGAGAAAGTTTTATTAGAAGCAGAAATTTTAGAATTGAAAGCTAATCCTAATAAAAATGCAGTTGGTGCAGTAGTGGAAGCATTATTAGATAAAGGTAGAGGATATGTTTCTACGGTATTAGTACAAGCCGGAACTTTAAAAATTGGAGATTACTTGTTAGCAGGTAAACACAGTGGTAAAGTAAGAGCAATGTTTGATGACAAAGGAACTAATTTAAAAGTTGCAGGTCCATCTACACCAGTATCTATTTTAGGTTTAGACGGAGCGCCACAAGCTGGAGACAAGTTTGTAGTATTTGATGATGAAAGAGAAGCAAAACAAATTGCCTCTAAACGTTCTCAATTACAACGAGAGCAATCTGTAAGAACTCAGAAAACATTAACCTTAGATGAAATTGGACGTAGAATTGCGTTAGGAGACTTTAAAGAATTAAACATAATCTTAAAAGGAGATGTAGATGGTTCTGTAGAAGCATTAACAGATTCTTTCCAAAAATTATCTACTGAAGAAATTCAAGTAAATATTTTACATAAAGGTGTTGGAGCCATTACAGAAAGTGATGTGTTATTAGCATCAGCATCAGACGCAATTATTGTTGGGTTTAATGTTCGTCCGCAAGGAAATGCTAGAGTGGTAGCAGATAGAGAAGAAGTAGATATTAGAACATATTCTATTATTTATGCAGCTATCAACGACTTAAAAGATGCCATGGAAGGAATGTTATCTCCGGAAATGAAAGAAGAGGTTACTGGTAATGTAGAAATTAGAGAAATCTATAAAATATCTAAAGTTGGTAACATTGCAGGTTGTATGGTAATGTCTGGTAAGATTCAGAGAGATTCTCAAATTAGAATTATTAGAGACGGAATTGTAGTGCACGACGGAACTTTAACAGCGTTAAAACGTTTTAAAGATGATGTTAGAGAAGTTACAAAAGGGTTCGATTGTGGTATTCAAATTAAAAACTACAATGATATCGAAGAAGGAGATGTAATTGAAGCTTACAAAGAAGTAGCAGTTAAGAAGAAGTTGAAATAGTAATTTCAAAAACTTAGATATAAGATCGAGATTTCAGTATACTGAAATCTCGATCTTTTTTTTATGCTTATTTTAGCAGAAATAATTAGAAACCTTTGTAAGGTTTTCATTTTTAAGAAGACTTGAGTATTAATATTATAAATAAATATAACAAACCATGAAAAAATCTATTTTATCAATTGCAATTTTTGCAATTACATTAATTAGTTCAACAGGAACAAATGCGCAAGAATTTAAAGGTTTAGATAAAAGCCCAATGGATGGTGCTGCATACCCAAGTAGTTATAAAATTTCAGATAAAGTTGTAAAAGTAACTTACGGAAGACCACAGTTAAAAGGAAGAGAATTAAGTAAATTGGCTCCTGTAGATAAAGTTTGGAGAACTGGTGCAAATGAAGCGGCAGAAATTACTTTCTACAAAGATGTTGTTTTTGGTGGTAAGGAAGTAAAAGCAGGAACTTACACGTTATTTACTATTCCTAAAGCAGAAGGAGACTGGGTTGTAATTTTAAGTACAGCAAAAAATGTTTGGGGATCTTATTTTTATAAAGAAGACCAAGATGTTGTTAGAGTACCAGGTACGGTATCTACATCAGATAAAAACATCGAAGCATTTTCTATGATGTTTGCAGATGATATGACCTTAAAAATGGGATGGGCTAACACCATAGTTTCTGTTTCTATTAAATAATTTTATTTAAGAAATAATTGAAACCGTCTAAAGAAATTTAGACGGTTTTTTTATGTCATTTAATTTAAAGAAATGAATTTCTTGCTTACAAAGAATAAACGTAAATTTGCAGCTTAAATAAAGAAATTAGAATGCAATATAATCACTTAGATATAGAAAAGAAATGGCAAAAATTTTGGGCAGAAAACCAAACTTTTAAAGCCAGTAATGAATCGGAGAAACCTAAATATTATGTGTTAGATATGTTTCCTTATCCATCCGGAGCAGGTTTACACGTTGGGCATCCTTTAGGATATATCGCTAGTGACATTTATGCGCGTTACAAACGTCATAAAGGTTTTAATGTATTGCATCCACAAGGATATGATTCTTTTGGTTTGCCAGCAGAACAATATGCAATTCAAACAGGGCAACATCCTGCAAAAACTACAGAAGAAAACGTTGCAACGTATAGAAGACAATTAGATACTATTGGTTTTTCTTTCGATTGGAGCAGAGAAGTGAGAACTTCTAGTCCGGAATATTATAAATGGACTCAGTGGATTTTTATTCAATTGTTCAATTCTTGGTATAATAAAGATTCTGATAAAGCAGAAGACATTTCTTCTTTAGAGAAAATCTTTAAAAAAGAAGGAAATGCAACAGTAAATGCTGTTTGTGATGAAGAAATAAAATCTTTTTCTGCGGATGAATGGAAAGCATTTTCAAAAACAGAACAAGAAGAAATTTTATTACAATACCGTTTAACCTTTTTGTCTGATACAGAAGTAAATTGGTGTCCAGCTTTAGGAACCGTTTTAGCAAATGACGAAATTGTAAACGGAGTATCAGAAAGAGGAAGCCATCCTGTTGTTCGTAAAAAGATGACACAATGGTCTATGCGTATTTCTGCATATGCACAACGTCTTTTAGACGGATTAGAAAAAATTGATTGGCCACAACCTTTAAAAGATTCTCAAACCAATTGGATTGGACGATCTCAAGGTGCAATGGTTACTTTTAATGTTGATAATGGTGCTAAGAATACATCTTCTGAAGTAAAACTATCTTATAAAGAATTAGAAGCTTTAAAAGAATTAAGACAAAATTTATCGAAAGCAGAAACAACGCTTTGGAATGAATTAAAAAATAAAAAAGGAGCTTCAAAATTCAGAAAAAAATATACAATTGGTACCTTTTTGGTAGATTATGTTTGTTTAGCTAAAAACTTAATTGTTGAATTTTCTGGTAAAGAAGATGAAGAAGCAAGAACAGCATTTTTTAACAATGAAAGTTTTAATGTTGTTCGTTTTAAAAACGAAGAAGTAGTTGAAAATGTATTAAAAGTTGTTGCTGCAATTAATACAGCAATTCAGTTTCCAAAAAAGATTGAAAAATCAGTAGAAACAGAAGTAATTGTAAAAGACGAGAAATCTTACAAAATTGATGTCTTTACAACACGTCCAGATACCATTTATGGAGTAAGTTTTATGACATTGGCTCCAGAACATGAGTTAGTTTCTAAAATTACAACAGACGCTCAAAAAGCAGAAGTTGAAGCATACATTACGGCTACAGCAAAACGTTCTGAACGTGATAGAATGGCAGATGTTAAAACCATTTCTGGTGCTTTTACAGGTGCGTATGCAATTCATCCCTTTTCTGGTGAAAAGGTTCAAATTTGGATTGGAGATTATGTGTTAGCAAATTATGGAACAGGAGCGGTTATGGCTGTGCCTTGTGGAGATCAGCGTGATTACGATTTTGCGAAACATTTCGGAATTCCGATTCCTAATATTTTTGAAGGTGTAGATATTTCTGAAGAAGCACATACCGGAAAAGACGGAACAAAGATTGCAAATTCTGATTTTTTATCAGGATTAAAATATAAGAAAGCATTAAAATTAGCCATTTTCGAAATGGAAAAACGTGGCTTTGGTTACGGAAAAATAAACTATAGATTAAGAGACGCTGTTTTTAGTAGACAACGTTATTGGGGAGAACCTTTCCCAGTATATTACAAAGACGGAATGCCACAAATGATTGACGCAGAACATTTGCCAATCGTATTGCCAGAAGTAGAAAAATACTTGCCAACTGAAGATGGAAAACCACCTTTAGGGAATGCAACAGAATGGGCTTGGGATTCTCGTGGAAAGAAAGTTGTTTCTAATGATAAGTTAAAAAACAAAACTGTTTATCCTTTAGAATTAAATACAATGCCTGGGTGGGCAGGTAGTTCTTGGTATTTTAACAGATACATGGATGCTACTAACTCTAATGAGTTTGCAAGCAAGGAAAACTTAGATTACTGGAAAGAAGTAGATTTATATATTGGAGGTTCTGAACATGCAACAGGGCATTTATTATACGCTCGTTTTTGGCAAAAATTCTTGTTCGATAAAGGAATTGTTCCTGTAGATGAGTTTGCTAAAAAACTGATTAATCAAGGAATGATTTTAGGAACTTCTGCTTTTGTTTACAAAGCAACAGCTTTTGTAAAGAATGGTTGTGGTTGTTCTGATGAAAAATCTATGGATGATGTTTTAGAGAAAATACCAACTGTATTTGTATCTAAAAATGCATTTAATTCTGATGATGAATTTGAAACGGTTGTTAAAAATCACTTATTAGATAATAAGTTTTTAGATCCTAATTTTGCAGATTTGGTAATGATTACTAAAACGGCTTTACATGCAGACGTTTCTTTAGTAAATGCATCTGATGAGTTAGATGTGGATGGTTTTAAAAATCATGCTTTAAATGCTGATTATAAAAATGCTGAGTTTGTTTTAGAAGACGGAGCTTATAAAGTAGGACGTGAAGTAGAAAAAATGTCTAAGTCTAAATACAATGTGGTAAACCCAGATGCTATTTGCGAAGAATATGGAGCAGATAGTTTACGTTTATTCGAAATGTTTTTAGGCCCTTTAGAACAAGCAAAACCTTGGAAAACTTCTGGTATTTCTGGAGTTTCATCTTTCTTAAAGAAATTATGGAAACTGTATTTTAACGGAGATAATTTTGAAGTTTCTGATGCCGCTCCAACAAAAGACGAGTTAAAAACATTACATAAAACCATTAAAAAAGTAGAAGACGATATCGAGAATTTCTCTTTTAATACATCTGTTTCTACCTTTATGATTGCTGTAAATGAATTAACTGCTTTAAAATGTAATAAACGTGCCATACTAGAACCTTTAGTAATTTTAGTTTCTCCTTATGCACCGCATGTTGCAGAAGAGTTATGGAGTTTGTTAGGGAATAAGGAATCTATTTCTACGGCAAATTTCCCAGTTTTTGAGGCTAGTCATTTAGTAGAAAGCGCTAAAAACTATCCGATTTCTTTTAACGGAAAAATGCGTTTTACATTAGAGCTTCCTTTAGATTTATCAAAAGAAGAAATAGAAAAAATAGTAATGGAAAACGAGAAAACAATTGCTCAATTAGATGGTAAAGCACCTAAAAAAGTAATTATTGTTCCTGGTAAAATTATAAACATAGTTATCTAAAGGGCAGCCTTTCTAGGTATTCGCTTGTTTGTGGTTTCTTTGGGGATTAAGAATGAAAATAATAAGTGTCATTTCGAAATGAGCCTTTTTAGGTGATTGAGAAATCTGATTAGATATAAGTTTTTTATAGATTCTTAATTTTTTTTAACTAAGAAAAAGTTAAGAATCTATTTTAAGTAAAACAAAAAAAATGATTGATTTTCATGAGATTATTGGTTTAGTGGCAGCAGTTTTTACAACAACATCATTTTTGCCACAAGTTTTTAAAACATATAAAACTAAAGATACTTCCGGACTTTCTTTGTCCATGTATATCATTTTTTTTACGGGAGTAATTTTATGGTTAATTTATGGTATTTACATAAATAGTTTATCTATCATTTTAGCCAATATAATTACGGCATCCTTAACTTTATATTTGTTACTCATGAAAATAAAGTATAAATAAAAAATTATCTTAATATAGATTCAAAAGTCATTACAATTATTGTAATGACTTTTTTATTTAACTATCTTGTCACCTCAATGAGTATCACAAAAAATCAACTTTTTAAGCGTCAAATTACTTTATCTGAAATAGGTGAAGTTGGGCAACAAAAACTACAAAACGCTGCTGTTTTGGTGGTTGGTTGTGGCGGATTAGGTAGTCCGATTGCGGTGTATTTAGCTGCAAGCGGAATTGGAAAAATACATTTAGTAGATTTTGATACTGTCGATATATCTAACTTACACAGACAAGTATTTTATGCTTTAGATGATGTAAATAAACCAAAAGCAGCCGTTTTATCAGAATTTATAAAAAAGCGAGCACCTTTTACAGAAGTAAGTTTTACTAATAAACCAATTACAAAAGAAAATGTTTTTGAGCTGACTTCACAATTTGATATTGTGGTAGATGGCACAGATTCTTTACCTACAAAGTATTTGCTAAATGATGCTTGTGTTATTAAAAACAAACCATTAGTTTATGGGTCTTTGTATAAGTTCGATGGTTATGTGGCAAGTTTTAATGTGTTACAGCAAAACGGAACGTATTCCGCAAATTTAAGAGACGCTTTTCCTAAAATGGCAACAGATGTACCTAATTGTTCTGAAGCAGGAACTATGAACTCTATTGTTGGTTTAATTGCTGCACAACAAGTAAATGAAGTTTTAAAGTTGATAACGGGAATTGGAAAACCGTTAGCAAATGAATTATTGATTTACAATTCGTTGCAAAATACACAGTTAAAAATGAAATTAAAACCAACCGTTTTAAAAGATAAGATTGCTAAATTATTTAAAATACAAACCTATTTTGATATTGCTTGCTCTACTCAAAATTCTGATTGGCAAATATTATCAGTAGAGTTAAAGGAAAGATTAGGAGATACAAATTTAGAATTGATCGCAGTTTTACCAAATCTACAATTACCTTTTGATGTTCATCAAACAATTCCTATTCAAGAATTTGATGTAGATGAAATAGAGATTGATTTTAATAAAACTTATGTTATGGTTTGTCAAAGAGGGATGAATAGTTACCGAGCAACAAAAATGTTAAAGAATAAATATCCAGCACTAAACGTTTTAAGTTTGTCTGGTGGGATTTCAGCTTATAAGTAATTATGGATAAAAATGACGTCTTAATTTCTTTTGGGAAAAGGTCGGTGTTTAACCGTATAATGGCTTCATTTTTTTTCTCCTTATCTTTATATCTTTTTTATAAGAGATTTTATTTAAATGAAAACTATATTCAAATTAGTGAAGCTGTTCAGATGAGAACAGGTATGTTTTCTATATTTTTCACCATTTTTTTGGCGATTAAATTCTCTTTAAATCAAAACATTCATTTTAATTTTTTAGAAATGAAGTTTAGGCGTTATTACTTTATTGGGCCTATTGGTTTTGGAAAATGGCGAAAAATAAGAAAATTAGATAGAGTGTCTACGTTTTTAAATGTAAGAGAAGAATGTGAGGTAAATATTTGGGACGTTAGAAATAAAAGATACAAGATTGCTATTTTTGATGAAATAGATAATGCAGTAGATTACGGTAGAGATTTAGCCAAAAACTTAGAAATTAAATTTTTAGAAAGAAATTAGTAGTATGAAAAATCCTTTTGATTTTTATAGTGAAATAAAGTTAGAGTTAGAAAAAGAAGCAACCCTTTTAAAAAAGAAATCTATAAACCTAAGTGTTTTTAGGTTTGGAGTCTTTTTAACTACCTGTTTTTTAATATATCTAACATTTGGTAGATACCCAGATGTTTTTATTATTGCTTTTTTAGGTATTTTACTATTTGGTTTTTTAGTTGTAAAACACGTTAGTTTACAAAGAGAAAGAGCCATCATAAAAGCTAAGATTAACATCAATAAAACAGAATTACAAGTTTTAAATAGAGAGTTTCATCATTTAGAATCTGGTGAAGAATTTGTAAATGCAATGCATTATTATAGCAATGATATCGATTTATTTGGTGTTGGTTCTTTTTTTCAATACTTAAATAGAACGGTAACTTCAGAAGGAAAGAAACTACTTGCAAATACGTTTACGGAAAATAAAACGAATGAAATTGTAGAGAAGCAAAACACCATAAAGGAATTAGCAACAAAAGTAAAATGGAGGCAACATTTTGCTGCTTTGGCAAGCTTAATCACCACAAAAGATACGTCTGGTTTTATTGTAAGTTGGGTTCAGAATTACACAGCTATTCTGCCTACGTTTTTAAAGGGAATTCAACTTGTTTTTTCTGTGCTTTCAATAGTATTTATCGGTTTGGTTTCTTTTGGTTTTCTTTCTTTTACTTATTTAGTAATTTGGTTTTTTATTGGCCTTTTTATCAGTGCTGCCTTTGTTAAAAAAACCAGTAATTTATATGCAGATACAGATAAAGTAAGAGAAACTTTTAAGCAATATCATGTGTTGTTAAATGAAATTGAAAGAGAAGAATTTTCGGCAACCATTTTAAAGGAAAAACAAGCAATTATAAATTCTGAAGATAAAAAAGCTTCAACTATTTTTAAAGAATTTTCTAAAGTTTTAGATGCTTTCGATCAACGTAATAATCTTGTAATTGCATTTTTTGGAAATGGATTCTTTCTACTCGATATTAGAAATGCAGTTAATGTAGAAAAATGGATTACTAATTACAAACACACGGTAGATAAATGGTTTTCTGTTGTTGCTTTTTTCGATGCTCAGAATTCGTTGGCAAACTTTCACTTTAATCATACAAAATTTGTTTTTCCAGAAATTACAGGTGATAAAGAAGTGGTAGAAGCTACCAATTTAGGACATCCGTTGTTAGATGCAATAAAAAGAATTGACAACGATTTTACGATTAACAAAGAAGAATTTTTTATTGTTACTGGTGCAAATATGGCGGGTAAAAGTACTTTTCTAAGAACTATTTCTTTGTCTATTGTTATGGCCAATTGCGGTTTGCCTGTGTGTGCAGAAAACTTTAAATATGCTCCCATAAAGTTAATTACAAGTATGCGAACTACAGATTCTTTAACGGAAGACGAGTCGTATTTTTATTCTGAATTAAAGCGACTAAAGTTTATTGTTGATGAAATTAAAACCACAGATTATTTTATAATTTTAGACGAAATTCTAAAAGGAACCAATAGCAAAGACAAAGCAATTGGCTCTAAAAAGTTTGTAGAGAAATTGACAAAATCTAAATCGACAGGAATTATTGCAACACACGATGTGAGTTTATGTGAACTAGAAAATGAGTTTACAGATATTAAAAATTACTATTTCGATGCAGAAATTATTGACGACGAATTGCATTTCGATTATACCTTAAAAAACGGTATTTGTAAAAACATGAATGCTTCTTTCTTGTTGCAGAAGATGGAAATTGTTTAGAAGCTATTTCCTGTTTTCGCTACTCGCTTTTTTTAGTCTTGTTCTCGATACAAATTTTTCATTCTTCAAAATTCACTCGAACTGACAACTAAAAAAGAGCTCAAATAAAAACCGCTCAATCAGGGCTAGACTTGTTTGCTAGCTTATAGCTGGATGAAACTAAACTTTATTCTACCACAAAAGTTATAGGTAAATTGTATTTTGTTTTTACAGCTTTATTTCTTTGTTTTCCTGGGATAAACTGAGGCATTTTTTGCAGTATTTTTCTTACTTCTTTTTTTAATGTTGGATGTGGAGCTCTCACTTTTATATCGATTACATTTCCTAAAGTATCAATTATAAACTGTGTAAATATTTTATATTTTCCTTCTCTTAATCCAAGATTTTGAGCTTTCTCAAAATTAAAATTTTCTTGAAAATATTTTTTCAATCTACTGTCAAAATCTTTTCTTGCTTTTTCACCTGATAGTTTTTTTGATGATTTAAATCTCGGAGGCTCTTGAATAAACATTCCTAAAACAAAATCTTCTTCCAACTCAACATAACTTATATCTCCTTCAATAGGTAATTCTCCAAGAGTAGTTATTTCTATAATACTGTCTTTTTTTGAAGTTGCTTCACAAAAAGTAATTCCAGTTGTTTTGGGAACTGGTGGAACTGTTCTTTTTACAGGAATAGTAGTTGTTTTTTTTTCAATTGTAAGCGAATCAATTTCTTTTTCTACTTTCTTAATTGTATCTACAAGAATAATGTTTTCAATTTTCTGTTTTTTTCCATCAGTATATTGGCAACTAAAAAGTGTTGTCCCCATCACAAAAAATAAAGCTAAAATGAATAATTTTTGAAATGATAATTGCTGTTGAAAAGTTACTTGTGGAATTTCAATAGTAATACTATCTAATTGTTTTTTATAAAAATGTCCACAAACTCGTTGGTTTTTATTTTCTACTAAATACTCTTGAATTTCTGAAGTTGATTTTTTTGTAAAATCGATTACGGTTTTTGAACAAGAACTACAAAATCTACCTTTTTCCATAGGTGTCATTATATTCCAATTTTCATGACATGGTTTAGGGATGGTAATTTTAAATTTTGAGTTCATAATGTTGCATTTTATGAGCTAAAATCAAATAAGATGCCAAAGTTAAAATTATGTTAAAATAATTCAGAATTTTATTATTGAAAAAAGCAAGCAAAAAAGTTTAGCCCCGATTGAAACGGCATCCTTTTAGCCTTTTCGGCAAAAAGATACAGCCTTTCGACTCCGCTCAAGATAAATTCCAGCAGGAAATAGCTTCAAAAAATAAAATTACACTTTTTGTAAAATACTCAAAGCTGTTTTTACGCTATCAATTCTTATAAAAGTAATTAATAAACGCAATCCGTTTTTAGATTCTTTCTCTTTCATAACACAACTTTTAGGGTTTAGTTGCACGTATTTTAACATGCGCGTAAATGCATCTGTGTGGTAAAATTCACTTTGTTGATTAGACACAAAATACCCCATCATTCGTTTTTGCTTTAGAATTACTTTCTCTAAACCAAGCTCTTTTGCCAACCATTTTATACGTACAGAATCTAATAAATCTTCAACCTGCGTTGGAAATTCTCCAAATCTATCTATAATTTCAGTTTCAAAAACTTGTAGTTCTTCTTCGGTTTTTAGCTCGCCTAGTTTATTATACAAAGCCAACCTTTCTGTGATTGAATTGATATAATCATCTGGAAAAAGAATCTCGAAATCGGTGTCTATTTGTACTTCTTTTACAAACTCTTTAGGTTTAGAATTATCTGTTGGATACAATTCTTTAAATTCATTTTCTTTTAATTCTTCAATGGCTTCCTGCAATATCTTCTGATAGGTATCAAAACCAATATCATTGATAAATCCACTTTGCTCACCACCTAATAAATCTCCTGCTCCACGAATTTCTAAATCTTTCATGGCAATGTTAATTCCGCTTCCTAAATCAGAAAATAAAACCAACGCTTCTATACGTTTTCTAGCGTCATCGGTCATCATATGATAAGGAGGAGTGATAAAATAACAGAATGCTTTTTTGTTAGATCTACCAACTCTACCACGCATTTGGTGTAAATCTGATAAACCAAAATTGTTGGCATTATTAATGAAAATTGTGTTGGCATTTGGTACGTCTAATCCACTTTCTATAATAGTTGTAGAAACCAAAACATCGAAATCACCAGCCATAAAACCGAGCATTAAGCCCTCTAGTTTTTTTCCTTCCATTTGTCCGTGACCAATTCCAATTTTTGCCGACGGAACCAATCTTTGTAATAAACCTGCAACTTCTTTTATGTTTTCTATTCTGTTATGAATAAAGAAAACTTGTCCTCCACGAGAAACTTCGTAAGCAATTGCATCTCGAATGATTTCTTCCGAAAAACGAATGACATTACTTTCTATAGGATGTCTGTTTGGTGGCGGAGTTTTTATGACGGACAAATCTCTTGCCGCCATTAAACTAAATTGTAACGTTCTAGGAATTGGCGTTGCAGTTAGGGTTAAAGTATCTACATTTTCTTTTAAAGTCTTCAATTTGTCTTTTACAGCAACACCAAATTTTTGCTCTTCGTCTATAATTAAGAGACCTAGGTCCTTAAATTGTAAACGTTTGTTTGTTAATTGATGTGTACCAATAATAATATCTACAGAACCGTCATTTACTCCGTTTATGGCTTCTGTTTTTTGTTTTGCCGTTCTAAAACGATTCAGATAATCAATTCTTACAGGAAAATCTTTTAAACGCTCTGTAAATGTTTGGTAATGTTGAAATGCAAGTATGGTTGTAGGTACTAAAATTGCCACTTGTTTACCGTTATCTACCGCTTTAAAAGCGGCTCTTACTGCAACTTCTGTCTTACCAAAACCAACATCACCACAGACTAATCTGTCCATGGGTTGTTCTTTTTCCATATCATTTTTTACATCTTGGGTAGATGTAAATTGATCTGGCGTATCTTCATACATAAAACTACCTTCTAGCTCATGCTGAATGTGTGTGTCTGGGCCAAAAGCAAATCCTTTTTGCAGCTTTCTTTTTGCGTATAATTGAATTAAATTAAAGGCAATATGTTTAACTCTGGCTTTGGTTTTTTGTTTGATTTTTTTCCAAGCACCAGAACCTAATTTGTATATTTTAGGTGCTTTACCATCTTTTCCGTTGAATTTAGATATTTTATGAAGCGAGTGAATACTTACATATAAAATATCTCTTTCTCCGTACACTAACTTAATGGCTTCTTGCTTTTTACCTTGAACGTCGATTTTTTGTAAACCACCAAATTTTCCAATTCCGTGATCCATGTGTGTTACATAATCTCCAATTTCAAGCTTGTTTAAATCCTGAAGGGTAATTGCCTGTTTTTTTGCGTATCCGTTTTTTAATCGGAATTTATGGTAACGCTCAAAAATTTCGTGATCTGTATAGCAAACCAATCTGTTTTCAACATCTACAAAACCTTGATATAACGGAAAAACAACCGTTTCATAATGAACCTCTTGTTCCGCATCATCAAAAATATCATGAAAACGCTTTGCTTGTTGGTCGTTTGCACAAAAAATATAATTGGTAAATTCTGCCTTATGATATTCTTCTAAATTTTCTATTAATAAATCGAATTGCTTATTAAAAGAAGGTTGTGCTATGGTGTTAAACTTAATTTCTGAAAGATCTTTCGTTTGTGTTCGAGGAGACATTTCTATCAGTGAAAAATCTTGTATTTGATTTTTTATGAAATTTCCATCACAAAATAACTCTGCTGGCTTTGCGTGTTTTATTTCTTTAGATAAATCTAGGAAAGCTTCTTCAGCTTTTTGATAAAACTTATCTAGATTTCCGGTAATTAAATCGATGTTTTTTGCAAAAATTACTGTTTTAGGCGAAATGTATTTCAAAAAACTCTCTCTGTTTTCTTGTAACGTTTTGTTTTCTACATTTGGCATAATAGAAACCTTTTTCAGTTTCTCATTAGATAATTGTGTTTCTACATCAAAAGAACGAATACTATCTATTTCATCACCAAAAAATTCAACTCTGTAGGGTTCATCATTAGAAAAAGAAAAAACATCTATAATTCCTCCACGAACAGAGAAATCTCCGGGTTCGGTAACAAAATCTACACGTTTAAATTTGTATTCAAATAAAACTTCGTTGACAAAATCTAGGGATAAACTTTCGCCAACGGCTACTTTTAAAGTATTCTTTTCTAATTCTTTTTTGGTTACCACTTTTTCGAACAAAGCAGTTGGGTAGGTAACAATTACTGCTGGTTTTTTACGAGAATTAATTCGATTTAAAACCTCGGAACGTAATAAAACATTTGCATTATCAGTCTCTTCTATTTGGTAAGGTCTTCTGTAGGATCCTGGATAAAAAAGTACATTTTTTTCACCTAACAATTGTTCTAAATCGTTAAGGTAGTAAGCTGCTTCTTCTTTATCATTAAAGATTAGAAGATACGGTTTGTCTGCCTTTTTAAAAGTTTCTGATATAACAAAAGACAACGAAGAACCCACCAAATTCGATATTTGAAAATGGTTTTTGTCTTGTTGAAGTTGGTTAATAATCTGCGAAACATTCGCAGCTTTTTGATATTGATTTACAATGTTCTGCTTACTCAACCTAAAATATTTTTATCAAAGATATTAATTTGAGTTTGTTAAATATAAAATGTTTTAAAACTATTTTGCTTTATTCTTTTCATTTTATTATGATATCTAGCATTTGTTATTTTTTAATTCTAGAAAAACCCTATTGTTTTCTAATGTTTATTTTTAAATTAAATTATTGATATCAATAATTTTGCTATGTGTTTTTATGTTATTCGGAATAAATAAAGCTTAACATATAATTTATCGTTAACTTTTTTGTTTTCTTACTTATTACAATACATTTGCCAAAATTATAGCTAACAAAATTGTCCCCTAAATATGAAAAGTAAATTTAAATTTTTTGTCCTTGTTTTTCTATTATTAGCACTTCAAAATTTTGGACAGAACGAAAGTAATAAATGGGCGGTAACTTTAAGTTCTAGTTTAGTGGTTTATGCTACAAAAGATGGTGCTGCTATGCAAGGGAGGTATATTGCTCAATTTCCAAGATTATCTCTTGCTAGATATATGTTTAAAAATTTAACTTTTGTTGGTGATTTTTCTAGTTCTTATAGAGATGTACAGAAATATACTGCTTTAGATGGAGAGGTGAGATATGATTTTGGTACTTCAGAAAATAGAATTACACCTTATTTGACAGTAGGAGGCGGATTTGTTAAATCTAAACATTGGCTTCCAACTTTAAATTTTGGTTTTGGTGGTACATTTTGGGTTTCCGATCATTTTGGATTACATGGTCAATGGATGTATAAGTACAATGAAGAGAGGTATCATAGTCAGCGTTCTCATACATTTTTATCGGCTGGAGTTGTTTATCGTTTTTCTTTATCAGGAAATACAGGTGCTCGGGGTGGTGAGAGAAAACGTCTATGGGATTATAAGCATTGATATTTTAATTAGAGTTTTGGTCTACTTTGGTAACATTCTTTTAGTTTGAATTTTTTTCGCTATGTATTTTGTCAATATTTTACTGATTTCTTCTGCTGATAGAAAGGAATCTATTTGCTCATCGATAATATTGTTTGCACTTAAAATAACAGTAGATGGATAACTAATGGTATTATTTTTAGAAGCTAGTACTTGTGCTATTTGATGAGTTCCTGACTCATTTTTAAAGATTTTATCTTTTATTTTTATTAAGTCTTTACTTTCTGCATCAAAAGGAATGAAATAAAAATATTTGTTTAACAAATCGATGACCTTTTTATCGCTAAAAGTCTTCTTTTTCATCCCAAAACAATACTTACACCATTTTGTGTGAAAAAAAATTACAATAGGTTTCTTTTCTTTTTCTTGTAAGTTATAAGCCTCTTCAAAAGAATAACTCTTTAAAGCATTGTTTTTCTGACTAAATAAGATTCCATTAGAAAAGATGAAAAAGAAAAGAAGCGTTTTTTTCATTATTGTATTTTATATCTAAGTCCTAAAAACATACGTACACCTTGGTTACCTGCATATACATAAGCTGGATCGAAAGCTAATTCTGGATTTGCTTCTGTGTCTACACCAACATCAAAAGGATTGTCGCTATTTAAAATACTATTAGCAGCTGGGGTAAAGTTTAATAAATTTTTTATGCCTCCAAAAACTTCAAAAGTGTTACTAATTTTTTTGGTTGCTTGTATGTTTTGTATGCTGTACCAAGGAGATGTTGCAGATCTTGGGTCCTTATCTCCTAGTAAAGGCAGGTCCATAGGTCCGTATATGTTACCAGTGTAGTCAAGTAATAAATCTATCGTTTTTATTTTGTAAGAAATACTCCAAGTACCACTAAAGCTTTCTGTTAATAGTTGTCTTTCGGTAATTCCTTTTTCTGTTGTAGATACATCCATTAAAGTTGCACCAGCTATAATTGAAAGACCATTTCTAAAATTAAAATCGGTATTTAAAGAGATTCCTTTAGAAACTGCATAACCATCATCTAAGTTACCATAGATTATTTTTGAAGTATCAGTTTCATAATCTGCAATTATTTTATTGCTGAAATGAGTGTAAAAAACACTTCCATCTAAACTAATAATGGTATTACTGTTTGTAACTATTTTTTTAACGTAGTTGATATTCGCATTCCAAGAGGTTTCTGGAAGCAATTCATCTTCAAAAACAACATTTCTATTTCCTGTAAGTGCAGCATGGTCTTCTGTAAAAACATTGGCAACTCTAAAACCATTACCAATACTAACTCTTAAAACATCTTCATTATTGTTAGAATTCCATTTGTAATTTACTCTTGGAGAAAAAACACTTCCATGTATATTATTGTGATCATATCTTGCGCCTAACAGTAGTTTACTTTTTGGAGCTAATGTAATTTCATCCTGAATAAATGCACCCGGTAAATGGGTGATTGAGGGAGTGTTTTCTGTGTCGCTAGCAGTTGCAGTTGTGTTGTCATCGTAATTTGTGTAACGATAGGCAACTCCCATTAAAACATCGTGGTTTTTACCAAAAGTAGTGTCATATGTAAATTGTCCAAAAGCAATATATTGGTCTGCTTGGTAAGAAGTGTTTCCATAAAAAGAATTTTGATTATGACCATTCGCACTAAATTGGAAGTTTATTTTTTCATCCGTAGGTAATTGGTACGTTCCAAATGTTTCCCATCTACTTGTGTAAATGCTTTCTCCATAAATTTCTGTGCTTCCTCTGTATTCAGGTGTCCAATTCATTTCTCCACCCCATCGATCTTCGTACACATAACGACCAGCTACTGTAAAAACACGGTTGTTTTTTCTTTCGAAATCAAATTTATTAAAAATAGAAATTCTGTTTTGTAAAGTTAAATCTGTAAAACCATCCTTATTATTATCTATAGGGTTTTGGTAATTAAAATAATTAATACCTAATAAAGCATTCGTTTTTCCTGTTTTATATTTTAGTCCAATATCTGTATTAACTTCTTGCCAAGAACTGACGTAAGTGTCTACACTAACTAAAGGAGCAGAAGATGGTTTTTTAGTGATAATATTAATAATACCACCAACAGCTTCAGAACCATATAAAGTAGAAGCAGGGCCTTTTACAATTTCTACACGTTCTATTAATGCCTGCGGAATTCCGGTTAACCCATAAACCGTAGAAAGCCCACTAACTAAAGGCATTCCATCAATTAAAACAAAAGTATAAGGACCTTCTAGTCCGTTTATATGAATATCGCCAGTATTACAAACATTACAATTTAATTGCGGTCTTACGCCATTTACATTTTGTAAAGACTCAAAAATAGAAGGAGTTGGGTTTTTCTGAAAAAAAGTTTTACTATAAACCTCTACCGGAACTGGGCTATTTGTTTTGGTTACTGGCTTTAAAGTTCCAGAAATAACAATTTCTTCAAGAGAATTGTCTTCTGGTAAAGAAAAATTTCTAACAATATGTTGATTGCCAGAAAAGTTTATTTTAATGTATTTTGTCTTAAAACCCACAGAGCTAATTACAACTGTATACTTTCCGTTTGGGATATTTTTAAGTAAGTAAAAACCATTTTCATTAGAAGACGTTCCTAGTGTTGATCTCTTTAAATATACGTTTGTATAAGGTAAATCCTCTCCGTTAGATGTAACTTTTCCTTTTATACTATTTGTTTGTGTATAGGTGGTAAAGGCGCTTAAAAGCAATATGAAATACAATATTTTTCTCATCTTATTAATTTTATTTTCGTCAAATATAAATATATTTTTAGATTAGACTAAAAATATATTTATTAAAAATAAAAAGTATATCTTTGTATTATAAAATTTGTAGATGTTTACGCTTTCAGAAGAAAATTATTTAAAAGCAATTTATCATTTAGAGTTAGATGCTGATAAAGGAATCAGTACAAATGCTATTGCTAAAAAATTAGAAACAAAAGCTTCTTCTGTTACAGATATGATTAAAAAATTATCTGAAAAGGAAGTTGTTGTTTATAAAAAGTATAAAGGAGTTAAATTAACTGATTTAGGGAAGAAGACTGCTGCAAATATTGTACGTAAACACAGACTTTGGGAAGTTTTTCTTGTAGATAAGTTAAATTTTTCTTGGGATGAAGTACATGATGTTGCAGAGCAGTTAGAACATATTAAGTCTCCAAAGTTAATAGAACAATTAGATGCCTTTTTAGGTTTTCCAACGCATGATCCTCATGGAGATCCTATTCCGGATAAAGAAGGGAATTTAAAAACAATCGAGAAAAGTTTATTATCAACATTGTCAAAAAACGAAAGCGGAGTTTGTGTTGGTGTGGACGATTCTTCATCCGAATTTTTAAAATTCTTAGATAAAAAAGGAATTACGTTAGGAAAGCAACTTACTGTAATCGAAAAAGAAGATTTTGATGATTCAGTTTCAATTAAGATTGATGATAAAAAATTATCAATTTCAAACAAAATAGCTAACAATTTATATATTAAAAAAATATGAATACCTACAACCCAATAGTAGCGCTTTTAGTGTTTTTTGGCGTTATTTTAGTCTTATATTTTATTTTTAATCCTAAAAAAGGATTCTTTTTTAAATATTTAAAAGCACGTAAAGAAACAGAAAAAACAGCTATTGAAGATGTTTTAAAACTTTTGTATCATGATCCCAAAACATCCATAAATACTATTTTTAATGAACTAGATTTTAGTCATAGTTTATTATTAGAAAGTATTGATACTATGTTAGAAACCGGATTGGTAAAGAAAGAACATGAACTTTTTTCATTAACCGAAGACGGAGATGAGTATGCGTTAAGAATTGTGAGGGCGCATCGTTTATGGGAAAAATATTTATCAGAAAAAACAGGTTTTCATAAAACAGAATGGCACAGTAGGGCAGAGAAAAAAGAACATGAGTTATCAGGTGAAGAAGTAGAAGATTTGTCTACGCTTTTAGGAAACCCAAGATACGATCCGCATGGGGATCCAATACCAACAAAGACAGGTAAGGTTCCTGAGAAAAAAGGAATGCTACTTGCAGATTTACCTATTTTAAATTTTGGAAAAATTATTCATATAGAAGATGAGCCTACAAGTATTTATAAACAAATTTTAGCAAAACATATTCATTTACATTCTCAGGTTTATATGAAAGAAATAAGTGAAAATCGCATTGTTTTTGAATCTGAAGGAGAGCAATTTGTATTACCGCCAATAGTAGCAAAAAATATTACGGTGATTTCTTTAGACAAAGCAGATGTAATAGAAAAAGATACGCTGCGTCTATCAAATTTAAAAAGTAACCAAAAAGCAACAATTATTGGTGTTTCTAAGGAATGTAGAGGAGAAAATAGACGAAGATTATTAGATTTAGGTTTTGTAAAAGGAGCAACGGTTAGTATAGATCTGTTAAACCCGTTAGGAGATCCAAAAGCATTTTTAATTAAAGGAACAGCCATCGCTTTGAGAAAGGATCAGGCGGTTAAAATTTTAATTACCAAAGCATAAAAAAATGAAAACAGCAACAAAATCCGCTTGTGATACGTGCGCACATCATACTTTAGATGGAGTTAAAAAATTAGGAGTAGATACAGAAAATGTAGACTTTGTAATTGCATTGGCAGGAAACCCTAATACAGGAAAAAGTACTGTTTTTAATGCGTTAACTGGTTTAAGGCAGCATACTGGGAACTGGCCAGGAAAAACAGTAACAAGAGCAGAAGGCGCATTTGAATATCAACAACAAAAATTTAAATTAATAGATTTACCAGGCACGTATTCTTTAATGTCAAGATCGGAAGATGAGGAGGTTGCTAGGAATTTTATTCTTTTCGGTAAACCAACATTAACGGTAATAGTTGTTGATGCAAGTAGATTAGAACGAAATTTAAACTTGGTGTTGCAAATTTTAGAGATTTCTTCGAATGCAGTTTTGTGTCTAAACTTAATGGATGAGGCAGAAAAAAATAATATTAATATAGATTACAGAAGTTTGTCTAGAGAATTAGGAATTCCGGTTGTGCCTACGAGTGCAAGATCTAAAGAAGGGATTCCAGAATTAATTGCTGCAATTAGTGATCTAGCAAACGGTAAAATAGTTTGTAAACCTTATAAAATAAAAAGCATTCCTAAACATGTAGAAGATGCTGTACAGAAATTGAGTGCAGCTATTAAAGAAGAGTACCCAAATGTTTCTAATAGCAGGTGGTTGGCTTTTCGAGTTTTAGAAGGAGATGCACATATTTTAGATGCCTTAAAAACAGGTGATTTTATTTAATTGAAAAGAATGGGAACAAAAAACATTGATAAAATTATAGAGTTGTCTAACGAATTACGTTGGCAAATTGGCGATGATTTTCATGATAATCTAACGGAAGCAATTTATGCTGATGCCTCTAAAATTGTTGAAAAAACAGTTGTAAAAGATGATAAAAAGGGTGCTTTTTATTTAAATGGAAAAATAGATAAAATAGTTACTAGTAGAATTTGGGGTTTTCCAATTATGCTTTTATTATTAGGTTTGGTGCTTTGGTTAACTATTATTGGGGCAAATTATCCGTCGTCAATGTTGTCTGGTTTATTGTTAGATACCATTCATCCTTTATTAAAAGAAGGAGCAGCATTCTTAAATTTTCCTTGGTGGTTGTCTGGGTTTTTAATTGATGGTGTTTATTTAGCTGTTGCATGGGTAATTGCAGTAATGTTGCCGCCAATGGCCATCTTTTTTCCGTTATTTACCTTGTTAGAAGATTTTGGGTATTTGCCAAGAGTTGCTTTTAATATGGATTCACTTTTTAAAAAATCTGGAGCACATGGTAAGCAAGCTTTAACAATGACAATGGGTTTTGGTTGTAATGCCGCTGGAGTTGTGGCGACTAGAATTATAGATAGTCCTAGAGAACGATTAATTGCTATTATTACTAATAATTTTTCTTTGTGTAATGGACGTTGGCCAACTCAAATTTTGTTAGCAACGATTTTTATTGGAGCTGTTGTACCTTCTACATATTCAAGTATTGTTTCTTTGGTTGCCGTAGTTGGAATTGCTGTTTTAGGAATGTTTTTTATGTTTTTCTTTTCTTGGGCATTGTCTAAAACAGTTTTAAAGGGAGAAGTTTCAACTTTTAATTTAGAGCTTCCTCCTTATAGAGCTCCGATGTTTTGGAAAACCATTTACACCTCTTTAATAGATAGAACATTAATTGTTTTATGGAGAGCTGTTGTATTTGCTGCACCAGCGGGAGCGGTAATATGGTTGGTTTCTAATGTTTTTATAGGTGATGAAAGCATAGCTGTACATTTAATTAATTCTTTAGATGGATTTGGATTCTTAATAGGGTTAAATGGTGTTATTTTATTAGCATATATTGTAGCAATTCCTGCCAATGAAATTGTAATTCCTTCTATATTAATGTTAACTGTGATGGTAACAGGAGTGGCTGGAGGAGCAGGCGCAGGAGTGATGTTTGAGTTAGATTCTGTAACTGCTACTGGAGATATTTTAAGAAGTGGTGGATGGACGCTATTAACAGCGATAAACGTAATGTTGTTTAGTTTGTTACACAATCCATGTAGTACAACGATTTATACCATTTATAAAGAAACAAAAAGTAAAAAATGGACAATTGTTGCTACGATTCTACCGGTTATAGCAGGTTTTATAATTACTTTTTTAGTTGCTCAAATTTGGAGGATTTTTAGCTAGTCTATTAAAAATAAAACCAATAATTAAGACAAATTTAAATACATAATTTTGTATTTTGCAGTAAAATAAATTGTGCAAAATACATCTACCTTTCAAGTTTATAACGCTTCTGCAGGAAGTGGTAAAACCTTTACACTTGTAAAAGAATACATAAAAGTATTATTAACTTCTGATGATATTTTTTCGTTTCAGAAAATACTAGCAATTACGTTTACCAACAAAGCAGCTGGTGAAATGAAAGAACGTGTTTTGTCTAGTTTAGAAGACTTTGCTGATGGTAAAGAGAATGACCTACTCAATATTATTGTTGATGAGATAACGATAGATAAAGCAATAATTCAGGAAAGAAGTAAGAAGATTTTAGATGCAATTTTAAAAAATTACTCCGCTTTTTCTATTACTACAATTGATAGTTTTACTCATAAAATTATTAAAAATTTCGCTTTCGATTTAGGTTTATCGCTTAATTTTGAAGTAGAAATGGATGCCGTTTCTCTTTTAAATGAAGCGGTAGATGTTTTAATTTCTAAAATAGGAACCGATAAAAAACTAACAAACCTTTTAATAGATTATTCTTTAGATAAAACAGATGATGATAAATCTTGGGATATTTCTAGAGATTTAAGCGAATTTGCAAGAATCTTATTAAATGAAGATGATGTACAACATTTTAGAAGTCTTGCGGATAAAAAATTAGAAGATTTTACAAACTTAAAGACAAAACTATACAATCAGCAAAAAGAATTAAAGGAATCGATTATAAAAATCGGGGAAGAATGTCTTCAGTTGATAGAAAATAACGATTTAGAGCATAAGAATTTTATGCGCGGAACCATTCCTAAATTCTTCGCAGATTTAAGTGTAAAATCTGTTAATATCGATTTTATCAAACGAAGTGAAACGATAAAAAAAGCGATAGAGAATAATCAATATTACTCAAAATCTACTGCAGAGTTTGTTGCAGCTTCTATAGATCAAATTGTTCCCGATATTGTTCGCTTATTTAACGAGGCAGAATTAATTTATCAGCAATTCTCTATGAATAAATTGGCGTTGAAAAGCATTATTCCTTTAGCGGTTTTAAATAATATCAATTCAGAGTTAGAGAATATAAAAGAAGATAATAATATTCGGTTAAATGCAGAATTTAATCAATTAATATCTGATAATATAAAAGATCAACCAGCTCCTTTTATTTACGAAAGAATTGGGCAACGTTTTCAGCATTATTTTATTGATGAAATGCAAGATACTTCTGTGTTGCAATGGCAGAATTTAGTGCCGCTAATAGACAATACATTAGCGCAAGAAAATAGTAATTTGTTGTTGGTTGGCGATGGAAAACAAGCTATTTATAGATGGCGTGGAGGAAAAGCAGAACAGTTTATAGAGTTAGGTTCAGATAGGGCAAACCCTTTTCATGTTTCTAAAGAAATTAAAAACTTAGAGACCAATTTTAGGAGTTATTCCGAAGTTATCAATTTTAATAATTCGTTTTTTCAGCATACGGCAAATTTCATTCAAAACGAATCATATAAAAATATTTTTATAGAAGGAAATAAACAAATTGAAAATTCTAAAAAAGGTGGTTTAGTTTCGTTGACCTTCCTTGAGAAAAACGAAGATAAAGAACTAGAGAAAGTAAAATATCCACAGAAAGTTTTAGAGAAAATTCTTCAATTAAAAGAAAGTTTCTCTTTAAGCGAAATTTGCGTGTTAACTCGTACAAGGAAAGATGGAGTTGCAGTTGCAAATTATTTATCAGAAAAAGGAATTGATATCGTTTCATCAGAAACCTTATTGCTTAAAAATAGTGCTAAAGTTACTTTTATTGTTGATGTTTTAAAAGTTTTACAAAACCCAAGTGATGAGGAAACTCGTTTTGAAATGTTATATTTTTTACATCAACATTTAGAAATTGAAAACCCCAAACATGTCTTTTTTAATGAATTTGCGAAAACGGATAATCAAACTATTTTAGAATCTTTAAAAAAATATGGGGTTTCATTTGAAGCGTCATTATTTCATCAATTGCCATTTTATGAGAAAATAGAAGAAATTATAAGAGGTTTTAATCTGATAAATTCGTCGGATGCCTATATTCAGTTTTTTTTAGATGTTGTTTTAGAACAACAAAGAAATGGAACCGATGTTGGTGAGTTTTTAGAGTTTTGGGAACTTAAAAAAGAACGATTAAGTATTGTGGCACCAGAAAGTGCCGGTGCTGTTCAGATTATGACGATTCATAAATCGAAGGGATTAGAATTTCCAGTGGTTATTTTTCCTTGCGATGTAGATATTTATCGACAAATAAAACCAAAATCGTGGTTAAATGAATTACCAGAATCTTATGAAGGCTTCGGTGAGTTGTTGGTAGATTATAGTAAAAGTTTAAGTATTGTAAGTACTAGAGGTTTAGACATTTATAATCAACAAAGAGAGGAGTTAGAATTAGATAATTTTAATTTGCTATATGTTACTCTAACAAGAGCAGTAGAACAATTACATATTATTACAGATAAAAAAATATCATCAAAAGGAGAAGAAAACACTAACTTTTATTCAGGTATTTTTATCAATTACTTAAAACAACAAAACCAATGGAATGATGAGGTTTTAGAGTATTCTTTTGGAGATAAAGGTAGGGTTAGTAAAAGAGAAAAAGAAAGTTCCGTTGCCGAGATTCATGAGCAATTCATTTCAACTCCTTGGCAAGAGCATAATATAGTTTTGTTAGCAAATTCTTCAAAATTATGGAATACAGAGCAAGGAAAAGCAATTGATTTTGGGAACTTATTACACGAAATTTTCGCTAAAATTATCACTGTAAATGATGTAGATAATGTGGTGGAATTGTTTTATCAACAAGGAGTTTTAGATGATGATCAAAGAGTATTCATTAAAACAAGTATTCAAAAGGTAGTGAATCACCCAAAATTGACAATGTATTTTTCTGATAACGTTACTGTTTTCAATGAAAGAGAAATTGTTGATGTGGATAATCAGATTATAATTCCAGATAGGTTAGTTTTTACGGATAAAAATGAAATTGTTATTATTGATTACAAGACAGGGAGTCCTTCTTCAGAATATCATCAACAGCTATTAAAATATGAAAGAACTTTAAAGTCTATGAATTTTAAAGTTGATAAAAAATTGCTAATTTATATAAATGATAAAATTGAGGTGGTTGAAGTATAATTAAATATAAATTGATTTCTAGTAAAGGAATTTAAATTAGTCTTGTCTTTAGCTTTTATTAAATAAAAAGTGATGCGTAAGACTTCAGTTATTTGTTGCTTATAAGTGAAAGGTTTTAAAATAATGTTGTTCTAACTTTAGTAGATGTAGTGAAAGTAATACGTATTCTTTAGAATTGATATAGACTGTTGTTTTAATAATATTTTGTAGATTTGTCTTTGTAGATACGTTTTAAGGGTTTACTTTTGCGTATTATAATAACGAACTTTTAATTTAAAAATTTGATAATGAAACGATTAAAAATAGCTGTGATAGCTTTGTTTACGTTGGTAACAGTTGGTAACGTAAACGCACAAGATGAAAATAACCCGTGGGTTGTAGGTTTTGGTGTAAACGTAGTAGATTTTTACAATGGTGATGATTTTAGTGATCAACTAGAAGATTTAGTAGGAAATGGAGATTGGAATATTTTACCATCTATTTCTAGAATTACTGGAGAAAAATATTTAGATAAAGGTTTTTCTTTACAATTAGCAGGGTCTTTAAATAAAATTGAGAAGTATAAGAATAGTGATGATGCTGTAGATTTTCTTTATTGGGCTGTAGATGCAATTGTAAAGTATGATGTAAACAACTTAGTAGGTCAAACAGGTTGGTTTGATCCTTATGTATATTTAGGTGGAGGTTATACTTCTGTAGATTCTACTGGAGAAGGAATGCTTAATGTTGGTCTTGGTTTTAATACTTGGTTTAATGAGAACTTAGGATTAAACTTTCAAACAGGAACTAAAAAAGGTTTTTCTGATAATGTAAGATCTCATTACCAAACATCTTTAGGTTTAGTAATTAAATTTGGAGGAACAGATACAGATGGTGACGGAGTATATGACAAAGAAGATGCTTGTCCAGAAGTTGCAGGTTTAAAAGAATTCAATGGTTGTCCTGATGCTGATGGCGATGGAGTAAAAGATTCTGATGATGCTTGTCCTAATGTTGCTGGTTTAGCAGCTATGAATGGTTGTCCAGATGCTGACGGAGATGGAGTTGCAGATAAAGATGATATGTGTCCTAATTCTAAAGGAACAAAAGCAAATAAAGGTTGTCCAGATTCTGACGGAGATGGAGTTGTTGATAAAGATGATAAATGTGCTTCTGTTGCAGGACCAGCTGCAAATTCAGGTTGTCCTTGGCCAGATTCTGACGGAGACGGTGTATTAGATAAAGATGATAAATGTCCTAAAGTTGCAGGTGTTGCTTCTCAAGGAGGATGTCCAGAACTAGTTATCACTAAAAAAGATATTGAAGTACTTAACTTTACTGCTAAATCTATTTTATTTAACTCAGGAAAATCTACTTTTAAAGCAGGAGTTACTAAACAATTAGATGCTGTAGTAGCAATAATGAACAAAAATGCTAAAGCTAATTTTGCAATCGGAGGTCATACAGATAGCACTGGTTCAGCTGCTATTAACTTAAGATTATCTGAAAAAAGAGCTAAAGCTGTTGAAAGTTATTTAGAGCAAAACGGAATTTCTTCTTCTAGATTAGAAGCTAAAGGATTTGGATCTCAATATCCAGTAGATTCTAACACTACAAGAACAGGTAGAGCTAACAACAGAAGAGTTGAAATTAAAGTAACAAACTAATAGTTATTTTAAAATAATATTACAAAAGCCTTATCTTTATTGATGAGGCTTTTTTTTTGTTTTCCTATTTTTTGTTTTTAGTTAAAAAAACTTTTTAGTTTCAATCTAAAAAATTACCTTTGCAACCTGAAAATGAGAGGTAAGTCTCATAAAAAAAATAATAACTTTAATTAGATACATAATGTCTACAATAACAGGTAAAGTTTCACAAATTATTGGGCCAGTAATTGATGTTGAATTCAATACGGATAATGAACTTCCTAAAATTTACGATTCGTTAGAAATCAAAAAAGCTGACGGCTCTATTTTAGTATTAGAGGTACAACAGCATATTGGAGAAGATACAGTTAGAACTATCTCAATGGATGCTACTGATGGATTAAGTAGAGGAACTGAGGTTGTAGCTACTGGGAATCCTATTCAAATGCCAATCGGAAACGATATTTATGGTCGTTTGTTTAATGTAACAGGAGAAGCTATTGATGGTTTAGGTGATTTGAAAAAAGAAGGTAAAGATGGTTTACCAATTCACAGATCTGCACCTAAATTTGAAGATTTATCAGTATCTACTGAAGTTTTATTCACAGGAATTAAAGTAATTGATTTAATTGAGCCGTATGCAAAAGGAGGTAAAATTGGATTATTTGGAGGAGCAGGAGTAGGTAAAACTGTTTTAATTCAAGAGTTAATTAACAATATTGCAAAAGGACATGGTGGTTTATCAGTTTTTGCAGGAGTTGGAGAAAGAACTCGTGAAGGAAACGATTTACTTCGTGAAATGTTAGAATCTGGAATTATCAAATATGGTGATGACTTTATGCATTCTATGGAAGAAGGAGGATGGGATTTATCTAAAGTTGATAAACCTGGAATGAAAGATTCTAAAGCTACTTTCGTATTCGGACAAATGAATGAGCCACCTGGAGCACGTGCACGTGTTGCCTTATCTGGTTTAACAATAGCTGAATATTTTAGAGATGGAGCAGGAGAAGCACAAGGTAAAGATGTACTTTTCTTTGTAGATAATATTTTCCGTTTTACACAAGCAGGTTCTGAAGTGTCAGCACTTTTAGGACGTATGCCATCTGCAGTAGGTTACCAACCAACATTGGCAACTGAAATGGGTGCAATGCAAGAGCGTATTACTTCAACTAAAAAAGGTTCTATTACATCTGTACAAGCAGTTTATGTACCTGCAGATGATTTAACAGATCCAGCACCAGCAACAACGTTTGCGCATTTAGATGCAACAACAGTATTATCTCGTAAAATTGCAGAATTAGGTATTTATCCAGCGGTAGATCCTTTAGATTCTACTTCAAGAATTTTATCTGCAGCAATTTTAGGTGATGAACATTATAACACTGCAACAGCTGTAAAAGAAATTTTACAACGTTATAAAGAATTACAAGATATTATCGCAATTTTAGGTATGGAAGAATTATCTGAAGAAGATAAATTAGTAGTTCATAGAGCTAGACGTGTACAACGTTTCTTATCTCAACCTTTCCACGTAGCTGAACAATTTACAGGTATACCAGGAGTTCTAGTTGATATTAAAGACACTATAAAAGGTTTTAATATGATTATGGATGGTGAATTAGATAAATATCCAGAAGCAGCATTTAACTTAAGAGGTTCAATTCAAGATGCAATTGATGCTGGAGAGAAAATGTTAGCTGAAGCTTAAAACTAGTATGCGGTATACAGTTTCAGTTTGCAATTGTGCTACTGAATGCTGTTACTGAATACTGAAAACTAAAATATATATGTTTTTAGAAATTGTAACACCAGAAGCTATATTGTTTTCATCAGAAATCGACTCATTGTCAGTTCCTGGTGTTAATGGAGAGTTTCAAATGCTAAATAATCACGCACCTGTTGTTTCTAATTTAAAAGAAGGAACGATTAAAATTCATATTCATTCTCAGTCTAATTTAGACTTAAATGAATTAAATGGAAAATTAGTGCCTGATGTAGCTGATGAAAAGATTTTAACATTACTAATTAATTCTGGTACTTTAGAATTAAATGATAATAAAGCTATTATTTTAGCAGATTAAAATCCTAAAATAATTATAAAATTAAAAGTCTCAAAACGTAAGTTTTGAGACTTTTTTAATTTTAATACCTTTTAAAAAGTATTAAATACTTTTTGCAATTTCCCCCTTTATTTTTCTTTTTTTCATACGTCAAAATTGGTAAATATTTTAGAATAATTTGTAAGTGTAAACCATTATAATTATACAGGGAAAACACCCTTTTTGTAATAGTGTTATTAGGTTTTTTAACGCCTAAGTGTTTGATCTATAGTTGATAATGTGGTTATTTGTTTTTATACTTTTTATATTATAATTAAAATTGTACTTTGATGAATATTAACCTAACTTATATAATATGAAAACACTTTTTAAATTTTCTCAAATATTTATTTTATCTATACTTCTGTTTAGTTGTGAGTCTGAAAAACAGGATAATGAAGGTGATGGCAATGCGTCTGAAGAAATTAATGATAGTAGACCTTCAAATGCAATTACCTACAAAGAAATGGCCGATATGTTTCATCAATATGATGTTGGGCAGAAACCTGTTTTAGATAAATATAGACAAGAGTTTACAAATGATGCTACAGAAATCGAAAGTATTTCTCACTTTTATGAGATTAATCAATTAAAGCAATATATTGCTTATGTAGAAAGGCTATCTAAAGAAAAAAATATTACCCTTACTGGTATAAGAATTTTTTCGGCATCGTATCCAAAAGATTATTCAGATGAACGTTTAAGAGGGAGACAAACCCTAATTTTTATGCCTACTGCAGATACAAAAGAAAAGAAAAATGTAGCTTATGAACCGTTGTATTCTAAAAACGGAGAAGCAATTCCTTTTACAAAGTTTTTAGATGAATATAGTAGTGATGAAACTAAGAATGTTATAAGGGCTTCTTTTTTATCTTTTATCGGAGTTAAAGAAGATCTTAATAGTTCTGGGGCAAATAGATTATTGGTAACACCACCATATTAATTTTATCGATGGATTTAAGTATACCTATTTTACTTCTTTATATGTCAACAGCTATTGTTGCAGTGACTTTAATTAAAAGGTATACATTGCCTTATTTTAAATTTTTTGTAAGTTACGCTATAGTAGTTGTTGTTTTTGAATATATAGTTCAGTTAGCTTACTTTTATGGTTATCAAACTAAAGATATTTATAATATATATACTTTTTTTGAATATAATATAGTAGCATTAATTTATTTTAAGTTAACAGTAGAATTGGTTTCTCATAAATGGATTAAATATTTGATGGTTTTATTTAACCTTATCTATATTTTAAGTTTTATATTTATACCAATACAAAATTATACGGTTCTTTTGGGTGCGGTAATTGTCTGCTTGTTTATGTTCTTTTATTTAAAAGAATTATTACAATCTGATCAAATTATCAATTTTCAAAATAGTTTACCTTTTTGGATAACTATTGGTTTTTTGTTGTATTATTTAACTACAATACCATTTTATACGGCGCTTTATGTTATTGGTATAGAATCTAAAAGTGATAGTATAATTTTATTTACTTCGCAGCAAATAATTATAATTTTAACACATGTTTGTTTTATTGGAGGTTTAATATGGGGAACAAAGGAGAAGATTTAATTTTTATAATTTCTACTATAGTTATTGGTTTAATTACGGTTGCATTAGTTTTGTTGTTTGTTGTATTTCAAAAAAAAAAGAAAGTTTTATTAATTGATAAAGAAGAATCAAAAAAACGATTTGAAAGAGAAATAGCTGAAACACAAATAGAAATTAGAGAAGAAACTTTAAGAAATATTAGTTGGGAATTGCACGATAATATAGGGCAATTACTAACCTTGGCTAAGATTCAATTACAAAGTGCTTCTCCAGAAAATATTCATGAAGTATCAGAAACCATAAGTAAAGGTCTAACAGAAGTAAGGGCCTTATCAAAATTAATAAATCCTGAAGCTATAAAGAATATAAAATTAAGAGAGGCTGTACAATTAGAGATAGATCGATTTAACAGATTGCATTTTATCAATTCAGAATTAAAAATTACTGGAAAAGGTCAAGTAATTAATAAAAAAGCGAGCATTATTATTTTTAGAATTTTACAAGAATTTTTTTCAAATACGATAAAACATTCCAAAGCTTCTAATTTATGGGTTGAACTAAATTTTGGCGAAAATGAGTTAGAAATTAACGCAAAGGATGACGGAGTTGGTTTTTCATCATTAGAAAATAAATCGAAAGGAATAGGACTAGAAAATATTAAGAATAGAGCAAAATTAATTGGAGCTTCTGCAATTTTTACTTCCGAAGTAAATAAAGGGACTTCCTTAAAAATTCTATATAAGTTATGATGAAATATTCAGTTGTTATTGTAGATGATCATACATTGCTTTCTCAAGCAATTGCAGCTATGGTAAATACTTTTACTAAATTTAAGGTGTTATATACTTGTAAAAATGGACAAGAATTAATTGATAAATTTTCTAAATCACCAGAATTTATTCCAGACGTTGTTTTAATGGATATTAATATGCCCATAATGAATGGAATTGAAACTACGGAATGGATCTCTAAAAACCATAATGAAGTACATGTAATGGCGCTTTCTGTGGAAGATGAAGATGCTACTATTTTAAAAATGTTAAAAGTTGGTGCTATTGGTTATTTATTAAAAGATACAGAAAAAATAGTTTTAGAAAAAGCCTTAGTAGAAATAGCCGAAAATGGATTTTATCATACTAAAAATGTAACAAATTTATTGATGAAATCACTCTCTGGAAACGGCGTTGCAGAAATTCATCTAAAAGAAAGAGAAATAACATTTATGAGGCATGCTTGTTCTGAACTAACCTATAAAGAAATAGCAGACATTATGTGTTTAAGTCCAAAAACTATTGATGGCTATAGAGACGTTTTGTTTACAAAATTAAATGTAAAGAATAGAGTAGGTTTGGTAATGTATGCGATTAAAAATAAAATTTACACTCCATAAAAAAAGTGTAAATTTGCAGCATGGAAGAAACGAACAGACAACGTAAAATTGCAGGAGTGCTGCAAAAGGATTTGGTAGATGTTTTGCAAAAGGCAGCACAAGATGGTATGAAGGGGATAATTATTTCCGTTTCTAAAGTTCATGTAACTTCAGATTTAGGAGTAGCAAAAGTTTACTTAAGTGTTTTTCCTTCTAGCAATAGAGAAGAAATTATTAAAGGTGTGCAATCTAACACGGTTTTAATTCGCCATGAAATGGCAAAAAGAACAAAACATCAATTACGTAGAATGCCAGAATTATTGTTTTTTGGAGATGACACGTTAGATTATATAGAAGAAATTGATAAATCTTTAAAAGGTGAAGATGACAACCCAATTAAAGATCCTAGCGTTTTACCAAGACGTAAAAGAAGTTAAATTAATTTTTTCATTTGAACTTTCCCTTATACATAGCTAAAAGATATTTATTTACTAAAACAGGTAATAATGCTATCAATATTATTACAATTATTGCTTCTTTTGGAGTGATTGTAGGCTCTTTAGCCTTGTTTATTATTTTATCTGGATTTTCTGGTTTACGTACATTTAGTTACAGTTTATTAGATGTTTCAGATCCTGATATTAAAATCACCTCTAATAAAGGAAAAACTTTTTTATATACAGACAATGTTCATCAAGCTTTAATAAGTAATACTTCAATTAAAACAACTTCTAAAGTTATAGAAGAACGTGTTTTTTTAGAATACAATGATAAAAATGAAATTGCATATATAAAGGGAGTTGAAGAAAGTTATACCTCGATAACGCATATAGATTCTGTTATCAGTTTAGGGAGTTGGTTAGATGAAGAACAGCCAAATACAGCAGTTGTTGGTAATGGTATTTCTAGAAAACTATCCTTAGGAGTTTTAAATTTTGGAGCGCCTTTATCAATAATGGTTCCTAAACCAGGAGTGGGTTTTATCAATCCGAATAATGCCTTTAATAAATTGGAGGTGCAAATCGTTGGTTTGTATTCTGGGACAGAGGAGTTTGAGAGTAAATTTGTTTTTGTGTCTATTAACGATGCAAAGAAATTATTGAAGTTTAAAGACAATCAAATTACAGGGGTTGAAATTAAATTAAAAGACAATGTAGATGCAGACTTGTTTGCAGAACAATTGCAAGAGCAGTTAGGCAATCAATTTAAAGTGCAAACCAAACAGCAATTAAATGAGGTTTTCTATAAGGTAATTAACACAGAGAATTTTGTATCATATCTTATATTTACGTTGATTGTAATTATAGCATTGTTTAATGTTATTGGTGCAATTATAATGATGATTATTGATAAAAAATCGAATTTAAAAACCCTGTTCAGTTTAGGCGCTTCTATAAAAGAGATTAAAAAAATATTTATTTTACAAGGTTTTCTTTTAACCTTTTTAGGAATGATTATCGGTTTAACATTGGGTATTATAATTGTTTTTATTCAGAAAGAATTTGGCATATTTATGATTACCCAAAACTTTGCTTACCCGGTAGAATTTAGATTTTCGAATCTTTTTGTTGTAATCGCTACTATTACGGTTTTAGGTTTTATTGCCTCTAAAATTGCCAGTAGTAGAATTTCTAAAGAGTTTGTAGAAAGATAAAAATTTTACCTGCAAGGTTTCAAAAACCTTGTAGGTATTTATTTAAAACTGCGGAATAATGGTATTCCCAAACTTAGCTTCCACTTCATCAAACGTAGCAAACACATCTTTTGCATCGTCAGAAGTTACCATTTTCATTCTGTATTCTTTAAAATGCGGAATTCCTTTAAAGTAATTAGTGTAATGTCTTCTAGTTTCAAAAACTCCTAAAACAGGTCCTTTCCAGTCAATGGCCATTTGCAAATGCCTTCTTGCCATTTCTACACGTTGTGCAATTGTTGGTTTTGCTAAATGTTCTCCAGTGTTAAAAAAATGTTTTACTTCGTTAAAAAACCAAGGATACCCAATAGCTGCTCTACCAATCATACAACCATCCAAACCATAAGAATCTCTCATTTCCATCGCTTTTTCTGGAGAAGTTACATCTCCATTTCCAAAAACAGGAATGTGCATTCTTTGGTTGTTTTTTACATCGGCAATTGGTTTCCAATCTGCCTCACCTTTATACATTTGGGCACGTGTTCTACCATGAATAGAAATTGCTTTACAACCCACATCTTGCAAACGTTCTGCAACTTCTACAATTCTAATAGAATCATGATCCCAACCAAGGCGAGTTTTAACTGTAATAGGTAAATTAGTATGTTTTACCATCGCTTCAGTTAATGAAACCATTAAATCTATGTCTTTTAAAATTCCTGCTCCTGCGCCTTTAGAAACTACTTTTTTAACAGGGCAACCAAAGTTGATATCAATAATATCTGGGTTCGATTTTTCTACAATCTCCACCGTTTTTAACATCGATTCTAAATTGGCACCAAAAATCTGGATTCCAACCGGACGTTCTTTTTCATAGATATCTAATTTCATAATGCTTTTTGCCGCATCACGAATCAATCCTTCAGAAGAAATAAACTCGGTATATACCACATCTGCTCCTTGTTCTTTGCATAAGGCTCTAAATGGTGGGTCCGATACATCCTCCATTGGAGCAAGTAATAAAGGAAAGTCTGGTAATTCTATGTTGCCAATTTTAATCAAAACGATTTAATTTTTTGCAAATTTAGTGATTTTTTCAACCTTTAAGATGAAAAATATTTTCTTCAATATTTGAACCAGAAAATAGCTTTTGTATTTATGCTGTTCATTTGCTCTTAGAAATATGAAAAGCGTTGTACTTTTAAAATAAAAATTATATATTACAGTATAAAAGAATCATTTTAAATTATGGGAGCAAAAGAAGATATTTTAAAAAAAATTAGTTTTTTAATTACTGATAAATTTCAAAGTCCAGCAGAAGCTTTTCTTTTTTTTGATAAAGATAAAGACGGAAAATTAAACAAAGGTGAAGTAAAAGATTTACTAAAGGATGCTGATATCAGTGGTTTTTTTAGAGGAATTGTAGCCGGTGAATTGATAAAAGGATATGACAAATCTGGTGATGAATGTATAAGCCTAGATGAATTTAAGGTTGCCATTGCAGAATTAGAAAGAGATTTGTAAATATTTTCTAATTTTTTAGAGATACCCTAAAAGGATGCACTTAACAAGGTTTTAAAAAAGCTTTTCTTGTAAACTGCATAAAAATAGCTGTGAGCAGCAAAAATTAAGGCACTTATAGTTATTTAATTCACAAACTTATTTACCTATCTTTGTCAGTTGAACGCAGTTAGAAAACGAAGTATGAAAAACATTAGAAACTTTTGCATTATCGCACATATAGATCATGGTAAAAGTACGTTAGCAGATAGATTATTAGAGTACACAGGTGCTGTAACAGATCGTGAAAAGAAAGATCAGTTACTAGATAATATGGATTTAGAACGCGAACGCGGAATTACCATAAAATCGCACGCTATCCAAATGGATTATACCCATAATGGAGAACAATATGTCTTAAATTTAATTGACACTCCTGGTCACGTAGATTTCTCATACGAAGTTTCTAGATCAATTGCCGCTTGTGAAGGCGCATTGCTAATTGTAGATGCTGCACAAAGCATACAAGCACAAACAATTTCTAATTTATATCTAGCTTTAGAGAACGATTTAGAAATTATTCCTATTTTAAATAAAGTAGATTTACCTTCTGCAAATCCAGAAGAAGTAACAGACGATATTGTAGACCTATTAGGTTGCGACCCAGAAGAAGTGATTCACGCAAGTGGAAAAACAGGTTTTGGAGTCGAAAATATTTTAGCTGCAATTATTGATAGAGTTCCTGCTCCAAAAGGAGATCCAGATGCGCCTTTACAAGCCTTAATTTTCGATTCTGTTTACAATTCTTATCGTGGAATTGAAACTTATTTCCGTGTTTTAAACGGAGAAATTAAAAAAGGACAACAAATTAAGTTTATGGCTACGGGTAAAAATTATTTTGCCGATGAAGTTGGTACTTTAAAGCTAGAACAAGTTGTAAGAAAATCTGTTAAAACAGGTGATGTAGGTTATTTAATAACAGGAATTAAAACAGCAAAAGAAGTAAAAGTAGGAGATACAATTACAGATGCAATAAACCCAACTCAAGAAATAATTGATGGTTTCGAAGATGTAAAACCAATGGTTTTTGCAGGGATTTATCCGGTAGACACAGAAGATTTTGAAGAATTGCGTTATTCTATGGAAAAACTGCAATTAAATGATGCTTCTTTGGTTTTTGTACCAGAAAGTTCTGCCGCTTTAGGTTTTGGTTTCCGTTGTGGATTCTTAGGAATGTTACACATGGAAATTATTCAAGAACGTTTAGAACGTGAGTTTAATATGACGGTTATTACAACCGTTCCCAACGTTTCTTACCATGCGTATACCAAGAAAAACCCGAACGAAATATTACTTTTAAATAATCCTACAGATTTACCAGATCCATCGAGATTAGATAGAGTAGAAGAGCCTTTTATTAAAGCAAGTATTATTACAAAGTCAGATTTTGTTGGACAAGTAATGAGTTTGTGTATCGAAAAACGTGGCGAAATTGTAAATCAGACCTACTTAACCACAGAAAGAGTAGAATTGATTTTCGATATGCCTTTGGCAGAAATTGTTTTCGATTTTTACGATCGTTTAAAAACGGTTTCTAAAGGATATGCTTCTTTCGATTATTCGCCAATTGGTATGAGAGAATCGAAATTAGTAAGAGTAGATATTTTATTAAACGGTTCTGGAGTAGATGCACTTTCTGCGTTATTACACGCAGATAATGCGTATACGATTGGTAAGAAAATTGTAGAGAAATTAAAAGAATTAATTCCTCGTCAACAGTTCGATATTCCTATTCAGGCAGCAATCGGAGCAAAAATTATTGCCCGTGAAACTACCAAAGCATTGCGTAAAGATGTTACTGCAAAATGTTATGGTGGAGATATTTCGCGTAAACGTAAGTTGTTAGAAAAGCAGAAAAAAGGGAAAAAGAGAATGCGTCAGGTAGGTAACGTAGAAATTCCACAAGAAGCATTTATGGCTGTTTTAAAGTTGAATGATTAAGTTAGTATTAAGATTTTTAGAATTAAGAATCAAGACTAAATAAATAATATAGAAACCTTTTTGAGAAATCAAGAAGGTTTTTTTTTGAAGCTATTTCCAGCTTTTCACTATATCTTTTTTTCGTCTCTCAAAAAAGGATAAAGCCTGTCTTGAGCGAAGTCGAAAGGTTTCAACCTAGGCTAAACTTGTTTGGCAGCTTAACTTTTATCCTGTGAGGCAGTAATGATAAAGTTGCTTTTACAGAAGTTTTTCAATCAATATAGATCAAAAAAAACACTTTTGAAATGAATCAAAAGTGTTTTAAATTAATTTTATAACATAAGAGTAAAATACAATAAGCATCCGCGATGCTAATCTCTTCCTCCTAAAATTTGTAAACCCCAATATAATAAAGATGCTAAAGAACCTAAAGCGGCTACTAAATACGTTCTTGCAGCCCATTTTAAAGCATCTGTAGCACCAGCCAATTCTTCTTGAGAAACCATGTTTTTGTTTTCTAACCAAGCTAATGCTCTATTACTAGCATCATATTCCACAGGTAAAGTAATAAAACTAAAAAGTGTTGCAAAACCCATAAAAATTAAACCAGCGATGGCAATGTAAAAACCGATTCCGGTAGCTCCAGAAGCTGCTCCCATAATTAAACCACCAATTACCAACCATTGAGAGAATTTAGAAGTAACACTTACAATTGGTACTAACTGAGATCGCATTGTTAAATAACTATACGCTTTTGCATGTTGTACGGCGTGTCCGCACTCATGCGCAGCAACTGCAGCCGCAGCCGCATTTCTCTGGTTGTACACAGATTCACTTAAATTAACCGTTTTATCTGCAGGATTGTAATGGTCTGTTAATCTACCAGGAGTAGAAATTACTTTTACGTCAAAAATGCCGTTATCCGCCAACATTTTTGTGGCAATTTCTGCACCACTCATTCCGTTTCTAAGCTGAATTTTAGAATATTTCTTAAACTTGTTTTTTAAAGTGTTACTAACCAACCAACTTGCCAAAGCTATAGCGCCAATTAAAATATAGAATCCTATCATAAATTATATCGTTTAAAATTTTTATATCATTTTTGTTTGATAAATTTACAACATAAAGTATTCCAATTTATTGTTTATAGAATAAAAATGACAAAATGACTACAAAACCGAACATATTACTGATATATACAGGAGGAACAATTGGTATGATGAAAGACTATAAAACAAATGCATTAAAAGCATTTGATTTTAGTCAGATAGTAGAAAAGATACCCGAGTTGCAACAGTTAAATTGTAATATAGAAAGTATTTCTTTTGAAGAACCTATAGATTCATCAAACATGAATACTCGTTATTATATAGATATAGTAGAAATTATTGAAGAAAATTATAAGAAATTTGATGGTTTTGTAGTCTTGACAGGTTCCGATACAATGGCATACACATCTTCTGCTATCAGTTTTATGTTAGAGAATTTACAAAAGCCAATTATTTTTACAGGATCTCAATTGCCTATAGGAGATTTAAGAACCGATGCAAAAGAAAATTTAATTACTTCTATAGAGGTTGCATGTGCCTATAAAAATGGAAAGCCAATAGTTTCTGAAGTTTGTTTGTATTTCGAATATAAATTATATAGAGCCAATAGAACAACTAAAATAAGTTCAGAATTATTTGAAGCGTTTACTTCTCTAAATTTACCTCCATTAGCAGAAAGTGGCGTGCATCTTAAATTTAATGAGCATTTAATCCATCAATTAGAAACAGAAGAAACGGATTTAATTGTTAGAAAAAATTTAGTTGATGAGGTTGTTATTTTAAAATTATTTCCTGGAATATCAAATTTGGTAGTAGAAAGTATTTTAAATATACCTAATTTAAAAGGAGTAGTTTTAGAAACCTATGGTTCTGGAAATGCGCCAAATTCTGATAAATTTATAGCTTTACTTAAAGAAGCTATAGGTAAAGGAGTCAAAATTATAAATGTTACCCAATGTAAAAGTGGTAGAGTGATGATGGGACATTATGATACCAGTTTGTTGCTTAAGGAGATAGGTGTTATTAATGGTAGAGACATTACTACAGAGTCTGCTATAGGCAAGTTAATGTACTTATTAGATAAAAACTTATCAGCGAATGAGTTCAAACATTTTTTTGAAAAATCATTAAGAGGTGAATTAACTGATAATTATCATTTTTAAATATATTATTAGGTAAAATCACCTTTTTAACGATAAATAGATTGAATTTTTTTTTAAATGTTCAATAATTTTTTGTTACTTGGCAGTCTCAAAAGGATAGTGAAGATTAATTCTTTCTAATTATTTTAGTTAAATTGTCTTTGATATTATTTTTTTGAGATGAAAATCAATATCTTTAACCCGTTAACTATTAAAAATTAATTATAACAAAGATGAAAAAAGTAGTAAATGTCCTATCCGTAACAGGATTTATGTTTTTTGGAGCTATTCAATCAACTTTCGCACAAGAAGCAGCTGAAGAGTCAAAAACTTTCCACCAAGAATTAAAACAACGTTTTATTGAGGGTGGCCCAGAATTTATGGGAATTGTATTAGTAGCCTTAATATTAGGTTTAGCAATTGCAATTGAAAGAATTATTTATTTAAACATGGCAACAACTAATACTAAGAAATTAGTAGCAAGTGTAGATGATGCTTTAAGTTCTGGTGGTATAGAAGCTGCTAAAGAAGTTTGTAGAAACTCTAAAGGACCAGTTGCATCTATCTTTTACCAAGGATTAGATAGAGTAGATGAAGGAGTTGATGCTGCAGAAAAAGCTGTAGTTTCTTATGGTGGAGTACAAATGGGATTATTAGAGAAAAATATTTCTTGGTTATCTTTATTTATTGCTTTAGCACCGATGCTTGGGTTTATGGGTACGGTAATTGGTATGATTCAGGCCTTTGATATGATTGCAGTAGCAAATGATATTTCTCCTGGTGTTGTAGCTGTAGGTATTAAAGTAGCTTTATTAACAACTGTATTTGGTTTAGTTGTGGCTATTATTCTTCAAATTTTTTATAATTATATCGTTTCTAAAATCGATAGTATTGTAAATAACATGGAAGATGCATCTATTCAATTGATAGATTTATTAGTGAAATATAAAAAATAAGATATATTATGAAAAATAATTTATCAAAAATTTTAAATATATTTATAGCTGTAATAGCTGTAATAGGAGCTTTTCTCTTCATCAGAATTTTTATGACTGATGAAGGAGATTCAGGAGCCTTAAGTGGGGCTGTGGGTAGTATTGTAACTTTTTCTACTATATTACTGTACTTTGCAGTTGGTGCAACTTTAATTCTTTCTTTAATTAGTCTTTTTACAAATATTGAAAATTTAAAAAAGACTTTATTAGGGCTAGCTGTTTTGGGTGTAGTATTAGTTTTTGCTTACTTTTTAGCAGATAATAATGCTGTTTTAGATACACAAGGTAAAGTATTAGAAGGTGGAGAAGCGGGAACATCATTAAACCAATGGGTTGGAACAGGTATCTGGTACAGCATTTGTTTAGGACTTGTTGCTAGTTTGTTTTTTGTATACGATTTACTAAAAGGATTAATAAAATCATAATAATATGGCAAGAAGAGAGAATCCAGAAATTAATGCAGGTTCTATGGCAGATATTGCCTTCTTGCTGTTAATCTTTTTCTTAGTAACAACAACAATGAATGTGGATTCAGGAGTTTCTAAAAAACTTTCTGAAAAGCCGCCAGCAGATTACGTACCACCGATTATTAAAGAGAAGAACATTTTTGAGGTAAACATTAATAGAAATAATGAGCTTTTAGTTGAAGGCGAAAGAATGGAAATTAAAGACCTTAAAGAAGCCGCTATCGAATTTATCGATAATGGTGGAGGTGACGGTAAAGTTGAGAATGGTGTTGCTAGTGGACCATGTAATTATTGTAAAGGTGAAAGAAGTGAGTCTTCTTCAGATCATCCTAACAAAGCAATTATTTCGGTGCAAAGTGATAGATTAACAGAGTATGGAACGTATTTAACAGTTCAAGATCAATTGTTAAAAGCATATAGTTTTTTAAGAAATAGGTTAAGTGTTGAGAAATATAAAGTACCTTTTGAAGAGCTTGAAAAAGAGTATAAAGACAATATGACTAACGAGAATTTGAAGAAAAAGGTTGAGTTTATTAAAACTGCTTATCCTCAAATTATATCAGATCAAGAACCAACAAAATAATTTTTAAAATTTAACCGTATGTCTAAATTTAGAAAAAAGAAAAAAGGAATGCCAGCAGTAAATACTGCTGCTTTACCAGATATTGTATTTATGTTGTTGTTCTTTTTCATGGTAACTACTACAATGAGAGAAACTTCTTTACAGATTGATGCTCCAAGATTGCCTTCTGCTACAGAAGTGAAAAAATTGGAACATAAAAGTTTGGTAACTACCATTTACGTTGGTAAAGCAAAAGATACTAAATATGGAACCAGTTATAATAGAATTCAATTAAATGACAAAATTGGTTCTGCTGATGATGTTCCTGCTTTTATTATAAATGCAAGATCTAAGGTTTCTGAAGCAGAAGTGCCATTTATGACAACTTCTATTAAAGCAGATAAAGAATCTAGTGTAGGTACAATTACTGATATTAGATTAAAATTAAGAGACGTAGGTGCTCTTAAAATTAGTTATTCTGCTTCAAAAAAGACTGAGTAATCAATATAATATAACTTTACTAAAGGATAATTCATTTGAATTATCCTTTTTTTTTATCCTTTTTTTTAGAAAACAAAACTATTAATGAAATTTTGTATCTTTATGATACGTTTAATTTGTGTATGAAAACAACGCTTACTTTACTTTTATTGTTATTGAATGTAATTGGATCTTTTGCTCAGAAAGATTCCTTAGAACTAGGGAATAGATATGCAGATGATCAAATTTATGTTACAGTTTCTTACGCTCAGTTTTTTGACCAACCAACAGAAATTTCTAAAAGTAATTTTTCTTATTCACTATCTCTAGGGTTTCTAAAAGATCTAATTTTAAATAAACAAGGTAGTATATCTGTAGCTGCTGGTGTAGGGTATGGATTCGATTTTTTTAATCATAAGTTAAAAGTAACAGAAATGAATAATACGACAGCTTTTACTAGTGATGATGAGATTAGTGCAAATTTGTTTAAATCTCATAACTTAGAATTTCCGTTAGAATTAAGATGGAGAACTTCTACAGCGAATAAGTATAGTTTTTGGAGAGTATATGCAGGTATTAAATTCTTATATAATTTATCTAATACATTTCAATTTGAGGATGCTACAGGAACTACTTTTAAGTATTCAGATGTTTCTAATTACAATAAATTTCAGTACGGTTTAACACTTTCTACGGGCTATGATGAATTTAATATAAACCTATATTATGGTCTAACCCCAATTTTTAATAATAGTACTATTAACGAGGAAGTAATAAATTCTAAAGTATTAAAATTTGGTTTAATTTTTTATATTCTATAAAAAATAGAAGACTATTATAGGTGATAAGAAACCTAACAGAAATCCTAAATAAACTTCCTGTAGCGTATGTGCTTTTAAATGTAATCTTGCACTAGCAAGGATACCAGATAGTAGTAAAGAGCAGGCTATAACTATTGTTAAATTTTGGTTATAGATAAGGTTTAATATAAAGAAGAAACCTGAAGTAATACCTAGCGACATTAAATGAATACTCGTTTTTATTTTAAATGCAAATAATATATAAATAAATACCAAACCTAATGTAGTAGCATAAAAAAGGATGCCTAAATCTCTTAAGTTCGTTACTCCGTATAATGTATTACCTAATAAATAGAATAATACAATCATCATGGCAATTGGTATTTTTCTTTCCTGTATGCTATCGGCCTTAAAAGATTTTATAAGTTTAAACCTTTTAAAAAGAATGAGTATAAGTAATGGAATAAAATAGGTAGTTACAAAAATTAGACCTAATACTGCAAATTTTTGGTTACTGTTAAAATTACTTTGTATTAAAATAAAATATAAGAGTATTCCAATTGTAGGTATTACAATTGGGTGCAGTATTACAGATATAAATTTATGAAATTTCACTAAATTTCTTTTCTTAGTCGTGCTACAGGTAAACCTAACTGTTCTCTATACTTTGCAATAGTTCTTCTAGCAATAGGATATCCTTTTTCTTTTAAAATTGCAGCTAGTTTTTCGTCTGTTAGAGGTTTTTTCTTATTTTCTTCTAGTACTACAGTTTCCAGTATTTTTTTAATCTCTTTAGTAGAAACATCTTCTCCTTGGTCATTTTTCATAGATTCAGAGAAGAATTCTTTGATTAATTTTGTACCATAAGGTGTAGAAACATACTTACTATTGGCAACTCTAGATACGGTAGAAACATCCATATTAATTTTATCGGCAATATCTTTTAAAATCATAGGTTTTAACTTGCGCTCATCACCTGTTAAGAAATAGTCATACTGATACTGCATAATAGTATTCATAGTAACTAAAAGAGTTTGCTGACGTTGTTTAATAGCGTCAATAAACCATTTTGCAGAATCTAATTTTTGTTTGATAAAGAATACTGCATCTTTTTGAGATTTACTTTTAACAGTTGCTTCTTGATATCCTTTTAGCATATTATTATACTCTCTAGAAATATGCAATTCAGGTGCATTTCTAGAGTTTAAAACTAAATCTAATTCACCATCAACTAATTTTATAGAAAAGTCTGGAACTATTTGTTCTGCAATTTTGTTATTACCGGCATAAGAACTTCCGGGTTTTGGGTTTAGTTTAGAAATTTCTTTATTTATTTCTTTTAATTCTTCTTCAGAAATATTAAACTTTTCTTGTAGTTTTTTATAGTGTTTTTTTACAAAATGATCAAAAGCCGTCTCTAAAATCTCAATAGCTAAGCTTCTAATTTTGTTACTTCCTTTTCTTTTAAGTTGTATAATTAAACATTCTTTTAAATCTCTGGCACCAACACCAATAGGATCTAAAGTATGAACCACTCTTTTTAATATAGATATTACTTTTTCTTCTGTTGTAAATACATTTTCTGTAAAAGCTAAGTCGTCTACTAAGTCTATTATTTCTCTTCTAATATAACCACTGTCATCTATACTGCCAACCAAAAATTCTGCTATAGCAAGTTCTTCATCATTAAAGCTATAGGTGCTTAATTGATTTTTTAAGGATTGATGAAAACTTGTTCCTGCGGCATAAGGTACATTCTTTTCTTCATCATCTGCAGAGTAATTGTTAGCTTGAGTTTTGTAGCTAGGTATTTCATCATCACTCAAGTAATCATCAATATTTATGTCTTCTGCTTCAATTTTTTCTGTTCCAGCATCATCATATTCATTAGATAAATCATCATCTATGGTGTCAGATTCGTCTTTACCTGTATCTAAAGCAGGGTTTTCTTCTATTTCTTGCTTTAGTCGTTCCTCAAAAGCTTGCGTAGGCAATTGAATTAACTTCATCAACTGTATTTGTTGAGGAGATAATTTTTGTAATAGCTTGTATTGTAAACTTTGTTTTAGCATATATACAAATATATGAAATAGGTTAAAATAAAAAACGTCATTCTGTGAGGAATGACGTTTAGTTCTTTAAATTTATATAATTTATTTAAAATTCAGCATTTTGTGGAGTTCTAGGAAACGGAATTACATCTCTTATATTATTCATTCCTGTTGTAAATTGTACTAGTCTTTCAAAACCTAATCCAAAACCAGAGTGCACTGCTGTTCCAAATTTTCTTAAATCTAAATACCACCACAATTCTTTTTCTTCGATACCTAGAGCTTTCATTTTATCAACTAAAACATCATAACGCTCTTCTCTTTGAGATCCTCCAACTATTTCTCCAATTCCAGGAAATAATACATCCATAGCTCTTACTGTTTTACCGTCATCATTTAAACGCATGTAAAAAGCTTTGATGTCTGCAGGGTAATCAAACAATATAACAGGACATTTAAAGTGTTTTTCTACTAAGAAACGTTCGTGCTCAGACTGTAAATCTGCTCCCCATTCATTAATTGGGAACTGAAATTTTTTCTTTTTATTTGGTTTTGAATTACGTAAAATATCAATTGCCTCAGTATAAGAAACTCTTTTAAAGTTATTATCTACTACAAACTTTAATTTATCTAACAAACACATTTCGCTTCTTTGTGCTTGCGGCTTGCTTTTTTCTTCTTGTGTTAACCGTTGATCTAGAAAAGCTAAATCATCTTCACACTTATCTAAAACATAGTTGATAACATATTTAATAAAGTCTTCTGCTAAATCCATATTACCATCTAGATCCATAAAGGCAACCTCTGGTTCTATCATCCAAAACTCTGCTAAATGGCGAGTTGTGTTCGAGTTTTCTGCTCTAAATGTTGGTCCAAATGTATATGCTTTTCCTAATGCCATTGCAAAAGTTTCTGCTTCTAACTGACCAGAAACGGTTAAGTTGGTTTCCTTACCAAAAAAATCTTTAGTATAGTCAATTTTACCATCTTCTGTAACGGGTGCTTCATTGTCTTTAAATGTAGTAACTCTAAACATTTCTCCTGCTCCTTCCGCATCAGAACCCGTAACAATTGGAGTGTTTACGTAGTTAAAATCTCTCTCTTGAAAATACTGATGCACAGCAAAAGACAATTTAGAACGTACACGCATTACAGCGCTAAAAGTGTTTGTTCTTACACGTAAGTGTGCATTTTCTCTTAAAAATTCGAAACTGTGTTTTTTAGGCTGAATTGGGTATTCATCTGGATTAGAATCTCCCAAAATTTCAATTTCTGAAACCTGAATTTCTACAGACTGACCTTTACCTTGGCTTGCTGCCAAAGTACCTTTTATACAAATAGCGGCACCAGTTGTAATTCTTTTTAGTGTTTCTTCATCTGTGTTTTCAAAATCGATAACACATTGTATATTGTTAATAGTAGTACCATCGTTTAGTGCAATAAAACGATTGCTTCTAAAAGTTCTTACCCATCCTTTTAGTTGTACTTCTTGTAGTAATAATCCTTCCGACTTTAAAAGCTCGGCAACGTTGCTGTTTATCATATTCTTATAAATAAAAGTGATATAAATATATGTTAATAATTAATTGTATAACCTTGATTTTTAGTCTTTTAAAAAAACTAATTATAAAGTAAAAATCTTTTTTTGGTATATCTTTTAAAAAACTACATTCTTATTCATAGAATGAATTTAGAATATACAAAACTATTTTTATTAAAGAGTAAAGATACTTTTTTGATATAAGATGAGCAATGAATTTTTAAGTAGTTTATTTTTGATTTTTAGGAAGTTCTCTGTAAAATAGTGTAATTTTTTTATTATAAAATCAATATAAAATTAGGGCTATTTTCTTTTACTAAAAATCGGATGTAATATAACATCCGATTTTTAAATAGGGTAAAGATCTTATAAATCTAAATACTTACTCATCTATTTTATCCTCCTCTGGAGGAATAATTCTTATTGATGGTTCTTTAAATACTTTTTTGTTGGCTATTTTCTTTTCAAAAGTTAATAACAAAGAAGGTAATAATAACAAGTTAGAAACCATTGCTAATAATAATGTGATAGAAACCAAACCTCCTAATGCAATGGTACCTCCAAAACTAGAAAGCGTAAAAGTTAAAAACCCAAAAAATAAAACAATAGAAGTATAGAACATACTTACTCCTGTTTCTCTAAGAGCCGCATAAACAGAATGTTTTACACGCCAGTTATTAGCTATTAATTCTTGACGATATTTGGCTAAAAAGTGGATGGTATCATCTACAGAAATACCAAAAGCAATACTAAATACTAAAATAGTTGATGGTTTAATAGGAATACCAATGAAACCCATTAATCCAGCCGTAATAAGTAATGGTAATATATTTGGTATTAAAGATATAAGGATCATTGGTGGAGATCTAAACATCCAAGCCATAAAAATGGCAATTAAGAAAATTGCTAAGGATAATGAAATAACTAGATTATGTATTAAATAATTGGTTCCTTTTATAAAAACTAAGGCTTTTCCGGTAATGGAAACATCATATTTGTCTGATGGAAATTCTTTAGCAATAACGTCTTTTAAACGTTCTTGAATTACGTTCATCTTTTCTGTACCAATATCTTTCATAAAAGTAGTTATTCTAGCATAACGCCCTGTAGAATCTACAAAGTTTTTAAGCATGCCAGCTTCACTATTTGAGTTTTTTGTATAGGCTAAAATGTAACTTTGCTCTTGACTTGTTGGTAATTGATAATACTTCGGATTTCCGTTGTAGTACGCTTGTTTAGAGTACTTTACTACATTAGTGATAGAAATTGGTTTAGAAAGCTCTGGAAAAGTTTCTATGGCTTCGTTTATCTTTTCCATCTTTTTTAAGGTGGATAAATTCATAACACCTTTTTCTTTTTTAGTATCCACTAAAATTTCTAAAGGCATGATACCTCCAAACTCAGTTTCAAAGAATTTTATATCTTGATAAAATTCTAAACTTTTGGGCATATCTTCAATTAAACTACCAGATACCTTTATCTTATAAACGCCTATAATTGCAGTAATTATAACAATAACTGTGGCAAAATAAATAGTAATTCTTTTGTTTTTCACTGTTTTTTCCATCCAATTCACTACATTTTCAATCCACTTGGTTTCAAGATGATTTAAATGTTTCTTCTTAGGAAGTGGCATAAAACTATACAAAATAGGTATAATTAATAAGGCCAAAATAAAAATACTAATGATGTTTACAGAGGCTAAGATTCCGAATTCGCGAAGCAAACTACTTTTTACAAAAACAAAGGTAGCAAAACCAGATGCAGTTGTAATATTGGTCATTAAAGTAGCATTACCTACTTTAGAAATTACACGTTGTAATGCTTTTGCCTGTTGACCGTGTTTTTTTATTTCTTGTTGATATTTATTAATTAAAAATACTGCATTAGGTACTCCAATTACAATAATTAATGGAGGTATTAATGCAGACAATACTGTTATTTCATAACCGAACCATCCTATAAAACCAAAGGCCCAAACAACACCAATCATCACTACCAATAGTGTAATAAAAGTAGCTCTAAAAGAACGGAAGAAAAAGAAGAAAATAATAGCGGTAATACCTAAGGCACCAGCTACAAAGAGTAAAATTTCATCTTGTATATTTTGAGCATTTAGTGTTCTAATATAGGGCATTCCAGAAACACGTACGTCTAGGTTATTTTCTTTCTCAAATTTTTTAATTGTGGGTACTAAAATATTAAAAATGAAATCTCTACGTTTGGGTGTATTTATAATAGATTTCTTTATATAAATAGCGGTTTGTAGTGTACCTGTTTCTTTGTTATATAGTAGATTATCGTAGAAAGGTAGTTTTTCGAAAAGCTGTTTTTTTATGTTGTTAACTTCTTCTTTGGTAGTAGGTTCGGTTTCGTATAAAGGCTCTAATATAAATTTTCTTTTTTTTCTATCTGCTTTTAATTTTTTAATATCTGCAATAGAAATGGTGAAATCTATTTCGTCTAAACTATCAAATTTTTGTACTAAGTTATTCCAAGCATTAAACTTTTTTGGAGTAAAAACAGTAGCGTCTTTAACTCCTAAAATAACTAAGTTACCTTCTTCACCAAAAATTTTTAGAAACTTATTGTATTGTAAATTGGCTTCATGATCTTCGGGTAATAAATTGGCTTCTGTATATGAGAATTTCATATACTTCATTTGTGATGCTAATAAGCCTGTAATGATTGCAATACCTAGTAAAACTATATAACGGTTTCTTAAGATAAGGCCAGCAACTTTTGTCCAAAAATTCATTTAGTAAAATTTACGAAAATGTAGTTAAATTGTATATTGTTGTAAATAAAAAGAGAGTGCTAAGAAACACTCTCTTTTTATTGGTTAGGTTTTTTTTAAACCTTCATTATTTCTACTTCTTTAACAGCTAGTTTTTCTTCTATCTGTTTAACAAAAGTATTAGTTAGGTTTTGGATATCATCTTCAGATACTTTTTTTAAATCATCAGAAACATCAGTTTTTTTGATGTCATTATTGGCATCTTTACGAGCATTTCTAATACCAACTTTAGCATGTTCTGCCTCGGCTTTTGCTTGTTTTGCTAAACCGATTCTTCTTTCTTCTGTTAACGGTGGTACATTAATCATAATAATGTCTCCATTGTTCATTGGGTTAAAACCAAGATTAGCAACCATTATGGCTTTCTCTATAGGTTGTAACATGTTTTTTTCCCAAGGTTGTACAGCTATTGTTCTTGGATCTGGTGTAGTAACATTTGCAATTTGACTTAATGGAGTTTGAGCTCCATAATAATCTACCATTACGTTTGCTAACATTGCAGGTGTAGCCTTACCAGCTCTAATAGTACGTAATTCTTTAACTAAATGCTCAATAGCATTATTCATCGCTTCTTTAGCGCTATCAAGAATAAATTCAATTTCTTCGTTCATGGTCAGTAAATATTTAAAAAATGCTATTATTGAGTATTAACTATCGTACCAATTTTTTCACCAGAAACTAATTTTAATAGGTTTCCGTATGTATTCATATCAAAAACAATTATTGGTAATTTATTTTCTTCACTTAATGTAAATGCTGTCATATCCATTACTTTAAGGCCTTTTTTAATGACATCTTTAAATGTAATATTTTCAAATTTGATAGCATCTTTATTTTTTTCTGGATCTACATCATAGATTCCGTCTACACGGGTTCCTTTTAAGATAGCATCTGCGTCTATTTCTATAGCTCTAAGAACTGCAGCTGTATCTGTTGTAAAGTATGGGTTTCCTGTTCCGGCTCCAAAGATTACAACTCTTCCTTTTTCTAAGTGACGAATTGCTTTTCTTTTAATATAAGGTTCTGCAACTTCTTTAATTTCTAAAGCTGTTTGCAAACGCGTATGAACATCTTCATCTTCTAAGGCACTTTGCAAGGCTAAGCCGTTAATACAGGTTGCTAACATACCCATGTGGTCTCCTTGTACGCGATCCATACCATTTGCAGCACCAGCAACACCTCTAAAGATATTTCCACCGCCAATTACAATGGCAACTTCTATTCCTTTTTCTACTACTTCTTTAATTTCTTTTGCGTATTCAGCTAAACGTTTAGGATCAATTCCGTATTGTCTGTCGCCCATTAAAGCTTCTCCACTTAATTTTAAAAGAATTCTTTTGTATTGCATAGTTTATTTTGAAAGTTGTGCAAAATTAAGCTTTTTTTTTGAGTTTTGTTTTTTTGAGATACAAAAAAACCTCGCAATTCTAAAATTATAGAATGCGAGGTTTTAAATATTTAAATTCTTGTCTTCACAAGAATAGTAGATAAATGTTTATCCTAAAGTAACTCTTTTGAATCCACTTACTTCAACATCACCATATGTTTTAACATATTGTGCAACATTTTTCTTTTCATCTTTAATAAAAGCTTGGTCTAAAAGACATTGCTCTAAATCTAAAGTTGTGTTATCAGAAATGAATCTTTCCATTTTTCCAGGTAAAATTCTATCCCAGATTTTTTCTGGTTTTCCTTCTGCAGCTAATTCTGCTTTTGCAGCTTCTTCAGCTTTTGCTAAAACTTCTTCAGATAATTGAGACATAGAAATAAATTGAGGAACGTTTTTCAACGTTTTTCCTAATCTTCCTAATTCAATATTATCTTTTTCAATCACAGCAATTCTTGCTTCTGTTTCAGCAGCAACAAATGCAGGATCAAAATCTTTGTAAGATAGAGATGTTGCACCCATAGAAGCTACTTGCATAGCTACGTCTTTAGATAAAACATCTGCATTATCTACAGCAGCAGTTAAACCAACTAAAGCAGCAATTTTACCAATGTGAGTATAAGCACCAACATAAGCAGCTTCGATTTTCTCAAAAGCTGTTATCTCTAACTTTTCTCCAATAACACCAGTTTGCTCAATTAATTTATCAGCAACAGTCATTCCACCAAAATCAGCAGCTAAAAAAGCTTCTTTATCTACGCAGTTTAATGCGATTTCAGCAAATTGAGCTCCTAAAGCTACAAAAGCATCGTTTTTACCAACAAAATCAGTTTCACAAGCTAATACAATTGCTACACCAGCAGTATTATCAGCATTGATTTTAGTTACTGCAACACCTTCGCTAGATTCTCTATCCGCTCTTTTTGCAGCAATTTTTTGACCTTTTTTACGTAAAATATCAATTGCTTTATCAAAATCACCAACAGACTCTACTAATGCCTTTTTACAGTCCATCATTCCAGCTCCAGTTGCTTCTCTTAATTTTTTAACATCAGCAGCACTAATCTTTACTGTTTCCATGTTATTTATATTTTTAAGTTATACTTATTTTTTTTCTTCAGCAGGAGTTTCAGTAACTTCAGCTTTCGCTTCTTCAACTACAGGAGCTGCTTTTTCTGCCTTTGGAGCTGCAACTTCTTTAGTTTCTTTTACTTTCTCTTTGTCTGCTTTTCTATCTGATAAACCTTCTGCAATTGCATCAGTTACAAAAGATAATACTTTGTCTATAGACTTAGAAGCATCATCATTTGCTGGAATGATAAAATCTACTAATCTAGGATCAGAGTTTGTATCAACCATTGCAAAAATTGGAATGCTTAATTTTTGAGCTTCTGCTACAGCAATGTGCTCTTTTTTAATATCTACTACAAATAATGCACCAGGTAAACGAGTCATATCAGAAATAGAACCTAAATTCTTTTCTAATTTTTCTCTCTGACGATTGATTTGTAATTTTTCTCTTTTAGATAATGCATCAAAAGAACCATCTAACTTCATTCTATCAATATGAGCCATTTTCTTAACAGCTTTTCTAATAGTTACAAAGTTAGTTAACATACCACCTGGCCATCTTTCTGTAATGAAAGGCATGTTTACTGCTTTTGCTTTTTCTGCAACAATATCTTTTGCTTGCTTTTTAGTAGCTACAAATAAAATTTTACGTCCAGAGTTAGCGATCTTTTTTAAAGCTTCTGAAGTTTCTTCTATTTTTGCTGCTGTTTTATACAAATCGATGATGTGTACACCATTACGTTCTGTATAAATGTATGGAGCCATGTTTGGGTTCCATTTTCTAGTTAAGTGTCCAAAGTGTACACCACTATCTAATAATTCTTGAATGTTTACGTTTGCCATTTTCTTAAATGTGTTTACTTTCTGTTTTGAAATCAATAGTTAGGTAGTCTTTCGAGTCCTAACTATTTAGATGCTAAACTGTTTAATATTAAAATATAATAACAGTTCTCGATATAATATAGTCCAGAATAAATTCTGAATAATATTAACGTTTCGAGAATTGGAATTTTTTACGTGCTTTTTTCTGACCGAATTTCTTACGTTCAACCATTCTTGGATCACGAGTTAATAAACCTTCTGGTTTCAATACTAACCTGTGCTCTGCATCAATATGAACTAAAGCTCTTGTAATTGCTAAACGAATAGCTTCTGCTTGTCCTGTTACACCACCACCGTAAACATTAACTTTGATATCATAAGATTCTAAGTTTTCTGTTAACATTAAAGGTTGTTGTACTTTATACTGTAAAGTTCCAGTAGTAAAGTAGCTTTTGTAATCTTTTTTGTTTACTGTAATGTTTCCTGTTCCTTCAGAAAGGTAAATACGAGCAACAGCTGTTTTTCTTCTACCGATTTTATGTACTATATCCATTATTTAAGATCGTTAAGGTTAATAGCTTTAGGTGCTTGACCTGCGTGTTTGTGCTCTGTACCTGCATATACATACAAGTTTCTGTAAAGTGCTGCTCCTAAAATATTTTTAGGTAACATTCCTTTTACTGCTTTTTCGATTAATCTTGTAGGATCTTTCTCAAACATTTCTGTTGCAGTTAACGATCTTTGTCCTCCTGGATACCCTGTGTGACGAATGTAAGATTTGTCTCTCCATTTGTTACCAGTTAAAACAATTTTTTCTGCGTTGATGATAACCACGTTATCTCCACAATCTACGTGAGGAGTAAAATTTGGTTTGTTTTTACCTCTAATTAGCTTTGCTACTTTAGAAGCTAGACGACCCAACGTTTGCCCGTCTGCATCAACTAAAACCCACTCCTTGTTTACGGTAGCGCTGTTTGCTGATACTGTTTTGTAACTTAATGTGTTCATAATTACACTATTAGTTTTTGTTTATTAATAATTTAATTTTCCTTAAAAAAGGAGTGCAAATGTACTGTATTTTATTTGATTGACAAATAGTGCTTTAGATTTATTTTAAGATTGTTATATCTTACTAAAATAAGTTTTTGTTTTTTTGATAGTATAAAAGCTAAGTAATTGGTTTTAAAGTTTGTAATTGTCCTTTCTAATTGTTTCTTTAAAACCTGTTCCTTTGAATTTTTCTCTCTCTAAATTTTCCTTTTTTTTTGACGTGTAAAGAAGATGGAAAAGGCAAATATTGGTATGAAGTATTAATGGTTTAAGCCTAGTATTGATAGATAAAAAAAAGCATCAAAATTAATTGATGCTTTGGTATTTTCTGTTTTTAAGTTTAAAATGGCACTAATGGCCAACTGTTTACTAAATCATTACTCTCCATCCGTAAGGATCTTTCGCTTTGTTTGTTTGAATATCTGTAATAGCCTTTTTTAGAGTTTCTGCAAAAGAAGTCTCTAATTCAGGTAAATCATAATCGGTACCTTGGTAACCAAAAGTAGAAATTGGAGAAATAACAGCAGCAGTTCCTGCTCCAAACATTTCTTTTAAACGACCACTTTGCGCTGCGGCAATTACTTCAGAAACAGTAATTTTTCTAACTTCAACATCAATATTCATGTCTTCAGCAATTTGAATAACACTTTTACGTGTAATTCCATTTAAAATTCTATCGCTAGTAGGACTTGTAATTAAAGTGTCATTTATTCTGATAAAAATATTCATCGCGCCAGCTTCTTCAATATATTCGTGCGTATTGTCATCCGTCCAAATTACTTGATTATAACCTTTGTCTATAGCTAATTGTGTAGGGTAAAACTGTGCGGCATAATTACCTCCAGCTTTTGCAAAACCAACACCTCCATTTGCTGCACGAGCATATTTTTCTTCAATTAAAACCTTTACTTTACCAGAAAAGTACGCACCAGAAGGAGCTGTACAAATTATAAATTTGTAAGCATCAGCAGGTGACGCATGAAATCCTATTCCAGAAGCAAACATAAAAGGTCTAATATATAGAGAGCTACCTTCGTTTGTTGGTATCCATTTATTATCAACTTCTAATAATTTCTTTAAACCATCCATAAAAATGTCTTCTGGAATATTTGGAATGACCAAACGTTCTGCAGATTTATTTAAACGCTTACAGTTCTCTAAAGGTCTAAATAACATGGTGTTTCCTTCTGCATCTTTGTAAGCTTTCATGCCTTCAAAAATGGATTGTCCATAATGGAAAATCTTTGCTGACGGATCTAAAGATATGGGAGCATATGGTTTAATAACTGGTGTTTGCCATTCGCCATTTATAAAATCACATTCTAACATGTGGTCAGAATATACACTACCAAATGGTAGATTATTAAAATCTACAGAATCGATCTTCGATTTTTCTATACGTTGAATTTCTATATTAGATTTCATTCTATTTTAATTGAATTGAAACACAAATGTACATAAAATATTCATCGGACAATATAACTAATCATTGCTTTTGCTCATTATAATATGTACTTTTGTTGAATTCACAATTAATTTTGAATTTATGAAATATTTGATACAATTTTTTTTAGTTATTTTGTTTGTATTTACGGCGTGTAAAGACGGAAAAAAATCAGCGAATAAAATAGCAGAACAAAAACAAGAAGTTAATTATGATTCTTTTGGCACCAAAATAGATTTAGACAATGCAATTAGTTCAGAACAATTACTAGCTAAATTTAAAACCATGAAAACTGGTGATACAATTAATGTAAAATTTGGTTCTACCATTAAAGAAGTTTGTTCTAAGAAAGGATGTTGGATGAAGTTGCCTTTAGATAAAGAAGCAGAAACTATGGTACGTTTTAAAGACTACGGTTTTTTTATGCCATTAGATGCTAAAGGAAGAGAAGTGGTTTTAAATGGTAAAGCATTTGTACAAGAAACTTCTGTTAAAGAATTACAGCATTATGCAGAAGATGCAGGAAAAAGTAAAGAAGAAATAGCAAAAATTACCCAACCTAAAAAAGAATTTACTTTTGAGGCAGATGGTGTTTTAATAAAAAAATCAATCTAAATATTTTGAAAAGAGAAATTTTAATAACTTCAGATGGTTCATCTACCATTCATTTACCAGATTGGAATGAGCAATATCATTCTAAAAACGGGTCTATTAATGAAACCTATCATGTTTTTATAAACAGCGGATTAAGGCAAGTTACAGAAGACAAGGTTGCTATTTTAGAAATTGGTTTTGGTACAGGTTTAAATTGTTTTATTACCTATTTAGAAGCTAGAAAAGACATCGATTATGTTGGTGTAGAAGCGTATCCTGTTACGCCAGAAGAAGTAGGAAAAATGAATTTTATAGCTGTCTTAGAGGCAGAAAAGGAAAGTGAAACCTTTAAAAAAATGCATACCGTTTCTTGGGAAGAAAAACATCAAATTTCAGACACATTTTCATTAACCAAAAGAAAACAATTCTTTGAAGATATTGAAGATAAAGACGCCTTTAACTTAATTTATTTTGATGCTTTTGGTGCTCGTGTACAACCGCAATTATGGACGGTAGAGATTTTTCAGAAAATGTATGACTCACTAAAAGAAAACGGAATTTTAGTAACCTATTCTGCAAAAGGAAGTGTTAGAAGAGCTATGCAAGAAGTCGGGTTTGTTGTAGAGCGTTTGCCAGGACCTCCTGGAAAAAGAGAAATGCTAAGAGCAACAAAAATTACCAATAAAAACTAACCACTTAAAATTTATTTTCAAATGCAATTTAAAAGAAAATTTGGAAGGCAAAAGCAAACCAAACCAACAAAAGGACTTTTTTTAATTGTGGTTTTAGCCTTCGTTTTAATCCTTTGGTTTAAAGCAGAAGATATTATGAATGCTTTGTTTTAGATACAATTTTTTAGCAGCTATTTCCTGCTTTCACTGCTCGCTTTTTTTATCCTGAAAAAGGATAAAAAAGAGCTCAAACAAATAGCCTGTCTTGAGCGAAGTCGAAAGGTTCAATCAGGGCTAAACTTGTTTGCACTCTAAATTCATTTACCTGAAATAGAAATTATTTTTTAAAACGTCTTCCTTTCCAATGATATTTAAAAAAGAGCGATTTGAAAATAACAAGAAGGCTAAAAAAGGGATATAAAAAACTAGCAAAAATGTACCATTTATAAAAATTACTTTTTATCTTAAAAAACTGAATTGTTGGCAAGAATAAAAACAAATCAATAATTATTTTTAACACAAAGGGAATAAAAAGCATTTTTAGGCTTCCAAACAATAAATAATAAACAACAACAAAGTTGGTAAGTAAAACTAACAAACCAATTAATTTTACCTTTAAAGAACTAAAATTACCTGTCTTTGCAGCCCATCTTGTTCTTTGGTTTATTAAGTCAATCCAAGTTTTTACAGGGAACGTAGTTACAATGGCGTCAGAAGATTTTAAATAACCAACACTTTTTTTATCAGCTTTTATAAACTTTTCAAATAGAAAAATATCATCTCCGCTGGCAATATTGTTATTGCCATTAAAGCCATTAAGTAGTATAAAATCTTCTTTTTTATAAGCTAAGTTTGCTCCGTTACATAAAAAAGGAAAACCCATACCAAAACCACCAATAGTAGTTCCTTGCATGCTCATAAAATCTAATAATTGAAACTGCTCTAAAAAGTTGTTTTTAGCTTTATAATTAACAGGAGCAACTACCATTTTGGGGTTTGTGTTTTGAATAAAGCTATCTATGCTTTGTAACCAATTTTCAGGTAAAATACAATCTGCATCCGTAGTAACAATCCAGTTGTATTTTGCGACCGAAATTGCGGTTGTAATAGCGTCTTTTTTTGGAGAGTTAGAAGTTCTTATATTATTAATAAAACAAATGTCAGTTCGAGTGATTTCGCTTTTTCGCAAAATTGTATCGAGAACTTGTTGGTCTCCTGAGATTTCTCCTCGTTCCTCGTTCGAAATGACAAAACTATTAATTATTTCAACCGAATTATCTGTAGAAGCATCATCAACCAAAATAAATTCTACCAATTCTTTTGGGTAATTTAACTCTGCGATTGATTTTAATAAAATAGGTAGGTTTTCAGCTTCATTTCTAAAAGGAATAATTACTGAAAATGAGGTTTTATTTACTGTTACTATTTCCTTAAATGTATCAACCTTTTTAAATCCAACTGCCAACCAAACAATTAGAATAGCATAAAAAGTAACTATAAAAATGAGCAACCAAATCATTTTGCAAAACTAGGTTTAAAAGTTAACACAAAATAACTGCCAATAATTGCAGGTAATACAAAATTTAAAATCCACATTAAGGTGGTTGTAGATAAAATGATAAGAGGTTCTATATTGAAAAAAGAAAATACCCAAATAGCTACAGATCCTTTTAAAACAACATCAAATAAAGATAACATTGGTATTATAGAAGCAATTAAATAGATAGAAGTAATGGCAGAAATAGCATCGATATAAGAAATATCAACTTTAAAAATGAGTAATAAAAAGTAAAACTGATGCGAGAAAACTACAAACCGAAGCATTGATAAAACACCTACTTTTACGTTTAAATTTAACGGAATTTTCTTGATAAAATTACTGGCTTTATCAAAAGTGAATCCTTTAACATTTATTTTTTTTAGTACCAAAAATAGAATAGAAATTATACTGATTCCAATGAGTAAAACTTTTAAAATACCATAAAAATCAATTTCAATCCTATGATAAAACACAAAATAACTGAAACCTATACAGCCAAAAAATAGGGTCATAAACATCTGATAAAAGTTTCCTACTAAATTTAAACCTAATATTTGCTTTCTATGGTTCTTGTTAAAATACAGTGCTTTTGCTCCGTATTCTCCAATTCTGTTGGGTGTAATTAAAGAAGTTGTTAAAGAAGCTAAGGATTGCTTTGTAGCCTCAAAAAATGAAATTTGTTTTACAAAACCGACAAGAGATTTCCATTTTATAATTTCTAAAAGCCAGTTTAAAAATGTAAAAAGTAGCAGAAATAAGAGGTTTTTGATTGAAAAAACTTCATTTTTAACTAAATTATCATAAAAAACAGAAAATTTTAGTTGTTCATTATCAATCAGTTTTGTGTAAATAAAATATCCGCAACCAATTACAATCGATAGTTTTATTATCAACCAAAAGAATTGTTTAGATTTGTATGAAAGCGAATTATACATGGTTTGCAAAGTAACAAATAATCATCAGTATATTTGATGATGTATACAAAAACAATCTACCACTTTGGCGATAGAAAAAATTATTTTAGGCATTGATCCAGGAACCACTATTATGGGTTTTGGATTGATAAAAGTTGTTGGTAAAAAGATGGAATTTATTCAAATGAATGAATTAATGTTAAAAAAATACGACGACCATTATCTGAAATTAAAACTCATTTTTGAACGAACAATTGAACTAATTGATACTTATCACCCAGATGAAATTGCTATTGAAGCACCTTTTTTTGGGAAGAATGTGCAGTCTATGTTAAAGTTAGGGAGGGCGCAAGGAGTTGCCATGGCAGCAGGTTTATCTAGAGAAATTCCGATTACAGAATATTTACCAAAGAAAATAAAAATGGCGGTTACCGGAAGCGGAAGTGCCAGTAAAGAACAAGTTGCTTTGATGTTAAAATCTCTTTTAAACTTAAAAACATTGCCAAAAAACTTAGATGCAACAGATGGTTTAGCCGCTGCAGTTTGTCATTTCTATAATTCAGGGAAAGTAGTTGGAGGGAAAAATTATACAGGTTGGGCTAGTTTTGTGAAACAGAATGAGAAACGGGTTAAGAAATAATGTTTAGTTTTCAGTAGCAGTAGCAGTAGCAGTAGCAGTAGCAGTAGCAGTGATCAGTGACGGTATTCATAAAAAAAAATGGGAATTATGAGTTTTACAGATTTATTAGCATTTAAAAAATCATTTTCATTAGCAATGAAAATTTTTGAAATTTCAAAATCATTTCCAAAAGAAGAAAAATATTCACTTACAGACCAACTAAGAAGATCTTCTAGAAGTGTTTCTGCAAATATTTCTGAAGCATATAGAAAAAGACAATATCCTAAACATTTTGTTAGTAAATTAAGTGATTCTGATGCCGAAAATTCTGAAACGTTAACTTGGCTTATGTTTGCCGTTAAGTGTAATTATTTAGATAGAAACTTATTTGATAATCTATCCGCAGAAAATTTAGAAGTAGGGAAACTAATAAACTATATGATTAATAACCCAGGTAAGTTCGGTGTTAAATGAGCCTGCCAACTGATACTGTAAACTGAGAACTAATTTATGTCCGGAATCTACATTCACATACCATTTTGTAAACAAGCATGTTTTTATTGCGATTTTCATTTTTCTACTTCTTTAAAGAAGAAAGAGGATATGATTTCATCACTTGTAAAAGAGATAGAAATTAGAAAAGATGAGTTAGAAAACACCGTTATAGAAACTATTTATTTTGGTGGTGGCACGCCCTCTGTTTTAAATACAGATGAAATTCAATTATTGATTGATGCTGTTTATCAAAATCATACGGTTGTTGAGAATCCAGAAATTACGTTAGAGGCAAATCCAGATGATTTATCTGAAGAAAAAATAATAGAGCTTTCTAAAACTCCCATCAATAGATTAAGTATTGGAGTGCAATCTTTTTTTGAGAAAGATTTAAAACTGATGAATCGTGCGCATAATTCGTCGGAAGCAAAAAACTGCCTATCTATAGCGATTCGCCACTTTAGTAATATTTCTGTCGATTTAATTTACGGAATTCCAGATTGTACAAATGAGGAATGGAGAGATAATATACAAACTGCATTGAGTTTTGGAATTCCTCATATATCTAGTTATGCGTTAACGGTAGAGCCAAAAACGGCATTAGCAACGTTGATAAAAAAAGGGAAAATTAAAAATGTGGATGATGAAAAAGCAGAGGAGCAATTCCATATTTTAATAGAAGAATTAAAAAAGGTAGATTTTGTGCATTATGAGTTGTCTAACTTTGGTAAAGAAGGTTTTTTTAGTCAAAATAATTCTTCTTATTGGTTAGGAAAATCGTATTTAGGTATTGGGCCTTCTGCACATTCCTTTAATGGTATCCAACGAAGTTGGAATGTGAGAAATAATGCAAAATATATAAAAGCTATTCAAGAAAATACACTTCCTATAGAAAGAGAGACTTTAACAAAAACAGATGGTTATAATGAGTATATTATGACAGGTTTACGAACCATTTGGGGTGTTTCCTTAGAAAAGATTGAAAAGGATTTTGGAGAAAAACATCTATGGTATCTTAAAAAACAAGCCGAAAAATATTTAGAACAAGAACTGTTAATCATCGAAAATAGAATTTTAAGAACCACAGAAAAAGGAAAGTTTTTATCAGATGGTATTTCTTCAGATTTATTTATGGTCAACTAGTTTTAGGGCTGTTAATTGTTGTTAAATGTAAAGATTGAACAACCTAAAAATAGAGAAAACAAATTTAAAAACTTATATTTGAGTCTGTGGTAAAAACTAAAATTTACTGAAATAAGTAAGGCAAATATGAAAGCGGTTATAGAATACAATTCAAGAAAAATAGAGATAAATGTATCGGAACCTATAGATATTTCTATTCCTATAGATGTTACAAAAAATAATATAAATGCGTGGGGAATTGAAGATCCTAAAATAGGACCAGCATCTTTTGATGGTTACGAAGTTAGTGTGGCTAATGGTGCAGTGGTTAATTTTAATAACATTCAATTTAACCCACATTCTCATATTACACATACAGAATGTGTTGGTCATATTACCAAAAAAGTGCATTCTGTGAATCAGAATTTAAAACATTATTTCTTTGTGGCAGAATTGGTTACGGTTGCTCCTGAAAAAATAGGAAGTGATTTTGTAATTTCTGAAAAACAGTTAAAAACAGCGTTAAGAAATAAAAAGAGAGACGCTATTGTAATTAGAACTTTACCAAATTTATCAGACAAAAAAGAAACGAGATATTTTAATACCAATCCGGCGTATTTATCTAATGAAGCAGCTAGTTATTTAGTAGAAAAAGGGATTAGACATTTGTTAATCGATTTGCCTTCGGTAGATAAAGAAAAAGATGATGGTAAATTAGAAGTTCATAACATATTTTGGAATACTTCAGGGAAATTAAGAATGCATGCAACCATTACAGAATTTATTTTTGTACCAAATGATGTTGTTGATGGTGAGTATTTATTAAATTTAATGATTGCACCTTTTGAAAATGATGCTACGCCAAGTAAGCCAATTTTGTATAAAATTATAAAGTAAAGTTTAAGTCTAAAACCACTTTTTACGTTTAAAATACCATACAGAAAAAATGGTGATTACAACCATTGCAGCTAATAAAATAAAGTAGCTATATTCATATTTTAACTCAGGGATATTTTCAAAGTTCATTCCGTAAATTCCTGCTAAAAAAGTAAGAGGAATAAAAACGACGGATAAAATAGTTAAGGTTTTCATTACCTCATTTAATCGATGTCCTTGAATACTGAAAATTAAGTTTATTTTACTTTCTAATTCTTGTAGTTCAAAATCTATATTAGAAATTAAATTATTGGATTGTTCTTTTAATTCGCTAAAATACTTTATGTTAAAACCTTCAATATGTACTTTTTCCAATTTTATAATAGTGTCTCTTAAGGTAAGTGTTGCTTTTTTAAAATTGAATAATTCTTGTTTCCTTTTTTCAACCAATGATGTAAATTCTGGTGTTGGTTTTATATTCGAAGAACTTAATTTGTCTGAGCTTAATTCTGCATTTTCTAAATAAGTGTCTTGGTAATTGTCTACAATAGACTCCAAGATTAAAAAGAGTAAATAATCTGCATTCTTTTTTCTAACAATACCTTTATTACCTTCCAAACGTTCTCTAATCCATCCAAAATAATCTCCAGACCTTTCTTGAATAGACCATAAAAAATCTGGCGAAACTATAAAAATCATTTGTTCAGAATCTAACTTATTATCAGTTGTAATTAAAACGCGTGTAGTTAAAAATAAGATATTTTCTAGTATAATTACTTTGTTAGGATGGTCTGAATCACTCAATAATTTAATTAAAAAATCATCTAAATTATTCTGACTAATTACCTTTTTACATTCGTTTTCGTAATGAATTCCATAGGTATTTACCCATTCTATAATTTCTGTTCCTTGTGTTAATTTAATTTGAGAAATGTCAGAAAAATCAGATTTTTCATAAGTATTACTAGAATACTTAATTACATTGGTATTGTCTAAAAAATCATTTTCCTCCATATAAAATAGTTGTAAATTTGGTTTATAAAGATACTTTTTAAATTGTAATAATATCAATTTTAAAATAAAGAGTTTATGCATATAGAACAATTAAGAGATTATTGTATTTCTAAAAAAGGAGTTACAGAACATTTTCCTTTTGATGATGTAACGTTGGTTTTTAAAGTGATGAACAAAATGTTTTTATTAACAGGTTTAACTTCTTGGGAAAAAAGTGAGGCTAAAGTCAATTTAAAATGTAACCCAGAAAAAGCAGAAGAATTACGTGAAGAATACGAAGGTATTTCTGCAGGTTTTCATATGAATAAAAAACATTGGAATACTGTTTTGCTAAATTCTAGTGATGTTTCAGATGATTTGGCAAAAGAATTGATAGATCATTCTTATGATTTGGTGGTGAGTGGTTTAACTAAAAGAATAAAAGAAGAACTGACTAGTTTATGATAATCAATAAAAATGAAATTGTAAAAAAGCATTGCTATACAAAACTCGTTTATGGACGGATCAATAAAAAATTAAAAAGCTATTTTTCTAATGAGGAGAGTGAGGCACTCATCAAAAAAGTACTAGAAGAAAGTCCTTTAGAAAATTACATAAAAAAAGGAAAGAATTTTTATATTTCTAACGAGGAACATCATATAAAAATCACCATTAATTCAAATACTTTTAGCGTAATCACGGTAGATAAATTATAAAAAGTATTTCACTTTTTTTTAGGAAGATATATATTTAAAACATTTTTAATTCATGAAAAAGCAAGACCTTAGAGTTAGTTATAAGCAAAAACGCCAAGATTTAACGGAAAATCAAATTCAGAAATTTCAAGAAAATATCTATCAACAAGTTTATGATTTGGATATCTCTAAAGTTAAGAATGTGCATTTATTTCTATCTTTAAAAAAGTTTAAAGAAATAGATACAAAACCATTAATTGCCTATTTTAGAAATAAAAATAAACGAGTTGTTGTTAGTAAATGTAATTTTAAAGACAATACCTTATCTCATTTTTATTTAGAAGAAAACACCATATTAGAACTGAATAAATTTGGCGTTCCAGAACCTATTAATGCACAAGAAGTTTTAGAAAAGGAGCTAGATTTAGTTTTTGTACCCATGTTAATTTCTGACACAAAAAATTACCGAGTAGGTTACGGAAAGGGTTATTATGATCGTTTTTTAGCTAATTGTAGAAAGGATGTAAAATTAATAGGTTTAAACTTTTTTAAGCCAATCGATATGATTCAGGATGTAGATAAATATGATATTGCTTTAGATAAAGTAATGTATCCAAAGCAATAGTTTTTTAGAAATAACAGCATTAATATATTTCTGTAATGCAGTTATTTAATTAGTTATAGTTGCACAAACTTATAGATTAGCAGACCCCAACCTATTATTAAGAATAAACCTCCTAATGGTGTAATTGGACCTAAAAATTTTAGTTTTTTATTATTGGCAGATGAAATTACCAAGCCATAAATAGAAAATGAAAATAAAAGGATTCCAATAATAAATGTATAAACGATGTAGTTGTCAATGGTAAGTTTATGGTTTAATTGAAAACCTAAAACGAGCAATACAATGGCATGATACATTTGGTATTTTACACCAGTTTCAAAACTTTGTAGTTGGTCTGTTGATAATTTTTTCTTTAATAAATGAGCCCCAAATGCGCCAAATATTACGGCTGTTAATCCAAATATTGCTCCTGAAATTAATGCTATTTTATCCATATTTATTAAAAGTTGAATCCTAAATTAACGGTTGCTCTTACTCCATCATTACTGTTAAACACAGCCACGTTTGCAACTAACATATTTGCCGCATTAAAGAAAACGCCACCACCAATAGACGTATTAAATTTAGTGTTGTTAAATGTAGTGTTTTGTTGCCCCCAAACAGTTCCGTAATCAAAACCACCATACATACCAATGCTTAAAGGAACAATACTTGTTTTAATTTTTGTTAAAAGTAGGCGTATGTCTGTAGATTGATATAAAGAATTTTTGCCTGTAAATCGTTGATTTCTATATCCTCTTAAACCATCATTTCCTCCAATGCTTGCAGCTTGATAAAATTCATAAGAATCACCAAAATTAAAATGACCTTTTACTTTAGTTGCAAATACTAATTTTTCGCTAGAAATTAATTTATGATTAAATGAAATAGCCGGAATTAAATACCCGAAATTATTGCTGTTGTTTAAGTTTGAAGTATATCCTACTTTCAATGATGTGTTCATTCCTATTGTAGGGAATGCTGCATTATCGGTGTTTTCGAATTGGTAACCTGCTTCTGTATTAATAAATTGTTGGTTGTTAAAAATAGTACTGTTTGTAACCAATGGTTTACTTACAATTCTATCAGGTGTTTTTTCTACTTTATAGTTTTGAAAATTTACTCCTACTTTAAACTTGGCGTCTAAATCTCCTTTCCAATGAACAAAAGAACCTACGGTAACTTCTTTTATTCGGACTCTATTATATTCTTCTTCTTTTTCATTATTATGCTTATTTGGGTCAATAGTGTAATTGCCTAACCCAAAATAGTTCATTGCAAAATTAGGACTTGTAAAGCGTGCTTTTACTCCTAAATTCCAACTTTTAAAAACGTTTGCAAATTCACTAGTGTAATTCAGTTCAAAACCATTGGTTTCAAAGTAGTAAGCAGCGTTTAAAATATGTTGTGCACTAAATGGGTTTCTCTCAAAACCATAGACAGTGTATACATTAGAAACCCCAACTTTTACCCCATCATCTGGGTTGAAACCTAATGTTGGTGCTATCATAAACTGATTGTTTTTTAGCTTTTTATAATCATACACATTGGTTTCGTAATGATCCGTTAATTTCTTAAGTCCTTTATTAGTTGTAAAAGTGTTTTTCTTTGATTTAAAGTCGTATAATTTCACCTTTTTACCATTTAAAATACTATAAGTATCATTGTTTTGTCCACCAATAATTCTCACTTTAATGAGGTCTTTATCTGCTCCTTTAACAACAAAAGTATCTTTATCATCTAAACCGTAAATCCAAATTTCTTTGGTTATAGATTTGTTGTAAGTACGTTCATGAAAAACAGTCCCTTTTTCTCCTTTTATTATACGATATCCTGTAACTTTTGTGTTTCCGTTAGGTAATCTTTCAATATCAAACCAATCATCTTTATTAGTTCCTTTTATAACTTGGAATTTATTTATATGATGAAAATAAGAATCCGAAATTTTCTGTAAATTTCGTCTTCTACCTTGTAATTTTATTTTTATTTCAGTGACGGTTTTGTCTTTTACTTCTTCCGGAAAATTAGTAAAAGCATCTTCTATTACTGCATCTGTAAGTTGTGTTGTTATTAAGCTTACTTGTGCGTCCCAATCGCTTTTTTTGGCTGTAGTAATTAATGCCATGTCTAAAGGGTACGGTTCTAAATTAAACCATTTAGGGCTTTTTAATTCTTCTTCATAAGATTTCATTAAACGTAAGGTTGGAATTATCCTTGTAGCTATATTTAATAAAATCCCATCACCAAAAACAGAAAATGCTTGGTCTCTATCTCTAGGAACTGGTTTGTAAATTGTTTGTTCTCCATCTTTAAAAATAGCCCATCTCCATTGGTCTTCATGTCTATCCCAATCACCAATTAGCATGTCAAACAAACGTGCTCTAATGTATGCCTTTTCATCTAAAACATGATTTTCGTTTTTACTTAAACTCTTTAATAAGTCGTCTGTACTAATTATTTTGTTTGCAAAACCAAAACTTTTTTTGTCTCCATGACCAGAAGCCGCCCGTTCTTCAATCATATACAATTCATCGCCAAATTCATCATTAAAACTTCCTAAACTATTCTGCTTAGGAATGTAATATAAAACGGGGTTTGTATGAAATACACCAACAGCATCAGACAATTTTCCAATAGTAAATGGAGCGTAAGGGTGAGAGCCTGTAAAAACATCGCTTAACAAATCTTCTGTAGCCGTATCATTAAATTGTCCTTCTATATATTGGTCTTGAAAAGCAACGGCTTGTAAATATTGAACGGCATTTTTTCGCAAGGCACGCATTACGTATTCGCGTCCATCTTTATCTTCTAGCCTTAATGATTTAGATTGATGTCCACCACCTTTTCTTTCCGGTTTTAATCCTCCAAAAAGGGTGTCTAAATCTACAGTTGGCGCATTTACTTCTGTACCAAAATATTTTCTATAACGTTCTCCCCATAAAAATCGGTAAACTCCATTTTTTGTAACCTCTTTTTTGGTGTAGATAGAAGCTTTTTTCTCTGTACTAGTGTTTTTAGGAAACGTAGTAAAGTATTTCTTCTCATTTGCTTGTAAAACTTCAGTTTCATAAACAACTTTATCATCTTTTACACTATAAAAACGCACGTTAGACGAACCGTCTTTATACACGTCTAATTTAGCAAAACCTTGGGTTCCGTATGTGAATTTTGCTTTTCCAGTTAATTTAGTTGGTGTGGTTTTAGAGCCAGAACCACTAACTATTTGTGGTAGGTTATCTTCTACAATATATTGTAAATTATGATCGTGACCTGATACAAAAATAGTTTTATCATTTTCTTGAGATAACGTTATTATACGTTTTCTAAGCTCGTTGTATTTTTTATTTTGAATGTCTGTATTTGATAATCCTGATGTTTCTCTAATTAAGTTTTTTAGAGAACCTAAAATAGGTAAAGGATTCATGTGGCTCTTTAAAGAATATTTTCCGCCATGAGAACCGTTTGTAAACATTGGGTGATGCAGTGCCACAATAGTTGTTTTTCCGCGCGCTTTTTTTATCAAACCTTCAAACTCGTCTAAGAATTTAGTTCTTGTTTTAATCTCACATTCATCATTAATTGTTGGGTGCTTGTCCCAGTTTGTTAAGTACCAATGTGTGTCTACAATAATTAAAACAATGTCATCAGATATGTTTACTTTCTCTAACGGACAGCCATTATTCGGTAAAAAAGATGATTTTCCTAATGCTTTTTCTACTAATTTTTCTTCTCGTTTTAAGCCATCTAAACCATGGTACCAATCATGGTTTCCAGGAATAAATATTGAGTTTCCTTTAAATTTTTTGGCAACATCTGTCTGCGCTTCAATTCTTCTTTTTGCTAAAGGATATTTTTTTGATTTTTTCTTCGGAATTCCGGTTTCATATACATTGTCTCCTAAAAAAAGTAAAGTAGAATTTTCTGATGCATTTTTAATTTGCTTCTTTAAATATTTTAAAGCAGCAGAATCTTCTGTAAGAGATGAGTTTCCTGCATCGCCTATTAAATAAAAAGTATGTTCAATTTTAGTACTATCTTTTTTTATTACATTAGGTTGATTATCTGCAATTTGCTTCTTTATGGTCGCGCAAGCAGAAAGTAATAAACAAAGTAAGGTAAATACTGTGTATTTGAATAGTTTCATAGGTACGAAAATAGCTATTTTAAAATTGAATTTTTATACCGATGCAAATCTTCTTTCGTATCGATGTCAAAAAAATTGGTAGTTTCTTTAGGAGAAAGCACTTCTTTTTTCTTTTTGTTGATGAATTCTTTTGCGCCTTTGTCTCCTTTTATCAATAGTAAATCTGAAAAATATTTTTTAGGAAAAATAGCAGGAACACCTAATTTTTCTCCATAGTTAGATGCGATAATCCTATCCTTATTTTGTTGAAACAGATGAAGCATGGCTTCTAAATAGGTAACATCAATAGCTGGTTGATCTGCCAGTAAAATAAAAATACCCTCAAAATTTAACTCCTTTTCTTTAAAATAATTGATTCCAGCAATAATGCTTGAACTTAATCCAGCTTCAAAATTAGAGTTCTCAATAAATTGAACGTTTTCTAAAAGTGTTTCCGATTTAATTTTATCCGCATTTGCGCCTAAGACACAAAATATAGTTGAAGAAGAAATAGTTTGTACTTTCTCTAAAGTAAGCTCTAAAAGTGTTCTATTATTGATTTTTTCTAGCTGTTTTATACCATTCATTCTAGATGATTTTCCAGCAGCTAAAACTAAAATCGCAATATTTTTCATCAACTTAATTATGAATTTTTCCTGTAAGATTTCTCAAAGAAAAGGGTTCTTTTTTTCTGATAACAGATAGAATCTCGGCAACAATAGAAACCGCAATTTCTTCTGGAGTTTGTGCACCAATATGCAAACCTGCTGGCGTGTAAATGTTGTCTAAAAATTCGTCGGAAAGATCTGGGACAAACTCAAAAAGCTCATTAAACAAACGCTCTCTTCTGTTTGGTGCGCCTAGAATACCAATATATTTAGGTCTGTATTCAGATAATTTTATAACATATTTTAAATCTTGCACGTAACTATGATTCATAATTACAATAGCCGTGTTTTCTTCAATATTTTTAAACTGAATGGATTCTGGAGAATCACCATTTACCGAATTTGCTCCCGGAAAATCTTTTATTTGTTTACTATCTTTTACGCAAGTAATCACATCAATTTCCCAACCTAAGGTAGCGGCTACTTTACAGAGTTTAACAGCATCATGTTCGCCTCCAATTATAATCAACCTAAAACTAGGTTGTATTATTTGAGAAAAAATGGCAACCTCTTTTTTATGCTGATAATTGAAGGATTCTGAAAATATAAATTGTTCTTTGCTTTCAAAAGTTATTACAGAACCAAAATTACCAAAAGCTTCATTTTCGGCAGTAAAATGACTCTCAATTTTTATAGTTTCTCTGTTTACATTTACTTTAGAAAAGTGATTTAGAAATGCATCAGAAATTAAAAAGGGTTCAATTAAAACATATAAAATGCCTTCGCAGCCTAATTTGTATCTACCATCGTAGGTAATCATTTTTGGTTTGTTATCAGCAAAAACACTTTTTGCTCTGTGTTTAATTTCTTTTTCTACACAACCACCACTTACGGCACCAACAGAACTTAAATCTTCAGAAATTAACATTCTAACACCTGGTTTTCTGTAAGAAGATCCTTCTAAATGGACTACAGTAGCCAAAACATTTTTCAACCCTTTTTGTTGATTGATGGCTGCTTGTTTGATGATTTCTTTGAGTTCGTGATTCATTGATAAAAACTAATTTTGAAATTTAAATATAAAACTTTTAACCAACCTATTTTTGGTAATTCTAAAAAGAATATCCAATAGCAAAGTTTAAAACGGGTTCGTCTGCTCTAAAATCCCAACGCTTCCCTTCTTCTAAAGAAGGATCATGAAAAGGAGCCGCTAAATCGAAACGGATAACAAAACCTTGCACATCTACCCGCAAACCAAAACCTGCACCCATACCTAATTCATTTATAAAGTTCGACGTAAATTTATCTGTAACATTACCGTCAGCATCATTAAAATCGGCATTTGAAACAGTATTCCAAACATTTCCCGCATCTGCAAAAACAGCCCCTTTTAGAATAGAATATATAGGAAAACGATATTCTAAATTTGCTTCTAATCGAACATTCCCTGTTTTATCAAAAAAAGAACTATCATCATCTGTGTTATTACCGTCATAAGTTCCCGGACCTAGAGATCTAGTGCTAAATGCTCTTACGCTATAAGGTCCGCCAGAATAATATTGTTTTACAAACGGAATAACATCAGAATTGCCATAAGCATACCCATAACCGGCAAAGAATCTGGTAGCGATTGTTTGTTCTTTTTTAGAACCAAAATTATAATGATATCTTACATCTAGATCTGCTTTTGCATATTGTGCATATTCTAAACCTAAAAATGTATTCGTTTCATTTGCTTTTTTATCAAACAAACTAATAGAGTTACCAGCAACATCTAATGTAGTTTGTAAATAAAATTGATGCTCTTTTGCTGCACTCAACATTTCATTATAGGTAAAAGAAAATGTAAGTCCGCTTATAAATTGCTGATCAAAACTGCTTTCTAAATACGAGTTGTTGTCTAAGATTTCTTGAAATGCATCGGTAGTATTTGATAAACGAGTATAACTTACCGAAATAGGATTAAACTCGTAGGTGATGTATTTATTTGCATTCCAAGTATAACCAAAAAGACCTGTACCAGATAACAGTGTATACAAATCGCTTCTGTTTAAATACGTGGCACTTAAGCTAGTTTTTGTTTTCGGAATAGAATAATCAAAATAATCTTTATTTATAGAGAATGGAGCGATCACTCTAGGGAAAACAAGTTCTCCTTTTAGGCCCAATTCTAAACTAGTTAATCCAGAACTACTGCTAAATATTTGCGTCTCATAACCAATATTGGTGCTAATGTTTAAAGTTTCACCGCCTTTAAATAAATTCCTATTACTATAGGTAAGCGATAACTCTGGGCCAGCAAAATTGTTAGATTTAGAAACCGCTTGTAGTTCTGCACGTATGGCGCGTTTTGTTAATGGAGATAAAAATATATTAGCTTCTAAACTACCTAGGTTATTTGTTAGGGAGTCTGTTATTTCTTTGTATTGTATGTTTACAAATTTATATACACCAATGGAAGAGAGTTTTCTAGCAGTATTTTTAGAAGTTAATGGATTAAATAAATCACCTTCTTTTAAAGTGATAAATTCATCTAAATATTTTGGTTCAAAAAACACTGTATCCTGATGATATGTTTTTTCTTGAAAACGATTATTTTTTACATCTGTAGAATCATTTAAATTATAATTGGGATAAACATTGATGCTTTTAATTTGATAAGGAACGGTAGCTTTTTTAGGAACGTTGGCTTTTAATTTTAAAAATATATCGAATTTTTTACTTTTATATCTATTCGTATCAGCTTCAAAAAGTAGAAATTCCGAATTAAAATTATAGTATCCTTTGTTTTTTAATTCGGTATCTAATCGTTGTCGTTCTAATTTTAAACTTCCCAAATCGAAGCGCGAATCGTTTTTGATAGGAGAGGAGGTTGTTAAGTTTTTTACCTCTTCATAAATTGGCGAAACCATACTGTCAATTTTGTAAGTAGCCATTTTATAAGGTTTCGGTATTTTTAAACGATATATTATAGACGCTTCTTTTTCCTTTTCTTTAAAAGTAGCGTTAATGGAACTGTAGAAAAAGCCGTAGTTTTCTAATTTATTTCTTAAAATATCTTTATTCTCTAACTGATTTATATCCGACTGATAGACTGGTTTTTGTCCGAATTTTTTAAACAACCATCTATTTAGAAAGTTGGTTTTTTCTTGCTGATTTTTATAGAAATAATACAACCCCAGGTGCATGCCAAGGAATTTTGTATTCGGTTGCTGACTTAATACAGAAGATAAATCTTGTTTTAATTCAGGTATTTTCTGTACCGTAGAATCTGCTTTAATCTCTATAGAAGCACCCGTGTATAAACGTTTATTTTCTGGTATGTACTTTTTAATACCACAACCGTAAATAAACACGAATAGTACTAATATAATGCTATATTTTTTATAGGATGCTTTCAAAATTTAGTTACTTTTTATTTTCTAAATTATCAGCGTTACTTGTTTTTGGCGCTGTTTTGTTTTCCTTTTTATTTGTGTTCTCTTTTTCCTTTTTCGAACGTAAAATAGAATTCCAAAGTTGCTGAAATTCATTAAATTCTTTGGTGAAAATTAAGGCAATTCCGTTTACAATTATTTGGCCGTCTATTACATTTTCGAATTCACTTTTTCTAAAACCTTTAAGTCTATATCTACCGTCTTCTGTAATTTTGTATTCTAAACTCACGTTACCAATTAATGGAGATTTCTCTTCCGTAGAACTACTTCCTTGTATGTCTACTTCGCTACCAACTCTTACGGTTAAACGATCATTAAATAATTTTTTCTGAGCAGCAACATCTAATTGTGTTCTATCTGTTGGCGCGTCTCCTTGGTAATCTGTAAAACTATTTAATCCAAAATCTAATTCGATACCAGAACCTCCCAAAATTTTATCGGAAAAAGCATTTAATTGCCCTGAAACAGCATCATTTAAATTATTTCTAGCAATTGTAGCAAAACCACCCGAGCTACCATCGCTACTCGTATCTGGGTAAAATCTACTTAAAACAAGTAAAGAAAAAACTTGCTTATTTAACTCGTCTTCTTGTTGATTAACTTGTTGCACACGTTCGTAAACCTGACCGCCAATGGCACCTTGTTGCTCTTCTGGCATGTCTAAATTAAAAGATATTTTTGGTTGTAACAATTCGCCACCAATATTTAAATACACATTAAAAGGCAATACTTGTTTGTACTTATTTTTTGTTGATGAATCTTCCCCTGAAATTTGTGAGGCCATTATATCAGACGCTGAGGTTTTTAAAGTATACGTTGTACGAATATCTAGCTTGGCATCAAAAGGATCTCCGGACCAAGAAATTCTACTTCCTGGAACTAAAACAAATTTTCTATCAACAACATTGTATAAGTTAAGTTCATAGTGTCCGCTTGCAACTTCATAAGCACCTGTTAAAGACAAACGCCCATTTGGCGTCATTTGAAAGATGAAATCACCATCACCAGAAACCTTAAAGTTGTCGCCAGTATTTTTATCAATGATAACTTTAACGGCTGCTTTTTTATCAATCTTTAGGAATGCTTTTACATCAAACCCGGTAACGGTTGCAGTTTGTTCTTCTTTTTGTGTTAAAATTGCATCAGGATTCTCTCTATTTACAAAAGCAACAACCCCCTCTCTTTCTTCTATATTTGTATAGCTAGAAGGCAACACATAAGTAACATCGGTATCTGAGCCAACTACTAATTTTGCATTTAATTTAGGGACTTGCAAATTTCCAGTTAGTTTTGCATCCACATTAAAAGATACTTTTCCGTAAAGAGATTCGTTGTCTTCTTTTGTTGCATTTAGCACTCTAAATTTATTGGCTTTAATATCTAAATTAAATGTAGGGTTTATAAAACTCTTGGTTTTAATGTCTCCAGAAACTACGAGTGCGTTTTTTTCTGCATCTAATATGGTAAAATTAGACATGTTAAAACCACTGTTATCTACCTGTAAAGTTTCATCCTTTAAATTGAATTTTGCATTTAATTTTGCAACTTTAAAAGCTGCATTTGTAAAATGTAAACTTCCTTTATATTTTGGGTCAGATGTTTTTCCGGTTACTTTAAAATCTCCAGAAAAACTACCAGAAGTTTCTTTAATTTCGCCTAATGAAAGTGTGTTTAAAGCTTTCATTTTAAAATCGTTAATTAGTAAATCTAAATTTAAACTAGCATCATTATTTTCTACCAAATAGTCACCTTTTAAATCTAAATCTACTGTTCCTTCTTTTAAGGATGCGTTAAAATCATATTTTCCGTTTTCTAAAGACTTTGCATCTACACTTAATTTACCAAAGTCTGTTTTTAAAACTTGTAGTTTACTAATGCTTAGATTGGCAATAATACCAGTATCACCAAAAGGTTGTTCTAAAATAAAATCGCCATTTAAAACTCCGGTTGTAATTTCTTTTTCGGGACTTAAATAATTGAAAACTTCATTGATCTCAAAGTTTTTATAATTGATGGCAATATGATCATTAGCAATACGCGGAATTTCATCTGTAATTTCTATAGATTGATTTCCAAGATTTATTTTAAAATCGGAAAATGTTAGTTTATCATTCTCAAAAATAATGGCATTGGTTTTAGGGATTTTCCAATTATTGCTATTCAATAATAAACTGTCTTTGTCTATGGTAAACTTTAATTTATCGCTATTTCCAGTGATGGACGTGTTTACATTCATCAATTTTTCTCCCTTATAAAAACCTAAAAAATTAAGAGATAATTCGTTGTCTTTTTGGGTTCCGGTAATTATAGTTTTTGGCACATTTAAAGGGCCTGCGGTAATTTCCTTAAATCCTAAATTAAAGTTGAAATCCTCTTTATCTGTATGCATAGAAAAAGCCAAACTGTCTAGTTCATTATCGCTAAAATTAATGTGAGGAGCCGTAATATTAGCAATCAGTTTTCTTTCTTTCTCTTTAAAATCCACATCAATATTTATGGTGTCTAAATCTTTTAAATTAACCAAGAAGACATCTCTTAAAAGTGGCGTTTGAGAAATTTTTGCTTTTAATTTTAAATTTACAGGGCTTTTAATAGTGTCAGAAACAGTAACATTTCTATAAAAATAACTAGCAACATGACGTTGTAAAGCGGTGCTAAAAGTTTGTGGGTCTGTGTTTGATTCTAAATTTAAATCAATCATCTTATTTTTGATAGAAACAGCTGTTGTGTCTTTGTCTACAAAGGTATTTGCAGTGAAGTCTCCTACCAAAAAGGTGCTATTATTATAGACGGCCACACCATTTTTTATATTGCTTTTTAGCGTGTAACTTTCGGCGTTTCCTTTAAAATCTAAAGAAAGTTTTAATCCGGTCTTTACCTTACGCTGCATGATACCAAGCGCCTCTAAATCTGCACCAATTAGATTTAGATTTACAGTTGCTTTGGTGTTTATAGAATCTAAATTTACATTCGCATTTAGGTCTAAGTTTAAATTATCATCTTTATAGTTGGAAGAAAATGTTCCTTTACCGTTTTTTAATTCGGCTTCTATATTTAGGTCTTTAAGGGGATAGTTTTCTAATTGAAACTTAGAAATAGTCGTTTTTAAAGTGGCGTCCAAATCCTGAATATTCTTACCACTTCCTTTAGAGTTTAGAGTAATGCTTAATTCACCAAACTTAGGGTTCATTAAAAGAGTACCAACATTGTAATTTTCAATTTGGATATCGGTAGTATAGTTGATTTTAGTTCCGTTTTTAAAGTTTCCTTTAATTGTAGCAATACCTTGCGATGTCTTTATTTGTGTATTAGTACTAATATTACTTAAAGTACCATTGATGTTGCTCGTTATTAAAATGTCTTCCGGTAAATGAATACCTAATGCTTTTTCATCTACAATTTGTAAAAGATCATTTCGTTTTGTCTTTGCTTTAAAGTTAGAAATGTTCAGTTGTAATTTATCTGTATCGGTAACGTTTTTAAAGTTTCCGTCTAAAGAAATTTTTGTGAAATTACCCCAATTAATATTGGTGTTAGAAATGTTTACATCAGCCAAAGAACCATCAATATTTACAGTTCCGGTAAGGCTTCTTTTACTTAGTTTATTAATGTATTCGTTCTCTTTTAATGTTGGTTGAAACTTAAAAAGAGTTTCTAACCAAAGACTAAACGATGGTATTTTTAATTGAATATTTGTTTTTTCTGGTGATGAAATTAATTGCGAAATTGATTTGTAATTTGCTTTTGTAAAACCAGAGATTTTATTTTTGTCAATCTGAATATTTATATCTGAAACTTCAAATTCGTTGTCACTAAGTTTTGTGTTTAATGCGAATTCTTTTAAATTGAATCCAGATTTTTCTTCAAAATTAAATGCATTTAATTGTAAACCTGCTTTTCTGTCTTTTAAGAAAATATCAGCAACTTTTAGTGTCAAGTTTTCTAAAACGATCGCATTCGGATTAAAAGTGTTTTTAACAACCTTTTCATTATTTACAAAATACTGAATCTTGTTGTTTTCTATATTAATATCGTCTATTTGAACCTCAAAATCTGGCCAAACAAAATCAGTATTATTTGTAGTTGTTTCTGAAACAGCCGAATTAGTTGAAACAGTTTTTAAAAGAATATCAGCGTTTTTTAGTTGTAAAGTAGTAAGGTTAATCTTGTTTGTTGATAAATCAATTCCTGGGATTTCTGTATAAAAGTCATCAATATATACATCAACAATTAATTTATCATCAGGGTTTTCGTAATACGCTTTTACCTTATTTAAAGAAATTTTATTCGCTGATAAAAAAGGTAAAACAGATGCTGTAGTTGTGGTGTCTTGAGCTACTGTTTTCTGAATTAGTTTAATATTTGTATCAGAAAGAGAAATTTCATCAGCATTAAAAATCATTTTTCGCAAATCAACTTTATCCATATTGGCCGTTAGATATCCAATTTTAAAATGACTGTCAATTCCTATTACATCATCTTTAAAAACAACATTAATTTTTGATAAATTAATATTTCCAAGAACAATATCTATAGGCTCCGAAGTTGTTTCTTCAACAACAGGAGTTGGTTCTTCTGATGCAAATGCATCTATTAGAAACTGAAAGTTGTACCCAGAAAGACTGTCTTTTCTTATAATATTGGCACGTAAACCATTCCATTCTAAATTGTCTACACCAACAGCACCTCCTTTAATCATTCCCCAAAGAGGTAGGTTTGCTTCTAAAGATTTAGAATACAACAACGTATCTCCTTTGGTGTCTTCCACATACAAACCGTCTAATTGCAAACCACCTTTAAAAGTTAAAAATAGTTTGTCTACAGTAATTTTAGTGTTTGTTTTACCGGTAACATAGTTTATTGCTTTATCAACAATAATACTTTGTCCCCACGGACTTCTAATAAATAGAATCAATAGCGTAATAAAAATAAAAAAGCCTGAAAGGACTCGCAAGAATCTTCTTAAAAAGCGATATTTTTTATTCTTTATTTTTTTAGACACTGTTACATACAATTTTAGTTGAGCAAATGTAACTTGCTATTTCTATTCAAATTATCCTTATATCATAAACTTTTAACTCTTTTGCTAAAATTTAACGATTATAGGTCTTTTAAAACGGTGGTAATATATTTTAACCTGCTATTTATAGCCAATTTTACAAGTTTCACACTGATACGTGTCTTTATTTATAGTAATGCCACTAATATTATTTTCTACAATTTTATTTATAAAATTATTATAGGTTTGATCATCTCCTAGTAATTTGTTTCCTTTATTTTGCTTGTAGAATTCTCCTTCCCATTCTTGTTTTTCCCAACAATTTGGGCAAAGACCAACAGGTGCTTTTTTTGTAGTATTTCCTTCCGCTTTATCGTTAAAGTAATTTTTAATATTTGTTAGAATGCTCATAAATTGTGGTTTTTGGTTATACGATTTCTGTTTCTATAATAATATCACTTAACAAGGTTTTATGAACAGGGCATTTAGCAGCAATCTCCTTTAAACGTTGCTTTTGTTTATCATCTAGATTGCCAACAAACTTTAATTTCTTCTTTAAATGATCAAAATGAGTTGGTTTTTCTACATCAATATTTAAATCGTCACTATGTTTTTTAGAATAGGTGATATAAACAAAAACCTCTTGTAAATCCCATTTTTTACGTTCGGCATACATTTTTAAGGTCATTACAGTACAAGCAGCCAAACCTGCACTTAAAAAGTCATACGGAGAAGGACCAAAATCATCACCACCAACACTTGCAGGTTCATCAGCAATAAACGAGTGTTTTTTAGTCTGAATTGATGTTGTGAAATTATCTTCTAATAAGTTTAAATGTCCAACCAACTGTTCACCTTCGGTAGAAATCATATTGTTCTCTTCAGGTTCAAAATAGCGCTCCACCCAAGTACCAATCATATTACCAACGTAAATACTGTCAGATGGTTTTGACAATAAATGATCTGCATCGTCTAAACTTATAAAGCTCTTTGGGTGCATGGCATTATGATAAATTTCATGTGCATTTTCTATTCCGACTACTTTATCGAAAGGAGCGTGCATTACCAAAATTGGCTTGCGTAAGTTTTTAATGATTTTAGGTAAATCGGTTTTGCCAAAATCGTTTACAAACTCTTGATTTATTTTAAAAGGACGACCTCCAATTTTTACTTCAACATCTCCTTTTTCTGGAATTTCTTCTGTTCCATGTGAAAATAAATGGGTTACATGCCCAACAGTTGCAGGTGCGCCAACAGTGGCAACCGCTTTTATGTTTGCTAATTTTGAAGCTGCTACAATAACAGCTGCTCCACCCAAAGAATGACCGACTAATAAAGAAGGTGCTTTATAGTTTTTTTCTAAAAAATCATTCACCGCTAATAAGTCTTCTACATTGGCAGAAAAGTGACTTTCAGCAAATTCGCCTTCACTTCTTCCTAGTCCTGTAAAATCGAAACGTAAAACGCCAAAACCATGATTAGACAAAGAACGACTGATATTTTTTACGGCATTAAAATTACTATTGCAAGAAAAACAATGTGCAAAAATGGCAAATTGATTCGGTTTTTCATTTGCAGGTAATTCTAAATACGCTTGTAATTTTAAGCCTTTTTTATTTTCAATTTCTAATCTAATAGTGTTCATGCTTCTGTTTTTTAGGTAGTCGGAATAAGGTGACTAACTTTACGTTTGTCAATGTTCTTTGAGAATTTTTGTAATAAGAATGTCAACTTTGGGTTGATGTAATTCTTACAAAAAGGTTTATCTGGATTTGATTGATAATAATTTTGAAATTCAGCGGTATTCGGTTTGAACTCTTTAAACGTTAATACTTTTGTTATTATTTTATCTTTAAAACTGACTTGTAACTTTTCTATTATTTTTAAACTTTTTTCTTTTTGTTGATGTGTAAAATAATATACGGCAGAACGATATTTTGTTCTCATAGAATGATTACTTGTACTTTTATGCGTTAATAAGTGGATTTCAATCAATGTTTTTAAATTGATTTTTTCAAGATCAAAATGAACAATAACAGCTTCAGAAAATGTATTATTTTTTTCTATGGATGCAACCCAACCTTGTTCCACTTTTTCAACTCCAATTAAAGTTTGAAAAACAGCTTCTGTACACCAATGACAACCACTACCAAAAGCAATTTTGGTTAATTCCATGTCAGTTGTTTCCTTTCTGACCAATAAGATTCTGGATCAACTTTTAAAGTATTTAAGACTTCAATTTCATCAGCAGACAAGGTAAAATAATTCAGTTTTAGATTTTCTTTTAGTTGTTCTGTTGTGCTTGCTCCACTTAAAACAATACTTTCCGGAATTGTTTGCTCGCAATATTTTAGAGAAATAGCATCAACACCAACTTGGTGTTTTTTAGCTAAACCTTCTAAAGTTGCATACATTTTATTGTAATTCGGATAGCTTTCATTCTTAAAAACTCGTCCATTAGCCAAAGCTTCTTTAATGACAATCGATTTATTCTGACGAGTTAATTCGGCAATTACTTTTTGTAAACTTTGGTCTAAGAAATTATAAGTTACTTGGAATACATCAAATACTTGCTCTCCATCAACCAAAACATTCAGTGCTTTTTTAATTACTTCAACCTGGTTGGTTCCTGTGGTGGTCAATCCTATTTTTAGGTTGAATTCTTTTTTTAAATAAGCTAAATATTCTAAGACTTCTTTATTTTCTAAAACACCAGTTTCTAAAGTTGCAGAATGAATTTGATACACTTTTAAATAGGGCAGGAGTTGTTTAGAAAAATCCCATTGCTCATTTAACTTAGACAAACTATGTTCTTTTACTTCATGAACCGTTGCGTTAACATCAAAATTGGCCGTGTAGGTATAGCCCCATTTTGTGGCGATTTCAATAGTGTTGTCGTTTTTAGTTTGCACCCATTCTAATAATAATTCTTCTGCCAAACCATAACCAGGAGCGGTATCAAAATATCGAATTCCTAAATTATACGCTTCTTCTAATACAGAAAAACTGTGTTTTCTAAATTCAGCTAAGTTGGAGTTGTCACAGCTTTCTGTTCGGACATTAATGTATTGTGGTCTTCCTAAAGCTGCGGTTCCTAATCCTAATTTCATATTTGTATTATTTTAAGAGACCTCACAGGTTTTTAAAACCTGTGAGGTCTTAATTGTATATAGTTTTAAGAGCTACAAGATAACATAGAGCAACCTACTTTGTTTCTCGCCCATTCTGGTCTTTTTGCAAACCATTTTTCGTTTGCTGGTTGTTCTGCATATGGTTCTTTTAAGAGTTGAAATAATTCATCTATTAAAGTGTAATTTCCTTTATCAGCTTCATCAATTGCCATTTGAGACATGTAATTACGTAACACATATTTAGGATTTACCAAATCCATTTGTTCTTTTCTTTCTTCGGATGAAACGTGTTCTATAGCAAGTCTATCAGCATATTTTTTAAACCAAGTATTCCATCTGTTTTTTACTTCTTCAGAAATATTTTCTAAATCGTAAAAAGCATTTTCTATCAATTTGAAACCTGATTTTTCCTCCGTAAAATTACTTAAATTTCTAAAGAAAATAGTCATGTCTGTTTCTACCAATTGCAAAGTATCTTCTAATTCTTGTATCAATTTTAAATCGTCTTCATCCGAAGAGACCAAACCTAACTTCGATTTCATCATCTGTAAAGATTGTATTTCAAAATCGATTTTATATTGCTCTAAGATTGTATTTAACGGTGCTACTTCTTCAATGATTGGATACAAAGCATTGGCCAATTGATACAAATTCCATAAACCAATATTTGGTTGATTTCCGTAACGGTAGCGTTTGTGTTGACTATCGGTTGTATTTGGTGTCCAGCCAAAATCGAAACCTTCCAACCATCCGTAAGGTCCAAAATCTATGGTTAAACCTAAGATAGACATATTGTCCGTATTCATTACTCCGTGTACAAAACCCACACGTTGCCAATCGATAATCATCTTTAAAGTTCTCTCAGAAACTTCTTTAAAAAAGTTGATATAACTTTCTTTTGATGGAGCTCCTAAATGCGTAAAATGATGTTTTATGGTGTAATCAACTAACTTCGTTAAATTCTCTGTGTCTTTTCTAGCTGCAAAAATCTCAAAACTTCCAAAACGTAAAAAACTTGGCGAAATTCTAGAAACAATTGCCCCTTTTTCATATGCCGGATTTCCATCGTATAAAACATCACGCAAAACTTGATCTCCAGATAAACTTAAAGACAAAGATCTTGTGGTTGGTACGTTTAAATGAAACATAGCTTCTGCACATAAATATTCTCTTACGGATGATCGTAAAACCGCCAAACCATCTGCAGTTCTAGAATACGGAGTTTCGCCTGCACCTTTTAATTGTACTTTCCAGTTCTTATTTTGATGTTCAACTTCAAATAAATTAATGGCTCTTCCGTCTCCTAATTGTCCTGCCCAATTGCCAAATTGATGTCCGCCATAGCACATAGCAAAAGGCTTTGTGTCCGGATAAATTTCATTTCCGGTAAGGATGTTTTTAAAAAATTCTGATTTTAAATCTTCTTCAGAAATACCCAATTCATTAGCCATTTCTGGTGATACGTGTAAAACTTGTGGTTTTGCTGTTTTCTTAGGATTAGCAAAAGAAAAGGCAGCATTTTCTACTTGCCTCCTTGAGTTTTCTAAATTAGAATCTGAAGGTAATGTTGAAGTAAAAGTGTCTTTTATATTTAATTTCATCATAATATGTCAATCCATTTAATCAAGTCTTTATCAGAAGGATTTCTTAGTTTTTTATCATTAATAGTAATTGTAGGAAAATTTAGCTTTCTATTTTCATACAAGTTACGTAATTCTTCTGCAAAAAGTTCATTCTTTTTTACATCTAAAAACGCGTAATTTAAATTACGCGTTTCTAAGAATGTTTTATAATATTGGGTTTTATGGCAGCTTTCTGTGCCAAATAATTTAATCATTTTATTTTAAAAAACTTCTAATTCCGTAACTCGCTAAAACACCTTCTCCGGTGGCAGCAGCTACTTGAGCAATTGCACCTTCTCTACAATCTCCGGCAGCAAAAATTCCATCAACAGAAGTTTGTGCCAATGCGGTAGTTTGTATAAAACCTCTTCTGTCTAAATCTACAATTCCTTTAAAAGATTGTGTGTTTGGTATCAATCCAATAAAAATAAATACACCATCTGCTTCTAATAAAGACTCTTCGTTGGTTGCATTGTCTTTAACTTTTAAAGCCTTAAATAATTCTTTTTCATCAGAAATAAATTCTAAAGAAGTTTTATTCATATAGGTAGAAATATTATTAATACTCGCTAATTTTTCTACATAGGTTTCTGATGCAGAAAAATGTTCTGATCTGTGCACTATTTTTACACTTTTACAAAAGCCAGCTAAAAAGATACCTTCTTCTAAAGCAGAATTTCCTCCACCAATTACAATAATATCTTTGTCTCTATAAAATGCGCCATCGCAGGTTGCACAAAAATGGATTCCAGAACCAACTAATTCTTCCTCATTAGGGATGCCTAGTTTTCTATATGTAGAACCTGTTGATAAAACAACCGATTTACCTAAATAGGTAGTTCCTTTTGTTTCTATTAAAAATAAATTATCCTTTTTTTCGATACCGACAACTTCTTCACCTGTTTTAATAACGGCTCCGTATGTTTTCGCTTGCTCTTCCATCTTTTCCATTAATTTAGGACCAGAAATAGAAGTAAAACCAGGATAGTTTTCAATTTTTTCTGTTAAAAAAGCATTTCCTCCTATGGTGGATTTCTCTAAAATTAACGTATCAAAACGATCTCTTTGTGCATAAATAGAAGTTGTTAAACCTGCAGCTCCACCACCAATAATAATCGTATCAAAGATTTTATGCTCCTTTTCTACATTGATAGAAAGAAGTTCTGTTAATTCTACATTATCTGGGTTTGTGTATGGTACATCATCAATTAAAACGGTAGGAATAATGCGTTTTCCGTTGTTAATTTCTTCTACTTTTTTAGTTGCCCAATCGTATTTGTCTACATCCACAAAATCGAAATTGATACCATTATCTGTTAAAAAGCTTTTTGCTCTTCTACAATCTGGACACCAATCTGCACCAAATAACTGAACGTTACCAACTTCGTTGATTCCTAAAACGGAAGCCAATGCTAAGTTGTTAGGGTTTGTGTATGATTTTCCTCTAATTATAAGTGTAGGAATAATACGTTTACCGTTGTTAATAGCTTCTACTTTTGCAGTTGCTTCCTTATCTAAATCTACATCAACAAACGTAAAATCGATATTATTCTCATTTAAATACGTTTTTGCTCTTCTGCAATCTGGACACCAATCTGCGCCGTATAGTGAAATTTCAGTCATTTTAATTAAGTTGTTGGTTAAAAAAGAGGTTCTTAAGTAGTAAATAACCTAAGAACCTTTTTTTATTATTTTAATTTATCGGCATGTAACTTTCTCAATTTAGCCAATTTTGGCTCAATAACAAAACTGCAGTATCCTTGTTGTGTGTTTTCTCTATAATAATTTTGATGCGCATCTTCAGCTTCATAAAATATAGGTAATGCAGTTAATTCGGTAACAATAGTACCTGTATAATACGGTTGAATTTGTTTCAACACCTCTGTTGCAATTTTTTGCTGATTTTCATCATGATAATAAATCACAGAACGATATTGAGTTCCTCTATCTGCACCTTGCTGGTTCATTGTTGTAGGATCATGCGTAGTCATAAAAACGACCAAAATATCCTCGTAAGAAATAATATCTGCATCAAAAGTAATTTGAATAACTTCTGCATGCCCCGTTAAACCAGAACAAATTTCTCTATAGGTTGGTTTGCCTGGAGCATTACCACCAGCATAACCAGAAACTACTTTTTCTACGCCTTTTACTTCTTGGAATACAGCTTCTGTACACCAAAAACATCCACCTCCTACAGTGGCTATTTGTAAGTTTTTATTCATTTATATGTTCCTTGTCATTTAGACGATACCAATAATCTCGATGATTTTGAGATTCCTCCTCGTTTAGAATGACCTTAGATTGTTTTTAAATTAAATTATTTTTTATCAATAACCATCGATTCAGAGTTAATGCAATAACGTAAACCGCTTGGTTCTGGTCCGTCAGGGAAAACGTGTCCTAAATGTCCATCGCACGTATTGCACATCACTTCAACTCTAACCATACCAAAAGAAACATCTTTATAATATTTTATGGCATTTTCTTTAATAGGTTGCGTAAAACTTGGCCATCCAGAACTAGAATCGAACTTTATGGTAGAATCAAATAAAGGCGTATTACAACAAACACAGTTATATTGGCCTTCATCATAAATACTACACAGAGCACCAGAATTTGGTCTTTCTGTTCCTTTTTGTCTTGTAATTCTAAATTGTTCTGCCGTTAATTGAGCTCTCCATTCCTTTTCGGATTTCTCAACTCTTTTATCTGGAGTTGGATTTCCTTTTACACTAAAGTTGATAATTTCTTTCCAAGTAAGCATATTTGTTTCCTTTCTTTTTAAATTAGTACTATAATGCTATCAGTTTTTTTAGACGTAAAAACACTTGTTACCTTACAAATAATTGTTAATTTGTAACCCGTTGAAAGCAAAACATAAATTTACGACCAATAATGATAAAGTAGCAGAACGAATGATCATTTCTTCCTATTTATTTATAAAATAATTTTACAATGAAAACATTAATTGTTGCTGCAGAAAAGCACGTTTTTAATTTATTAAACAAAGAATTAGATGCTACTTATGTGTATCATAATATTACACATACGCAAAATGTTGTTGCTTATGTTATAGAGCTTGCAGAAAACTTAGAGGTTGATGAAGTTTCTAAAGAGAATTTACAACTTGCAGCATTGTTTCATGATACTGGTTTTATAAAAGGAGCAACAAATCATGAAGAAGAAAGTGTGAAAATTCTTACACACTTTTTAAAAGATAAAAATATTGAAGCAGAAAGGGTAAGGGTGATTTCTAAGCTGATATTAGCTACTAAAATGGGGTATAAACCTGATAATGATTTAGAGCGAATTATGATGGATGCAGATTGTGCTCATTTAGGCAGTAAAGGTTTTGAAGACAAATTAGAGTTGTTAAGAAAAGAATGGGAAAATATAGAAAATAAGAAGTTTTCGGATACAAAATGGATTACATTAAATGTCGATTTTTTAACTCAAGGACATCGTTATTATACAGCCTATGCATTAAAAAAATGGAGTAAAGGAAAAGAGAAAAATCTATCAAAATTATTAAAAAAACAACATAAAGTAAAAGACGATTTAGTAAAGTTTAAACAGAAAAAAGAGGCTTTAAAAATTAAAAAAAATAAAAGTGAAGTGCCCGAAAGAGGCGTGGAAACGATGTTTAGAGTTGCTTTAAAAAACCATATGACGTTAAGTAATATTGCAGATACAAAAGCCAATATTTTACTTTCTGTAAATGCTATTATTATTTCTTTAGCAATGTCTAATTTAATACCAAAATTAGATAAACCATCTAACAGTTATTTAATTATACCTACTATTATATTTGTTCTTTTTACAGTAGTTTCTATTGTATTGTCTATTTTAGCGACAAGACCAAATGTAACAAGAGGTAAGTTTACCAAAGAAGATGTTGCTAATAAGAAAGTAAATCTTTTGTTTTTTGGAAATTTTCATCAAATGAAATTGCCCGATTTTGAATGGGGAATTCAAGAGATGATGCAAGATAGAGAGTATTTGTATAGTTCTTTAACCAAAGATTTATACTTTTTAGGACTTGTTTTAAATAAAAAATATAAAATTTTAAGAATTACATATGCTGTTTTTATGACAGGTATTATAGTAACAGTAATTGCATTTGCCATTTCTTTTAGAGTGCAATCAGCATAGTGTTATTGGTTTAATTTTATGTCAGAAAATAATGTAAAATAAGACGTTTTATTACGTTTTTTTCAAATGTATAAAATGTCTTATCGTGTTAAAATTAAGCTTCTATTTCTTTAATTAAATCATTAAAAGTAATTGTTTTGTTTTGGTTAAAATCTTTTTGATATTTAACTTCTACTCGCAATGCTTTTAATCCGGAGGCACCTTGCAAATCTTCTAATTCTAAAAATTCTATTTTGCCTAACTGATTTTTAGATTGTAAATAGTTGATGTATTTAATGTACTCTAGTGCATCTTTATCTTGAGAATATACAATGGCAATTTTTCCAGGAACCGTTAAACGATCGTTTGTTCCTTTTAGGTTTGCTTTGTCAATTCGCTTTTTAATAATTTCGTATCTAATATTGTAAGCACCATCTACATCAAACTGCTTTTCATCCATTCTAAATTTGATAGCCATTGCGTTGCTATGTACCAGAATTAAAGATGCAACTTGTAAATCATGTTTCATGTTTTTGCGCTCATAAAATGCTATATTTTCCATTTCATAAGTAGTTTGCAATTGCCATAAACGAAGGTTGTACAGGTACAAATCGTCAAAAGTTTTACTCTTAGTTATAGATTGTCCAATATACATATTGTACTCTACACCATCTGTTTTGTATCGCTCAAAATAATGAGGAAACATATCTTGTGCTTGCTTTTGTTTGTTGTCTAAGAACTGAGCTAATTTATCATTTAAGAGGGTTACACTGTTTTCGTACTCTTTTCTTTTCTCATAAACCACCTTTAGATTTTTATCTAAACGATTCATGTAAACACTTACTTTCTGAGAAAGTTCTGTACTAATGCTATTAATATGATTAAAAACAGGGTATATTTCTCTACTTAAAAAATCTAAAATACTTACTTCATCACCAGCATTTAAACCTTTTTTTACATCGTTTAAATAAGATGCTACTCTAAACATTAACTCATTATAAATGGGTAATTTTTCTGTTTTACAAGCATCTTTTAGTACTGTAATTGCTAAGGTTAGCTGGGTAGTTAAATCTTCTTGAATTGCTTTATTTCTAGCAATAGAAGATCCTTTAATATCACTTTGACCAAACAATGGATATACGTTATTAAACACAATTTGATCTAATTTTGCGTCTCTATTTGTTTGTCTTTCTGCATGGTATTTTTCTGCAGCTTCATAAAAACGCCATTTTACAGAACTATGTATAGATGTATAGTTCTCTTGGATAGTAGCTTCTAAAACATTCTGACGCTCTTCTGAAGTTCTTTTTACAGCAGCTTCAAAAACAGGAATAATATCCTTTAATTTATTGATGTTTACAGAGTTTAAATCGTAGGCTCTTGGTGATGCTATTTCTAATAAAGCCAAGTCGCCATTATTAGTAGCTTTTATGGGAATTAGTATAATACTCTGAATTCCATTTTCTTGAAGGTTCTTAGAAAAAAGATTATGATTTGTTTTTACTCCATAATCGGCTACATCAGAAATAATAAAAGTTTCATGGTTTTTAAAAACTTTTTGCATTATTGTGTTGCAAAAGTAACCTGAATCACAATTAATTTCTGAACTATGATTTAATATTAAACTGTGAGATTTATTTACCTTAGTTTCACAAACTTTGGTATTAATATTGTCAAAAAAAGAATAGCCTAGCTTTAAATCTTTTATACTATAAAAATCTCTTAAGTTGCTTTGTAGTTTTGGTATTAAATCTTGCCCACCTTCTAATAGATTTGCTTTTATTGATGAAAGCATTTCTTCGGAAGTAACATCGAACAAACTAATAATACCAAAGCCTTTAAAAATATAGCTATTTGGAGGGAATTTTTCTTTCCATAAGTCTATATTATCAAAATTATTAAGTAATTCTTTAAAATCTTGTTTTGTTATTTTTGGTGCATTTTCTGTAGCTTTAACTTCAGAAAAATCTGCATTAAAAGTAGTTCTGTAATATTTTATTGTTCCGGTCGTATTGTCTGGAATGTCAAAATAAAAGGGTCTTTTTACATCTACATTAAAATCATAAACGTAGCTTAAAATAAATGTACATGCCATAATATACATACCGCCATCCTCAAAATTACGAACATTTAATTCGAAATTTTCACCTGCATTCTTAATAATTTTTTCAAAACGATCTGTAAATTTAAAAGAAGTAAAAGAGAAAGGAATACTTGCTGCTTTTATTTCATTTAACAATAAAGGTTCTGGAAATAAAGGGTTTAGCAGTAAGTCTATTTGCTCTTTATATTTTTCTAATAAAGTATAGTCTGAAAAACCATCCTTTAATTCTGGATGCTTGTTAATAAGTTGTACCATTTCTTTAGCAGAACTATGGTACGGATGTTTTGCATATTCTATATCCGCATACTTTTTAAACAAATTAAAAACCTTGTTAAAAGATACGTTTAGTTGTAATGGTAATTCAGTTTCAGAAACTAACCTCGATTTAATAATTTTCATGCCTTATAAAAGAAAAATATATTACAATATTACTAATCAATTAGACGTATAAAGGTAACAAAAGTTACAGTATATTTCTATTTCTGTCTAAAATATATAGTAATTGGTACTCCAGAAAAATCGTAAATGTCTCTTAATTTGTTTTCAAGAAAACGTCTGTACGAATCTTTTACATATTGCGGTAGGTTACAGAAAAATACAAATTGTGGTGTTTGTGTAGGCAATTGTAAACAATATTTAATTTTAACAAACTTTCCTTTTATGGCAGGAGGTGGAGATGTTTTAATAATCTCTAACATTGTTTCATTAAACTTACTTGTTTGTATTTTAGTCTTTCTTTTTTGAAAAACTTCTACAGCTGTTTCTATTGCTTTAAACAAACGTTGCTTTGTTAATGCAGAAATAAATACAATTGGCACGTCTGTAAATGGTTCAATTTGTTTTCTAACCATTGCTTCAAAATCTCGCATGGTGTTGGTTTCTTTCTCAACTAAATCCCATTTGTTAATTAAGATAACAATCCCTTTTCTGTTTTTCTCTGCCAACCAAAATATATTTTGATCCTGACCTTCAAAACCACGAGTAGCATCGACCACTAAAACAATCACATCAGAATATTCTATGGTACGTACTGCACGCATTACAGAATAAAATTCTAAATCTTCTTTTACACGAGATTTTTTACGAATCCCGGCAGTATCTACTAAATTAAAATCGAAACCAAAACGATTGTATTTTGTATCAATTGAATCTCTTGTTGTACCCGCAATATTGGTTACAATATTTCTATCTTGACCAATTAAAGCGTTTATAAAAGATGATTTTCCTGCGTTAGGTCTTCCAACAACAGCAAATCTTGGTAAAGCTACTTCTTCTAAATCTACTTCTTCTGGAGCTGGCATTTTTTCTGCTAACGCATCTAATAATTCTCCAGTTCCACTTCCATTAATAGAAGCAATTGTATAGTATTCTCCTAAACCTAAGTTATAGAATTCTATAGCGTCTGGTTCACGCATTGCATTATCTACTTTATTAACTACCGTAAAAATTGGTTTTTTAACCTTGCGTAAAAGTTTCGCAACTTCCGCATCCATAGGTGTAATTCCGTCTTCTACATTTACTACAAAAACAATTAAATCTGCTTCTTCTATGGCAAGATTTACTTGTTTTCTAATTTCACCTTCAAAGATATCATCAGAACCCGTAATATATCCACCAGTGTCTATCACAGAAAATTCTTTTCCATTCCAGTCAGATTTTCCATAATGTCTATCTCTTGTAACTCCGCTTACAGAATCTACAATGGCTTCTCTTCTTTGCACCAATCTATTAAAAAGCGTTGACTTTCCTACATTTGGTCTTCCTACAATGGCAACAATACTGTTCATCTCTATTGAAAATTTTTGCAAAGATACAATTTAAGGTTGTAAGAAAGATGCTAAAAACAAAGTCTTTAAAACAGCAAAAACCAGCAAATTGCTTTGCTGGTTTAATTTTTTAAAAATTAATTGGTAATTAGTTGTTTTCAAAAATAGTTATAGTACCACTATCTTCATTAGAAACTACTAATAAATCTTTACCTGTAGGGCTATCATCTGCAGAAATAACTAACAATCCTTCTGGAGCTTCATCACCAGAATGAGAAAGGATTTGTAAGAATTGAGGAGCCGTTGGGTTGGTAATGTCATAGACTAAAACTTGATCGTTTCTTTCTAAACCTACAAATAAAATGTAACGTTGGTTGCCAAGGTTTAATACTTCTACGCTTTCTGGTTCTGCTCCTTTATCATCACTTCTTTTATCACCATCATTAAATCTATCTGGAGTTTGGGCTAAAGTTTCTGTTGCAATGCTATTTCCACTATCATATACTAAACTTCCGTTTGCATACCAAATACTAAAAGAACGGGCTCCATAACTAAATAATTCTTCTACTTTACCATCATTATTTGCATCTCCTAAAGTGGTAGTCGTTTTTAATCTACCTAAATTTATTTTGTTTAAATAATCATTAGATGCAGGAAAAACGGTTTCATCTAAAACTAAATCATCCATTCTAACTTCTTCGCTAAAACCATCATAGTCTCTAGAATCTCCTTCGTTTGCAGAAATCACATACTCTGCACCATTAATTTTTACTGACACAATTGCATCTGGCATATAAATACCTTTTACTGGCCAGTTTTTTAGTTCTGTAACATCATCTTTATCACTTGCATCTATAGAATTGTTTGCTAAAGAATAATCTTTATAACCTAAGGGATAAATTTCTTCTATGGTTTTTGTTTGAAGATTTATTTTTGCAATTCCGTTGTTTTCTTGTAACGAAACCCAAGCGGTTTTAGAATCTTCTGAGATAGCAACATATTCTGGTTCTACGTCTTTAGCCAAGTCTGCGCCAGGGCCAAAAACTCTAAATCCTTTACTTTCTAAAGCTGCTTCTTGATTGTTAAAACTAGTAAATCCTAAAGTAGTTACGGTATTGTTTTCTAAATTAATGATACTTACACTTCCTTCCGGATCGTTTGTGTAATCATCACTAGGCTCTCCTTCATTTGCAGAAACAATTGTTTTTCCATCAGGAGAAAACTTAACCATATCTGGCAAAGCACCAACTGTATATTGGTTTAATAAAGAGTTATCTGCAGTACTGAAAACTAATACTTTTCCTGGATTTTGTTTTATGTGATCTTCTACAGCAACCGCTAATTTTCCATCAGAAATAGCAACACTGTTTGGAGAACCATAAGAACTTAAATCTATAGATGTTTCTCTTATAGGTGCGCTTAAATTGCTAATGTTGTTTACAGAAATCTCATCCGATTCTACATTAACAGTAAAAAGTTTTTTTGATACTTTATCAAAGGCAGTAATTTCTGAAGCACCTTCGCCACCAACATTTATAGTCGTTTTATGTGTAAAATTAACAGACGTGTCTACGGGTGATAAATTTGGTTCTGAATTATTTTGGCAACTTACTATTATTGATAATAAAGTTACTAAAATAAGTTTTTGTAAAATTTTCATTATTTGGTTTTTATTTTTGTGCAAAAATGCTTCCAAATATTGAAATTAATGTTAAGCTAATTATAAGTAAATATTAGTGTTTTAGTCTATTTGTAAAGAAATAGGTTGTTTATTAGGTGAAATTTGATTGATTTGTTAACAAAACGTAATTTTTGATTACATTTAAAAAATAATACCAAACTAATGAATGTTCAAGAAAAAAGAAATAGTGATTTTTTTTTACGTCCAAGATTTTCTATTGATATAAAAGAGAATCCTGATGAATTACTACAAAGAATTACTACGTATCTAAAAAGTGATGTTTGTAAATATAGAAGCAGAGTAGCAGAAAGACATGTTTTTATTGATATTCCAGTAAAGAAGAGTCATTTTTGGTCGCCTCAATTGCATTTTGAGGTAGAAAAGGTGGATGAAAATTCGTCTACGTTAAAAGGATTATTTGGTCCAAAACCACAAGTTTGGACTCTTTTTATGTTTGTCCATTTTGTGGTGGCAACGTTGTTTTTAGGTTTTGCAGTTTTTGCTTATGTAAAACATCGTTTAGGAGAAAGTTTAATCTTTCCTATTGCAATTTTGGTGGCCCTTCCTTTAATATGGTTATTGTTGTACTTTTTAGGAAGTATAGGGAAAGAAACCGGAAAAGGTCAGATGAAAGAATTACACGATTTATTAATAACTATTATTGAGCAATAAAAAATTAGTTTAAATTCCCGTTACTTATTAAAGTAGAATATAAGTAGCGGGAATGATAATTTTAATAGCAATCTTTATGCTATATAAAGGAGTGTTCTTTTATTAACTTTGATTATATCCAAATCGTTTTAATTGCGTTTTATCGCTACGCCAGTTTTTGTTGACTTTTACATACAATTCTATAAAGACTTTTTTCTCAAAGAATTTTTCTAAATCTTTTCTTGCCTCAGCACCAACACGTTTTAGGGCAGATCCTTTATGACCAATAATAATACCTTTCTGAGTTTCTCTTTCTACCATTATAATAGAACGAATTCTTACAATGTTTTCTTCTTCTGTAAATTCTTCTGTTTCTACTTCTACAGAATATGGAATTTCTTTTTTGTAATGCATTAGAATTTTTTCTCTAATTTTTTCATTTACAAAGAAACGTTCTGGCTTGTCCGTTAATTGATCCTTCGGATAAAAAGCAGGACCTTCTGGTAATAGTTCTTTTATTTTTTCGAAAACGGCAGGTACATTAAATTTTTCTAGTGCAGAAATTACAAACACTTCTGCATTGGGTACTTTATTTCTCCAGTACTCGATTTTTTCTTCAACTTCATCTTGCGAAGACTTATCAATCTTATTCAATAATAAAATAACAGGAATTTCACTATGGATGATTCTTTTAAAGAAAGCTTCATTTTTTAATTCTTTCTCGCCAATTTCTACCATATAGATTAGTATATCTGCGTCTTCGAAGGCAGATTTTACAAAATCCATCATAGAAGATTGCAGTTCGTAGGCAGGTTTTAGAATACCAGGAGTATCTGAAAAGACTATTTGAAAGTCGTCTTCATTTACTATTCCTAAGATTCTATGCCTCGTTGTCTGTGCTTTAGATGTGATAATAGATAATTTTTCACCTACTAAGGCATTCATCAATGTTGATTTACCTACGTTAGGATTTCCGATAATATTTACAAAACCTGCTTTATGCGTCATGATGCAAAGGTAATTCCTTTTTATATTTGATTAGAATTTAGTGTATTAAAAAATAATTAAAAAAAAGATCTAAAATAATTTGGTCAGTACTTTAAATAAGTCGTATATTTGCACCCGGAAATAACGGGTCGAGTTTATGAGTCGAAAGTTAAAAGCTAAGAAGTTATTTTTGAAATTACAACGCGGGATAGAGCAGTAGGTAGCTCGTCGGGCTCATAACCCGAAGGTCACTGGTTCGAGTCCAGTTCCCGCTACTAAGTATAGCAAGGCTTCACAGAAATGTGAAGCCTTTTTTTATTACAATAGGTACAGAATTAGTTAATTTTCAAAACTGAATTACTGCCGCTAATAAATACTTGCATTTGGTTTTAATCTAAATTATTTTCAAAGCATCTCTAAAAAAGATATTGGACTGGACGCATCAACACAAAAAGTTTTGGAGTAAAATAAGAAGGAAGAACTTTGATTTTAAAATTATTTCTATTTAACAGTGGCATTTTTTTGGAACTATGTTTTTTACTGTCTAAATAGAAGTGAGTTTAATTATAGGTAGTATTATCTGCTACAATATCAAAATATTCTAATAGCCCTTCGGGCAATAAATAACTGGTTAATTCTGTATTCAAAATCTAATTACTTTTTTTTTCAAAGAGAATATTCTCCCTAGGTTTTATTCTTGATCTAGAATGACTAAAAGATCTTCCAAATTTATAACAGAGAAGCCAAAAAGTATTTTTATTGAAAGAAATGAAATAAGAGAGCTTTGCGTTCCAAATAAAATCAATAGAAAATTGAATTATTAAGGTTGTAAAGTTTACGTAAATAATCGTTTTAGTTTTTCTGATTTTTTAATCTTCTCCCTGTCTATAATAAGAGGTAATCTAATTTTTTTCTTTGTTAATAGGGCAATTTGCATATTCTATAATACATCATGCACGTTTTTTGTTAGTAGCTTATTGTGTTTAAAAGTAATTTTATTACTCGATAAAAGGCTTAAGAATTATAAACTGTGTTAAGCCATTTTTTTTAACTTAAAACAAGAAGGTTTGTATTATTTAGGATTAGACATTGGGAGTTCTTCTATAAAAGCGGCTTTAGTAGAAGTAGTAACAGGAAAAAGTTTAGGAGTTGTACAAGAACCAAAAGAAGAAATGGGCATGTTTGCTCAAAAAAATGGATGGGCAGAACAAAAACCAAACGATTGGTGGCTACATATTTGTAACGCAATCACGAAGCTGAAAAAAGAATACAATATAAGTAGAACCCAAATAAAAGGAATCGGTATTTCATATCAAATGCATGGTTTGGTGTTGGTTGATAAAAAGGGAAATCCGCTTCGTAAATCTATTATTTGGTGCGATTCTAGAGCCGTAGAAATTGGAAACAATGCTTTTACAGAAATTGGCGAAGAAAAATGTGCTTCCAATTTATTAAACTCTCCAGCCAATTTTACCGCATCAAAATTAAAATGGGTCAAAGAAAATGAGCCGGAGATTTACAGTCAGATTCATAAATTTATGTTACCCGGAGATTATGTAGCTTATAAATTTTCAAACAAAATAAATACCACTATTTCAGGATTATCAGAAGGAATTTTTTGGGATTTTAAGAACGATACCATTGCATATTTTCTTTTAGAATATTATGGAATTGACAAATCTTTAGTACCAGATATTGTAGACACCTTCGGAATTCAATCTTTAGTAGATGATAAAGGAGAAGCAGAAAGTGGTATTGCTGCAGGAACTCCAATTTATTATAGAGCAGGAGATCAACCTAATAATGCCTTGTCTTTAAACGTATTTAATCCTGGAGAAGTTGCGGCAACAGGAGGAACATCAGGAGTGGTATATGCCGTTACCGATAGTTTATCAGCCAAAGAAAGCTCAAGAGTAAATAATTTTGCGCACGTAAATTATCAAAAAGGAGCAGCCCCAAGAATTGGTAAATTATTGTGTATCAATGGAGCCGGAATTCAATACAGATGGCTACTAAATAACTTGGCAGTGGATTCTTATGAAGAGATGAATAATTTGGCTTCCGAAATTCCAGTAGGTTCAGATGGTGTTTGCTTAATTCCTTTTGGAAATGGAGCTGAAAGAATGTTGAATAATAAAGAAATTGGGACTCGTATTGTAAACATGAACCTTAACAATCACCATATAGGACATTTATGTAGAGCAGCCCTAGAAGGTATTGCGTTCTCTTTTGTGTACGGAATGGAGATTCTAAAATCAGACGGAATTAAACCTAGTGTTATTAGAGCGGGTAATGATAACTTATTTCGTTCAGAAATTTTTGCAAATACAGTGGCCACTTTAATAGAACAAGAAATAGAAATCTATAATACAACAGGTGCTATTGGAGCAGCGAGAGCGGCAGATTTACATAAAGGCGATTTTGAAGCTTTTGGAAAAGCAATTATGGACAATGATCACGTAATGACATTTATGCCTTTTAAAGATAAAAAACCATATCAAGAAGCTTATAATAATTGGAAAAAAGAATTAGAACTCGTATTAAATAAATAGTATTTGGGCGTTCCCTAAAAAGGTCGGGCTTTTCATTCCAATCTTTTTATTCGTACCTCAAAAAAAGGATTTCCACTGCAATCCCTAACGCAAAAGCAGTATAGAATACAATTACACGATTAAACACATAAACAATTAAACAATTTTAAAATGGCAAGTAAAGAATATTTTAAAGGAATCAACAAAATTCAATTCGAAGGTAAAGAATCAGACAATCCGTTAGCATTTAAATACTACAACCCAGATCAGGTAGTTGCAGGAAAAACAATGCGTGAGCATTTTAAATTCGCTATTGCATACTGGCATACATTCTGCGGACAAGGTGGAGATCCTTTCGGACCAGGAACACAAAATTTTGCATGGGATCAGGCAGCAGACCCAATTCAAGCAGCAAAAGACAAAGCAGATGCCGCTTTTGAGTTTATTAACAAAATGGGTTTTGATTATTTCTGTTTTCATGATGCCGATTTAGTGCAAGAAGGCGCAACCTTTGCAGAATCAGAAAAAAGATTAGATACCATTACAGATTACATTAAAGGAAAAAAAGCAGAAAGTGGCGTAAAATTATTATGGGGAAC